>JBBQVH010000059.1:0-47252 GCA_038211695.1 Blastocatellia bacterium | reverse complement strand
TTCAGATGAGGCAGCAAACGTTCGTATTCCGCGCTGGACAAAGACGCCAGCAGTTGATTTTTTAACGGTGAATGGGAACCGGCAGATGCAGGCATCAGAAACTCCTATGCTCAATTATTGGTAGTGGTTCATGTGGGGGAGGTGTGTCAGTAGCCCGACCGTGAGGGAGGGCCGCCGGACGCCACGCCAGCCCTTGCTCACGCGCGGGCTACTGACACGTGGTTGCATCGTGCTCACTCTCTTCACTGAGCCCCGACCCGATTTTGGTGGTATTGGCTGTGGTGGACAGGGGGGGGGGCAAAGCTGCCAGGTTAAAGCTGTCGAATTACAACTGGATGATTCCACGGCGGACCGCAATGGCAACCGCTTGTGTACGATCAGTCGCGCCCAGCTTTTCCATGATGTGTTTGATGTGAACTTTGACAGTCTCTTCTGAGATGAAGAGCCGCTCCGCGATGTCTCGATTCCGATTGCCGCCGGAGACGTGCCGCAGCACTTCGATCTCGCGCTCGGTCAGGGATTCGTCACCCATATGTTCGGCCAGGTGGGCGGCCAACTCAGCCGGGATACGTTTCTTCCCCGCATGCACCTGGCGAATGGCTTCGACCAGTTCTTTCGGCGGCATGCTTTTGAGCAGGTAGCCACGCGCGCCTGCTTCGAGCGCTCGCTGGATTTCAACGTCGCCTTCATACGTCGTCAGCATGATAATCCGGGCTTCCGGGAATTCCGCCCGGATTGCAATCAGCGAATCTATGCCGTTCATGCCTGGAAGCCGGAGGTCCATCAGGGTCACATCCGGTTGGTGCTCGCGGAACGTTTGCATGGCTTCGCTGCCATTGGCTGCCTCTGCCACCAGCAGCATATCGGGCTGGTGGTTGATGATGGCCGCGATCCCTTCGCGCAGCAGCGGATGATCATCTACACACAAAACGCGAATGTTATTTTGATCGCTCATTGATCTTCCTTAGTTTCCTGCTCCGGCCCTTTTTTCAAAGGCGATTCGGCCTGGGACTGACAGTTCTATTTTCGCTCCGGTTTTTGAGCGCTTGCGGACTTTGATTCGCGCGCCGATTCTCTCCGCGCGCTCGCGAATGCCCGCATCAAGCCCTGGCTGCATCGCCTCGGACTCGATGCCATAGCCTTCTGTGCGGATGATAAGGCGCAAATGGCTGGCGGCATATCCCACTTCGATTTCGATGCCCCTTGCCCCGGAGTGACGGAGAGCCTTGACCAGTATTTCGCGGCCGATCCGGTAGACTTCATCGCGGATGATTGGATGCAATGGCCTGGGCTTGCCCTCAACAATGACGCGAAACTCAATCTGTTCCCCAATCTCTTTTTGCCTAATCTCTTTTGGAATGATGAGTTCTTGTTGAATGCGAGAAAACGCCTGCTCAAGATTGAGCGAGTCCGCCGTAATCGAGCGCAGCCCTCGAACTGTATTCTGGCCCTCTTCAATCACCCGCTCCATCAATTGTTGAACATGGTCGAGCGATTGCCTGACGGGCGAATCATCAGGTAATCGCTCGACCGCCAGGTGCATATGCATGGACGCGCTGAGAAAGCCTTGCAGCAGCGTGTCGTGCAGTTCCTGCGCAATCCGCATCCGCTCGGCGAGCCGCTCTTCAAAGCGGACGTTCATTTGCCGGGTCAAGTGGCGAATGCGTAAACGGTAGGAGGCCACCAGTGCGAAGATGCAAGCGAATCCGCCCGTAAGCCGAAACCACCACGATTGCCAGAACATTGGGACAAGCAGCCTGGCTTCGCCCGGCGTTGTTGCCACGACAATGACGGTGCCGCTCGGAGTCGGCAGCGAATCTGTTTTCGCTGGTGGCAGATACCCAGGCTCGACAAGCAGGGCGGCATATTCTGTTCCGAGGTGAGTTGCGCTTTTCCAGGTTGAATCCGGCAGAATCGTAATGAACTGTTGGTCGGCAAAAGGCTGCACATACCAGGCTCCGCTGCGGGCAAACAAAACGATCTGCTGCCCCGGACGCGCGCCGATAGCACGGCCTTCGATGATGCCAAGTTGCGCCCCTCCTCCCGCATCCGCGATGGGAACCTTGCTGAATTCGATCTCAGGCAGGTGATCGGGTTGCCGCCAGCGGCAACCGCCGAGCAGAACACAGCAGAGAATGATTGGGAGACTTCTTTTCAAGCTTGTGATGGTGTGCTTGCATTCAAATTTGAGAGAGTGAACCGGAATATCCCGTGGTCTTCACCGGGGCTTCGAGGGCATAGGGTAAAGGTTGCCATCCCAATGCGAATCCCCTGAGCGCGTGATTTTTTCATACCACTTTCGTGGTACTTCCTCAGTTCAGACGAATAACCTGCTTCTCACTCAAACTATTCGGCGTGTGTGAGTGGCGCATCAACCAGGTGCTCAGAGATGAACCACGCCTGCGTCTCGTTCGTGCGAATCACGTCCGAAACCAACAGATCGTTCGTGCCGTCGTCGCCGCGTGCGGCAGCTTCCGCCGCCGACTTGTGCGCTTCTTCCAAAATCGTTTGATGTGCTTCAAGCAGCCGCGAAATCTGCACGGGCACTTCTTCGCGCCTACGCGGCGGACGCGAAATTCGTGTCATCTCCGCCACGTCGTGCGGCATCGCGATGCTGACGCCGCCGAGCGATTGGATACGTTCGGCGATTGTGTCCGCAAGGCCGGCTTGTTCCTGGTAGTGCTTGTCGAAGAGCAGGTGCAGGCCGTAAAACGTCGGCCCCGACACCTGCCAGTGATGCTTCTTGTACAAATCGCGCAGGGCAGTAGTATCGGCGAGCGTTTGATTCAGCGCCTCGACGCTCGCCCGCCGCACGGTTTCGTCTAGGGCAACCGGCAAGCGACGGCTCACTTCACCGTAAGGCTGTAACTCGCGCGCACGCTGCCCCAACTGCGGCTGCCCGTGAGTGAAGTGTTCGTCTCGTTTAGTTCTTCCATTCACCGCGTCGTTGGCGCTCGTCAGTTCCATACCCGCGCCGCCGCTTCTTTCATTGCTGAACTGCTGTTTCATCGCTTGTCTCCTCCTCAACTTTTCGAGTTTAGTTATTGATCATCCCTGTCATACGCGCCTGCGTAAACGAGCCGCGTGAAGAACGCCGGGTCAATGACAAAGCCTCCCCACTTGGCGTCAAAGGCGGCAGTAGGTTTGGCCGCAATGACTTCGTCGAGTGATTTGCCCTGCTTTTTCAGGCGCGCCACGTTCTCGCGAATCGCCACGAGCATGTCGCGAAACTCGATGAGCTGCGCGCGGTCGCCGACAGGCCCATGACCGGGGATGATGATGGTCTTGTCCGTCACGTGTTCGAGCGCGGCGTTCGCCAGGCGAATTGCGCCATCTATGCTGCCGCCGGTGGAAAGGTCTATGAAGGGGTAGTAGCCATTCCACCAGATGTCGCCGAGCGCCATCACATCAGCTTTCGTGAAGTAGACCGTGATGTCGCTATCCGTGTGGCCGGGGCCATAACTCTTCAGCACGATGGTCTCGCCATCGAATTTGAGCGTCTTGCCCGTTTTGAAGGTGACGCTTGGGCGAGCACTTATCGGCCAAGTCTGAAAGGTGTAGTTCCAATCCTCTACTCGCGTCGTCGTGGAAAGGCGTTTGAGCGTGTTTTCCTGCGCAATAATCGTGGCGCCAAGGTCATGTACCCACTCGTTACCGTCGGTGTGATCCCAGTGCCAGTGGGTGTTAATTAGATATTTGAGCGGGGCCTGGCCGATGCTGTTAAGCGCGGCTTCAACTCTGGGCCGTGAAACCGCAATGCCCGCATCAACCAACAGCTTGCCATCAGGCCCTGTGAGCACGGTGATGTTTCCGCCCGAACCCATCAGGACGCTGATGTTCCCACGCAGGCTTTGGACGGTAATCTCGGCCTTGGCGGCTTCGTCATTGATCTTGGTGACGGGGCTTGTGGCTTGAGCGATAGCTGGCGCTGAGCGGAACCCGTCGGCTTTTGGATCAGACGGTACGAGTGACCGTTGCGGGACTTCAACGTTGACGACCCCATAATCAAGGGTCTGGTGATTCGCGTTGACGAGTTCGATCAGAACTTTGTGCGGCCCGACGGTCAGGCCGGTGATGGTTAACGGCTCGCCGCTCGCATCCAGCCAATGCCACGGCACGTCGTCAACGGTGACATGGATGTGTCCGATGCGCGGCGACACATCGAGCGCTGCCGCGCCGAACACCTGCTCAATCCGCAGGTTTTCCGCCCGGTACTGAATGACAACACGCCCGCGAGCCAGCGGAGCTGCCAGCGGGGGATCAATGATGAGCTTCGCTGGCGGTTCGCCGGAGAGCGGCACGACCCCTGCCGGACCGCGCACGTCCTGGGCGCTCTGAGACACGGCGGTTCGTGCTGGAGCCTGCAAGACCTGACCAGCGTCTACTGCGGGTTGGGCGTAGGTGACCGCGTCGTTGCAGAGGACGGACGCGAGTGCGACCGTGAGAATGTTGAGTTTCATCATAATTTTCCTCCTTCATCAGGTTCACGGCTGAGGCCAGCCGGGTTATTTGACTCCGAATTCCTTTCCTCATCGAAGCCGGACATTCCTTCTTCTTGTAGAAGGATCGAATCAGACCTGTTTGGCAATCGCCCGCGCCGCGATATATGCGTCCAACGGCGAGAGCAGCACGATCATCAACCAAAGCGGAACCGCGACCAGCGCGCTGGCCAGCCGGCTTGCCCAACGATTGCCAGCGAGCGATGAAGAGAACAAAGCCGCTCGCGCCGATACGCCCACGGCCACCAGGTTGATCAGCGCGCCAGAAAACGAATCGCAGCGGGTGGCGGCTGGCAGTGGTACTGTCGCGCAAGCAGACCAATCGGTATTGCCAGCAGAAGCGATAGCCGGGCGCTGGCGGACGCCACACTGGCGGCAAAACTGGTCGTGCGCTCGTTGTTCTGCGTTACAAACCCGACACTGTTTCAAGCCTGCCGTTTCTGCATTCTCTGGCGCATGCATCATTACCTCCTGTCTTTTCCGAGACTAACCGCCGTACTTATCGAGTTGATGCTGGAAATAGCCGCGCCAGCTTTCGGGCAGCGTCTGGTCCCGCACAGCGCGCCGCAGCGTGTTCAGATCATCTCGTTCAAAGGCATACAAGCGAACGATGTCTTCAACACTGACGCCGTCGCCATCGCGGCTGAGTCGCTCTATCTCATCTCCGGCTTGCACCTCGCCTTCACGCAGGACGGCAAAATAGAATCCGCTCCGGCGGCTGGCGAGAAACCGTTTGAGAATGTCGGATCGTCCGAATTTGATCGCGAGCTTGTAGCAAGGCATGCGAGGCTGCGTGACTACCAACTCCGCCCCTCCGACGCGAAAGCGGTCGCCGATATTGACCTCTTTCTCTAGCAGCCCTTCGGTCGTAAAGTTTTCGCCGAACATTCCGTAAGGCAGCTTCATACCGGGCAATTCCTGTCGCCAATATTCGTAGTGTTCGACCGGGTAAGCATAGACAGCTTTGTCCGGGCCGCCGTGCACGGACAGATCAGCCTGCGCGTCACCGTCAAGGTCCAGAGTTCGCACCGTGACAGGGCCTGTGACCGCTTCCTTGAAGATTCCGGTCGTAACGCGCCGACCTTGCCAGAGAACTTCGCGCGGTAACCCAGCTTGAATGGAAATAAGCTTCATGGTCATAACCTTTCTGAACTCGTTGCGGTGAGAAGTACGTGTTCACCTTTCAGATTTGGGCTGCGCCTCCATCCACGAACAACTCGATGCCGGTGATGTAGCTGCTGTCGTCCGAGGCGAGGAATACCACTGCCTTTGCGATCTCGTCGGGCGTACCCGCACGGCCCAAGGGAGTGACGGCTGCGGCTTGTGCCGTGAACTCCTCAATCTGCTTGTCGCTCAGGCCCAACTCGCTCTTGTAAGCCGGCGTGACGACGGTGCCCGGGCTGACGACATTGACGCGAATCTTGCGGTCTTTGAGGTCAACTGCCCACGTCCGCGCGAAAGAGCGCAACGCCGCTTTGGTTGCGGCATAGACACTGAAAGCCGGCAAGCCCTTGATCGAAACCATCGAACCATTCACGACAATCGCCGCGCCGTCCGGCATCAGCGGCAATGCCTTCTGCACGGTGAAGAGCGTGCCCTTGACGTTAATGTCGAACGCCTTATCGAAGTGCTCCTCGGTGATCTGCCCCAGCGGCGCGAAATCCCCCCGTCCCGCATTGGCGAATAAGATGTCTAGACGGCCTTTCTGTTCTTTGATGATCGCGAAGAGAAGGTCAAGATCGGCGAGGTTGGAAATATCACCGCGAATCGCGGTGACGTTGGGGCCGAGTTCTTTCACGGCAGCGTCAAGTTCGGCCTGACGGCGTCCCGTAATGAAAACGTAAGCACCCTCGGCAATGAACCGCATTGCGGTTGCAAGCCCAAGACCACTACTGCCGCCTGTGATAAGTGCTATTTTCCCGGATAATTTATGTGACATGAGTTGCTCCTTTTTGTGAATTCTCAGTGCGGTTGAGTGGAGCGAGGTGCGAACTAGCCACGCTCCACCTGTCATCGTCATCGCTCAGTTACCCGACCGAGCGGTACGCTGGCTTTTGACCTGTTTGTCGAGGAAATTATTGATGTACTTGGCGATCACATCGCCGTCTTCTTCCAGCGCGAAGTGGCCGGTGTCGAGCAAGTGGAATTCCAGGTTCTTCAAATCGCGCTTGTAAGGCTCCGCCCCTTCCGCTGGGAAGATGAAATCGTTCTTGCCCCACACGATCAGCATCGGCGGCTGGTATTTGCGGAAGTAGGCCTGCCACTCGGGGTAAAGCGGCGGGTTCGAGCCGTAGCTGTAAAAGAGAGCCAGTTGAATCTCCTGGTTGCCGGAGCGGTCGAGCAGATATTGATCGGTCGTCCACGCGTCAGGGCTGATGACCTCGACGTTGCGCACCCCATTCGTGTACTGCCACTTCGTCGCATCGAGCGTCAGGAGCTTGCCCATCACCTTGGCGTTCTGCTCCGAGCGGTCTTTCCAGTACGCCCGGAACTGATTCCAGAAGTCACGCAAGCCTTCATCGTAGGCGTTGCCGTTCTGCACAATCAGCGCCTGCACGCGCTCCGGGTGTTTAACCGCGAGGCGGTAACCGACCGGCGCGCCGTAATCCATGACGTAAAGGCTGTAGCGCTCGAGCTTCAAACTTTGCGCGAACTTGTCCACGACGTTCGCCAGGTTGTCGAAGGTGTACTCGAACTTATCTACCGGCGGCGCGGAACTGTAGCCGTACCCCGGATAATCGGGCGCAACGACGTGGTAGCGGTCGGCGAGCTTCGGCATCAGGTTGCGGAACATCTGCGACGATGTCGGGAAGCCGTGCAGCAACAGCACCGTCGGGTTCGCGGGCGAACCGGCTTCGCGGTAAAAGATGTCGAGACCGTCTATCTTGACGGTCTTGTATGTAACCCGCCCGGCTTGCGCGAAAGCTTGTTCGCTGACAAGCCCAGCGAACAAGACGGCAAGAAAAATGACCCCGAGAAAGCTGCGGCGTCCTTGTTGAAACAACGATTTTTTCTGATCAAGCATTGGAAATCCCTCCCGTGAAATTGTTTGATGTTGATTGTTATCAGCAGCGCCCGTGGCGAACGATTGCTCGCTACGCCTTAAAGAACTCAAGCAAGTCTGCGTTGATCCGGTCTTTCAAGGTCGAGGGCATTCCATGCGGCGCGCCCTTGTAAACCTTCAGCACAGCTCCCTTGACGATCTTCGACGAGAGCAGCGCGGCAGCGCCGATCGGCACGATTTGGTCGTCGTCGCCATGAAGGATCAAGGTCGGTACGTCGAACTTCCTAAGGTCTTCAGTGTGATCCGTCTCGGAAAATACCTTGATGCAGTCATAAACGCCTTTGAAACCGGCCAGCATGCCTTGACGCCAGAAGGAATCGCGCAAACCTTGCGAGACGGTTGCGCCGGGTCGGTTAGCGCCGTAGAACGGAGCGCTCAGGTCATGGAAGAATTGCGCGCGGTCGGCCAGAACGCCCGCGCGAATCCCATCGAAAGCCGAGATCGGCAACCCGCCGGGATTGGCTTCTGTCTTCAGCATCAGCGGCGGGATCGCACTAATCAGGACGGCCTTGGCCACACGTTTCGTCCCGTGTCTGCCAATGTAACGGGCCACTTCACCACCCCCGGTCGAGTGGCCGACGTGAATCGCATTCTTCAAATCCAGCTTTTCAACCAGTGTTGCCAGATCGTCAGCGTACGTGTCCATGTCGTTTCCGTTCCAGGGCTGGCCGGAGCGGCCGTGGCCACGACGGTCATGCGCGATGCAACGGAAGCCCCGCTCGGCCAGAAACAACATCTGGTCTTCCCAGGCGTCCGCGCTCAAGGGCCAGCCGTGACTGAAAACCACGGGCTGCCCCTTGCCCCAGTCCTTGTAATAAATTTGTGTGCCGTCTTTGGTCGTGATCGTCATTGAAGGTTCTCCTTTTTGTGTTGCCTTGCCCGGCAAGATTGAGTCTTTCGCTGCTGCGCTGGCGGCCATTGCCGACGGCAACGCTGATGCGATTGTCACAGCCGCTCCACCAATAAGAATCTCGCGGCGCGTGAATTGAGTCATGCTGTTCTCCATTCGTATGTTTCGAACCGTCCCTCTGACGGCGATAAATGTAGCGGAGTTCCGAACTGCGCGAATCCCTAGAAAGCGTAGGATTCACCCTGTGTTTTTCTGTAGGTTGGATAAGAAGGGCTGAAGGCGAATGCGATGGGAAGGCGGAATGGCGTTTCAATCGAGACGGTTCGATATTCGGAAGGCGATGTCTCCGGGAACGACCAGCGTAATTTCGGTTCCGGAGGCGGCGGAACTGGCGAGCGTCAGTTTGGCTCCGATGCGGACGGCACGTTCGCGCATTCCTTGTAACCCGAAATGTCCTTCCTTCCCCTCAGCGGCAATTGCGGAGTCAATGCCTTGGCCATTGTCTTTCACGCGAACTACAAGATCATGTTCGTATCTGAGGTTCACCTTCAATTGGCTCGCCCCCGAATGGTTACAGGCGTTTCGGATGGCTTCGTACCCAATGCGATAGACCTCATCGCGGACGATTGGGTGCATGTCTTTGGCTTCGCCAACGACGGAAAATGTGGGCGACATGGATCCCGGAATCTGGCAGGTTTCAATCGCCCGCCGGAAAGCAGCAGCGAGATCGTTCTTCTCCGTGGTTGACGTGCGCAACGAATTGAGCGCCGCCCGTCCCTCGCTGACTGCCTGTCCGAGCCAGCCGGATAGCTTTTCCACGGCGCGACGCAGTCGGACCGGATCGGCCGTCTGATCGAGGGCATCATCGGCAACCATCTTGCTGGCTTGGATTGTCTGGAGAAGGGTGTCGTGAAGTTCGCGCGCCAGGCGAGTGCGTTCCGCCAATCGCTCATCGAAACGCGCCGCTATACTGCTCGCAATCTGTCGCACCCGCAGCCGGTAGAGCGACCACACAACAAAGAGGCCGGAGACGCCGCACAGGAGCAGGAACCAGTTGGTCTGATACCAGACAGGCGCGATGCTGAAATCCAGGGCTGCGCCTTCATCGTTCCAGACGCCGTCGTTATTGCAGGCGATCACGCGAAAACGATATTTTCCAGGCCGCAGGTCACTGTAAAAAGCTTGCCGTCGTGTTCCCGCCTCTTGCCATTCAGTGTCGCGGCCTTCCAGCCTGTAGCGAAAGCGCACCTTCTGCGGCGCCACAAAGCTGAGCGCCGTATAATCAATGACGAGATCACGTGGCCGCGGAGGAAGATGAAGACCCTGGCGAGGCGCATAACTTTCCCGGTCAGCAACGACCTGCTCAATATGCACCGGTGGCAGCATCGCATTCCCAGCCAGGTGGGCCGGATCAATCATTTGAACGACGGTTTCATTGGCGAACCACAACCGTCCGTCGGGGCCTCTGGAAGCGATGGGTTGGAACGGAGGAGGAGACGGCCGTGCGCCGTCAAACACGTCAAAGAGTTTTACCTTTACCACCATCTCTGGCGTGTCCGGATTTTCCCACCAGGCCTGAACCTGGGCGTGTTCGATCCGAACGAGGCCACATTGGCTGTATAACCACAGCGCATCTTGAGCATCAGAGACGAGTCCATAGAGGTTGTCACAGGGAAGGCCGTTCCGGGCGGTCAGCGTCCTCAGGGTTCCGTTCCTCCATCCGATCAGTCCTGACGTTGACGCTCCCAGGACTGAGCCATCGGACATTGCGGCGATTTGACGAACTCGACTGGATTGGTCACGCGCGAAAGGAAAGGTCTCTAACTGGCCTTGCCGGTATCGCGCCAGATTGCCATTTGCCAAACCCAGCCAGATTCCGTCCTGCGGATCAGCGGCCAGGCTAGGGGCGATTGGAATCCGGGACGCAGTAATATCTTCTTGGACAGTGAGGTCTTGAATACGGATGAGTCTGCTGGGTGGGCCGATGGTTTCGGCCCAGATGTTATGATTCCGATCTTCGGTCATTGCGATCACCACGCTTATCGGAGCGCCATCGCGACGTTTGACCGGGCTAAACCTTCCTGCTTCGTAAACCCACAGTCCGTTGTCAACGCCAACCCACAATCGGCCGGCGTGATCTTCGAACAGGGATGTCGCACTTTTCCCTGGCAGGCCATTCTTCGCCGAAAGGGAAATAACCTTGCCCGCACGAAGCGATTCCAGAGAGCTATGGTTCCCGAACCAGACCGAGCCGTCCCGAGCGGCGAGTACTGAGCAGACCTCATTAGCGATCAGTCCTTCGCGGGTTGAGAAGCTGACCACCCGAGTATTACGAAAGCAATCAATGCCCTGGGTGGTCGCAACCCACAGATTGCCTTCCCGATCCTCGTAGAGACTTCTGACCGTATCGCTGGACAGACCATCGGTGCCATGAAACCGGTCTATCTGCCCATCGTGGATGCGGTAAATACCGTGGCTTTCTGTGCCGATCCAGAGAGCCTTCTCGCGGTCTTCAAACAATGTGCTTACATCAAGGGTGCTGCTGTCCAGTTCAGAAGTGACGAATGGCTTCCAGACGCCTTGCGCCATTCGCTGTAATCCAAGTCCCGGGCCAGACCGGCTGATCCCGATCCACAGTGAACCGTCTTGAGTAGCAGCCAGCGCTTGCACACCGCTGAGACCTTCTCTCGACTTCAATCCGGGGGGCGTGTAGGTGTCGGACGAACCCATACGCCAGCGGGCCAATACGGTTGAACTACCAATCCAGAAATCTCCGCCTGCGTCCTGAACCAGCGGCGATGCATAGGGAAACGTGATTCCATCCGCCTTGCCGAAACACCGGAGTTTCGTATCGCCGGCCTGACAGAGAGGCCCGGCGTCGTCGCGCACTCGTGACCGCGTGACCCAGATGGTTCCATTACGATCTTCCAGGATGGAATTGATGCGTCCGAGCGCATCCGTGTAGTTAATTAAGTCTCCGTTTTTGAGGCGGGCGAGATTCGCTCCGGTTCCGATCCACAGGCTCCCATCACTGGCGGCCAGCAGGGAAAAGATATTATTGGAGAGCAGCCGTTTTCCCTGGGGAGGAGACCAGGGGACAAAGCGAACTCCATCGAAGCGTACCAGTCCGGCTTGGGTTCCAATCCACAAGTAGCCATCCGCAGTCTGGGTAATGACACTCGGCGCGCCGGTAAAGATTCCGTCCTGTATCCTCCAAGCTGTGTGGGCGTATTGGGAGATGCGCTTGCTTGGATCAACTGCGCCGGCTGAAGTCGCAAGGCCGCACAACAACAAAACGCAAACCGCAACAGATCCCGGAATGCATTGCTTCTTCACCTCGGTCAGGGAATTTCGCACGCCACTCTTCAAATGGACGCTCGCCCCAACGTGATCTGCTTCTCTCGGAGGAATAAACATGAAGGGTCCACAAAATCGTAAAGACTACTAAACGGCGCTGAAATAAAACGCCGCCATTCTGCTGACGATGCCTTCAAAGATATCGGGTTGATCGCTTTACGGAAACCTCAAACTCTCCAGGCAAAATCCTATAGTTATCTATAGGTCTAGTGCCCGGATCAGATATGAAGCAGCCCGCGCCGAAGCGCAATCATAACCGCATGCGTGCGATCATTGGCCCCCAGTTTGTCAACGATGTTCTTGATGTGGAAATTGACGGTTGTTTCCGCGATCGCCAGTTGATCGGCAATCTGTTTGTTGCGGTGGCCATCACGAATGAGTTGGAGCACTTCCAATTCCCGGGCCGTCAGGTCTTCTTCGCCGAGATGCTCGGCAAGGCGAGCAGCAACCTCCGGTGGAACGTGCCGTTTGCCTGCGTGAACCGATCGAATCACGGCGAGCAATTCATTTTTCGGCATACTTTTGAGGATGTAGGCCGAAGCTCCTGCCCGAAGCGCCCGTTGAATCTCGCCATCGCTGTCTGAGGTTGTCAGCATAATAATGCGGGCTTGGGGAAACTCGCCCCGGATTGCGATCAGGGTGTCCGTGCCATTGGTTCCGGGAAGCCGCAGATCCATCAGCGTGATGTCCGGGCGATGGTGATGAAATTCGTCTATCGCCTCGACCGCATTGGCTGCTTGCGCAACCAGAAGCATGTCCTGCTGGGATCCGATGATCGTACTCAATCCTTCACGGAAGACCGGATGGTCTTCAACACTCAGGATACGAATGGGTTTGAGTTGAATCATTGTGATTGCCTCGTGTCAGGAAGTGTAACGTTTTTTGTTCCGGCCAATCCCTCAGTCTGATACATATGGCTTTCAAGATAATGTTTTTCGTCTGCCGAGCAAACCGTCGCGCGCCGAGCATGGAGTTCAGCCTTTAGGCTGTCCGGTTTCCGGGAAGGATATGGTTAAGAAAGCCGACAGCTTAAAGGCTGAACTCCATGCTCTTTTTCTTGAAGTCTATAGTGGACAGTTTCAGAAGCGATTCACCCGCTGATCGCATCGCCGATCAGCGGGTCGAGACGGGCGTTTCCAATGCGGAGAGTCAAGCGCTCGTGCTGTAGAACAGAGTGAACAGGGCAGCAACCTTCTGCCGTTTGTATGCCGCTGGCTTCGAGTGGACTTTCGAGATTGACATGCTATGATTCGCCCTCCTTAAATTGGCTAGACCAATGCGGGAGCATAAAACCTCTAAACAATTCGACCTGACAACATGCCTCGGAACCGCTTTCTCACACAGTCAGCAATGCGCGTTTGGGGCTTGACGAACAAAAGAGGGAAGTAACAATTCTGTCGGCTCGCCGCTTTGCGAAGTCCGGGCTGAAGCCGGTAGAATGCTGTCAAATTTTGAATGGAGTCTGTACCTAAAATGTCTGCTGTAATCATCGAAGACCTGATAAAAACCAAACCACCCATCGAAGAGCTTGAGACTGTCACGATTCGCTTTGCCGGCGATTCTGGCGATGGCATGCAGGTGACGGGCAGTCAATTCACCTCTACCTCCGCAATCATTGGCAACGATATTTCGACCCTGCCTGACTTTCCGGCGGAGATTCGTGCGCCCGCTGGCAGTCTGCCTGGCGTTTCCGGCTACCAACTGAATTTCAGCAGCCGCGACATTCGCACGCCGGGCGACGAACCACAGGTATTGGTCGCGATGAATCCGGCGGCGCTGAAAACCAATCTGGCCGATCTGGAAAAGGGCGGCATCCTGGTCGTCAACACAGACGAATTCAATGCCAACAATCTGAGAAAGGCCGGGTATCAAGCGAATCCGCTTGAGGACGGTTCGCTGTCGGGCTATCGCCTGTTCAAAGTGCCGATCACGTCGAACACGCTGAAAGCGTTGGAAGGCTCGGCGCTGCCCTTCAAACAGCAGGATCGCTGCAAAAACTTTTATGCGCTTGGATTGATGTACTGGCTTTATGACCGTCCGATGGAGCCGACCTTAAAGTGGGTCAACGAAAAATTCGGCGCCAAGCCGGAAGTCGCGGACGCCAACGCTCAAGTCTTGAAGGCTGGGTTTAACTTCGCCGACACGACGGAACTTTTCACGACGCACTACACCGTCGGCAAAGCCAAAATCAAACCCGGCAAGTATCGCAACATCACGGGCAACGAAGCGACAGCCATTGGCTTCATTGCCGCATCACAACTGGCCGGACGCCCGTTGTTTTATGGCAGCTATCCAATCACGCCTGCTTCTGATGTTCTGCACGAACTGTCGAAGCACAAAAATTTCGGCGTCAAGACGTTTCAAGCCGAAGACGAAATCGCCGCGATTGGTTCTGCCATCGGCGCGTCATTCGCTGGCCACATTGGCCTGACCGGAACGAGCGGCCCCGGCGTCGCCTTGAAATCAGAAGCGATTGGCTTGGCTGTGATGACCGAACTGCCGCTGGTGATCATTGACGTACAACGTGGCGGCCCATCAACAGGATTGCCGACGAAGACCGAACAAGCTGATCTGCTACAAGCCATGTTTGGCCGCAACAGCGAATGCCCGGTCGGCATCGTTGCGCCGTCAACGCCGAGTGATTGCTTCATTATGGCGATTGAAGCTGTGAGGTTGGCGACGAAATACATGTCTCCGGTTTTTTATCTGTCGGACGGTTATATCGCCAATGGTTCCGAGCCGTGGGAGATTCCCTCGATAGACAGCCTGCCAGAGATGAAGGTTCATTTTCGGACTGAGGTGGAAGGCTTCTTCCCTTACCTGCGCGATGAAAAAACCTTGGCGCGTCCGTGGGCGATTCCCGGAACGCCCGGCCTGGAACATCGTATTGGCGGCATCGAAAAACAGAACATTACCGGCAACGTCAACTACGATCCCGAAAATCACGACTTCATGGTTCGGCTGCGCGCCGAAAAGATCGAGCGCATGCAGCAGGACATTCCCGATCTGGAAGTCTTCGGCGCGCCTACCGGCAAAGTGCTGGTGCTGGGTTGGGGATCAACGCACGGCGCGATCACAACTGCGGTTGAATATTTGCAGGAGCAGGGGCAATCGGTTTCCAGCACGCATCTGCGCTACTTGAACCCGTTCCCGAAGAATCTGGGCGAAGTGTTGAAGAGCTTTGAAACGGTCATCATTCCCGAATTGAATCTGGGCCAACTGGCAATGCTGGTTCGCGCAAAGTTTCTGGTGGACGCGGTCAGTTTCTCGCAAGTCAAAGGCAAACCGTTCAAGGTTTCATCGCTGGTCAATAAGATCAAAGAGTATCTGTGAAGATCGAGAGGTAATCCCATGGCTGTACTTACAAAATCTCTGGTTGACGAATTGTACGAGGTGGAAGGCAAAGCCGAGATTGTCAATGGGAGGATCGTCAAGCTGATGGCAACCGGGTTGAAGCCAAACAAAGCCGCAGGCCGAATTTACCGAAGCTTGGGCAACTATGAAGATCAGCACGGCGGTGGAGTGGCGCTGACCGATAATGCCGGTTTCGTCGTCAACCTGCCTCACCGTGAATCCTTCAGCCCGGATGTTGCCTGGTATACCGGCCCGGATACCGGCATGAAGTTTCTACAAGGCGCGCCGGTTTTTGCGGTTGAAGTGCGCAGCGAAAATGATTATGGGCGCAAGGCCGAACGAGAGATCGCCGGGAAGCGCGATGATTATTTTGCTACCGGCGCGTTGGTCGTCTGGGATGTTGATCTGCTCGGTGAAGCCGTCATCAGGTCTTACCACGCCAATGATCCTGACAATCCGATCATCTTTCGCCGCGGCGACGTTGCCGATGCCGAGCCAGTAGTGCCAGGATGGCGCTTGCCAGTTGATGATTTGTTTTTGTAACGGAGACATTTCGGATGATCACACAGCAGCAAGTCAGAGAAGCGACCATCGAAGACCTGTACAAGGTTGAGGGGAAGGCGGAAATCGTCAACGGGAGGATCGTGCATATGCCCCCGACAGGAGATGACCCGGGACGTGCGAGCGGATCGGTCTACATCAGCCTCAGACAGCACGAGCGCCAATCTCAAGTTGGCCGGGCAGTGCCGGACAATGTTGCGTTCGCGGTTGACCTGCCGAACCGCAAAGCCTTTTCCCCGGACGCCGCGTTTCACATTCGCCAGCGCACCGGAATGAAGTTTTTGGAAGGCGCGCCCATCTTTGCCGTCGAAGTCCGCAGTGAGGGCGATTACGGCAAATTTGCCGCGCGGGAGATGGCACAGAAGCGCGCCGATTACTTCGCTGCGGGCACGCAAATAGTCTGGGATGTGGATTTACTCGGCGAAGACATCATCAGGTCTTACCACTCCGACGATCCTGACAATCCGATCACCTTTCGGCGCGGCGACATCGCCGACGCTGAACCTGCGGTTCCCGGATGGCGAATGCCGGTTGACGAACTGTTTTCATAACTGAGTTTTTTTACCTAATCGAACGAGAAGAGAATTTATGAGCGAGATAGCACAACAGACCAATGGCACGAACGGCGCGAATGGAACCGCAGCGGCGGTCAAGCTGACGCGCAAGGATTTTGTCACCGATCAGGAAGTGCGCTGGTGCCCGGGCTGCGGCGATTATTCAATCCTGGCGCAGGTGCAGAAGGTCATGCCGGAGCTGGGCCTGTCGAAAGAAAAGATCGTGTTCATTTCGGGCATCGGCTGTTCCAGCCGCTTTCCGTATTACATGAACACCTACGGCTTTCACACCATTCACGGACGCGCGCCGGCCATTGCGACTGGCGTCAAAGCGGCCAATCCCGATTTGCAGGTGTGGGTGGTGACAGGCGATGGCGATGCGCTTTCCATCGGCGGCAACCACTTTATTCACGCCCTGCGCCGCAATATTGATCTGAAGATCATTCTGTTCAATAACCGTATTTACGGGTTGACGAAGGGGCAATATTCGCCCACTTCAGAACAGGGCAAGAAGAATAAGTCCGCGCCGATGGGGACGATTGATTACCCGATCAATCCGCTCAGTCTGGCATTTGCCGCCGAAGCGACATTTGTCGGACGTTCGATGGACACGGAGCCGAAACATCTTTCGACGATGGTTGAAAAGCTTGCGCACCACAAAGGATCGGGCGTTCTGGAGGTTTACCAGAACTGCAATATCTTCAACGACGCGACATTCAAGGGCTTCAGCGAGCGCGATGTGAAAGACGACCGGATGCTTTATCTGGAACACGGCAAACCGTTGGTGTTCGGCAAGAACAAGGACAAGGGCATTCGTCTGAAGGGCGTGACGCCCGAAGCCGTCACGATTGGCGAAAATGGCGTGACGGTTGACGACCTTCTGGTTCATAACGAAAATACGCCGGAACCGAACCTGTCATACATTTTGGGCCGCATGCAGTATCCCGAATATCCAGTGCCGATGGGCGTCTTCCGCTCGGTCAGCAAACCGACCTACGAAGACATGCTCGGCGATCAAATTTCGTCGGCGATTGCCGCGAAAGGCGCGGGTAGTCTGGAGAAGCTGATTCATAGCGGCGAAACCTGGGTGATTAACTAACTTTTTGGAAGCTGAGATTCGTCTATGTCCTTACTTGCAAGTATCGTCAACACCGTGAAAGACGTCGTGGACGTCGCACGTTCCACCGCGCAGGGGATGGCTGTGACGTTAAGCCATATCCCGACCAGAAAAGAAACCGTCAGCTATCCTGAAGAAGCGGTAACGATCTTCCGGCGTTTTCGCGGCGAGCACTTTCTGGACGTCAACGAAGACGGCAAGGAACGTTGCGTTTCGTGCTTTCTGTGCGCGGCGGCTTGTCCGGCGGATGCAATCTATATCGAAGGCGCGGAAGACCAGCGCCCGTATGAAGAGCGCATCGGCATGGATCATCGCTATGCGAAGATTTATCAGATTGATTACGGGCGCTGCATCCTGTGCGGCTTCTGCGTGGATGCCTGCCCGACGGATGCGATCATTCACGGCCACAATTTCGAGTGGGCCGTGTACACGCCGGGCGAGATGGTCAAAGACAAGGAATATTTGCTCGGCAATAAATGGCGCGAGCCGGATGTTGAGCCAACTCCGGCGCAAAGGCCGCTGGCAGCCAAGCAGAAGCTGGACAAATTCAATATCGTGCTCAAGTGATCTTTGGGTAAAAAGAGTTCGTCGTTATGTCTTCAGATGCGGCTGCGAACTCAATTCCTCGACCTGTCACAATTTCTCAAGTGGCGAACAAGTTCTTGCCCCGGTTTTCCTGCGCACCGTTCATCGCCCCAGGGCGGTCAGTCCCTTTGCTCATAACCTCGAATCTTTTTCTCCCTGCCATTAATCAGGAGGAAATAGCTTGCAGTTTCCACACAGCGACCATCCGGCCAATCGCTTTCCGCAGCAGATTGAGTTGTTGCTCTACTGTGGCCGTTCGGAGGCAGTGGCGCGCGACAGGTTGCGAGCAGCGGCGCGCGCCGTTACCGCGTGGCCGGAGGCATTGCAAACGGCTGAGCGCCACAAGATGCTGCCACTGCTCGGTAAGCGACTCCGCGCCGGCTGCCGCGATCTGTTGCCTGCGGAAATCCTGCGGCAGCTCTCAGCGTTTGAACAGCAGGGAATGGTTCGCAGCCATTACCTGATGCGCCAGTTGATCGAACTATTGCGCCTGTTCGAGTCTCACGGCATTGCCGCCATTCCATTCAAAGGTCCGGCATTAGCCGTCATGGTTTATGGCGAAGTGAATCTCAGACAGTCTGTTGATCTGGACATCCTTGTTCCCGCCTCTGAAATTTCAAAAGCCAAAGATCTGCTGCTTGGGCAAGGCTTCGCGCTGAAATCGTCGCTGACGCCGCAACAGGAAGCTGCCGTGCTGCGGCGGCAATATCATCTGGCGTTTTTTCGCCCGGCGGATCGCTGTTTGGTGGAATTGCATTGGGACATTGCGCCGCAATACTTTTCGTTTCCGTTCGACGCGATGCGGTTGTGGCAACGTGCGGAAAAGATCAAGCTGGACGGAGTCGAGATTCTGACGCCGCCGCCGGAAGACCTGCTCCTTCTGCTCTGCGTGCATGGGACGAAGCATTTGTGGAACCGGCTGGTCTGGATTTGCGACGTGGCAATGATGATTCGCAATGTTCAACAACTCGATTTAGGAAAGGCCGTAGCGCGCGCGGCGGAACTGCGCAGCACGCGAATGTTGCTGCTCGGATTGTCGTTGGCCAATAAACTGTTCGACGCCGAATTGCCAGAGCCAATCGGCCAACGAATCAGATCGGACACAGCAGTTCAATCGCTCACGCGCCAAGTCCGCGAACAGTTCATCAGACAATCACAAACGGTCGAGTCGCTGTTGGCCAGAAACCTGTTTCATCTGAAAAGCCGCGAACGATGGAGCGACCGATTGCGTTACTGCGCGCTCTTTGCCACCGCCGCCGGAACCAGCGAATGGGCGCTGCTGAATCTGCCTCCGCATTTGTCATTCCTCTATTCGCTGCTGCGCCCCGCTAGGTTGATCAGAGTTTATCTGGCAGAGTTGTGGGCGTTGAAGATGGCTGGCCGTTGGTGACCGGAAGGATCGCAAAAATGCTTGACGGCATTCAGACCGCCCGACAATTGGCTTATCGCGCTCGGCGCAATTTGAGGCTGAGTTGGCTGATGCTGCGGATGGCCGGGGGGGTGATTCTATTTTCAGCCTTCGTCAAACTGCTGCCGCTTTCGCGCGCGCTTGAACTGATCTCGCCGCAACGGCGCAGCGTGCTGATGCCAGCGGTTTCGCCGCAACGGCTGGCAGCCCTGCTGGATGGGCTATTGCGGAAGAACGTGCTCGCCTTCACGCCGACATGCTGGAAGCGCGCGGCGGTGCTGCATCGCTATCTGGCACTTTCCGGAATTGAAACGCGCATCGTCTTCGGCGTTCGCAAAGCGGGCGAGAACGTACTGGCGGGTCACGCCTGGCTGGAAGCGGAAGGGCGTCCCTTTCTGGAAGCAACGCCGCCCGACTACATCGTCACGTACACCTTTCCTGAACCCGGCAATGCCCGCTGAATTCAATTCCCACGCACCAGGGCGCGGGCAGCAAAATCAGCCATCACGCGTTCCAGACTGACCGCCGCGCGTTCCGCCGTCACCTCATAGCCTTCTGTCATCGCAGCGACGATCTCGCGGAACGAGGAGCCGCGTTCCAGTCCCCGCCAGACCAGCAGCGCCGTCTCGTTCAACTGGTAATACCGCTTGGCGTTCAGATCAATCAGCACGCCTTCGCCGCCATCGAACTCCGTCACGACGACGTGCTCACAGACCGCCGGAATCATTGAATCCATCATTTCATCCTCCATTCGATGAAGCCTGGGCATAGAGAACCGGCAAGGGTCGAACCGCTACGTCACGCGGCGCGCGCCACGGCAGTTTGCCGAAGCTTTGCAGGCAAAACAGACAAGGCGACGCAACGAACGGATTGGCGTTGCCATCCGCCGCCATCGCAGCCAGCGCCTCGCGTCGGCGCGCAACCTGCACTTCGGCAATGCGGCGCAATCGCGCATAAGCCGTCGCGAAATCTTCATGCGTCAAATCAGCCACCACATCGTCACTTGCCTCCGCCGCACCGCGATAGCCTGACAGATTGCAACAGAGCGTCAAGCGCCCGCGATAATCTACATTGCCCGACATTCCGCGCAGCGGCGGGCATGGCGGCGCAGGGTCAAGATCAAAATGTCCGATGCTCACGCCCACCGGCATCTTGAGTATCTTTGCCAGCATGCCGACCTCCCGTTCCGCCATCGCACGTTCGTCCACGCTCAAAGCCAATTCCGCGTCAATGCCCGCCGAAGTCGGCAGCAAATGCGAAAAGTGCAGCGCCGATGCGCCCAGTCTCGCCGCCAGCAAAGCCATCTGCTCCAACTGCGGCACGGTATCGCGGCGCAATCCAACTTTGATAATGAACGGCAACCCATGCACGTAACAGCGCGTAATGGCGCGCATCACTCGTACAAACGAATCCGCGCCGCGCCAACGGTCATGCGTCTCCACCGTCGCGCCATCCAAACTGAAAGCTACCACACGCAGCGCCGCCCGATTGGCAAGCAGTGCCGGGCAAATGCGCTCAAAGTTCCAACCATTGGTCACGAAGCCGCATTGCAATCCTTCCGATGCAACAAGCGCCATGACCTCCGCGAACTGTGGATGCAGCGTCGGTTCGCCGCCGGTAAACGAGATGTATTTAACGCCGCCTTCGTCGCGCGCGGCAACGATCACGCGGCGCAGCAATTCGAGCGGCAGGAACTGCGCCCGTGCCTGATGCAAAGCGTCATCGTCGCGCAGGCAATACCCGCAATGCAGATTGCAACGATTGATTAGTTCGATGGTGAGTTGCGGCCATTGATCATGGTCAATGGATTGTGACTGGGTACGCATCGCCTCTGGCGTGCAGGCGTGGATGGCAGGCCTGGTAATTACCACTACAACATTCCTCTTTCACGCTTCCCACCATCGAGCCGTGCGATCACACGGCTCGATGCCTGAAGCGACCTGTTCCGATCAATACGTTTTCTCATCACGCCTGCACGCTGGAAGCGATGCGTACCCAGGTACGTATCGCTCCAGCAACTGCGCCGCGCGCTCAGGATCATCAAGCAATTCGCGCCCTGCCCGCAGCCGGTAAGCCCGACATTGCCCCGCTAACCGCGCCAACACGCGCAAATGTTCGCGTCCGGTCGCTGCGTCATAAAATGTCCACGGGCAATGCTCAACCAACAACGCCATCGCCGCAACCGGCGTCAGCACAGTCACAGAACTTTCCTGCTGACCGGCAAGCGAAGTGAAGAATAAAGTGCTAGGCACACAGGATGGCGAGAAACTCGCGGGGAAGACCGCACCCGGTTCCAAATGCCGTTTGCGCGGATCAGAGATCACCGCCGATGTGGCTGCTGCCGCGATTCCCGCCGAAGCGCACGCCGCCAGTGTCTGTTCGGTCAGCGAAAAGACGCGCCGCAACGCGTAAGCATTGACGCCGCTCTCTTCCTCGATCAGGACTAACCGGTCATCCGACAAGTACCGCCAACCCGCAGC
Organism: Blastocatellia bacterium; assembly: GCA_038211695.1. Taxonomy (GTDB): domain Bacteria; phylum Acidobacteriota; class Blastocatellia; order RBC074; family RBC074; genus RBC074. The sequence goes on along the minus strand of JBBQVH010000059.1, from coordinate 25,423 downwards.
CGCCAGCCGCAACGTCAACGTAGATTTGCCGCTACCCGAAGCGCCGACGATCAACGCGCCATTGCCCGCTGGATCCATCACACCCGCTGCGTGCAATTCAAACAACCCACTTCGCCGCAAAGCCGCATGCACGGCGTAGGTCAGCACGGTGGCGATGGAAAGCGGCTGGCGCGCATGCACAGTTGCGCCGAACCACACGCGGACCGACTGTGCCGCAATGGATTCGACAACAATCATCGAATCGTCAATCTCCAGGTACAGCCTTTCACCGTTCGCGCGGCAACGTCCGTGGAAGACTTCCATCACGGGTAAATCGCTCGGCACAATCGGTAACGACTCGCGGCTGCCCACCTCAATCGTCATCGCGGCGTCACGCGCCACGGCATCATCAACCGGCGTCAAATGATAACCGCCGATGAATTGTGCCGCCGCTTGCGCCGACCATTCGTCGCCTGCGCGCACGCCGAACAGCGCATCAGCGTAGCGATAGAGCTTAGTTTGGATCATAAGCTGCCGGAATCTACTGGAATTTGGAAAAAGAAGGTCGTGGCTTCCAGCACGTCAATCGGGACGGAGATGGCAGGTTCAACAAAAGGCTTCTTCTTAAGCGTCTGCGCGGTGTTTTCTTCAACGGCGGAAGCGGCTGTTCCAGTCTTGTTTTCCGCGCTCAGTTGTACGTCAAATTCGGTCATATCAGTTTGCTCCTTTTGCAGGGTCGGTAGTGATTGAAGGCAGGCAGGGCGGGCGCAGCATAAGCTACTCTTTCACCGGCTTCAACAAAACAATTCGCAGCACCTTCTTTTCGTTGCGCTGCAAATCTGCGCGGAAATAGAGCCGCGCGTGCACCGGCAGAAGCTGCCACAGGCCGGTCACATCCTGCCCCGACCAATCCAGGTCTATCGTTTCGGCGGATTCATATTGCATCTCGAACGGCGCGCCGAGCCTGCTGGCAACTTCATAAAGCACCGCCGTCAACGGCTGCCTGCGCGCATGCAGGCTGAGCAGTTGCTGATCGAATGAAACCTGTAACTTCGGCCCATCCGTCTCTTTCGCTTTTACTGTGGGAACGCTTTCCGGGTCTTCGGTGTCGCCTTCGATCAAGATTGCTTCCGAGCGCGCCTTGACGCTGGCAGTTACTGGAGGCGGCGCTTCGTTCAGCGCGTGCAAATAGACGCCCACGTACTTGGGTGAAGACGCCGCGCCGCCATTCACGAAGCAATCAACATAAGCCTGCGGCGCGAGCGCCCGCAGTGCATCTCCCAAAGATACGTCAGTAAATTTCGCCCTCACCATCTGTGTTTTGACCAAGGGACTGAGCGAGACCGGCACGCCGAGTTTCGCCGCGATTGGCGCAATGACTTTCTCAATCGGCGCATCTTCCGCCAGCAAAGTAACCCGCACCGGCTCGTCATCTGACACCGAGACTTTCCAATGTGGTATCACCGGCGCTTTCTTCGGCGAAGATGTTTGTTCTTGCGCCCTCATTTGTACCGGCGCACCAATCATCAGCGCAAAGACAAGCAAAAGAACCAGCAATATTCGGTGGCAGGTCATCCGGTACAGTACAGGGAGCGGTAGCGACCTGGTGAACTTTCGGTGGCAGATCATCCGGTACGGTACAGGGAGCGGTAGCGACCTGGTAATCTCGTGACCTACGCTCAGCAACGTAACCGGGTCGCAACCGCTCCCCGTACCGCACCAGCGCTTCCTCAATGTTGTGGGTTTCAAAATTCACTCCTCTCAAGGCAACGCCTCGACATTGACAAAGAAGCGGAAGCCGCCGCTCCGCTGCACGCCCAGCAAAAATTGCACGTTGATCGAAGCCCCCGCCGGCAAAGGATTCGCCAGCGTCACCGACCCAACGGCCAGCGTCGAATTCAACCCGCCACCATTGGGCTGCGCGGGCGGCTGTTCCAATGTCACACCGCGCACCAACTGCCCTTTGATCATCACGTCCACTGAACTGAGCGCGCGCAACTCGGCTTCAGAACCGGTCTGGCTGTTGGTGATGTCAACAATGCGGAAGCGCAATTTCTTAATTGGCGCGCCCGTGTTGTTGGTGAACTTGCGACGGAGCGTCAACGTCCCCTGCGCGCCATTCGGCACGGGCGTCGTATTCCGCTCGCGATTCGGCGGTGACGCGGAAGAGATATTGGGATCAAGCATCAAGGAAGGAACTTTGTCGTTACTTTGCATCGGGCTGGTTGAGCTTTGCGGCCCCGGCACACCCAACGTTGCCGCCACGCCATTAATTGCGCCACCCGTCAGCGACAGCAACACAAAATCCGCCTGATTGTTATTCGTATCCTGCGGCAACCCATCCGCCAGCTTCCGCACCCAGCTATGCTCCGCCGTCGTGCCGCCCAACGACGCCAACGCCGTCCCTTCGCGGAAGTAGGCAAATGACGCATTGGCTGGAACGCTGTTGTAGGACACCGAATCAATCCGATTGGCCGAATTGTTGATCGAACCATTGAAGACGCCCACGCCACCTATGCCCGTGAAAGGCAGCGCCGTAACCTGCAAATCCGGCACTGCCAGTCCAAGCAAACTGTAATTCGGCCCGGCAATCAGATAGTTGCCCCTCGCCGGAATTACTCCGTTCGCCGGAAGATTCACAGCGAAGCTGGTATCGCCAGCCGTGTTGATAATTCCGAGTTGGCGTCCGGCAATGCTGAGCGACGCATCGGTGTTGTTATACAACTCGATGAACCAATCGCCGCTGCCGCCCGGCCCGGAGAAGCGTAATTCTGAGACCAACAATGGCGTCGCTACCAAAGTCAACGTCGCCGCATTAGAGGTCGCCGTGCCGCAAGCGTTGGTAAAAACGGCGCGATACTTCTTGCCATTGTCCGCCGCATTTGCCGTAAAATTTAGCGTCGCGCTTGTTGCTCCGGGAATATCGCTGAATGTGTTGCTGCCATTGGCCGCGACCTGCCACTGAATTGTAGGCGTAGGGTTGCCGCTCGCTGCCGCTGTAAAGCTTGCAACGCTGCCCGCGCTCACTGCTTTACTAACCGGCTGAGTGATAACGCCTAGTGGGACGCAATCAGCAACTGTCACTTGCCCTAGAGCAGTTCCGCCACCCGGCAGAGGGTTGAAGACAATAACATTGGCCATTCCAGGCGTTGATATGTCTGTGTCCAATATTTCCGCCGTTAGCTTTGTTGGTGAAGCAAATGTTGTCAGACGTGGGGAGCCATTCCAATAGACCACCGAGCCATCGAAGAAGTTGCTGCCATTAACATTTAAGGTGAATGCCTTTCCCTTTGCGAGAATCGAACTAGGACTCAAGCCAACAATAACGGGAGCAGGATTACCGGTTATAACAGTCACGGGCACAGTAATCTTCTTGCTAGCATTAGTGATAACAATCGTTTCTTGCCCAGCGCCTCTGGCCTCAACTATACCCAAGGAGCTAACTGAAACCACTGATTTCGTTCCGCTCTGTGTCGAGTAAGAGGTTGCCGCATCACTGGAGGTTAAATCCATCTTGGAACCATCAGCGAATTCCCCTGTAACAGAGATTGGTTCAATGTCACCAACCTTATCTAATTGAATGCTATTTGGAGAGGCAGCGATAGAAACAAGAGAGGTTTTGGATTGCAGCAAGACAAAGGTCGAAGCCAAGTAGTTGTCAGGGCCATCACCATATGTGAAAGCTGCTATTTCGATCTTTTCCGCCTTTGTCGAAGTAATCCGGAAAGAGGCGGTGTAAGGCCCTGCTCCGTCCACGTTGAAAAAACTTCCGCCAATGTTGAATATCGCTCCCTTAGTTGCGTTCCCATGCTGAATAGTAAGAGTGAGAGGAACAATATCACCTGTATGGACAATCGTCCCTTCATTGGGACTGAGACTTATTGACAACTGCGAGCCAAAAGCCGATTGCGCACGCAAGTTGGCCACAGATTTGCTCGATGCCTGCTGGGCACCTGAGGCAATCTGACAAATGGCAGGCTTAATCTCAGTACCTATCGGCTTAAACTGTGGAAAGTAATCGAATTTATCTGAGCCGATTGCCGACTTTAACAAGGTTAAAACCCTAAGCCATACATCCTCTGAAGCAGTTTCATTGACATCATCCGTGCAAGTATCACATACAGAAGAGAATGTTCCATAAACATTCTTATCAGCATGCACAACTTCTGATATTCTCGACGTTGCGGTGCTTTGTAATCCTCCTTGTTGGCTTTGTATCGGGACAATCGTATCGTGCGCTCCTTCTCCTCCTAAAATTGTATCAACGTCGCTCTTGTATCCACTTAATGGCTTAACTAGCGTGTTCAACGTTTTTTCTGTTCCACCACCCAGTATGCGCGGTTCTACTCCATAGATGGCATGAGATGGCACCTCAGTCATACCAAGACTTTTTATTATAGTGCTGGCCGTCTGAAATCCATAAAGAGCTGAGCCGATCGGGCTATTAAATGATAGAAATGCATCCTCAAGCGTCACTACTTCACTTCCATTCTTTCTTCTGTATACGCCATCACATCTATGAATCAGCAAGAAATCAACCATTAGTGAGCCTAAGTGTGGTGTGCCCGCAGTGATAATTTTATGAAAGTCGCCCTTATAAAAGTTATCTTTCCTAAAGTAGGGCCTTTGCAAAGAAGCTACTCGTGAGCGAGCTACCAGACCGCCCATACTATGCCCGACGACATCTACCTGAGTAACTGCTACATCCTCCGAGCGTAGAGTATTCAGCGCCCTTCGCGTTGCGCTAACGAGTGTAATGACAGGGTAGTTGTCTTCTTTAGGGTCAAATGATCCGGCTGGCTCTACGCTACCATAATCTAATCGAAAAGCGCGGAAGCCACGATTGGTCAAATATCGGTCCAGGCCACGCCAGGCTTCCCCGCTGCTCCAGACTCCATGGGCTAGCACAACAGGAGGTCGGAATAGCTGTATTTTTGTTCGGCCTTCGTGCGTGATAGAGGATGCAGTTAAAGAGATAAAGGGGTCTACTTCCGGGAAATCCATTGGCGCGCGGTACAGAGCGAAGGCGTATTTTCGATTATCACTTGCTCTCTGAGGAGAACTCTTTAGAGATAGTGTTTCGCTTGAACCATCTAACGGCATAAGGACGCCCCAATCTTTATAGAGCGTATCTAAAGAAAAAGTGACATCCATTTCGCTCTCTACGCGCAAGAGCAGAAAAGTTACTCCATCAGCCACAACCACGGATCGAACAACATTTGCCGCTACTAGCCGATTCACATCAGAAACTATTCCAACGTTCTTTCCACGCAATTGCACTGCAGTAAGATTGCCTGAGCAATTTGTTTTAGACTCACAAGCCGGATCAATCAGTTGGATTGGTAGGCTACCTTTTACCATCACTGACTGGCTGTCAACACTTCCGCAATTATTGGTAATCCGCACCCAATAGCTAGTAGGAGATAGCGTTTGCGCCGGGAGATACTGTGAATCGTTAGCCTTTGGAATAGGGTGAGATTCATCAGGGACGGGATGATCCAGGTCTTTTCCTATGCCCAAATACCACTGGAATTTGAATGGAGTTGTTCCTGAACCCTTGAACTCCACCTGTATGGCCATGCCCAAGTTGGAAGGAAAAACATACGGCAGCTTGATAATAACTGGGGCACAGCTTGAATTTATCTGAATAGGGGCATTAAACGTGCGGTTTCCATAAATATCCCGTACTTGTATGTGCCACTCTCCTGGTTGATCCAGCGTAACTCGCATTGCAAATGATGTAGGAGTAACATTTTGTATTTGGTTGCTGTTGATAGTTATCACTCCTCCGTCCGGGCGTGATAAGCGAACTGTTACATCCTTGTGGAACCCAATCCCAGAAACCATAATAGCTTGTTCGGAACTGCTACTCGTTGGGTTGGTTGGTGAGATTGATGTGATGTTAAAAGGAGTAGTTAACACGCCCGTACTCACACAAGACGTCGCACCTGGTATATCAACAGTCAATTTCCATGTGTGACTTCCTAACCTCGTATAAATATGGATGGGATTTTGCTGTGACGAGTGAGGTGTACCATCGCCGAAGTCCCAGTCATAAGCGGGAGATCCAGTGCAACCATTTGGCGCAATCACAGCAGAAAAAATTGCATTTGTACCGGCAATAATTACAGGTGCTGATATGGGAGGAATAGTGATGGTATTTGAGACTACAACACTGCAAGATGGAGCACAATTTACTAAAAAGCTGAAGAATCCCGACTGGCCACAGTCAGGATTGTTGACACGAACCCTCCAATTACCAGGCAGTCCCAACGTAACAAGGAGGCTGAATGAGGTAGTAGTAACGTTTTGAATTTGCGGACCACTCAATGTCTTTATGACGCCAGTTGATGAGATAGTAGTTACTGTAAGGCCGTACTTGAAGTTGGTGCCGTTAACTGTAATCTGTTGATCGTTGCTACTAGCAGTAGGGTTGGTTGGGTTGATGAGAGAGACTGCAGGAGTGGGGCCAGGTTGTGCTTGAAAGCTGAATAAATTTGATTGACTGCCGTTTGGATTTTTTGCGCGCAGTTTCCAGGTGCCTGTGCCTGCAAGGGTTGCTAACATATTAAATGATGTGGATGGATAGCTGAAAACTTGCGTACCGCTTAGTTGATACTGCTTGCCGCCCGGCGCGGTTAGTTCAGCAACTACTCCCGCCTGGAACCCAATACCTCTTACACTCATACCCTGGTCGCTATTGCTGCAAATCGGTATAGCCGGAAAAATTGAGTTAATTACCACAGATCCACTGCTTCCATCGTCGCTATAACTAAACACACCAGTATTAGTGCCTATGTGTATTAGCTGTCCGGCAGAACTTGCTGTTAAGGCAAAAATACTAAAGAAGCTGGCAGACTTGGGGAGTCCATTGTTTATTTGGCTCCAGCTCTCCCCGCCATCTATGCTTTTTAATACACTCTGTTGTGTTATCGCATATATCGTATTGAGAAAAGATGAGTTAATGCCGAAGTCAACAACTTGGTCGTCTACAAAAGAAATAAATTTCCAGACCTCTCCGCCGTTAGTACTTTTATAGATCTTGAATAAACTAGCGACGTAGATTGTACTTGAGTTGATCGGATCTATTATGAGTGCTGATACACCAGACCTATTAAAGTCGGGATGGTTGATTGTCACCCAACTCTCCCCACCATCTATACTTTTGAGCAAGCCAGACCTGTATGTTCCTAAATACAGATTTCTCGTATCAACAGGGTTAATACTAAGTGTCAATTGGTCAAGCCCACTCGTATGAGCAAAATATATTTGCCGCCATCGAGCACCTCCGTTACTACTCTTGAAGACCCCTACTTGATTAACATCATAAATCTTTTGGGAATCACGCGGATCAATTACCAATCTATGTCCACTACTGCCACTAGGAGCACTAGGAGCACTAGGAGCACTAGGAGCACTAGGAACGATATAAGCTGGAAGAAATTTCCAGCTACCCCCACCATCTGTACTTTTATACATATGATAAGGAAAAGTGGCAGCGTATAGAGTTGTTGAATTAAACGGGTCTACAGCTATTGCCTCAACAAAAAAATTACCCAGGCCATCAAGTTTCCTCCAACTACCCCCACCGTTGATGCTCTTAAATGCACCGTGGCTCCCCGCATAAAGCGTATTAGAATTATGCGGGTCTACTACTACTGATACAATAATGTCATTATTTGGACCACTACTTGTCCAAATATTATTTCCAAAGAAGTTTGTAGTGGTTGCTAAGGTCGAATTCAATGCCACCCCTGGGGAGACAGATAGTAATTTGTTGGATGGCTGTATGATGGCGCTTGATTTGTCGCCATTCGCAGTAAGGCTTGGCGGAAGCGCGGCGATGACTATCCAAGCACATAAAATTGCCGCAGCCAAAGTATGCCCGGCTTGGCGTTTGAAGTTACGGCGAACAATTTCCCAGGCGGCGGTGAGGATTGTTGAGGTTTGCACGATAGAGATACTCTTGATGGCAATGATCTTCTAGCAACGGTGTCTGTCTTGGCTGGCGGTTTTGTTTGCGTTCTGCAGCGGTATGAGCGAGCAAGGATTCAGTGAGTGAAACAAACCTTGCCGGCTCTCTCGCTGCGCCAGCCTGGGGGTCGGTGAAACAGCGAAGACTGATTCGTTAAACTAACCATCGTTAGTGAGTCTTAGCGTTACAAGCTAACGCTATTCGCTGGAGAGCAAGTTTAACTGTGAGTTGTTGTGACGTGCGCGGCCAAACTGAAAAGCTTCGATGCTGTTGTGGGTTCGTGAGATTGGCCTACACTGTGAACGGGGTGGGCGGATTATATGGAAACGAGTTGGCGATGCAACAACTTTCTTCAATTGTCATAATTTTCATCGTCAGTGCGAGAATTTGTCGGACGACAAAGGCTGCCCGGCAAGTCGGCCATCTTGCCGGGCGGCTCTACTGATTTTTACCGAACCCTGGCTTCAGGGCTTCGGCGATTCCGCGTTCTCCGGCGGTTTCGGAGCCTCCGGTGGTTTTGGCTGGCTCGGTTTTGCCGGTCGTGAGGTGCGTTCGACGTGGCTGGCGCGGGTCCAGGCGGCCAGAACGCTGACGTTGCCTCGGAATTTGTTGCGGACGATGGCGTCCAGGCGGTTGGCGGCGATCATTCCGCGTCCGATGGCGTCTGTGATGCCGGCGGTGGCCGAGACTTGGGCACCTTTGGCGGCGGTGCGTTGGTTGAGCGTTGCCTCGAACTCGGCGATCTGGTTTTTCAATTCGTCCAGGAAGTCGGCGGGCATCTCGTGTTTGATGAATTCGGCGGCGAGCGGAGTGGCATCGGCCAGGAAGGCGCGCGCGCCGGTCAACAGGGCTTGGTCGCCCATGCCGCGGGGCAGACGAAATTTATTATCCAGGCCCGGCGTTTCGTAGGCCATCGCGCGGGCGGTGCGATTAATGGCCGCAGGTCGTCGCGCAGCTCTTCGCGTAAGGTGGATTTACTGTTGGTGCTGCTCATCGCGGTGTTGAATCCCGATGAGCGGTCAGCGGCCAGCGTGTCGAGTTCCGTGACGACTTTTGTAACTTCGGCAAATAGGTTGCGGCCTAACGAAGCTTCGGGAAAGGCTTCGGTTTGTTGCGCACCGAATTCGCGTATACGTCCGAGCGTTTCGTAGCGTTTGAGAATCTGGCTTTTCATTTTTGATACCTTCGGTTTTGAGAAGGGTTACTGAGTACGGGAAACGGGAGCGTGCAGTTGGCGGCAGCGGCTGAAGTGCGGGCCGAAGTGAACAGGCCGTTGCGTGGCAAAGTAGCAAATTCCAGCGCCCCGATTGGCGTCGGCAGTGATCTTACGCCTTGCACGAGCGAGCGGCAACGCCTTTTTTGTGAGTTTTGCTCGTGTATGGCTTGGCGTTGCGGCTGCACAAGTCGCATTTGCGGCTGCACGGGTCGTCGAAACGCCTGCATAGGCCGCCGGAACATTTGTACGAGTGGCCGGAGCGCTTGCACAGGTCATCGGAACCGTTGCACGGGTCACGGGAACACCTGTACGGGTCGCCGGAATCTCCATATGAGTCTTTGGAACACTTGCGGGGGGCGTCTGAACGCTCGCCGGAGAATATCGTGCTCAAATGATCTTTGGGTAAAAAGAGTAGTGAGCGACCATCCGGGTTTCATCAGCACTGTGGTGACATGCGGTAAATGAACGGACGGTGACGCGCATGAAACTTATCGAGTGATTGAGGCGTAGGTTTGCGCGTCCTCCCATTTGTTTGTTCAGCGGATGATAGAAATTCAAAACCAATAAGTGAAGGAAAGAGTATGACTGATATGCCCATTGCGCAGACCGGCGAACCGACTCCTCAGAAACCGCTCCGGCTGTGGCCCGGCGTGGTCATCGTGATCCTGCAGTTACTGATCAGGTTTGGCCTCCCTGTCGTCGCGCCCGACGCCATGATCGTTGCGATAATTGGGGGAGTCGCCGGCGGGTTGGCGATCGTTGTGTGGTGGCTGTTCTTCAGCCGCGCGCCCTGGTCCGAGCGTATAGGCACCCTCGTCCTGATGATCATCGCGCTCTTTGGAACAAAGCTCATCGTCCACAATTCGATTGCGGGCGGCGCGATGGGGATGTTGATCTTCATCCTGGCGATCCCGATCCTGAGCCTCGCCCTCGTCTTGTGGGCAGTGGCCAGCCGTCGCCTCGCTGCCGGGCCTCGGCGCGTGGCGATGGTTGCGGCCATCCTGCTCGCATGCGGAGCGTTGACGCTCGTCCGGACCGGTGGCATCAGCGGCGATGGCGGTTCGGATCTCCACTGGCGGTGGACGAAGTCTCCCGAAGAGCGGCTCCTGGCACATGGCGGCGATGAACCAAAGGCGCTCCCGCCGCCGGCGGCAGCGGTGGAGATTCCGAAGGAAGAGTCCGTGGCCACAAAAGCCGCCGCCGAGCTTGCGGCACCTCCGGTGGCTCCAGCAGCAGCCGAGACGGAACCGGTTGTTCCAGTGGTCGCCAAGACGCGTGCAGCCTGGCCCGGCTTTCGCGGCCCCGGGCGCGACGGCATCATTCGCGGTGTGCGGATCGAAACCGACTGGGCCAAGTCCCCGCCCGTCCAAATGTGGCACCGGCCGATCGGACCGGGCTGGTCGTCCTTCGCGGTTCGCGGTGATCACCTCTTCACCCAGGAACAGCGCGGTAACGATGAGGTGGTCGCGTGTTACAAGGTGAGCACCGGCGAGCCGGTGTGGAGACACCACGACCCGGCCCGGTTCTATGAGTCGAATGGCGGCGCCGGTCCGCGCGCGACGCCGACCTTGAGCGGCGGTCGCGTCTACACGTTCGGAGCGACTGGAATCCTGAACGCGCTGGACGCCGGTAACAGCGCCGTTGTGTGGTCGCGCAACGCTGCGTCCGACACCGGCGTGAAGATTCCAGGCTGGGGCTTCGCAAGCTCGCCGTTGGTGGCTGGCGACGTTGTCATCGTGGCGACCGCCGGCGTACTCGTTGCCTACGACAGCGCAACCGGCAATCCGCGCTGGCAAGGCCCGGCTGACAAAGGGGGCTACAGTTCACCGCAGCTCGCGACGATTAACGGCATCGCCCAGATCCTCCTGCTGAATGGAGAAGGCGCGACGAGCGTCTCCGCACCCGATGGCAAATTGCTCTGGAAGCACGAGTGGCCGGGCGACGGCATCGTGCAGCCGGTAGTGATCGCGGGCAGCGACGTCCTGATTGGCAGCGGCTCCGGAATGGCCCCGGGAGTCGGCCTGCGCCGCGTTGCTGTCGTACACGGTGACGCCGGATGGAGCGTCGAAGAGCGCTGGACATCGAATGGGCTGAAGCCCTACTTCAACGATTTCGTCGTTCATAAAGGCCATGCCTTCGGCTTCGACGGCAGCATCCTCGCGTGCATCAACCTCGAGGACGGCACGCGCAAATGGAAGGGCGGACGCTATGGCAACGGTCAGCTCGTCCTGTTGCCTGACCAGGACTTGCTGCTGGTGCTATCGGAAGAGGGGGAGTTGGCGCTGGTTGGGGCGACCACTGAGAAGTTCACCGAACTCGCGCGGTTCCCGGCGCTTGAGGGAAAGACCTGGAACCACCCGGTGCTGGTCGGCGACGTCCTGCTGGTGCGCAACGGCCAGGAGATGGCCGCATTCCGGCTGTCCCTTGCGGGCCGCTGACGAGGGGGTGCCTTCGCGGCCATCGCGGGCGGCACCCCACAACGCTTCGTCTCTCTTGTTTTAGTATCCTGATTTATTGAGGTACAAAATGAATTGTCCTAAATGTGAATCGCAGACAGTACCAAATCAAAAATTTTGCCGCTCCTGTGGGGCAAGCTTGCATTTGACTACGCAGCCGCTCGCTGAGCACGCCGCGGTATCCGGTCTGGAAAAGACACCGGCCATCCTTCTTAAAAATGCAAAGCAGCGGGCAAGTAGCTTGGCGCTCCGGGGATTTATGATTATATTTATTGGCGTAGCAATTGGCGTCATAGGCAAAATGCTTATGCATGAAGAGATCGTTACTGCCATTGGGGTATTGGTTTCTTTAGCGGGGATGTTTCTGACAGTTTATCCATCTCTTTCGCCTTCGTCCCCATCAAGGCACGACTCTAGTCCGTCCTCACAACCGGAAGCTCCAACACAATCACGACCAGTAAAGTATCTGCCACAGGAGAGTAAGATTGAATATGTGCCAAGCATCACCGAAAGGACGACGGGGTTACTGAGACAGCAAGAAGGCGAGGAGTCGCAATCCTAACAACTCATTCAAGCGGACTCGCAGATAGATGGTCTTATATGATTTTGTGTGGCTACATCAAACCGGAAAAGCTCAAAATGAAGACCAAGCTCAACCACTTCGCCTTGAAACCCAAGCTCTATCTGTCGGCGGTGCGGGCCGCCTACGCGGAACTTGGCAAGCTGAAGTCACAACTCGCGGACGCGTAACATCAGTTACTAACAAGAAGCCAGTTGCATTCAAGGCTTCGCACATCTCGCCACAATTCGAAAAACAATCCGGACAGTGAACGATCCTTTCGGACTCTCTGTCCGTTCACCTGCTTGTCATAGCTCTAAAAGGAGAGATGAGAATGAATCGTATATTTGCCGTCGGAATGACCTTGCTGCTGACTGTCTGCATTGCGCAGGCGCAAGACCCAACACAACGCGGAGCCGGTGGCCGTGGCCGTGGAGCCGCAGAGCAGCAACCACCCACAACCACCCCCACCGCAACGGGCCAGCCCGGACAACCAGCACAACAACGCCCGGCGACGCCGCCTGAAGAGAAAACTTCGATCACACACGGCAGCGCGCGCATCGGCGGGCAGCAGATCAATTACACCGCGACCGCTGCCACCTATGTCATCAAAGCGGATGACGGCGCGCCAAAGGCGACGTTCTTTTTCGTGGGCTACACCAAAGATGAAATGCCGGATAAATCCAAACGCCCGTTGTCGTTCGTTTACAACGGTGGGCCGGGTTCTGCTTCGTCTTATACCCATATGGGGCTGGGGCCGAAACGCATTGTGCTGACCGATGATGGCTTCGGCATGCCCGCACCGTATTCGATTGTCGAAAATGGCGACTCCTTCCTGGATAGCACCGATATGGTCTTTGTGGATGCGATCTCCACCGGGTACAGCCGTCCCGCACCCGGCGAAAACACCGCGCAGTTTTACGGCGTGGTGCAAGACGCCACGTACTTCGCCGATTTCATTTATCAGTACCTGACCCGCAACGAACGTTGGGCGTCGCCAAAATTCCTGATCGGCGAAAGCTATGGCACGACGCGCTCCGCGCAACTCTCATCCATCTTGCAACGCCGTCATCAAATCTATCTGAATGGCATCGCCTTGTTATCTTCTGTTGGTTTCGGCAATTGGGGCGAGGATGACCGGACGATTTTCTTTCTACCGACCCTCATCGCTTCGGCCTGGTATCACAAGATGCTGCCGCCCGACTTGCAAAAATTGAGCGTCAACGAAATTGCCCAGCAAGCCCGCCAATTCGCCCACGGCGAATATGCCGCCGCGCTGGAAAAAGGGGATGAACTGCCTGCGGCTGAGTACCAGAAAGTCGTCAAGAACCTGGCACGCTACACGGGCCTGTCGCCGAAATACATCGAACAAACCAATCTACGCGTCAGTCCGCAACGCTGGTTCAAGGAACTGCTGCGCGACAAACGCCAGACGGTAGGCCGTATTGACGCACGCTTTACCGGCTTGGATGCAGACGCCGCCGGAGAGCGGTACGAATACGATTCCAGCCTGGCGTCTTACGATGGTTCTTACGTCGCAATGTTTCAGGATTACGTGCACCGCGAACTGAAGTGGAACACCGATATGTATTACACCCTCAGCGGCAGAGTGCAGCCTTGGGATCAGGGACAACCCGGTGCACCCGCCGAATCCCTGCGTTCGGCAATGACCCAGCAGGGGCATTTGAAGGTGCTGGTGCTCTGCGGTTATTACGACGTAGCCACGCCCTTCAACGGCATCGAACACACTTTCTCGCACATGAACCTTGAACCTTCGATTCGTAAAAACGTCAGCTTCGCGTATTACGAAGCCGGACACATGATGTACATCGAAAAGAAATCGCGAGAGAAGCTGCACAAAGACATCACAGGCTTCATCAACGGCGCGGCCAAAATCGAAGCGGCGGGCGGCGGGCAATAATGTGCCAGCAAACGAAACGTGCAGTAATATAAGAGAAGGTAGTAATAAAAGTGTTCGGCGGAGCCTTTGGAGTGCTGTGACCCGGCACCGCTTTGGTAGTCTTCGAATAGCGCACGATCCAAAGACTACCAAAGCGGTGAGAACTCCCCGCACTCCAAAGGCTGCTGCTGGCCGCATAGGTGGCTGCTTTGCTAATTTTTTCAGCCATTTGCCCGCGGGTCTTGTCTTCTACGCCAGTCCTGCCTACACTGCATGGGTCTTTCAGCAGGTTTTCAGCAGTACCCAAGCACCTTTGCCCGTATCTTCAATTCAACGTCAGCAGCAGCATCAGCGTTCAGCTTTGAGGACACGATATGAATTGGCCGAGGTTGAATTGCAGCGCCGGATCAAGCAAGCCGGAGGCAAATGGAATCCGGCCCGCAGGCTGTGGGAATTGCGCTACGATCAGGCGCTCAAGCTTGGACTGAAAGGCAGAATCGAGAACCCACAGGTTTCTGATAACATAAACCTGTGGGTTTCTGATAACTCAACCAAGTTTCTGATAGCTCAAATAAGTTGGTGTTATCAGAAACCGTTTCGCGCTGCATAATCACAATAGTTAGCCGCTTTGTGATAAAACTTCGGGCGATGTGGTTAACGAATCGAGTTTTTGTTGCAAACGTGTATTGTGCTGGTATTTTACTCTGCCACTTTCAACAGGAGAAATAATGACTATAAAGAAGCGTAATAGAACACGCCTTTTCATTTCGGCGTGTCTCAGCTTACTCATTTGTGTTTTCGGCACCGACTTCGCGGCAGCACAAAAAAAGCCGACAGAATTTAATTCTCAACTCGACGACAAACAGCTATGCATTGACGGCAAGCCGCTCAACAGCACCGAGTATTGTGATTTTTGGCGCACGTATACCAGCAACCGAATCAAACCCGAGGCGGCTTCCAAGGCGCTCGCAATGGATGCGCGCAACGAGCTAATCAAATACGCGCAGGGGCGGATTGACCGCTTTTACGAAGAATACACGAACAACAAGAAGTTTAACCGCGTCCTGCTGGAAACGATCTTCGACGTTTTGGAAATCGGCGCGGCGGTGACCATCGGCATCGTCAACGGCAAGAATGGCGGCGCACGATCCAAGGAAGTGATTGCCGCCGCGCTGACCGGTTTTCAAGCCGCGCGTACAGCGCTAAACAAAAACTTCAATTTGTTGGAAACCAGAATAGTCATCAACAAAATGCGCGAAAACCGCGCTCAAATTCTGACACGTATCGTCGACAACATGAGCAAGCCGGTTTCGGATTATTCATGGCTCAACGCGAAGAACGATTTGCGACAGTATCTTTACGCCGGAACGTTTGGCAACGCTCTTGACTCGCTCGCCGCCGACACCGGCGCAGCAGCGCAAAATGCCGAAACGACATTGCGCGTCGTTAGCGGAGACATCGTAGTTGTCCCTGAAGCAACGGCTGCAAATGCTAGCCAAGCGAAAAGAGCCCAGCAAATCTTAGTCGAGCTGGAGAAAAAACTGGGCGACCCGACCCCGACAACCAAAGACGCCGCGCTTACTAAGCTGAAAAGTATTCTTGAAGAGTTGAAAAAAGACCCCGATTTAAAAGACAGCATTGTGGATACATCAGACGGCACGGCGATGATTACTCTAATTAAGCAGGTCAGAAAGGAAGTTTTGCTTAAAGGAAGAATTGATTTAGCCCGCAAAATCAACGAAACGATTATCTCGGTCAATACCGGGCAATAACCGTTACTACTCGACAGAAAGGAGAAATCAAATGGCGGCAACAGAGTTTACAATCGCATTTCACAGCTCGATGAGTTCGATTAAGGGCTTGCAGAATACCTGTAACGAAAATGAAATTAACCTGAATGCCAAGCTAAAAAGTTTGGACACAGTTCAAAAACCGACCGGTCAGAAAATCACCGAAGCGGTTTTTGTCGAACAGGACAGTCTAACAGGTCTGGGCAACCTAACGATCAAGAAGACCGTCGCTGGTGACAATCCGACGTTTAAAGGCAAAGCGTTTATCCTAACGCAACCGGTTGACGTTTCAGTTTTCAGAAGCTAACACGCCCATTCAAACTCGGCTTCAAACCAAAATGAGGATGCTCCGCTAAGGAGCTTGGTCACTTTCAATGACAAGTAGACGGGAAAGCCCAGCCACCTTCGATTACTATCATTTGGCGGTTATATTTAGTATGGAAATACGTAATCGCCATTAGAAACTGTAACGACATCTGTTAAAAGGAGAAAAACCATGCCTGAACCGTTGAATGTAATTGTCGATATATCCCACCATAATGGTAACGTTAACCTGACTAAAGCCAAAGATGATGGCATCCTCGGAGTTATTCAGAAGGCGACTCAGGGTCAAGCGAATATTGACCCCACATATAAGACTAATCGCACCAAGGCGACTAACGCCGGTGTTTTGTGGGGTGCCTATCATTTTGGCACTGGTAGCGATGGGTTGAAGCAGGCTGAGCATTTTTTGGATGTTGTTGGAAATGATCCCAAAACCCTCTTGGTTCTGGATTTTGAACCAAACCCGACAGGTCCAAGCATGCCTTTAGAAGAGGCAAGGGCCTTCGTCACTCATATCAATCAAATAACTGGGCGTTTCCCAGGCATATATTCTGGGCACTACATCAAGCAATTACTCGGAACTGGTACAGATCCGATACTGGCTAATTGCTGGTTTTGGCTAGCTCAGTATGGTCCGACTCCGGTGGTTCCGCCTAACTGGAAAGCTTGGACAATGTGGCAGTACACTGATGGCGCTATCGGGCCTGATCCGCACACAGTAAGCGGTATCGGACGTTGCGATAGGGACAAGTTTAATGGCAGTGAAGCTCAGCTACGAAAGTTGTGGGGAGTTTAGCATAGACCGGGAATTACTGGATAAGAAGACGTCTGGCAGTTAAGTAGGTGGTCAAAATCATTCCGGCATAAAGAATTGTCCGAAAAACGACCTGAAAGGGCGATTAGAGATCAAAACACCGGAATAATTCTGACCACGTACTTAGTAAGCACTCGCTCTAGCTTACAAATATTTTTTTGAACAGGAGTATTACCATGTACAGTGCATTTCAATTGAAGATACCAATGCTCTTTCTCATAATATTAGTATTTATTGGAAAGGCAAGTGCCCAAGACCATGCTCTTCCTGATAACGAGCTTAAACGGATGAAATTGTATTTTGAATCCAAGTTAAGTTCGAGGTACATGGAAACATCTTGTAATCCAACGAGTTATCCAGGCTGGGATGGCTTGCCACTGATCGAATGTAACTATAGCGTGACAGGAAGGAAGGAGGTTGTGGCCAAGACAGCGAAAGTAATTATGCTGAACCCTTCTCCGGAGCAACTAGCTCATTGGGTCGTATATACCTGTTTGGAGGTTGTGGGGAATGCAAAAGCTAAATGTACTTCGAGATTGAGCCAGCAAATTATCGGTCAATCAGGGGCGCAATTTCCCGTTGCAGGAATAGTGTTTGAGGATATTCTTCCTGAAGATGGCATATTCGAGGTTTACGCGTTCCGTAACGGAGTTACTGTAAAAGTAAACGGGGTGAAACATCTAGGGACAAACCAACCGTCTGGCGAAGAGATCAGGAAGGCGATTGATGGTGATATTGTTTGGACAGGCAAATATGCACGGATACAAAGCACAACTCGTGAACAGTACAAAGCTAATGGTGGTAGAAAGGATGTTGGTAATTCCCCAAATACTAGGGGAAGGTGGCTAGAAGTTAGCCGAGAATTGTATAAATCTGCTTGGGGAAAGGATCGAAATGAGTTAATGATTGCGTGGGCGCGGGCGAATGCAAATCAACTAAGATAGAGCGCCCACAAAAAAATAAAGAGGCTAACGAAGACGGAAACTATCTCTTATTGTTCAATTCAGTCTTGCTGTAGTGATAATTTAAGTCTTCTCTTCGCATTCCGGGACCTACCAATACGCGTTTGTTTTCAGACAGATCATATCGCAATATATCTATTATCAATTTTAACGTTTTACTGGCTGTTCAGGGGAAATACTGTGCGATCACATCATACGCCGCGTTTGTTCTGTCTTTCTTTGTTTGTGCTCGCTACCTTGGTGGCGGCGCAAACGCCACCAGTACAACAACCGCTAGCTACTCCTTCGCGCGCCGACATTTTGCGCGGCGAATATAGCCAGTGGCGGGCGAATAATGACCTGCTTTCGTATGATCTGAACATTCGCGTTGATCCCGAAAAGAAATTCATCAGTGGCAAGAATACGATCCGGTTCCGGATGCTGAAGGAAGACACGCGGATTCAGCTTGATCTGTTTGCCAATTTGAACGTAGACAAAATCCTGCTCGGTGCGACTGAACTGAAATACTCGCGAGAACTGGGCACGGTCTTTGTGGACTTTCCCGCGCCGTTGAAAAAAGGCTCGGTGCAGGCCATCGAGTTTTATTATTCCGGTTCACCACAAGAGACAGGGCGGTTCGGCGGCATCAGCTTTCGCAAAGACCCTGCCGGACGGCCCTGGATCACGACCGCGTGCGAAGGCATTGGCGCCAGCATCTGGTGGCCCAACAAAGACCAGCAGCGTGACGAAGTCGAAAGCATGCAATTGCACATCGCCGTGCCCAGCGCGTTGACCGACGTTTCCAACGGGCGTTTTGTTGGAAAGAAGGATTTGGGCGATGGCTACACGCGCTACGATTGGAACATCAGTTATCCGATTAACAACTACAACGTGTCGCTGAACATCGGCGCATACGAACACTTCAATGACAAGTTGGGCGATCTGACGCTGGATTACTATTGTCTGCCGGAAAATCTGGAAAAGGCCAAACAACAATTCGCTCAGGCCAAGCCGATGCTGGAAGCGTTTCAAAGGTATTTCGGCGAATACCCGTTTAAGAAAGATGGCTACAAGCTGATTGAAGTTCCTTACTCCGGGATGGAACATCAGAGCGCCGTGACCTACGGCAACCGCTTTGCCAACGGCTATCTGGAACGCGATTGGACTGGCGTCGGAATCAGCCTGAAGTTCGACTTCATCATCATTCACGAAAGCGCGCACGAATGGTTCGGCAACAGCATCACGGCAGCCGACGTTTCCGATCAGTGGATTCACGAAGGCTGGGCGACATACGCTGAATGCGTCTACGTCGAAGCCATGTTCGGGCACGAAGACGCGCTGAAATACACCAACGCTTACAAGACGAAAGTCCGAAACCAGCAACCGATCATTACCGCCCGCGGTGTCAACAAAACGCCTTCACAGGATCAGTATTTCAAGGGAGCCGTTTTCCTGAACACTCTGCGTTCGGTTGTTAATGATGATACCCGCTGGTGGAAGCTGCTGCGCGATACCTGCGAACATTTCAAATACCAGAACATCATGACCGAAGACTTGGTGGCGTTCTTCAACAAACAGACCGGCAAGAACCTGACGCCGATCTTCGATCAGTATTTGCGCCACGCCGCGCTGCCGGTGCTGGAATTGAAGTTTCAGGAAAGCGACGGCAGCGTCTCCTACCGCTGGAAGGCCGATGTGAAGGAATTTGCCATGCCCGTGAAAGTTGGTCGCCGGGCGAACTGGCAAACGATTCAGCCGACGACCGAATGGAAGACGATGAAAACGGACGTGAAGAAAGAAGACTTTGAAGTGGCCACCGATCTGTATTACATCGAAGTCATCAAGAACTAACCAGCCGAAGCCACAGAGACACAGAGACACAGAGCCACAGAGCCACAGAGCAAACACGGCGATTCTTATTGCTGGCCTCTGTGTCTCAGTGGCTCTGTGGCGAAATGAATTGGCGGTCTTATTTTGTACTGCCTGCCACTTTCTGAAAAACCACACGCGAAATGTCGGCAATCAGCTTGCTGCTGCGTTTGTGATCGGCGATGCCTTTGGTCAGGACGACGATAACGTAGGGTTTGCCATTGGATGGGTAAACAATCCCGGCGTCGTGATTGTGTTTGGTGATGTCCCCGGTTTTGTGCGCAACACGCGTAGCCGTGGGAAGGCCCGCCGGAATCCCTTCGTTGAAATGCTGCCCGGATAGAATCTCGACCATCTTTTCGCACGCCCGCTTGCTCTTGAACTTGTTTTCGGCAATCAGCCGCAACAGCAGCATCAGATCGTAAGCCGTCGTCGTGTTGTTCCTGCCTGCGTCAAAAGCTTTTTGATCTTCAACGCCGCGCAGCACGCGAATGTCGTTTGCGCCCAATTCGCCCATCAGCTTCATGACTTTTTCGGGCGTGACGCGTTCGATTAGCAAGTTGGTCGCCAGATTGCTGCTCCAGGTGATCATGTGTTCGACCAGTTCCAGCAGAGGCATCTTTTGCCCGATGCGGCGATAGACTTCTTCGTCGCTGTCGTCCGCTTTGTTCAAATGGTATTCGCTGCCATCCACAATGCTGAAGAATTTGTTTTTGACCTCGATGGGTTCGCGCAAGCTAAGCTTCTTTTCTTCAATCTGTCGAAAGATTTCCATCATCACCGGCAGCTTCATGGTGCTGGCGGCGTGCAGGCTGACGCGTTCGTTGATCAGCAGCGTCTGTTTTGTGTCCAGATCATAAACGGCGACGCCAACAACCTCCGCGCCACTTGTAGTAATCAGCTTCTCGATTTCAGGCTTGATCTTTTCGAGCGCGCCTTTCGATTGCCCCCATGTTATCAGCGGCAAACAAACGATAGTGACGATGACGGATAAAATCAGCTTTCGCATCCTGGATTCCTTTGAAAGTTCATTAGGGACATTGTCCGGAGCAATTGCGAATTTGTTCGACGGTCAGCGGCTTGGTATAAAGCCAGCTTGATTCACCACTAAGCTCGATTATGCGTGCCCCATCCGTTTGGCTGCGCATCGGCTTGATCGCTTTGAGTTGAATCCCCGCAACAACCAACCGCAGCGCAACAAACTTTGCTTCTTCGATATTGACGCTGGAACCATACCAAACGCAGTTAGTGGACACGTCCGCCTGAGCTTCGGATGGAGAGAATATCTCAGTCTTGTATCTGCCTTTGAGTGCCAGCAAGACAAGGTTAACTCGATTTACATCCATATCTTTCTTGAAATAGCGGACGGTAATGTCGCTGGTGTTTGAGCCGAGAGTAATGTTGATACCGCCAGTTTTGGCTGGGGTTGCAGCGGGCGAACCGAGAGTAATCGTAATGCCGCCGGGTTTCGTGGGAGTGGCAACGGGCAACGTACTGCCCGCAGCGGACGGGGTTCCCACGGGGAATGGCGGATGATTGTCTATCGCGTCAGTTGGCAGCTTCGTGCCGGTTTCGCCGGCGGCCAGTTCGACCTCGGCGTTGTGCTTCTGTAATTCATCGAAGGCCAGGCTGGTGGCTTCCAGCTTCTTCTGATTTTCTTCAAGCTGTTTGCGCTGGCGGTCAAGCTTCTGATTGACCCTGAAAGCGTATGCGCCCGCGAATAGCGTGACAACAAACAAAATCAGGATCAGCCGACTGATCGCACGCGCACGTTTCCGGCTGTAATCTTCCTTTCGGCAGGCTTCGAAAAAGTCTTTGTCGTCAGGAGTCAATTTCACTTCGGGGTGTTCGCGCAGCCACGCCTCTTCCTGCTTCAGGGCTTCGCCAGTCAACAGCCCGCCAATGCGGTGGCGGCTGGCCCACAAGGCGGCTTGCTTTTGAAAGGTGCTCAGGTTTTGCTCGAACCATTTTTGGTTATTGGTCGTCACCGGTTCGATCAACCGGTCGTGCGCCAGTTCGTACCAAATCACGCCTCGCCGTTGTTCGGGCCGCACCAGATAATCGTTCTTCAGCGCATCAATCGCCGCTTTGTCCAACCCCGCACCTTTGTGCGGGTCTTCCAGCACCTGTCCGCGAATACCGGAAGCGGTGATCAGCGTCGTTCCCACCCAATCACGAATCTCGCGTTCGGTGACGCCGGATTGTTTGGCCGCTTCCCCAACGCAAAGCGAGTAATAATCGCCGAGGGCGTTGTTGACATCGCCAACTTCATCCAGATGCGCCAGCGTGATTCTGGTCGGATCAGTCAGCTTGCCGGTGTTTGCGGCCAGGCGCTCCTTCCACTTCATCCACAGGTTTCGGCAGACGACCTGAAGCTGCACCGGTTCGACGTACAGGCCGGGCGCTTCCGCGACTTTGCCATCCGGCCCGGCAACCAGCACTTTGCGCAGATCGTTGACCAGTTTGTCGGCGGCCTCGCTGGTGAAATCCACGCCCGCATCGCGCGCAGGCTTTTGAATTGCATCGCGCGCTTCCTGAATTCCCAGCAAATCCAGCCTGAACGTCGCGCTCAATCCATTGGGGATGAAGCGCAAGTATGGATCAAGCGCGGCGCGATACTCTTCGCGCATCGCAAATAGCGCCCAGCGGCTGCGATTGCGCAAGGCCTCGCCGACTTGTTTGAAAAATTCCTGCTTGGCTGCGGTATCTATCGAATCAAGCGTCAGCACTTCTTCAAACTGATCGAAGATCAATACTTCTTCGTCTGCGCTGATGCCGAATCCATCGCCGGTTTTCGGGCGCTGATCTAGATATTCGGCCAGACTTATTGCTGCCAATGATTCAGCGTTGTTTGTCCTTTGCGCATCAGTGGCCAGTTCATCATCGTGCTCTTCCAGCGACAGCTTCGCGCTCAACAGGTAGCGATTAGCACCGGACGGCATGTTTTCCGGCTGCAAGCTGACGCGCATCACGGGCAGGGGCCTGAAGCCTTCCTTGCGCAACTGCTCAATCAGCCCGGCGTGAATCAGGGACGATTTGCCCGCGCCCGACGGCGAGTAAAGCAGCACGATTCGTTCGGCAATTAGCAGATTCAGCAAATCCTGAAGCTCGCGGTCGCGGCCATACATCTTTTCGCCGGTCTTGAACGACCGCGGCCCGACATAAGGATTTTCGGCGGTAGTCATACGGTGCTCCTGTTAAAGCATGGAGTTCAGGCTTCAGCCTGCGGTTTGGTTTCGCAGCCTTTAGGCTGACTGCTGGATGGAGCGTGAACTTGGTTGTCAGCAAAGGCGAAGGTAGCCTGAAGGCGGCGAAATCAAACTCCCAGCCTGAAGGCTGAACTCCATGCGGCTATGCGGCTATCAAGCCTTCCTGCTTACAGCGTTCGTTCAACTCTTTGATGAAATCTTCCGCCGTTCCCCAATACACGCTGATGTCCGCGCCTTTGAAATACGATTCGAAATAGCGCCGTGCGCGGTCGGGTTCGCTCACCCTTCCTTCTTCGGGATTGATCTGGACGGCCACGTGCGTGTATTTGTTGCGGCGGCGTCCGCCCTGCTTGCTCATGATATAGCGGAACAGCACGCGGAAGTTCCAGTCGTCCATTTGAAAGCCCAGAAACAGCAGCGCACGATCGGTCAGCGCACGGCCAACAGACAGGGGCGTACCGTCTTTGGTCGGCAAGCGGCGATCCACGCCGATCAGGAAATCGAAGTAGTCATCTTCCGTCAGCAAGGAAGTTTTCAGGTCCAGCCATTCTTCGCTGTCGGTATCAAAACGCGCGGGCTTTTCGACGCGGCCAAACAGATGGTAGACCAGCGGCTTCTCTTCGCTCGGTTCGTAGCGCCCGCCTTCGCGGTCAGGATCAAAGACAGTCGGAAAGCGCGAGATGTCCGCCAGGTCTTCGTTCCAGCGGCACAGTTCGACTTCGGGCGGACGGCCCACGTCAGTCAACGCTTTGGTCAGCAGGCTGTCTTGATTGGTTGTGATGTAGATCGAAAAGGGCAGCTTGGCCAGAACCGTATGCGCTTCAGCATCGTCAGTCTTCTGCCTGATGCGCCAAATAGCTTCTCTTAGCTTGCAGAAGTTTTCAGATAATTTACCGCGCGGCAATTCTTTGGGTTTCAGGCGGCGCAACTCTTCGGGCAGTGCAGCGCCGCCGCGTTCGATCATTTCCTGACACAGCGAAATCATGACTTCGCGCGTGGCGGTTCGTTCGTCCTGAAAACTGGCCAGATATTGCGTGACTTGCGGCAGGTCGTCGCGGTCGTGGATGGACATTGGGAACTGCGTCCGTTCGGCCAGTTTCTGCGCCATCTCCCAGCGCGATCCGATCAAGGAATCGTTCAACGCCGGGCCTAGAATCGGCGTACAAACGCGGTCGCGAATGCTGTTCAGCAGCGCGGGCCATTTGTCCAAACCTTTGCCTTCTTCGCCGTAACCGGGCACATACCAGATGCGCCCGCCGCGCAATCGCATAAACAACACCGGCATCCACCAATCGTCTCGTTTTTGAATTTCGCTGCGCGCGATGGCTGTAGCTCGGTCTATGCTGCCGTCTTTTTGAAGTTCGCGGAAGAAGGCGGGCATGAACTTTTCGACCGTCTCCATCTCAATCTGCCCGTGCATCGCCAGCACGGCAGGCACGCCAGTATCGGCCAATCGCGGCCCCAACGCGGTCAAAGCGCGATCCTTCTCGTTCTGAGCCTGCGCACCCGTGCCCGCGCTTTGACACGAAGCCAGCACGATCAATCGCGGCAGCGCCTCCAGCTCTTTCAACCGCAGGATCAGATCAGCGCCCGCAACCGGATCAGTGCTGCCGTCTTCTTTCTGATCCTCCAGCCACAACCGGGATTCGCCGCCAACCAGTGCGCCATGGCACACCAGATAAAAGATGTCGCACTCTTCGCGCATGGCTTCGGCAATGTTGTTGAGCGTGGCCGGTTTTTCTTTGGCCAGTACCGTGATCGGAATGTCGCCCAGCGCTTGCCGCGCGCGATTCAGCTCGCCATCCACGTCTACCGTTGCCAGCCCAAAGCGGCTGAGGTCATGTGGATTGGCAATCGCGACGACCGCGCGCAGCTTTGATTTTGGCCGCATCTTCAGCGGGCGCGCATCGGCGCTGCTCAAGTAGCGCGAAAAGACGATGTTTTGATTGGTGGCAAGTTTCAGGTTGGGATCAAGCGGATCGGCCAGCGTTTCCCAGCGCAGGTTGTGAAGCTCCGGCGCGCTGGGGCCAATCATCAGCCGCAATCGTAATTTGAATTCGCGACCTTCGGCCACGCCGCGAAATCTTCCGAATTCTTCCCGCAACTTTGGGCTGGCAAACAACGCTGCACTTAACTGACGACCGTACTCCGCGTCTTCGCCTTCAAATTCCATCAGGCTTTGAAAATCAATCCGCGCCGTCGGCAACAGAAATTGTCCCAGGCCGCTTTCGCCGTCGCTGTCGGGCAGCGTAAAGCGCAGTTCAACCGCATATTCATCCACATTGCGGCGATGCAAACCGAGTTCTAAATCAGCATATTTCATCGTGATACCTCCCTGGGAGCGCGGGCATCCTTGCCCGCGGCAGCGCCGTAGGCGCGATGCACCGCTCC
>JBBQVH010000058.1:0-47652 GCA_038211695.1 Blastocatellia bacterium | reverse complement strand
CCCCACCCGCCCCTGCGCTTCCCCTTGGTTTTAATTTTTGCCGGGGTTTTTTTAAAACTGTTGGTTCGGCTCCGGGGGGGTTCCCCTCGTGTTTCACTGGGCCGCCCCCTTGTCCCCCCCCCCCCCGGTACTGTAAAAGGGCAGGCCATTCGCGGCCTGCCCTTTTCATTTGATCAAGAGTTTTGTTTTACGCTTTGCGTTTGATAGACACGCCGCCATTGGTTGTTCGGACGCGAATCGTCGGCCCGCCACTGCCAAGATTGGTTGAAAGCTCGCGTTTGATTTCGCCCTGCACGGTGATTGGAATATCGAACTTCAAGCCGCCATTGACTGTGCCCGTTTCCAAATGCGCTGAATAATTCTCAGGCACTTTCAAATTCACGCCGCCGTTGGTTGTCGTCACATCCATCCCTTCGCCGTCCCAGCGATTGCCATCAAGTTCGATGTTCAAGCCGCCGTTCTTGGTCGTGCCTTTCACGTTACCTGCCAGGTGTTTTAGATTGACGCCGCCGTTCAGCGCATCGAATTCAATCTGGCCGCGAACATCGGAGATGCTGATGCCGCCATTGTGCGTTTTGAGCGACAGGTTGGTGCTGCGCGGCACAAAGATTTCGTAACTGACTGCCCACCATTGATCGCCCCCGTTTGTTGGCCCTTCCGCGTGAATGTTCCCGCCCGCATTTTCCAGACGAACTTGTCCGCCGATGGCTTCGGCTTCAGATTTTGTATTCGCCCAACTTTGAATCTTGGAGCGCACCAGCACCTCGCGGCGATCCCAGCCTTTGACGGAAACGCCGCCGTTCTTTTTGCCGTCCACCGTGATCGCGCCCGTTGCGGCAATTGACTGTTCCCGAATCTGGCAATGCCCGACCCGGTCGCCGTTGCTCCAGTTGTCATCGCAGCTTAAAGATTTTTCCTGCGCCAGGGCCACGGCACTTGCCGTGCACACCAACGTCAACACAAAGGTCATGTTCATCCAAAGTTCTTGGTAAAGTTTTTTGCTCATCGCTCTCTCCTTGTTGAAGTGTAGGTTTTTAGGAATCAGTTGACGTTGGGTGAGTGAAGCACACAAGACAAAAGTTTCAGACGAAATCGTTTTTGTTTTTCAGTGCGGATTCAACAAGTCCCAAACAGCAGCTTGCGCAAGCCCGCGACCGAACGCTAAGATCGAATTGCACTTGATCCCAAACCATTCACCGTAATCACACGACTGTTTCCCCTTACTTCGGTATCAAATCTATTTGGCGAGGTCTTCATTTGTATGCATAAACCGCAAACTCTCGGCGAACTGAAAGCAGCAGGCTACCTGAGCCGTTCGGTTAAAACTGAAATCCGTCAAAACCTGATTCGCAAACTCCGCAACGGAGACATGCTCTTTCCCGGCATCGTCGGATACGAAGACACAGTCATTCCGCAAGTGGTCAACGCACTGTTGGCGCAACAGAACCTGATCCTGCTGGGGCTGCGCGGCCAGGCCAAAAGCCGCATCCTGCGCGACCTGACCAGCCTGCTCGATTTGGAAATACCCGCGCTGGCCGGGTCGGAAATCAATGACGATCCGCTGCATCCCTTGAGCGCCCACGGCAGACAGTTGATCGAAGAGAAAGGCGATGACGCGCCAATTGTCTGGGTGGATCGCAATACGCGCTACGTCGAAAAACTGGCCACGCCAGACGTAACCATTGCCGACATTATCGGCGACGTTGATCCGATCAAAGCGGCGCGGGGCGGCCATCTGCTTTCGGATGAACTGACGATCCATTACGGGCTGCTGCCGCGCGCCAATCGCGGCATCTTCGCGATCAACGAACTGCCTGATCTGGCGGGCAAGATTCAGGTTGGTTTGTTCAACATCCTGCAGGAAGGCGATGTCCAGATTAAAGGCTACCCAGTGCGATTACCGTTGGACGTGCTGATGGTCTTTTCCGCCAACCCCGAAGATTACACGGCACGCGGCAAGATCATCACGCCGCTGAAAGACCGCATCGGCGCGGAGATTCAGACACACTATCCGGCATCGCTGGCATCTGGCATCTCGATCACCAAACAGGAAGCCTGGACGGAGCGATACGATTTTTCCAGCGACGATCTGAGCATTGAGATTCCCGAAGCGATCTATGAAGTCGTCGAACAAATCGCCTTTCTGGCTCGCGACGACAAACGAATAGACAAACGATCCGGCGTCAGCCAGCGCTTGCCGATCTCCGTGATCGAGAGCGTGGTTTCGAATGCCGAACGCCGTGCACTGCAAAATGGCGAACAGAAAGCCGCGCCGCGCATCAGCGATGTTTACTCTGCCCTGCCCTCTATTACCGGCAAGCTGGAATTGGAATACGAAGGCGAACAGGTCGGTGCTGAACGCATCGCCAAAGATCTGATCCGCAAAGCCTGCGGCGAACTGTTCAATGAGCGCTTCAATGGAATTGATTTCCGGCAGGTCATGGATCACTTCAATCACGGCAAGACGCTTTCTTTGAGCGACGTGATGACCGACGACGAAGCCCTGAACCAACTCCGCAAAGTCAAAGGCCTGGTAGACGCCGCGCGCAGCGGCAAGACCGAAAGCAATTCCGACGGCGCGCTGATCGTCGCCTGCGAATTGATTTTGGAAGGGCTGCATTCGCAAAAGAAAGTCGCCCGCAGCGAAGAGAAGGGCAAAACCAGTTACAACCAAGCCACGCCAGAACGCGGCTCACGGCGGCAATCACAGTTTGATGATTGGAGCGGTGGAAGGGTGAATTAAGTTCGACAGGCAAAAAGAGGCATTATGAAATATGTAATCCCCACTCGTTACAAAGCCCGGCTGCATCAGGAGCTATCCTATCCGGTCGGCGCTGAAGCACTGAGTGAAGGCTTGCAGGAAGTCCCACAGATTGCCAATCTAAGTATTAGCTTCACTTCGCCCTCACTCGCTCACCCAATGGAAGCCAATTCGCCATACAGAGTTTTGGTAGCAGAATATAACTACCAACCTGTCAGTCTTAGCTCTAGCAAACAATTTATTGAAGATGGATGGTACAACGAGAATTGGGGCCTAACAGTATTTGCTGTTAGGCGACAGGTAAAATCATTAGTGAAAACGTTACTGGCTCAAGATGGCCTGCCGAGAGTAAAGAACTGGCTATTGGCCGAGCGAACACCTATATGGAAGTACGGCAGAAAAACTTGCTGCATTTTGTTTAATGAGAAGAACAAATCAATTGATGTTCAAGAGGACTAACATTCGGGACAACTGATATGCGTTTTACCAATTATTCCAAATGGACAGGCCAAAGCTGGGACGACATTAGCCTGGAAGAGTTGATGGAAGCTCTTTCGGATCACCTGCTGAAAAGTGGGTTTGAAGATCAGTTTCGCAACCAATCTCGCCGTCGCTCACGCGGTTGGGATGAGGACGAGAATGAAGATTTCAATCCTGAAGATGCGTTGGAAGCGTTGCGGCAGGCGATCAAGAAAGCGCTGCGTGAATCGGGCTTGTTGGATCAGAAGCAATTCAATCAGCTTTTCGATGAGAGCAGCAATGCGCGCGATCACCGGCTGGATGAGTTGATAGACAAGCTGATTCAGCGATTGCTTCAGGAAGGGTATCTGAATGTGCAGGGCGATCAGGAAGCGATTGACGGCATGTTCGGCGACGGTGACGCTGAGCAGGCACGACTACGGCAACAGCAGGGGCAAGGTCAGACCGGCGATTTCAAAAAGCCGAACATCAAGTTTGAAGTCACCGAAAAAGGTGTTGATTTTCTAGGCTACAAGACGTTGAAGAATCTGATGTCCAGCGCCGGCAAATCCGCGCTTGGCCGTCACGACACGAAATACCTTTCGACGGGCGTCGAGGCTTACGAATCATCGAAGCAATACGAGTTTGGCGACTCGATGAATCTGGATGTGACGGCAACATTGCTGAATGCGATTGGCCGCGAAGGCCTGGGCGTGCCGCTGAATCTGGAGTACAAGGATTTGATGGTGCATCAATCGGAGTATCAGTCATCATGCGCGACGGTGCTGATGCTGGATTGTTCGCATTCGATGATTCTGTACGGTGAAGACCGCTTCACTCCGGCAAAGCGCGTCACGCTGGCGTTGTCGCATCTGATCCGCACACAGTTCCCTGGCGATTCGCTGAAGCTGGTGCTCTTCCACGATTCCGCCGAAGAAGTCCCTTTGGCAAAGTTGGCGAACGTTCAGGTCGGGCCGTATCACACTAACACCTGCGAAGGATTGAAGCTGGCGCGGCGCCTGCTGATGGCGCAACGCAAAG
Source organism: Blastocatellia bacterium (assembly GCA_038211695.1). Lineage (GTDB taxonomy): Bacteria > Acidobacteriota > Blastocatellia > RBC074 > RBC074 > RBC074. Next base: position 43,391 of record JBBQVH010000058.1, on the reverse strand, counting down.
ATATGCGACAGATCATCATGATTACGGACGGCAAACCCTCGGCGTTATTTGTTGATGGCGATTTTGGCCGCCACCCGCATAGTCCAAAATCCAAGAAGGAAGAGACCGGTCGCCGCCTGTATAAAAACTCAATGGGACTGGACCCGATGATCACCGAAGCAACGCTGGCCGAAGTCGCCGCGTGTCGCAAAGCGGGCATCATCGTCAACACGTTCATGCTGACGGACGATTACTATCTGGTTGAGTTCGTCAAACAAATGACCGAAATCGCCCACGGCAAAGCCTACTTCACGACCAGCCTGCGTTTGGGCGAATACGTGATGATGGATTTCATCAATCGCAAAACCAGCCGCGTCAAATGATGTTGAAACGATTCTTTCTACTTTTCCTATTCCTCGGCTTTGCTGTCTGCCCTGTCTTGATGACAGCGAACGCTCAAATTCGTCCTCAGCAGCACTCACAATTGCGAGCTGCACTCGACCGCGATGATGCGCAAACGGCGGAAGGCCTGCTGCGCGAGATGATGAGAACGTCTCCTGACGGCTTCGCGCGGAACAACTACGATTATCTGCTGGCGCGGTTGCTGATGCGGCGCGATGCGAATACGGAGGCCAGCCAGTTGTTGCATTCGGTCGTGGCGCGTGGCTCTGTGTTGACCGGATATGCTCTGTGGCATCAGGCAGAGCTGGCGCGCACAGCGGGTAACTCGAAAGAAGAACAACGGCTGTTGCAGAAGTTTCTGGCGCAAGCCGCAGATCATCTCTATCGCGACCGCGCCGTGCAGCGGCTGGCCGAAAGTTATTTTCGCGCCGGGCAGTATCAAAGTGTGATCAGCTTGCTGCGAGGCTCAGTCGCAACACGGCGCGAATATCTGGCAATGATCGGCGAAGCCCAGGCAGCAATGCGGCAGACCGATGCTGCGCGCGCGTCGTTTGAATCAGCACTGACTGGTAGTTCAATGGACGACACTTCGTTGCGGGCATCACGAGGCCTGGACCGCATCAATGAAGCCGCCAGCCTGATGTTGACGGAAGCCGAGCACCTGCGCCGCGCGCGAATCTATCAATTCAATCGCTACTTCGCCGAAGCCCGCAAACACTGGCTGGCCATTGTGGGCTTTCCTCAAAGCACGAAATGCGCTGAGGCATTATTCGGGCTTGGGCGCGGCTACTTTCTGGAAGAAAACTTCGCCGAATCAGCCAAATGGTATGAGCAGGTTCACAAAGAATTCCCCAACACACCGGAAGGCGAGCAAGGCTTTTATTACGTTGGCCACTGCCAGCAGTATCTGGGCAATGCTGACCGCGCCATTGCCCGTTACGAAGAGTTCCTGCGCGCGTATCCGCGCAGTGACTATTTTGGATACGCGCATCTGAATGCGATTGACACATTGCGTACCGCCGGACGCGATGGCGAAGCGCTGAAATGGGTTGCGCGCGGGATGACAACAGGCGATGCGTTCACGGTCATCACTGCACATTTCAAACAGGCGTTGATTCATCTATCGCAAGAGAATTACCAATCCGCGCTGGCCGACTTCACGGCATTACGGTCAAGAAACCTTAGCGTGCGCGGGCAGGTCGCGACCACTAACGCTGCGGAAGTCGCGTTTATGCATGCCTACTGTTTGGAAAAGCTGGGGCGGTTCGACGAAGCGATCAATGAATATCTGGCGATGCCGGAGCTTCGCGCGGGGGCCGCTGGCTATTACGGCTGGCGAGCGAGCGAAAGGCTGCGCGGGCTTGGCGCAAACGCGCGAGCAAGGAATTTGATTGCGACACGTCGGGAGAAATTCCTGGGCGATGCGCGCGCAGCAAATTCATCAGGCAATGCCGCGGCGGCGAAGGCTTCAGCGAATCAAGCGCTGCGCCTTTTCACCGACGAGGCTTCAAGCCAGACAGGGCGCGGCGAAATGTTACTGGTTCTGAAGTCGAGCTATCTGAAGTTGCGCGGCTATCAAGCGCCAACGTTTTCAGTCGCTCGCGCGGGCCGCACTGCGCCGCTCAACAACGGAGAGCGCGCACCGGAAGCAGCGACACATCAGAGCCTTTCCAGTGAGCTCCTTTTTCTGGGTTTGTATGATGAAGGCGCGCCGGAGTTGGCCGAAACGGGGGCGGGACGCGCAACGACGGCGTTTTATTGCGCTCGTGGCAACTGCGCGAAACTGGCATTCGACTTGGGCGAACCACTACTCAACACCTTGCCGGACGATTTTCGGTTGGAGCTGCTGTCACGCGAGACGGCGGAGATTTTCTATCCAATGCCGTTCCGTGATTCCCTGGAGCGCCACGCCGTGAAGCGCGGTGTGGATCCCCGTTTCGTGCTGTCTATCGCGCGGCAGGAGAGCAGTTACAACCCGCGTATCAAAAGCCCTGCCGCAGCCCGCGGCCTGATGCAGTTCATCACCCTGACCGCCAGTCAGATTGCCGGGCAGTTGAAGTTGCGCGATTTCGAGCAAAGCGATTTGTACAACGCGGACACGGCCATCCTGTTCGGCTCGCAGTACATGAAAAATTTGTTTGACGAATTTGGCACGCCGCAGGCGGTGGCCGCTTCTTACAATGGCAGCGAAGATTCGGTTCGCCGCTGGATCGCGCGAGCCAGAAGTCAGGATGTGGATCGGTTTGTGGTTGAGGTATTGAAGCGCGAGACCAAGGATTATGTCTTCAAAGTGACGGGAAACTATCTGGCTTATCAGAAAGTTTATAGCCAGAAAGTTTATTGAAAGTGATAGCGCGCATTCACCGTTGGCTTCTTGCCTACTACCTGAACAGCGAAATGATCCCGTAGGTCACGGCAGAAATGCCCGCCGCCGCCGGGATGGTGATGACCCACGCCCAAACGATTCTGCCTGCCACGCCCCACCTCACTGCTGACAGCCGCTGCGTTGCGCCGACGCCAACAATCGCGCCGGTGATAGTGTGCGTGGTGGAAACCGGAATGCCGAAGTGAGAAGCCAAAAAGATTGCGCTCGCCCCACCCGTTTCCGCGCAGAAGCCTCCAACCGGTTTTAGCTTGGTGATCTTCGACCCCATGGTTTTGACGATCCGCCAGCCGCCCGACAATGTCCCCAAACTAATCGCCGTGAATGCCGACAACCCAATCCACAATGGGATGTCGGCATTCGGGTCAATGTATTTGCCGGCAATCAGCGCCGCCATAATGATGCCCATGGTTTTCTGCGCATCGTTCGTGCCATGCGAAAGGCTGAAGAGCGAGGCGGAAACCAATTGCATGACCCGAAAATATTTGTCCACGCGCGATGGCGCAACGCGGCGGAACAGCCAAAAGACACTGACCATCAGCGTCATCCCGGCAATCAATCCGAACAGCGGCGAGATGACGATGAACGACAGCGTGCCGAACCATCCCTTTGGCCATTTGACCGCAAAAATCAATACGCCGAATCCGGCCTTGGCAACGGCAGCTCCGGCATAACCACCGATCAACGCGTGTGAGGAACTGGTTGGAAGTCCAAGGTACCAGGTGACCAGATTCCACGCGACAGCGCCAACCAAGCCTGCCAAAACAACCCATTCGTTGATCTGATGTGGATCAATCAATCCGCTGGAAACCGTCTTGGCGACAGCGTGAGTACCCAGAAAGAACGCGACGAAATTGAAAAAGGCCGCCATCGCCACTGCTTTGCCCGGCGACAGGACGCGCGTCGAAACCACCGTGGCGATGGAATTCGCCGCATCGTGAAAACCGTTCGTGTAATCGAAAGCGAGCGCCACAATGACGATAATTGTGACAAGCACAAAAGTACTGTTCATACACACCTCTGCTTGTGAGGATACGCAGTTCGGATTGACATGAAGATTCGGTCAAGCCGTCAGGGTTGGCGGCTGTCGTGACATCAGGCGTTTTTGAGCACAATCGCTTCCAGCACATTGGCCACGTCTTCGGCCTTGTCAATCATCCGCTCCATCTTCTCGTAAATCTCTTTCATCTTGATGATGGTGATTGGGTCTTTCTCTTCGGCGAAGAGTTTTTCGACGGCCTGGTGGTGATAAACGTCCCCTTCGTTTTCCAGCGTGTGAATGGCGACGCAATCTTGCAGCACCTGTTCACCTTTGTTTCCAAGCGCGCCCACGGCACTTTCCAAATGGGCCGTCAGTCGAACCATCACATCGCACATCTTGCGCGCGTGTTCGGTGGATTGTGCGACGTGGTACAGGATGATCCGCTTGGCGGTGTATTCGATGGCATCCACGATATCGTCCAACCCGGTGGCCAAAGCGTGTATGTCCTCGCGGTCAATTGGGGTGATGAAGGTTTGGTTGAGCTTCTTGATAATTTCGTGCGTAATTTCGTCACACTTGTGTTCAACCACTTTGATCTGATCAGCGTATGAGGCGCGATTATCAAAATCGGAAAACAGATTTTGCAGCAACTTGGCACTCTCCGTCAGGTGCGTCGCCAGGTTGTTGAATAAGCTGAAATACTTCTCTTCTCTGGGCAACAAACGAATCATAACTTGCTCCTTGAATTAGTCCCGGTGGCTGACACCAATATGAAATAAGGCGCGAAGTATACAGTGCCACCGCCGCGAAGAGAATAAACCCGCAGCCATAAATGAAGATTTAAGACTCTCGTAATACTGATCCCGCCAAGAAACCTCAGGCTTCTCCCAATCGTGGCATCGTGGTTGCCTAGTTGTTGCTGTCCGACCGCTCCTGTTCCCTGAGCAAATAAAAAATCAAAAAAGATCTAGTTTAAGGAGTGAATGTAATGCAAGGATTTGGAATGATTTTGTGGAGGGTGTTGAAAGTTACGCCGATTGTCGGCTATGCCTTTGTGATTGCAGCCGCACCCGCGATCTTACGCCGCAAAGGCTATATTCTAGGCGCGTTGGCGTTGACATTGGATTTACTGCCGGTGATCTGCTTGATCAAAGCAGGCGTGGAGGTTTTTACCGGCGATCTAATTCCTGACAAATTTGAGACTTCTGTCGAACCAAGATTTGAGCTTGCCTCCTAATCGTCAGCCAATCAAAACGGACTCCCCTTCTCCCTGGTCCCATCCCTGCTGTCTACGAATTGCGACGACATCCGGCGACAATGTCCACGAAACGCGACGATCAGTCACAACCCAATCCCCGTTTCCGATCATCTTTTTCCATCCAGGATTTCGCGCATCTTCTTTGCCGTGTCAGTCGGTGAAGAAGCATCAGCGATGGCCGCACCGACAATGACGCCCGCAAGCGGCAACTCCCGCAGGGCAGTCAACTCTGCAACGTCAATGCCGCCTGCCAGGTAAACCGGCAGATCAATCTGTTCGATAAGTTCGGCAAGCTGGCTGAGCCGTTCTTCGCGGTTCAGCCCTTTTATCCGTTTGAAGCCGCGCCGGTTGATACAAAGCGAATCCACACCCAAATCACGCAATTGCCGCGCGCGTTCCGGCACGTTCGACAAGCTCAAGCTGTCGGCCATAACCTGCCCGTCGTAACGTTTGGCCGACCTCACGACTCGTTCGATTACTTCATCCGCCGCACAACCCAGCACTGTCACGACCGTCGCGCCAGCAGCAAAGGCCAATTCGGCAATCGGCTCCCCCGCATCAATGACCTTGATATCCGCAACAATCGGGCGACCTCGATGCCGGCGGCGCAGTTCCCGCACAGCGCGGATGCCCTCGCGGATCAACAGCGGGGTTCCGGCTTCGATCAAGTCTACTTGCGCCGCGACCTTCCCAGCTAACTCCAACTCATGCGCAAGGTCGGGCGTGTCCAGGGCCAGTTGCAATTTCATGCTGGTTTGACTCGTTGACTAGCGATCTTTCTACTGGTTTTTCCTTTTCCACAAAAGCTGTGGAAAACCTTGTGAATAACAGATGAAATATCGGTTTAAGTTTATCTAAATTCGCGACTTATAGCAGATTGCACATCTTTTCAACATCACCGTAAGTCAAATGATTTCAATAGATATGTTTTCTAAAAGATTTTCGCCAACGAAACGGCGTTTTGGTCTAACCACGTGTGTTAATTTCCACAACCAATCTCAATTCACCCTATATCTACTGGTCAATTCGCACCTCGTTAAAGTAACTCTTTAACCTCTCAAAGCATTGAGTGTTTTCTGTGTGAAACAGGCGAAACAGGCTGACACCTTCCCACGCTGATTCGCACAACTGCATGAGTGAAATTCAGAGGTCGCCTTCTTCACGCATTTGATCAAAACGCTCAAGGAAGTCTGGCTTGACTAATACCTGACGCGGCTTGGTTCCATCTTCGGAACCGACGATACCTTCGCGTTCCATCATATCAACGATTGAAGCGGCGCGGCCGTATCCGATTCGCAGGTGACGTTGAAGCAGTGATGTGGAAGCCTTTTGGCTCTTGATGACGATTCGCACAGCGTCATCGTACTTCTCGTCCTTTGCCAAATCGCCCATCCCGGAGCCTTCCGACTCCTTGTCATTCATAATGATTTTTTCGTTGTAGGCCGGATTGCCTTGCGTGCGGATGAAATCGCAGATGCGCTTGACCTCTTTTTCGTCCACATAAGCGCCATGCACGCGGACCAAGCGTGAGGTCCCCGGCCCCAGAAAGAGCATGTCGCCCTGTCCCAGCAAACCTTCCGCGCCGTTTGTATCAATGATCGTGCGCGAATCTACTTTGGACGAAACGCGGAATGAGATGCGCGACGGAAAGTTTGCCTTGATCAATCCTGTAATGACGTCCACTGATGGGCGCTGTGTCGCCAGCACCAGATGGATGCCAACAGCGCGCGCCATCTGTGCCAGCCGCGTGATGCTTTCTTCGACTTCGCGCGCCGCCACCATCATCAAGTCCGCCAGTTCGTCAATGATGACAACAATGTACGGTAGTGGTTGCGGCGGCTCGCCCTTGTTATCCTCAGCGGCTTGGGCTGCCCGCCCTTTAGCCTGTTCGCAGACTTCGGTGTTGTATTGTTCAATATTGCGAACTCCAAATGCAGCCAGATGTTTGTACCGGTTCTCCATTTCCGAAACTGCCCACTTCAGCGCATACCCGGCGCGTTTAGGATCAGTGACAATTGGTGTCAGCAGATGTGGCAAATCCGCATACAATCCCAACTCCAACCGTTTCGGGTCTACCAGAATCAGTTTGACCTCTTCCGGCGAAGCCTTGTAAAGCAGCGAAAGAAGAATCGCATTCAAGGCAACGGATTTGCCCGCGCCGGTCGCGCCCGCAATCAACAAGTGCGGCATCTTCGACAGGTCAGCCGAATAGTTCGATCCATCAATCGTCTTGCCCAAAGCCAGCGTTAGTTTGGATTCGGAATCGCGAAATTTCTTCGACTCAATCACCTCGCGCAGGCGAATGATTTCGCGCTTGTCATTTGGAACTTCGATGCCGACAGTGGATTTGCCCGGAATGCGATCAATACGTATGGATTCGGCCTTCAGTCCCAGACACAAATCGTCAACCAGGCTGGTAATGCGGCTGTATTTGACGCCGGGGTCGGGTTTGAATTCAAAAGTGGTAACAACCGGCCCGGGACTGATTTGTTTGACTTGACCGGAGACATTGAACTCGGAACATTTTTCCGCCAACTGCCGCGCGCGCTCCAACAACTCGGCTTCGGCCATCTCAGGCTTTGCCGCCGCCGGCGAAAGCATTTCTGTCGAAGGCAATTTGTAATCGGCCAACACGCGGGCAATTTTCGTTTTGACTTCTTCGATCTTCGATGGTTTTGCGGCCATCTCTTCAACTTCTTCAACGCGTTTGACTGAAGCGCTCGCTACCATTTCTTCCACGCTGCGCAGCGTGCGAGGGCCGGACGCATCCAAATCCTCGCTTTCGGCCATATCGTCATTGGCGAAGTCAGAATCAGAATCAAGATCGGCGGAACGGCGGTTTCGCGTGCTGCTTCCATTGCTTAGTTCGTTGGTATCCAGCGACGCCGTTGATTTGCGTCCCGCCCGCGCGGCAGCAGAGCCAGCCATCGCTTGGATGGTTTCGCCTGTATTGCGCCCATTACTGTTGACACCGTTTCCCTCGTCCAAAGGCGCAGTGGCAATTCCACCTTTGCGGGCTGCGGCCTTCCGCGAGGGCTTGGTCGCCAGTTCATCTCCATAATTGATCACTGGCCCATTGATGCCCACCGGGCGCGTGGAAGAAACGGTGGCGCGCTCTCGCAGCTTTTCCATGTGATTGCGCTCGTCCTTTTCCAGGTGCCGTTCCTGCCAACGAGTCTTGCTCCATTCCAGCGCCGCGCGGAAGATTCCCATCTCAGGGTATTGATTCGCCAATTTGGTCAGCAGCGCCGTCACCGAAAACGGAGTTGCCAACAGCAAGCCGACCGTGATCAGTAAAATCAGCATCACGAACGCCCCGCCAGAACCGATGTACCGCGACAAGCCAATGGTTGAATCGCGTATCAACCAATACCCGATAAATCCGCCCAATCGGAACGACGAAGGAGCAATGGGAAACAACGTCAGAAATCCCGTGATTGAAATGATGATCAGAAAGATGCCAACCAGTTCGGCTTTGGTCGTTTCGGTGCGAATGTCCCGCCACTGCCACCAGCCCATCGTGAAAAAGACCATGGGCACCAGCCAGCCAGCCAGCCCCAATGCCTGATAAAGCGCGCTGGCGATATGCGCTCCAATCGGCCCTGCCCAATTCTTCGCACGCATGTATCCACCCGTCGAAGCCCACGACGGATCATCCGAATGGTAGGAGAGCAAGGCCAGCGACATCACAAACCCAGTGAAGATCAAGAGCAACCCTACCACTTCATTCCAAGGGCTGTTTTTTCTGACCGGGTTGGGCGGCGTTTCAATGTTCATAAGCGATTGTCAGTTGTCAGATGTTCGTTGTCAGTCGTTAAGGGTGTGGTCAATTGAATTGCGTCCGCCACTGACCACTAACCACCAACCACCTCCCGCTTCGATAACAAATATTCCTTGATGAAATCGTCCAGGTCTCCGTCCAGCACGGCGTCCACGTTGCTTGTTTCGTGTTTGGTGCGCACGTCTTTGATCAGGCGATACGGATGCAGAACGTAGTTACGAATTTGCGATCCAAACGAAATATCGCGCTTCGATTCGGCCAGCTTGTTCGTCGCGGCCTGTTTCTTTTCCAGTTCCAATTCATAAAGCCGCGATTTCAGCACCTTCATCGCCACGTCCCGGTTCTGGTGCTGTGAGCGCTGATTTTGACAAGTGACGACGATGTTGGTCGGGATGTGAGTAATGCGAACCGCCGAATCCGTCGTGTTGATGTGCTGTCCGCCTGCGCCGGTCGAACGGTAGGTATCCACCCGCAGATCTTTGTCCAGAATTTCAACCTCGATGTTGTCGGCGATCTCTGGCGTGACGAAAACCGAAGCAAAGCTCGTCTCCCGGCTTTGCCCGGAATTGAAGGGCGACATCCGCACCAGGCGGTGCACGCCAACTTCGCCTGCCATCAATCCATACGCGTAATCGCCTTCCAAACGGAAGCTGGCCGATTTGATTCCGGCTTCTTCACCGGCCTGGTAATCAAACATCTCTGTTTTTAGGCCGCGCCGTTCCGCCCAGCGCAGATACATTCGCAGCAGCATCTCCGCCCAGTCCTGCGCGTCGGTGCCGCCCGCGCCGGCATTGATGGCGACAATGGCATTGAGCGCATCGTTCTGTCCGCCCAGCAGCATCTGCGTCTCGCTCTCTTCTACATCGGCGGCCAGCCGTTTGATGGATTCGCGCAGTTCGTTGACGGACGAATCATCTTCGGCGGTGAATTCAAACAGCACTGCGATGTCGTCCACCAGCCGCTGTTGAGTTTCGGCAGTCGCGATGGCGCGTTCCAGCCGCGAGCGCTGCTGCAAAGTTTTTTGTGCTTTCTCCTGGTCGTTCCAGAAGTCGGGTTCGGAGGCCAGTTGTTCCAGACGGCCAAGTTCAATGCGTTTGGCATCTACGTCAAAGAAACCTCCGTAATTCGCTGACACGGGTCTTCAAATTCTCGGATTGTTCGCGCAATTCCTGCAAGGCATTTGCATCAAGCATGCTTTCAATTTCTCCTGTCCGGATGTATAGCCAGATGTATGGATTGTTTTCAGGCCGCGCCAGCTTACCACAAAGTTTCAGCCGTGCCACAGCCCGATTGATTTGACACCCCTGCGGACGGTCACTACAATCCCGCAGTTTCACAGGGATACCGTCTCCACAAACAGTATCCCTCACAACATAAAGAGCAATGCCTAGCCACGCAATTACAACACTCGAATTCGACAGACTGAAAGAAACTCTGTTGCAACTAATCCGCACGCCTCTGGGCGCGTCGTTGGTCGAAGACCTGGAAATTTTCACCGACGCAGAGGAGATACGGCGCAACCTGCGTTTGACGGGCGAAGGCGTGCTCTATCTGCGCGATGGAACAGCGCTGGACATCAACGACCTGCCCGACCCGCGCCAGTCGCTGGGCAAACTGGGCATCGCCGATGTCAATCTGGAACCGATCGAGATTCTTGATCTGCTGCGGCTGATTTCAGTATCCAGCGGGTTGCGCGAAACCTTCCACGAAGAAGCCGCGCGTTTCCCGCTGGTGCGCGAAATCACGGAACAGATTCCGAACCTGCGTTCGCTTTACCAACGCCTGCGCGGGCGCATTTCGCCCACCGGCGAGGTTGAAGATTTCGCCAGCCCTGAACTGCGCGAAGTCCGCTTTCAAATGTCCAAGCTGCGCTCGCAGATTCAGCGTTCTCTGGAAAGCATTTTGAAGCGCGCCGAAGAAGACCACGCGTTGCGCGATGATTTCATCACCGTCCGCAACGACCGCTACGTCATCCCGATCCGCAATGACAACCGTGGCGCTGTGCAGGGCGTCGTTCACGGAATGTCATCGTCGGGCCAGACAGCGTTCGTTGAGCCGCTGGAAACGATCAACCTCAACAACGACTTGGTGCGGCTGCGCGAAATCGAGCAGACCGAAATTATCAAGGTTCTTTTCGTCATTACCGAAGAGTTGCGCGACGAACGCGACGCGCTGCTGGAAATGGCTGACGCCGTTGCTCAGATTGACTTCATCGCGGCAAAAGCCCGGCTGGCGATTAATCACGACGCCATTGAACCGACGATCAATCAATCCGGCACGCTGCATTTGAAAGCTGCACGCCATCCACTGTTGGAAGCGCATTTGAAATTGCAGCGGCTGCCCATCGTTCCGCTTTCGTTAGAACTGGATGCCAAACATCGCGTGATGGTCATCAGCGGCCCGAACGCAGGTGGCAAGACAGTCGTCCTGAAGACGGTCGGCCTGCTCTCGCTGATGGCGCAAGCCGGTTTGCACGTTCCCGCGACAGAGGCGAATTTGCCGGTCTTCAACCAATCGCTGGCAGACATCGGCGACCATCAATCCATCGCGGCGAATCTTTCGACCTTTACTGCGCACATTCAAAACATCCGCGACATCAGCAATGAACTCAACGCTCCCGCGTTGATCCTGCTTGATGAAGTCGGCACTGGCACAGACCCTGAAGAAGGCTCAGCCTTGGGCGTGGCAATGGTGGATTACTTTCGCGAACGCGGCGCGCACATCATCGTCACGACGCATTACAGCGGCTTGAAGATATACGCGACCAACACGCCTGGCGTGCTGAACGCCAGCGTGGAGTTTGACGAACGCACGCTGAAGCCAACGTATCATCTGATCGTTGGCCTGGCGGGATCATCGTCGGGCATCGAGATCGCGCGCCGCTTCGGTTTGCCCGCAGGCATCACAGAACGCGCGGCGGAAAAGGTCAAAACGGCCAGTGCCGATGCGACCGAATACCTGCGCCGGTTGAAAGATCAATTCGATCATCAACAACAGACCGTCGTCGCCCTGGAAGAAGAACGCGCCCTCGTCGCCGACAAATTTGCCAGGCTTGAGATCGAATTCATTAAGCGCGAAAAAGAGCGCGAAAAAGAGTTCCGAGCTGAACTGCAAAAAATCGTTGCCCTGTTCGAAACCAAAGCTGAACAGTTTGCCGCGACCATCGAAGACGCCGCCACTGCGCGCAAAGTCCGCAAAGAAATCGAACGCCGCACAGTTGAACTGAAGACCGCCACCAGCACCGCTTCGCGAGAGATGCGCCAGAAACACGGCATCACCACGCAAGGTGAGCAGCCTGCCCCTAAACCGGCTGAAGAAGCCGTGCCAGAGATCACCGATTTCCAAATTGGCGATCGCGTGCGTGTGCTGTCTTTGGATCAGGAAGGCGTGGTCGAAGCGATCAAAGGCGATGAGATCGTCATCCAAGTCGGCGCACTGCGCTTCCGCGAACAATCTGACAACCTGCGATTCATCGAACGCAAGCAGGCAAACCAGAAAACGGCCAAAGCCGCCGCCGGTTTGCCCAAAGGCGTTTCCGTTTCCCTGCAAGATCAAAAAGCTGTCAGCAGCGAATTGAACATCATCGGTAAAACGGTCAACGAAGCGACCTACGAAGCCGACAAGTTCCTGGACGCGGCCTATCTGGATAACCACGACCGTATCCGCATCGTCCACGGTATGGGAATGGGCGCGCTGAAACGCGCGATGGCCGATCTGCTTTCTGGCCATCCGCACGTCGAAAAGTTCTATGCGGCTACTCAGAGTGAAGGCGGCAACGGCGCAACGATTGTCGAGTTAAAGAAATAGTCGGCTCATTGCCGCAAGCAAGGAGGGCGAAGATGATCAGCGAGAATGAATTCAGGGATCGCATGGTGGGAGCCTTCACGCCACCTCAGATTGAGGTGCTGGACGACTTGCTGGAAATGCATATGCGCAGCCTGGTCAAGGCTCATGACTTCAACGAATTGAAAGAGATTGTCCGTGACTTAGGCGAATCCCAAAAGCGCACCGATATCAAGATGGGTGAACTGGCTGAATCCCAAAAGCGCACTGATATCAAGATGGGTGAACTGGCTGAAGCCCAAAAGCGCACCGAAGCCCAAATGGGAAACATGGCTGCCGCCTTGGAGCGACTGGCTGATACACAACAAAGATTTGCCGAAGAGCAGGCCAATGTGCGGCAAGACATCAATCGAATCTCCAACAGCCTGGACGATTTTCGTCGTCAGGAAGGCTCGAACGCGCAAACGCTCGGTTACCTGCTGGAAAACGAGGCTTACCGCCATCTTCCCCAATGGTTGAAAGAGACGCGCGGAATCGAAGTCACGGGGCGGCTCATCCGCCAGCAAATTGGCGACGAAGAGATCAATCTGTTGGTGGATGCCAAACAGGGGAACGAAGAGATTCTGATTGTCGGTGAATCCAAGAGCCGATTGAACCTGAGCGATTTGGGCCAGTTAGCCGGAAAGATCGAGGTCGTCAGAGATCAATACGCCGATCTGCGCGGGCGGCGGATTCTGCCGGTAATGATCACACACTTCGCGCCGGGAAAGGCGCTGGCCAGAGCATCGCAAGAAGGTGTCGTCGTCGTTCAAAGCTTCGAGTGGTAAAGCGGTTGTCATGAAAATCCCGCGCGGGTTCAGTGAAGAGTTACGCAATCAAGCCGACATTCTGCGGGTCGTCGGCGATTACGTTTCGCTGAAAAAGAAAGGGAATAATTACTGGGCCTGCTGCCCATTTCATAATGAGAAGACGCCGAGTTTCAGCGTCAATGCATCGAAGGGGTTGTTCAAATGCTTTGGCTGCGGCAAAGGCGGCGACGTTATTACCTTTGTGATGGAGATTGAAGGCGCGCCCTTCCCCGAAGCGGTTCAGACCGTTGCTGAAAAATGTGGCATCACGATTCCGGTTGTCGCTGGCGATGACCAGAAAAATTACGAAGAGCGCGACCGGCAGCGCGCCGACCTGATGCAACTCAATAGTTGGGCTGCGGAGTTCTTTGAACAAAACCTGACCGAAACCGCCGAAGGCCGTCGCGGGCTGGCCTATTTGGACGGACGAGGAATCACTGAAGCAACGCGTAAACAATTTCGATTGGGTTATGGGCCGAACAGTTGGGACGCGATCAGCAGCTACTTAACATCGCGTGGCGCGTCCAAGACGCAGATCGAACGCAGCGGCTTGGTGACTTTGAAAGAGACAGGAGGTTTTTACGACCGGTTTCGCGGACGGTTGATGTTCCCAATCAGCGACACGCAAGCCCGAGTTGTCGCCTTTGGTGGACGAATCATCGGCGAAGGCGAACCAAAATATCTAAATTCGCCCGAAACGGCGGTCTACACCAAGGGGCAACATTTATTTGGGTTGAGCCATTCGCGCGATTCGATACGTCAGCGGGATTACGGAATTTTGGTCGAAGGTTATTTAGACTTCCTGATTCCCTTTCAAGAAGGGGTCAAAAATCTGGTGGCGAGCTTGGGCACGGCATTAACGGAAAATCAGGTTCGATTGTTGGGACGGTACACAAGAAAGATCATCGTCAACTTCGACCCCGATTCGGCAGGGGTGGCAGCGACGAAACGGAGTTTGGAGATGCTGTTGGGTGAGGGGTTCAAGGTCAACGTGCTGACCTTGCCGGACAACTTGGACCCGGATGAATTCATCCGAGCGCGCGGTGCAGACGGCTACTTGCGATTACTCAAGAACTCCCAACCCTTTCTCGACTACATAGTTGAACAGGCCGTCAGCACGAATGACCAGACCCGTCCCACCGGTAAAGTCGAAACGATTAATGCAATTCTGCCGTACTTGAAGTTGGTCAAAGACCGCATCGAACGCGCGGAGCAGTTCGAACGCATTGCCGATCGGTTGAAGATGGACAGCAAACTGATCCGCGAAGAGTTCAAGAAAGCGGTCGAAACGCGGCAGGAGAAAGTCAGTGGACGGGCAATGATGGCCACCTTGACGGTGAAGCCGGCGGAGCGGAAGCTGCTTGAGGTTTTACTCAATTGCCAGCCGGTCCGGCGGCAAATGAGTTTGAAAATGTCGGAAGAGGATTATGCCGGCCTGAGAACCGAGAATCTTTTCCATCTGATCTTTGAGTTTGAGCGTCAACAGACGGAAATGTCGTATCCGGCCCTGAGCCAATCCCTGAATGATGAGGAACTGGCTCGTGATTTGCTGCCACGATTAATGATTAGCGAGACGGATTTTGAATCGCTGAGTCAAGAGGTACTGGCAAAGGCCTTGCGTGAAGCAGAAGAAAGCTTGCACACGCTGCGCAGCGAGAAATTAGCCGAAAAGCGAAATGCGTTGCAGTTCGAGATCAGGAACGCAATGTCGAACAATGACATTACACGCAGTAACGAACTGATGATGCTCTCAATGGATTTAGCCAGACAGGAAGACGAACTGAGTAAGGTAAGGTATTGAGCGCAACGTAACGGCAATTTAAATAAATGCCATAAAATAACAAAACGACCGCGCCAAACCAGAGCCTGGCTCACCACGTAACAAAAGAAGAAGTAAGACCTAAGGAGTGAAAGTCGAAGTTGAGGCGATTTTGCAGCGCCACAACTAAAGGAGAGACAAATTGGACGAAAAATATACTGACGATGTGCAAAAACTTTTGGACATGGGGAAGGAAAATAAATTCCTGAGCTATGACGAAATCAACCAGGAGTTGCCGGAAGGGCTGGTTTCGCCTGACGACATCGAAGACATCTTTGCCGCATTGGGCGGCGAAAGCATTACCATCGGCGATTCCGAAGAAAAGTTCATGGAGACGGCTGCCACTGGTGGCGGCCTGGACAAAAAAGATGATGCGCCGGAAGAAGAGGTCGAACTTGACCTGTCGCCCGGCAATCTGGAAAAGACCAACGACCCGGTTCGCTTGTACCTGCGCGAAATGGGCGTTGTGCCGCTGCTGACGCGCGAAGGCGAAGTCACCATCGCCAAACGCATTGAACGTGGCAAAATTCGCGCGCAAAAAGCCATATCGCGCTCGCCAGTCTCCGTCGCCGAACTGATCCAGGTCGGCAAGGAGTTGAGCGAAGAGTACCTTTCGATCCGCGAGGTCGTGACCTTCACCGAGCAGGAAGGCATCACGGAAGAGAAGATTCTGGAGTACAACAACTACACGCTGGAAACGATCGGCGAAATCGGCAAGGTCTTCAAAAAGACCAACCAGATGTACGAAAAGTTTTTGGCCGAGCCAAGGCGTTCACCAAAGCTGAACAAGATGAAGCGCAAGTTGTCGCGCCAACGCATCGAGCTTTCGCATCTGTTCCGCTTGCTCGAATTCACACCGAAGATTCAGGATCGTTTGGTGGGCGCAATGCGTCGCTCTTCGATGGAAGTCAAAGAGACTGAGCGTGAGGTCGAGAAGCTTCAACGTTCTGTCGAACGCAAGCGCAATGAAGAGGAGAAAAAGGAAGTCGAGAAGAAGCTGCGCGCTTCCAGGCGTCATCTGACGCAATTGGAAGAGCAGCACAAACTCTCGGCCATTGACCTGAAGCGGTCATTCCAGACTGTCGTCAGCGGCGAAGCCGAAGCCCAACAGGCCAAGAAAGAACTGGTCGAAGCGAACCTTCGGCTTGTTGTCTCCATTGCCAAAAAATACACCAACCGTGGTTTGCAGTTTCTGGACTTGATTCAGGAAGGCAACATCGGCTTGATGAAGGCCGTGGACAAGTTCGAATACCGCCGCGGTTATAAATTCTCGACGTATGCCACGTGGTGGATTCGCCAGGCGATCACCCGCGCCATCGCAGATCAGGCACGTACCATCCGCATCCCAGTTCACATGATCGAAACGATCAACAAACTGATTCGGACTTCGCGTGCGCTGGTGCAAGAACTTGGACGCGAGCCAACCAGCGAAGAGATCGCCAAGAAGATGGACATCCCGGCGTCGAAGGTGCGTAAAGTCCTGAAGATTGCGCAAGAGCCAATCTCTCTGGAAACGCCCATCGGTGAAGAAGAAGATTCGCATCTGGGCGATTTCATCGAAGACAAGACCATTCAAAACCCGGCGGAAGCCGTCATCAACATCAACCTTCGCGAAATTACCGAAGAAGTGTTGAAGACCCTGACGCCGCGCGAAGAGAAGGTCATCAAGATGCGTTTTGGCTTAGGCCCGAATGGCAGCGAACATACGCTGGAAGAAGTCGGCCAGCATTTCGCCGTCACTCGCGAACGCATCCGCCAGATCGAAGCCAAGGCGCTGCGCAAACTTCGCCACCCGTCGCGTTCGCGCAAGCTGAAAGCTTTCCTGGAAAGCGGCAGACCGTAACCGCGTAACTGCAAAGTTATGTGATGCACGAAAAATCTAAAAGCCCCCGTCACACAAACTGTGACGAGGGCTTTTAGATTTACAAAAGACTTCCCTCTTACGGCGCGAAGTAACCTGAGATATCCACAATCGCATCCAGTGTCCGCTCCGCAAAGATGCGGAACTGTCCCGTGCCCGCATTCACCCCCATGACAAAGGCGTTCGTTAAGAGCCGGTTTGGCGAATATAGCTCTCAAGAAAAAGAAACCAACTACGAATAAACACAAATGCCCACGAATAAGAGTAGGTGATGATGACGGATAAGAGCTTACCTATGATCAAATTTCCGATTCGTGTTCATTCGTGAGCATTCGTAGTGAAAAACAATTCCTTGAAATCTATAGACCATAGAGATACGGCATCATCCGGTAGCGCAACTCCAGATATTTTTTTTGCAGATTGGTTCGACTTCGGCGTTATGCAATTCGCTCAAGTCCGGATTGGCCGTGCCGCCGGTGTAGCTTGCCGTCGGGTGTGCGTCCACTGGGAATCGGCTGCGGCTTGCCGTTTTCGATGGGCGCGATGCTCAGTCGCATGGTCAGCGCGCTGACCGAAGTCAGGGAAATTTCGACGGGCCGTCCGGTAATTTGGATTGCGGCATTCCGGGCAAGAGAACTCAATCCGGGAGCCAACAACGCTCCTGCCCCAGCGGAACCCGGACGTTTCAACGTATCTCTGCGGGAGATCGGTTTGGCCATTTTGTCACCACTGCCGCAACGGCAGTGGTCAGCGTTTGGCGAGGGATTGCCTGGTTGGTCTTGAAACTTCCGTTGGTGTGCGTGCTCATTTCATTGCTGCTGCGCAGGCAGTGCCGCCGCCTGCGAATTCTGTTTCTTCGGCATCGTGTTCCAGTCGGACGGTTCAACGCCGAGCAGGTGATGAACGAAAAAATCATTGCGCTTCTTTTCGCCGTATGCACCGCCGGAGCCGTGGTTGGCGCCGGGAATGACCAGCAGGTCAAATTGATTGTCGGCTTTGGCTAATGCGTTGACCACCTGCATGGTTGAAGCCGGATCAACGTTCGTGCCGTAAATTCCAACGCGCGTGATGTCGTAGTAGGGATATTTTGCCGCGACTGCCCTGTGCCACAAGATGCGATCCGGGAAACCGGCATCGCCCGGATTCTTCCACGCCACGTCGTGAAAGGCCTTTGAGCGGTTCGCCGTGCCCATCCCATCAATCTGAACAACAATGAAACCGAGTTCGGCCAGCGATTGCATCGGATTCCAGGGCGTGAAGTTTTTCGGCACGAACGCGCCTTGCGGCCCAGCGTATAAACATCAAGAAAAAGGAGCATGGAGTTCAGCCTTCAGGCTGTCGGCTTTCTTGGCCAGATTCTTCCCGGAAACCGGACAGCCTAAAGGCTGAACTCCATGCTCGGCGCGCGACGGTTTGCTCGGCAGACGAAAAACATTTTCTTAAATGCTATAGATGTTTTCGATGACCGGATATTTCTTGAGCGGGTCGAAGTTCGTTGGGCGATAGATGACGCCCCAGATTTCGGTCTTGCCGGCGCGCGGATGACACACGGCAAAGGCCGCGACGATCACGAATGCGAAGACGATGGCAACAGTTTTGGGCGCTTGCAAAGTCAGCTTCATATCAATATTTCTCGGGGCTTCTCAATGCTTCTTCAGCGGTGTGGCGGTCATTTTGCTTTGCTTATCGCTCATGCCAGGTTCGGCCATCAGCTTTTCGATCTCAGCAATCTCGACCGGGACGAAGGCCGAAAGGTTTTCGTAGCCGGTTTCGGTCATCAGGATCACGTCTTCCAGCCGAAGACCGAAGTGCAAATCCGGAATGGTCATCGCCGGTTCAATGGTGAAAAGCTGGCCGGGTTCCAGGGTCTCGGTTGGCAGGCGCACGTCGTGGACTTCCATCCCGACGGTGTGGCCCAGGCTGTTCGATCTGTTTGTGCGGTAACGTTCGACGAAGCGCGTGGCCGCTTCTTTGATCTTCGGGTCGCTGAATTTGTAAGACGCCATGATCGCGTCCATTTTGACGACGGCGTCTTTGATGATGTCGCGCGGCGCGGCGTGGACTTTGATCGAAGTCATCAGCGCCTGATAGAGCCGCAGATAGATCGTGTAGTACTCGCGCTGCCACGCCATGAACTTGCCATTGGCAGGAAAGACGCGCGTCACGTCGGAGACGTAATATTTGTAATCGGGCGCGTAATCGAACTGCACCAGATCGCCATCCTGCAACTTGGCCGTGTTCTTGTGGTAGTGCGAGTAGAGCGTGTTCTGGCCCGTCGCAATCAGCGCAAAATAGGCCGCGCCTTGCGAGCCATATTTTTTGAAGACGAATTCGGCGTCGGCTTGCAGTTCGTATTCGAACATTCCCGGCTTGGCGTCGCGCATCGCTTCCAGAATGCCCAGACCGGTGATGCGCGTGGCTTCGCGGATGACGGCGATTTCGCGCGGACTTTTGAAGGCGCGCATCGCGTCCAGGATCGGATCGAGGTTTTGAACATTGACCTGCGGCGCAAGGGCCTTGATCTTTTGGATGAACACTTCTTCGCGTGACGGTCGCCCATCCCACGGGTCTTCTTTGGTCGCCCGCGCAAGTCCGATGGTGTCGCTTGCCGAAGCGTTCCCCAACACTTCAGGCCGGAACGGCGCGTAGATCGTGCGCCCTTCGCGCGCCAGGCCTTCGATCATTCTGGCGAACTCGTCGCGGGCGAGCACGGCTTCGATGCCGGTGGATTTGGCGGCTGCTTCTCCCGGAAAGAGCGACGAGCCGAACATGCGCTCGCGCCGTTCGCCGCCTGCTGCCAGGAAGAGCGTCGTGCGTTTCGTCTTTCCGTCAATCAGCAAGATTGCGCGCGGTTCGATCACGCCGCACAGGTAGAAGAACTGGTTGTTCTGGCGTAGCGGCTGTTCGCCAGGGCGCTCCGTTGTGCCTTGCAGCACGGCAATGCCGTCGCCAATCTTTTCCATCATGTGCGCACGGCGGGCGGCAAATTCTTCCGGCGGGAAGATGTCTGTAAAGACGGGCTGCGCCTTTGTTGATAGGCAAAGCGTAACGAGCGTCAGCGCAGCGGGAAGTAAATGGTTTCGCAAGCTACTCTCCTTATCGTGTGCCGAATTGTGTCTAAATCCGGACAAGCAAGATTGAGACAAGTGGGACGGGCTTTAGATAATGCCTGATGTGAGCAGGCCATCGGATCAATTGTTTTCTCTTGGGTTTATTGACGCGTTTGCAGCGCTATTGTATACAAATTTTCTCTGACGGGACTCAACGGATTCGAAAGACTACCAAAGTGAGGAGAACTCCTCACACCTCAAAGGCTTCACCAGCCCGATTTATGAACAGTCTTCGACGATACTGAAAACAAGCACTATAGCTTTCAAGGTAATGTTTTTCGTCTGCCGAGCAAACCGTCGCGCGCCGAGCATGGAGTTCAGCCTTTAGGCTGTCTGGTTTCCGGGAAGAATCTGGCCAAGAAAGCCAACAGCCTAAAGGCTGAACTCCATGCTCTTTTTCTTGAAGTCTATAGGAGAGAAAGACTGGCATGGCAAATGTACAAATCAGACGTGTGAAGGTGGTTGATTCTCACACGGGGGGCGAACCCACGCGCGTTGTGATCAGCGGCGGGCCTGATCTGGGCAGCGGGTCAATGGCAGAGCGGTTGGAACGGTTCAAAAACGAATTCGATCATTTTCGCTCGGCGGTGGTCAATGAACCGCGTGGCAATGATGCCGTGGTGGGGGCCTTGCTGTGCGCTCCGGTTGATCCGACGTGCGCGGCGGGCGTGATCTATTTCAACAACGTCGGCTATCTGGGGATGTGCGGGCACGGCACGATTGGATTGATGGTGACGCTGGCCTACCTGAATCGCATTGGGCCGGGCACGCATCGGATTGAAACCGCGGTCGGCACAATCGCCGCGACGCTGGACGAAAACAACTTCGTCAGCGTGGCCAACGTGCCCAGCTACCGGCTGGCGGCGAACGTGCCGGTCGAAGTCCCGGGCTACGGCCCCGTCACGGGCGACATTGCCTGGGGCGGCAACTGGTTCTTTCTGGTCAATGGCACCAACAGGAATGGGCACGAACTGGAATTGGACAACCTTGAAGCATTGACCGATTTCACCTGGCGCATTCGCCAGGCGCTCCAATCTCAAGGCATCACCGGCGCAAACGGACAGGAGATTGATCACATCGAACTGTTTGCGCCTTCGCAAGCCGCGGGCGTCAACAGCAAGAATTTTGTGCTGTGTCCGGGCAAAGCCTACGACCGGTCGCCCTGCGGGACGGGCACCAGCGCGAAGCTGGCTTGTTTGTACGCCGATGGCAAATTGCAGGAAGGGCAGCTTTGGCGGCAGGAGAGCATTGTCAGCAGCGTATTTGAAGGCTCGGTCCGAGTGGCCGGAGACAAGGTCTATCCGACGATCAAAGGCTCGGCTTTCGTCAATGCCGAAGCCGATCTGATTTTGGATGAACGCGATCCGTTTTGTGATGGGATTCGCCGATGAGTGCTGTTGATCTGGCGATTGTGGGCGGCGGTATTGTCGGCGCGGCTTGTGCGCTGGAGGCTGCGCGGTCAGGCTTGCGCGTCGTGGTGATTGAAAACAGCGTGATCGGTGGCGGCGCGACGGCAGCAGGGATGGGCCACATCGTGGTCATGGACGATTCAGAAGCGCAGTTTGCGCTGACCAATTACTCACAGCAGCTTTGGCGGCAGATCGCGCCCGAATTGCCGCTTGATGTTGAATACGAAGAGTGCGGAACGATCTGGGTGGCTGCGGACGAAGAAGAGATGGACGAGGTGCGGCGCAAGGTGGATTTCTATGAATCGCGCGGCGTCGCGGTGGAAGTGCTGGACGCCAAAGCATTGGCGGAAGCCGAACCGAATTTGCGGCCAGGATTGGCGGGCGGGCTGCTGGTTCCGGCAGACGGTGTAGTTTATCCGCCTTGCGCTGCGCGCTACTTTCTGGAACAGGCACAGGCGCTGGGAGCGCAGTTACAATTGGGCCGCAGCGTTGTTGCGCTCAACGATGACGGCGTCAAGCTGAATGACGGCACGTTCATCCGCGCGGGCATGACGGTCAACGCCACCGGCAGTTGGGCGCCGTTGCTGACACCGGGTATTGATGTGCAAAAGCGTAAGGGCCATCTGCTGATCACCGATCGCTATCCCGGTTTCGTGCGGCATCAACTGATCGAACTTGGGTACCTGAAGAGCGCGCATTCGATCAGTTCCGATTCGGTGGCCTTCAACGCGCAGCCGCGCAAGACGGGCCAGGTGCTGATCGGTTCGTCGCGGCAATACGGTGTGGACGATCCGAAGGTCGAAGCCGCCATGCTCAGCCGGATGCTGGCGCGCGCTGAAGAGTACATGCCCGGCATCACGCAGCTTTCCGCCATTCGCACCTGGACGGGATTTCGCGCCGCCACGCCTGACAAGCTGCCGTTGATCGGCCCGTGCCCTGGTTATGATCGGCTCTATTTGGCGACGGGCCACGAAGGCCTGGGGATTACCACTTCGATGGGCACGGCAAAACTGCTGGTGGATCAGTTGCTAAATCGCCGCTCGCAAATCCCGATCGCGCCTTACCTGCCCAACCGGTCGCATCAGGAGGCGATGCATGCCTGACTCGATCACGCTCTCGGTCAATGGCGTTTCAATCAAAGTGCCGGAAGGCAGCATGGTTTCAACGGCAGTGGCGCTGTCGGGCGCGACGATGTTTCGCCGTTCGGTCAGCGGTCAACCGCGCGCGCCTTTGTGCGGGATGGGAATCTGTTTTGAATGCCGCGTGACGATCAACGGCCAACCGCACGCGCGCAGTTGCCAGATTGCGTGCCGGGACAGAATGGACGTGCGAACCGATGAATAACCACGATCACAAAATGTACCCTCTGGCGCATGGAGTTCAAGCTTCAGCTTGCAGTTCGTAGTTCAGCCTTTAGCCTGGCTTGAGTGCGAAAACAGGCTAAAGCCTGCGCGACAAACTACAGGCTGAAGCCTGAACTCCATGCTTCTCCCTAAAGGCAGTGGATTTTCGCCATATGAAGACTTCTCAAAATTACGATGTGCTGGTGATCGGCGGCGGCCCGGCGGGCTTGGCGGCGGCGGTCAGCGCCAGTGCGACAGGCGCGCGCGTTGCCATCGTGGATGACAATCCCGGCCTTGGTGGCCAAATCTGGCGCGGCGAACAACGCAGGCATCAAGATAAGACGGGAACACCCCAATCGGCGGAATGGCTGCGGCGCGTGCAAGCGGCGCAAGTGGAATTCATCAGCGGCGCGCGTGTTTACGATCAACCGGAGAAAGGCCGATTGCTGGCCGAGACATTTGATAGCGCCCTGGAACTAGGCTATCGCAAACTGATTCTGGCGACCGGCGCGCGCGAACGCTTTCTGCCTTTCCCAGGCTGGACGCTGCCGGGCGTGGCGGGCGCGGGCGGATTGCAGGCGCTGGTCAAATCCGGCTGGCCGATTGAAGGCAGGAAAGTCGTCGTTGCCGGCACCGGGCCGTTGCTGCTGGCTGTGGCGGCATACTTGCGCAAACGCGGCGCGAAGGTCTTGCTGATCGCCGAACAAGTTTCGCAAAGTAAGTTGCTTTCCTTCGGTCTCGGCCTGTGGCGTTCGCCGGGCAAGCTTCTTCAAGCGATTCAATTGAAACGCGAACTCGCCGGGATTCCGCATCTGACGGGCTGCTGGCCTGTGGCGGCGAACGGCGAGGCGCAATTGCAGAGTGTTACGCTGCGTCGCGGCCAGCGGACGTGGGAAGTCGCTTGTGATTCTCTGGCCTGCGGCTTTCACCTGTTGCCCAACACGGAACTGGCGGTCTTCTTCGGCTGTGCGCTGCGCGATGGCGTTGTGCAGGTGGATGAGTTTCAGCAGACGACCGTGCCGGACATTTACTGCGCCGGAGAATCCACCGGTATCGGCGGTTTGGAAGTCTCATTGATCGAAGGCCAGATTGCTGGCTTGGCCGCAACCGGCCAACTGGAAAAGGCACGCGCCCTGTTTGCCGAACGCGGCAAGCATCAGCGATTCGCCGATCTGCTCAACCGGACGTTTGCGTTACGCGAAGAACTCAAAAGCCTGCCGCAAGCCGACACCATTGTTTGCCGCTGCGAGGACGTGAGCTTCGCGCGGCTGCAGAATCAGCTTTCGTGGCGCGCCGCCAAACTGCATACGCGTTGCGGAATGGGGCCGTGCCAGGGGCGAATTTGCGGCGGCGCGATTGAATTTCTGTTCGGCTGGCCAGCGGAATCCGTGCGCCCGCCGGTCTTTCCGGTAAAGGTCGGCAGCTTAATCAAGACACACTAAACAATAAAGGCTCTATCGCTGAATCAAGGAGTTGGAACACGAGAAGCACAAAAGCTACGCAAGAAGCACAGATGACTTTGAGGATGTGTTTTAGACCGTCTTTGTTCTTGCGCTTTTTGCGTCTCTTCTTTGCGCTTTTTGTATTCCCTGGCGGCGTGGCGATGACATCTCCTCGAAACAGCGATTGAGCCAAAGAGATTTCACGCCAAGACGCAAAGACGAGAGATCAGAGTACCCGCAAGTCTGGCGGGCTGTTGCACCGATTGTTGCAGAGCGGTTGCTCGCGCTTCAAAGCGGAGTCACGCCGACCAAAGTCTCTTCAGACCGGATGATCCGAACCGGATTGCGCAGCGGGCGCCCAAAGCCTGTAAAGCTGACCTGCATTACATCGCCGTTATTCAGTTCGATCCCCTCGCCGAAGCTGAGCACCGCCGCGCCAAAGAAGTGAATGTGCAGGTCTCCCGGACGCCGGTGCGCGTCGTGTTTGAAATGGTGATGCTCCATATTCTCCAGGCTGTGAGACATTGCCGCGTCGCCGGTCAGGATCGGCTTTGACCACATTGGCACGCCGTCTCGCTCAATCGAGACTTCGCCGGGCACTGAATTGTAATCGGGATCAATCACCAATTCCGGCCCAATGGCACAGGTGCGCAGCTTCGAAGTGGCCAGATACAGATAGTTCTTCTTTTCCACGCGATGATCGGAAAACTCATTGCCGGTGGCCATTCCCAAACGCCGCGGCACACCCGCCGCGTCAATCAGGTAAACGCCGGCCAGCTCTCCTTCTTCGCCGCCGTCTTCAGCGTACGATGGGACTTCCAACGGTTCGCCGTGTGCGCGTAAGATTGTGCCCGGGCCTTTGTAAAACCATTCGGGCGACACGCCGACCTGGCCCGGCGCGGGGCGTCCACCTTCCAGCCCCCATTGAAACATGCGCATGCTGTCGGTCATGACAGTATCGGCGGCGTGCATGGCTTGGCGGTTGGCGGCGCTGCCTTTGTGCGTCAGCCCTGTTTCACTGACCATGCAGCGCGCCGGGTCATCCGGGTGGTCTATCGGCGGCAGGATACGCCACGCCGAGCGGCCTTGATAAATCTCGTCGTAATCAAGCTCTTCCGAAGTCAGATGGCGATTGACCGTCGCCGCAAGGCTCGCGCCGTCATCCAGCGCAGCCTGCGCCAACGCATAAACAGAGGCGTGTTCGCCGATCAGCCGCAGCCGGTCCTCTTCCACCAAACAAACGCGGCGCTCGCCGTGAGTATTGATAAGCTGAATTAGTCGCATCAGTTCTCCTTGAGTTCGAGAGGTCGTACCTCGCGAATGGTGATGAGAATAAGAAGGAAGGCCAACACATGAAATGTGCTGACGATTGCGAAGACCGGACCATAGCCGGAGCCGCCGTCCAGCATGCGGCCCGCGATCAGATTGAACACCACGCCGCCCATCGCGCCGCCGAAGCCGACCAGCCCCGCGACCGAACCGACCACGCGGCGCGGGAAGATGTCCGCCGGCAAAATCATGACCATCGTTGACCACGATTGCTGCCCGAAGAAGGCGATGCTGAACAGCACGATTGTCCATTCGACCGGAACTTTGGTGACGAACAGAATCAGCGGCATAACGGCGGCGCTCAAGCCCATTGCCACTTTGCGCGAAAAGTTCAACGAGTTTCCGCGCCGCAGCAGTTGGCTGGAAAACCAGCCGCCGAGCAAACTGCCCAGGCCCGATGCCGCATATGGAATCCAGGCGAAATATCCCACCTGCTTCGTGTCGAACCCGCGCGCGTCATACAGATACTTCGGCAGCCAGAAGAGGTAAAAATACCAGGCGGCATCACTCAGGAATTTTCCCAAAACCAGCCCCCAGACTTGCGGAAAGCTGAAGAGGTTAAGCCAAGATACTTCGGATTTCTGCTGTGATGGTGCAGCAAAGACTTCGTCAATCTCGATGCGTTCATCCGCCGTCAATTTCGGATGCTGCGCGGGCGGGAAATAACTGCGCGCCCACCACAGCGTCCACAGCAACCCAACCGCCCCGCACAGAAAGAAGACCCAGCGCCAGCCGAGATGTTGAATCACCAGGGCGATGGCTGGCGGCGCAATGACCGCGCCCACAGCGGTGCCCGCATTGATGATACCCATCGCCGTTGAACGTTCGCGCGCCGGGAACCATTCGGAGACGGCTTTGGTCGCGGCGGGAAAACCGCCGCCTTCGCCCATGCCCAGCAGAAATCGGCTGACCGCCAGCATGCCAAACCCGGCCGCCAACCCGTGGCTGGCGCAGGCCAGCGACCAGAAGAGCATGATCCACAGCAACCCGCGCCGCGTGCCCAGCACGTCTATCAGTTTGCCGCCGCCCGCATACATCAAGGCATAGGCCAGCAGGAATGCTACCTGAAGGTGCGAAAACTGCGTGTTGTTGATTGGGATTTCGCGTTGGATTGCGGCGATTGCCACCGGCAACGTCTGCCGATCCAAATAGCTGATCGCAATTGCCGCGCTGATAAGCAGCGCGATCTGCCAGCGTAATGATCGAGTCATCATTTCCTCAGGCCTGGGTACGCATCGCCTCCGGCGTGCGCGTATGGTCCAAATCGCTCCTGTTTCCGCAAGATCTATCCGCCGGACGCGCACGCCGGAGGCGATGCGTACAAGCCATCACCAATTCACTTGAATCAGCGATACGGCCAGGCGCGGCAGCGAAAAGTTGAGTTCGATCTTGCCGTCTTTGCTGCCGACCCATTCCGGCGACGTGAGCAGCGCAAGCTGTCCGGCGGCCTCAAGCTGCACGTATTGCCCAGGCGTGGGCTGTTGCGGCGAACCCAGTTTTTTCCAGAGCGTGTAGGCGTTGCTGTGCTCCTGATCTATTCGGTAATGGCGTACCAGCACGCGCTTGACGCTGGACGGCACGCCGCTAACCGTCAAGCGCACCGCAGCATCAGGCGCGGGCAAATCATCGTCGTGATAGTTCCAGACCATCGCCGCCATCTCGCGTTCGCCGCGCGTCGCCAGTGCATTCACATCCGGCTTGCCGCGCACGCCTTCTTTCAAAATCGTTTCCAATCCGGTTGCGCTGCTGCTTTCGACTTTCACCCGGTCGCCGCGCATCAACCCGGCCATGCGGAAAACGTTGAGCACGGGTTTGTCCACGCCGTTCGTCGCCAGTGAACGGAAGCCATCGAACCACGGCTGATCTTCAAACTCGAACGCCCAGGTCTGCATGCCCTCGATGTTGGCTTGATGTGTATCGGCCAGCTTGAAGATATTGCTGAGCGCGACGGCGGTGTAGGTCGGATAGAGCGTGCCGTTGCGGTAGGTGTTCTGCGGGTAAACGCGCGACGAACAGGCCGCGCAGCCTTCCGGGTCACACTCGCTCAGGATAATCGGCAGGTTTTTGAATTGCGGGAACGACGCGATGATCTCCATCCCGCGCGACACGTCGGACATGTTTTTTGAGATGCCCATCTGGACGTGGCCTTCCACGACCGTCGGGCGGCCTTTGGCGTGGTAGGTGATGAAATCCAGCGGCGCGCCTGTCTTGCCCGTCACGGCGTTCTTTCCCGTCGCGCAATGTTCCAGGAACTGTTTCAAAAAGGCCGCCGCCTTTTCGCTGGCCGGGCCGGTCGTCGCCGGGCCGCCGATCTGAGCGCCGGGCAGAGCGCGTTTCACCGCATCCGACGTGTAATCGTAAAGCTTGTTGTACTCTTCTGGTGTCCCTTTCCAGTACCCAATGTCCGGCTCGTTCCACAATTCCCAGTGCCAGGTCAGCGTCTCTTCCTTGCCGTAGCGTTCGACCGAATGCAGCACCCATTGCCGGATCAACTCCGCCCACTTCGCATAATCCTTCGGCGGATACGCCCAGCCGAGATAGATGTCGTTGTATTGATTGCCAGGCTGCCAATTGTGTTTGTACGGCTGCGGCTTGATGGACAGCGCCTCCGGCATAAAGCCGATTTCAACGAAGGGCTTCGCGCCGACCTTGATGTAGGTGTCGAAGATTTGATCCACGATCTTCCAGTCGTAAATCGGCTTGCCCGACGCATCTTCGGTGTAGGCGTTGGTCGAACCCCACTTCAGAGCGGCTTTGCCGTCACCCGTCACCAGCAGGCTGTGCGGGCGGATATGAACCGGCACCTGGCTCAACTGCGCGAGTTCGCCGACCAGCTTCCGGCCATATTTCATGTAGGTGTAGTTCGGCTCGTCGTAGCCGAAGTAAGAATAGATCGGCTTGTAAGGCCCGATCTTCGCGTTGCCGTCAACGTTGATCGTGACAGCCTCCTGCGCCGAATGCGGGCTTGGCATCAAGGCGAGTGACAAGATGATTAATAGCGTGGTGATCGCTTTGCCTATCATTTGGACTCCTGCGGAAAAAGCATGGAGTTCAAGCTTCATTGTGGCCTTCGAGTTTCGTAGCTACCAAGGCCGCAGGCTGAAGCCTAAACTCCATGCCTTTTAAAAGTTGTACTTCAATGCGAACTGTATCTGTCGCGGCGCGCTGAAGGTGCTGGTGACGCGTCCGGCGGTGCCGGTATCAATCGCCGTATTCGGAATGCTGAAACTTGGCGTGTTGGTCAGGTTGAAGGCTTCGGCGCGGAACTGCAATTTACTCCCTTCGGTGATGCGAAACTGTTTGAAGATCGAAAAGTCGAAGGACTTGTAACGGTCTTCGCGCAGGATATTCGCGCCCGAATTGCCGTAGGCGAATTGCGCGGGCAGCACAAAGGCCGAGACATCGAACCACTTCTCGACTGTCGGATTGTCCAGTTTGCCTGAAGCCAGGCGGTTCGGACGTTGGCCGCCGACGCCTGTGTTGGCGCGGTCGGCCCCGATGGTCGCCGTAAATGGCCGCCCGCTGCGCACCACCAAAATCCCTTGCGTCTGCCATCCGCCCAGCAGCGCGTTCGCAAAGCCGCCCGCATTGCCCAGCAAACGTTTGCCGCGCCCGATGGGCAGTTCATAACCGAAGCTGACCGCCAGATTATGCGGGATGTCGAAATCGGTCAGCGCGCGTTCCCCCACAGTGTTCTGCCCAACGGCGGGCGTGTTCACCCTTTGGATATTTTTCGAGAAGGTGTACGACACGACGTACCACGCTCCGGC
The DNA here is from genome assembly GCA_038211695.1 of Blastocatellia bacterium. Taxonomy (GTDB): domain Bacteria; phylum Acidobacteriota; class Blastocatellia; order RBC074; family RBC074; genus RBC074. Next base: position 13,892 of record JBBQVH010000058.1, on the reverse strand, counting down.
TGACAGGCGTTTTTCCAGCTTGGCCTGCAACGCGTGATAGTTCGATGAGATGTCCTGCGAGAAATAGGCAATGCCGCCGAAGCGCGCGTAAGGCCGTCGCGCCTGGATTGCGCCCGCGCCGGCGGGCGGATTATTGATCGCGGTGGTGCCCGCCAGATGCGTTCCTTTGTTGCCGACATAATCCACTTCCAGCACCGTGTTCGGCATCAGTTCTCGCTGAAAGCCGATGTTCCAATGCTGGTCGTACCCCATCCCTTGCTTTGTGTACGAGGGGTTCAGGCTTGGAGCCGCTGAATTGACCAGCGCCTGACCCAGGAACGGATCGGCGAATGTGCGCACCGGAATTGGTTGATCGTTGAAGACGGTCTGATCCAGTTTGAAGGGGACGATGTTGTTGTTGACGCGCTCGGTTGAACTCTCGGCTTCGTAAAAGATTCCATAACCGCCGCGCACGACGGTCTTTTCACCAAAAGGCCGCCAGGCAAAGCCGAAACGCGGCGCCCATTGTTTTTTGTCCGTTGCCGTAATCGCCAGCGGCAAGCCTGCCTGCTTGCTGGTCTGGATAATGTCCTTGAACAAAGCGTAAGCGGCGGTTGCGGCGAACTGCGATGACAAATCAATCTGGTCATTGTTGCTGGCGACGATCAACGGTTTTGACGAGGTCGGATCGAATGTGCCGATCTGATTTTTATATCCTTTCAGCCACGGCGTGTATTCGTAACGCAGCCCCAGATTCAGCGACAAACGGTTGTTCACTTTGACATCATCCTGGGCATAGAAGTGCCAGTACGTTGCGTCTCCGCCAAAGGTATCCGCCGGATAAGCGCGCACGACTGAGCGCGGCAGCCCCAGCATGAAATCGGCGAAGGAATCGCCGCTCAGCGCGCCGTTGAAGCTCCATTGCCCCTGATATTGTTTGCTGTCGGTGAAGAGCGGAACCCAATGGCGAACCTTCGTCCCGAATTTGTAGATGCTCGCGCCTTTGATCCAGGTCATGTTGTCGGTGAATTCATAAACTTTCAGGTCTTGCGTCTTCGGGCGCTGATCGAAGGCCGAACCGTTCATTGAGGTGTAGCCCGTCCACGCAAAGTCCGCGAACGAGCCAACCACGCCGGGCCGCCCGGTTTCTTCAAACCCGCGAATGCCAGCGGCTTTATTGAAGTCAGTTCCCAGCAGGAAAGGCGACAGATCAAGCACGACCGGCAAATAGTTGAAGCGGAATTCGTGCAGCAGGTTCGGGCGCAGCGTGTCGGAAAGGCTGGCGACGACGTTGTGCGCCGTGGTCGTCAGCGGCGAATAACCCAGCGCCGGGAAGACATTCGGTTCGTTCTGGCGGTTGTCGTGATAGCTGTAACGGACGAAGAGCCGATGCTTCTCGCTGAAGTTTTCATCGAACCGCAGTGTCACTTGATCCGTGTCCAGCGCGCGCGACGGCGAATAGGTGAACGTCCCGGAAGCCGTGTTCGGGTCGGGCACGTATTTGGCGAAGAACAGCGCCTGCGGCGAAAGCCTGGCGGCTGGGATCACATTGTTCGCGAACTGCGCGCCGGTCAGCGGGTCAATGATCTTCTTTGACGTCAGCGCGCTGAAATCTCCGCGCTTGAAGGCTGCGCTGGGAACCGTGCTGTTGAAGACCAGCCCTTGCCGTTCGCGCATCCCTTCGTAGCTGACAAAAAAGAATGTCTTGTTCTGCCCGTTGTAAAGTTTGGGAATTGAAATCGGCCCGCCCAGCGTGCCTCCGAACTGGCTGCGCTTGAGCACCTCGCGCTCTTTCGCGAAGAAGTTGCGCGCATCCAGTTTATCGTTGCGCAAGAATTCAAACAGGCCGCCGTGAAAGTTATTCGCGCCGGATTTGGTGCTGGCGTTCAGTACGCCGCCGGCATTGCTGAACTCGGCGGAGTAGGCGCTCTGCTGCACCTTGAATTCCTGTAGCGCGTCAATCGAAGTCTGAATGTAAGACCCGCCCTGATGATGATCGGACACGTCCACGCCGTCCATCATGAAGGTCGTCTGGCGTCCGCGAACGCCGCTGATGCCCGTGCCGGAAATGTAGTTGGAGCGGATGCGCAGCAGATTGCCGCCGCCCGGCAACAAGGCCGCGCCGGGCATCAATCTGGCCAGTTCGTAAAAGCTGCGTCCATTCAGCGGCAGGTTGACGATCTGCGTGTTTGTCACGACGTGCCCCAGCGTGCCGGATTCTGTGTCGAGCAGCGGCGCTGACGAATTTACCTCGACCGTCGAACTCACTTCGCCCACCTTCATCTCTACGTCCACGCGCACGGATTGCCCGACCTGAACTTCGACCGCGTTGACGACCGTCTTCTGGAAGCCGGGGCTGGAGATCGCCACCCGATAGACTCCCGGATTCAGCGGTGTCGCTACGTAATCGCCATGTTCATTGGTGCTGACCGGGATTGATTGATTGGTCGCCACGTTGGTGACGATGACCGTGGCGTTGGGCAGGGCGGCCCTCTGCGCGTCGTTGACGGCGCCGACAATGCGCCCCGTCTGAACTTGCGCCCAGCCTGTGATGGCCACAACAATACCGAGAAATAGCAGCGCAAAAACACGCTTGCCGAAGAAGCATCGAACCTGGGTTTTCATGATGTGCCTCCGCTAAAGTGCCTATGTGGACTGTAGATCAAACCCTGAATGGTACGACCATTACTTTCGCTAGCGGCTTTTGCCTGCCAGGCATTGACGCGCCATTTTGAGAAGATAAAACAACAGGGCTTGACTGATGGTGATCGAAAGGTACAACCACCGAATGATCCTGACAAGCAATATACTGCGAAAAGCCCAATAATTTTTTGCCTTGCCCGCAGATCGCCGCTGAATCAGTTGTACCTCTTTCTGAAATACTGGAACTGAAAACGGCATGGATAACTGAAAACCAAGTTAGGGCGGGTGAAGCGTGCATGCTAGGATTGGTCGTACCTATGAAAACCAAAGTTATCCCCTTCAAAACCCAGCCTGCCACAGCGGCAAAAGACGACGTCACGGGCACGCTGATCGGCGTGTTCAAACGGCTGATTTCAGAAGGCTCGCTGCTGCCGGGGCATCGTCTGCCGGCGGAGCGCGAACTGGCGGAGATGTTCAGCGTCAGCCGGTCATCGCTGCGGCAGGCATTGAAGGTGCTGGAAATTATGGGCGTGATTTCGCAGCGGGTGGGAGACGGAACCTATTTGAACACTGCCGCGCCCTCGATCCTGGCCGAACCGCTGGAGTTTTTGATCCTGCTCGATGGCATCTCATTCCACGAACTGATGGAAGCGCGACTGATCGTCGAACCGGAATTGGCCGCCCGCGCCGCCGACCGCGCCATACCCGAAGATGTTGCCGAGTTGCAGCAAGTGCTGGCCGAAATGGAAAAGAACCGCAAGGATCACGCGCGATTCACGGACTTCGACCTGCTGTTTCACAAAACGATCTTCCGCATCGCAGGCAACCGAGTTTGCAGCCTGATGTTCACCGTAGTGCATCAATCGTTGGAGCGGCTGATTCATTTGACCTCGCAACTTGTCGAACCGGAACACACCCTGCAACTGCACCGTCGTATTTTTGTCGCCATCCGCCGCAAAGACGCCGATGAAGCCCGCCGCCGCATGGCTGAGCATCTGGAAGACGCCAGAGAATTATTCAAACGCGCCACCGTGGTGCAAGCGCACTCCTCTTTGCAAAGCCGCATTGGAGAACTGACAGCCGAAGCCGACAACCAGATAAAACTGACCCGCGAATTCAATCGCAGGAAAAAGAGAGGCTGAGACTTTATCAAGAATTGCGTTGCTGGAATTGGGAAGATTGGGCGCTGGCCTGACAGCTTGTCGGGCGAAAACTTCGTCTCGAATTATCAATGGCGGGATGGCACGGGTGAGCGAGACAAACGGCACGCGCGGTTGGTAGATGGACTGGGGTAGACCTTAAACGGTGGCCTGATCGGATTCAATCTGAAGGCGCGGGCCATTGGCTGTAGCGTGCCAGTTCCATCAGCCGCAGCTTCGCCCATGGCGAGGCGGCTGATTTCCTAGTCGCTCTGGTTTCTGTCGGTTTGGTTAGCCGTCTGTTCTCTTTTTTTGCCGGCTTGCTACAGTCTTCCTGGGTGCGGTTACCTTGTCCCCGCGCTCACCTTCCTCGGCCGCAATTCCCAGAGGGATCACATGATTATCTCCTTCCGTATTCCTTTCGGAGCCTGTGCAATCCGTTCGCGGTTCAAATTCGCACCGGCAGGGTTCGAATCGGCGCCGCGGTTGATTTCTTCGGCGCAGGTCAAGGCCAGTTGCGCGTATCCCGGATTGCCATACCGAAGACTGGTGAACTGCGGACGCACGCGCATCCGTTCGCAAATGATCGGGGCAGCCTGGGCGTCCGGATCGGGCGATCTTCTCCTTCACCAATTGCACGGCCAGGTCGGGTTGGCAGCGGTAACGGCGAGGAGTCCGGCAGCCCGGAGAGACGTAACAGAACCGCCGGCAGCCGAGTTGCCGCCTCGCGACATTCACGCAGTCCGTTAGGTGATCGTCACCGACTGGTTGTAGCCAGCGAGCCCGTCGCCGTCACCGTCGACACGTTCGTCACCGTGCAGTTGAAGCCCGCCACATTCGTCGAGCAGCTTCCCGGCAGCGCCAGCAACTGCGCGGGCAGTGTCGCCGTGAAGCTGGCCGTCTGCGTCGCGCCGCTGGTGTTGAGAACGGATGCCGAAACATTGACCGCGCTGCCACTGCGCGTGCAGTTAAGCGGATCCACGATTGAACCGCCCACGATTGGCGCGCTCTGCCCTGAAGCTTTGATGAAACGAGCCATCGCCGAAATGAACCTCGGCGAGGTCACGATCATTTACGGTTTGACGGAAGCCTCGCCCGGCATCACGCAGACAAAGCGTGATGATTCGCTCGAACATCGCACACAAACCGTCGGCACGGTCTTACCCGAAATGGAAGTAAAGATCATTGATCCGGCCACGTGCGAAACTTTGGGGATAGAGCAGGCTGGCGAACTGTGCGTGCGCGGCTACAACGTGATGAAAGGCTATTACAACAACGCGGAGGCTACACGCGCGGCGATTGACGAGGATGGCTGGCTGCGCACTGGCGATCAAGCGACGCTGGACGCTGACGGATATGTGCGCATCACCGGGCGCATCAAAGACATCATCATTCGCGGCGGCGAAAACATCTCACCCAAAGAGATAGAAGACCTGCTGCGCCGGCACCCGGCGGTTTCGGACGTTTATGTTTATGCCGTGAAGAGCGAGTTCTTCGGCGAAGAAGTGGCGGCGGCTGTCAGGTTGAAACCGGCAATGGCCGCAAATGAAGAAGAGTTGAAGACTTTCTGCCAGGCTGGACTTGCGCGCTTTAAGACGCCGCGCTACTGGCGTTTCGTGGATGAGTTTCCGATGACGGCTTCGGGCAAAATTCAGAAGTTTAAGCTTCGGGAAACGCACGAGGCTGAGCTACTTTGACGAATCGTCTTTTTTCGGCGGAATGACGTAGGACAATTTGTGGATAGCGAAGTAGAGCGCGGCAATTCCTCCCAGTCCGGCGTAGTATTGAAAGCCCGGAATCTTGACCAGCAACTCTGGGTAGAATCCACAGGCGATCAAGTATGCGGCCAAAGGAATTGCCATCCCTGCCAAGGCGGATTCGAGATGCGTGGCCAACTCTTCTTTGATCGCAAGGCGCTTGCGGCGAACGATGACGGAGTAAAGGAAACCTAGAATGCCGAAGGCGTAAACAATCTGAGGCAGGCCTGGTAATTTCATGGCGACTGGTCGAGCGGGCAGGCGACGTCATTTGCTCGCTTGAGTTTGTTCTTCGATAAGGGTTTGAACTGGAAATCATCGAGAAGGCCGCGCTGTTACTTTCGATTGAGCGCCCAGCCCAAAACAGTTCCGATAAAAATGCCGGCCAACGTGCTCCAACCGCTGTTAAAGGTGGCACCAAGTATGCCGCAGCCGAGGGAGATGGTGACGAAAGAGATGAATCTTTCATCCCTGCTGCGATTGGCGCGACTGCTTCGCGATGTAGTTTGAGGCGGCGAATCTTTCGCCGGTGTTTCGGGCGAGTCCTGGTTGTCTTTACGATTTGATCGAGCAGTTGCTGTTGTTGCCATGGTCTTGCTCCCGCTGTTTAAGCCTGATCGCGCAATTGAACAATGCCATCAGGCGAATTTCCGGTTTGAGATGTTGAAGCTTGTTGAACCGCCCGGATCATAGGCCCGTCAATTTGAGAAGGCAAGATTGCCTTACCGATGAAAGGATCAACACCGATGCAGGATCATCCGCCGTCGCGCGCCGAGTTTCGTTACTGGAAAACCATCGAAGTCCGCTGGGGCGACATGGACGCGCAAGGCCACGTCAACAACACGGTCTATTTCACCTACTGCGAATCAGCGCGCGTCGAATTGCTGCGCAAGATCGGCTTCAAAGGCAAGCAGGCCGGCCTGACCGAAGGCCCGACGCTGGTTCACGCCTCGTGCGATTTCAAGAAGCAGGTGATCTATCCGGCAACGCTCGATGTCGGCCTGCGAGTTGAACGCATCAGCGCGCGCAGCTTCAAGATGGTCTACGGCATCTTCTTTCACGGCTCAGAGGAAGTGGCCGCTGTCGCCGCCAGCGTCAACGCCTGGGCCAATTACGCCGAAGGCCACTCGGTCGAATTGCCCGAAGAGATTCGCGCGGCGTTGGCTGAGTATCAGTAAACTTTGATGCCATCCTCACTACCTTTGCCTTTCCCTGCTTTGCGCCAGTAATTGCGCAACCTCCAACCCTAAAATTTTTTCCACTGGGCGTGAGGGAGTTTCGCCGCGGATAACGGTTGTCCAAGTGAATGCCCAAAAAAAGCTCGCCGCTTTGTGCCGTCGCCGTGCATTCGCGTCAACGTTCGCTTACGACACAAGGAGAAACCATCATGAAAAGATTCGCATTGCTCATCATCGCCCTCGCGCTCTTCGCCATCGCCGCGCAGTCGCAAACCCCGGTTCCCGCGACGACTAACAATTCGGTTTGGGTCATCACCGAATACCGCTTCAAACCCGGTGCCAGCAACGCCAGGGATTACACGCAATTCCTGCGCGAGCATCGCGTGCATGTTCTCACCGAGCAGAAGCAACAAGGCTTGATCCTCGACTTCAAATACTTCCACAACGACACCACCGGCGGGCCGAACGAAGTGCAATTGGTCGAAGCCGTCTGCTACCGCGACTACGAAGATGCTTTGAATCCTGGAGGCAATGAAGACCGAGGAAAGAAGCTGCGGGACATCCGGGTCAAACACTATGGTTCGATTGAAAACATGCAGAAAGCCACCGCGCCGATCCAGACCTGGGTGGATGTCGTGCGCCGCTACGTGCTGCACGAGATGACTATCAACCCGGCCAAGCCCGCCGCAGGTTCGGGCAATTGAGCGCGCTGTACCACACTGTTGCCACATCACTCACAACCAAAAAGCAAAGAGCCTTTGACGAGGCTTTTCGCAAGACCTTAACCAATCTGTAAACAACAAGGAGAAAAAACATGAATATCATTCCTGGCGCAAGTTGGCTCGGCCTCGGATTCAACATCCTGGGCAGTAACAACCTTTCATCGGCCAATAGTTCAATCCTTACTCCGGTCAGCGGCACGGGCGGAACACCTTACACTGACCCTAACACGGGGACGATTTATGCCGTTCCCAACAACGTCGCGGTCAGCACTGGCGCTGGCGACCAGACCCAGGACGCACAGGTCTTCGCCGCCAAAAGCCAGCAGGATTTCCAATCGTACCTGGCCGCGCAGGCTGGCGTCAGCGGCTCGTATCGAGGGTTTTCCGGCGCCTTCAATGCCGCGTTCAGCAAAGAAGCGCAGAGCGAGACGATGTATTGGTATTGCCTGGCCAGCGGAAACTTCGAAGGTTGGATCGTCTTTCTGCAAGAGTCATCGCAACAGCAGTTCTCGACCGAATTCAGCGCCGACCCGGACATCGTGGCTTTGCAAAAGCTCAGCCCGCCGGTCTTCAAGGGCAATGAAGCTCTTTTCTACCGCATCTTCCAGAGATGGGGGACGCACTTCGTGGATAAGGTCACCGTCGGCGGAAACATCAATTACTACGCCGCAGTCAACACGGCCTTCTCGTCCGATCAGAACACCATCGCCACAGACCTGAGCCTGGAATACAGGTCGTTACTGGTGGACGTGGCGGCCAAGGCCAGCGTGGATTGGCAGACGCTCGGCCAGCAGTGGAGCAGCGACCGCACCGTAAGTTGGACGGCGACCGGAGGCGATAACAGTTTGCTCGAAGGGATTGATCCGAGTCCCAGCTTCGGTGAGAACTTCAATGGGGCTTTCCAGAACTGGGCCGGCTCGATTATGGATAACCCGGCGGTCATTGGCTTCCACCTGCGCGACCTGTCGGAACTCTTTGCGGGGGAACTGGCGGAGGCGGTCACGGACGCGCTGACGGCCTATACCGAGAAGGGCGTCTACGCCCAGGCTGAGTTCACCTCTTCCAATTCGATACTGACAAGCTATGCGGGCATGATCTTGCTCAATGGCGAGACCGTTCCGAACCCCGCGCCCGCGCCCAACAGCGGCGACCAGATTGACGGTGTTGCACAATTGACGGTCTTCGACGGCACGACGCTGGAAACGCTGGTCAATATGGGTGCCTACTTCGACTACACGACCAGCCCAATGCCGTGGGTGACATTTTGGGATAGCTTCTACCAGGCCGTGCAGGGGCTGACCGGGCAGTCTTACATTGTCGCCTTGACCGGCTCGGGGCTGAATCTTGCCGACAGCTTTCCGTCCTCTGACTTTGCTTCCTGGCTCGCCGGCTGCGGCGGCGCACTGACACAATGGCGCGAGCAGATGGGCGTCCCTTTCAGCGATGATTACAACGTCAGCTATGTGCTGATTGGGCAGCAAGGGTTACAACCCGGTCAGGCCATCGAGAAGTTCACTTCGAATCTCCTAGCTCCTCGCACCCCACCGGAGTCAGGTGATTTCTTTGCCAACGCGACCACCCCCTTGATTCCTGCCATCGGCAGCGGTCCCTACACGCTCCCTGTCTCTAACCTGATGGCGTTGAAAAAGCAGGCGTAAGGCGCGTTGCCGTTGTCTCTGACGATGAGGCAGCAGCAGCCGCACCGATTTTCCAAGAGTCTTTCAAGTCGTCGCGAACGACTCCCTAAAACGATGGAATGTGGAACAGACTTTAGTCTGTTCACAGTCAAAACAGACTAAAGTCTGTTCCACATTTTCCACAGGAGGCAATATGTATCTTGACGCGGATCAACTGCCGGATGGCTCAACGTTGTCGGGTTTCGATCTTTGCATTGTCGGCGCGGGCGCGGCGGGCATTGCGATGGCTCAACGGCTGGCCGGCTCATCGCTCAAGGTGTTGGTGGTGACGAGCGGTTTGCGCAGGGACTCAGGCAAGCCGCCGCCGGGCGATTCGCGCGAGGCGATTTACAAGGGCACGGTCGGCGCGTTTATGCAAAAAGTGGATCCCGGCTTCCTGACGCGCTCGCGGCTGAACATGTACGGCGGCACGACCAATCATTTTGCCTTCTACGCGCACCCGCTGGCCGAAGAAGATATGCAGCCGCGCCTCGGTTACCGCGACGCCCACTGGCCGATTGGCATCGAGGAGCTGAATTGCTATTACCCGGCGGCCAACGTCTTTGCCAATTACGGCCCCTTCAACTACGACAACATTGCATTCTGGGCGCAGGCTATGAGTTGCGACCCGCTGCCGAGCCTTGACGGCGACCCGCTGCAAAACCTGATCTGGCACGCGCAACCCGACCCGCGCATTTATCAATCCCAAACGCGATTCGGCCCGGCCTTACAGGCTGCGCGCAACGTGACGGTGCTCTTCAATGCCAGCGTGCTGCGAATCGAGACGACGCCGAATCGGGAGTACGTCACCGGCCTCAGTTGCGCCACGATTGATGGGGATAAACCCGGAAGACATTTCGGTGTGGCGGCCCGCCGCTACGTGATGGCGCAGGGCGGCATCGAACCGGTGCGGCTCTTAAAACTGTCGGGAAATCTGGGCGACAACGCGAAAGGGCATCTGGGGCGCGGTTTCATGCTCCACCCGTTCATTGGGAAGGCGGCGACGGTTGTCGTGCCAACCGACCTGGTACGGAGCGCTCACTTTTTCTATCGTCAGCAAGAGGTCTGGCTCAAGTCGCAGCCTGGCGCGGACGGAGGCGTGGAATATCAACCGGTCCGCTCGCTGCCTTATAACACCGGTGAACTGGCCGATTTAATCAGGCTCACGGTCTGGGGCATGTTGGCGCCCACGCCGGCAGTGGTCGCGCAAGAACAGATCGGCTCTTTCCACTCGAATCTGACCTTCACGCCGAATGGCCCTAACACTACACAGGTTGCAATCAGCATCAACTGGGAATCAGTGCCCAATGAGGAAAGCAGGATCACCCTGGATGAAGACAACCGCGATCCGGTCTTCGGCCAGCCCGTGGTGCGGGTGGATTGGCGGATGCTGGAACAGGAGAAGCGCACCGTCCGGCACGGCGTGGAACTTTTCCGGCGATACTTCGCGGCGCGCGGCGGGTATAACTTTCAAATCACCACCGACCTCGAAGGCGGCCCAGAAGAGTGGACGTTCTCGCGCGGCGGCGACAGGCTGCAAGCCGGCGATCATCATATGGGCGCGCTGCGCATGTCGGCCTCGCGTGAAGACGGCATCGTGGATTCCAACCTCAAAGTGCATATGATGGACAATCTCTACATCGCCGGTTCGGGCGTCTTCCCGACGACGGGACACGCCAACCCGACCTTGACCATCGTCGCGCTAGCGTTGCGGCTGGCGGATCATTTGCGGGATCAAGCGTGACAGTAGTGCTGCGTTACGGAACGGGGAGCATGGGCACCTGCGCTTCCTGGATTGTGCACATCCGAAAGCGCAGGTCGCTCACGCTCCCAGTTCCGTAACAAACAGACCGCTGTGGCCTGTCCTTCAGCGGAAATTCTCCATCAGCATGATTTCGTCATTGGCGTAATCCATTTGCGCGAAGGCCAGGCGACGGCCGTCGGGCGAGAGCGCCAGGCCTGCCTGCCACCAGAGCGGCTCTTTCTCTACGGTCACGAGCGGCGTCGTGCGGCGCGTGGCGAAGCTGAAGAATTTGATTGTCTGGCGCGGCGCGGCTTCTTTGGTCACGAAGTAGATGCCTTCTTTGACCACGCCCCACGAGCGCCAATAGCCTGCTTCCTTGAGTTCCGGCACAGGTTGTTCTTCCCCGCCTTCGACCGGAATCGTCCAGATGCCAAAGACGCCGCGGCCTTTCGTGAAGTAGAACAGCTTGCCGTCGGGGGCTTCGAAGCCTTCGAAGGCGGAGTTGCGCGTCAACTGTCGCGCTTGGCCGCCTGCGGCTGGAACTTTCCAGAGTTCGGCGCGGCCCGTGCGATTCGATTTGAAATAAATCCATTGCCCATCGCGCGACCAGGCGGGCTGCAATTCGGCGCTCGGTTCATTGGTCAACGCGCGCCAGGGGCCGCCCGCGAAGGGCATGACGTAAATGTCGGCGCTGCCGCGGGTGTGCGAATCGAAAGCGAGCCATTGGCCGTCAGGTGACCAGTGCGGCGTGCCGGTCGGGCCGCCCTGCGTGGTCAACCGCACGGGGTGGCCGCCGTCCGCGTCGCACAGCCAGAGGTCTTCGCCGCCCGCGCGCCCCGAAGCAAAGACGAGCTTCTGCCCGTCGGGCGAAAACTCCGGGCTGTGATCTTCGCGCGGAAAGCCGATGATGCGCCGCGGCGCGCCGAATTTGCCCGGCACGTCGTGGCCGGCGAATCCGGGACCTTCATAGAGGTAGATGTTGGAATCGCTCAGCGTTTCGGTCCAGGCCAGCTTGTTGCCTTGCCGCGAGATGGTGGGCCAGGCCGGATTGTCGCCCGTCACCGGCACGCGTTCCGGCGCGCCACCCGAGGCCGCCACGCGAAAGAGCTGTCGTTTGCTGCCGCGATTGGCACCGTAGACCAGTTCACGGCTGTCAGCGGTCCAACTGAGCCCGTTGATCCGCGTGTCATCGAAGGTGATGCGTTTGGCCGTTCCGCCGCCGGCCGGCACGACGTAGACATCGCTTTCCGTCGCGCCGCGCAGGCGAATGAAGGCGACCGTTTTGCCATTCGGAGAAAAGACCGGGAATTCATCGCTGCCCGATGGCAAGGGCGTGGTCAGGCGGCGACGCTCTCCGGTCTCGACCTTGAGCAGAAAGATGCTGCCTCGGTCGCCGGGGACAGGCAGACTGGTGACGGCCAGCGTCTTGCCATCCGGCGCCCACGAACAGCCGAGCGATGTTTCGCCCAATCGCTCTTCTTTGCCGCCGTGCGCCGGGACGCGATAAATCTCGCGCTTGCCGGCGACCGCGCGCAGAAAGGTCACGTAGCGGCCATCAGGCGACCAGACCGGCATCAACTCATCTTCCGGCGTGTCGGTCAGCCGCAGCGGATTGTCGTCCGTGCCGATGACCTTGACGTAAATGTCGTGCGGGCTGACCTGGGCATTCTTCCCGCCGTCCCAGGCAAAGGCGATGCGGCTCTCATCCGGCGAGAAAGCCGCGTAATCCTTCGTGCCCGGCAGCCCAATCATCGGCGAGAATTTCGCCTCCGGCCCGGCAGCAGGGCGCGCGGCAAACCAGCGGTAAAAGCCGAAGCTCAGCGCAGCGACGAGCGCCAGCGCCGCCAGCAGCCAGTCGGCGCGCCGGAGCAGCGACGGTCGGCGCGCAGTGCTAAGGCCGGGCTGCGTCGGCGAAAGCTCATCCATTCGCAACCGCCCGCTGCCTCGCGCAAGCCGCGCGTTGGCCGGGCCGCTGCCTTGCCTCGCGCGCGCCTTTGCGCCGGCCTTGCCGCGCGATGGCGCCACTTCGGCGGCGCGTTCGATTTGACGCTTGAGGTCTTCGAGGTCGGCGGCGAATTCGTCCATCGTCTGATAGCGCGCCGCGCGCTCTTTCCGCAACGCCCGGCTAAGCACGGCATCTAGTTCAGCGGACAGTTCAGCGGACAGTTCAGCGGGCGCACTAGGCTGGCGCGGCTTGAGCGGCGCTGGGTCGTGTTCGAGCAGCGCGGCGAAGACCTCCGCCGTGGTCGCGCCGGGAAAGGCAGGCTGCCTGGCCAGCAATTCGTAGAACACCGCACCCAAACTGAAAATATCCGTCCGCGCATCAACCTTGAGTCCGCGCGCCTGTTCCGGCGACATATAACGCGGCGTACCCATCACCGTGCCCGGATCGGTCCTGACGCTGCCCTGCGCCGGGTCTTGAGGATCGGTCGCACCCTGGCGCGCGACGGCCGTGCTGGCCAGCCCGAAGTCCAGTACTTTGACCAACCCATCCGGGCGCACCATGACGTTCTCCGGCTTGATGTCGCGATGGACGATCCCCGCGCGATGCGCGGCTGAGAGCGCGGCGGCGACCTGCGTCATCAGCTTGAGCGCTTCGGGCAAGGCTAGCGGCCCGGCACCGAGCCGCGCGCGCAACGTGACGCCCTCGATGAACTCGGTGGCGATAAAGCGCTGGCCTTCGCTTTCGCCGATTTCATAAATGGTCAGGATGTTCGGATGATTGAGCGCCGAGGCGGCCTTGGCTTCGCGCGCAAAGCGGCGCACTCGCTCGGCATCGTGGGCGAAGTCCGCTGGCAGCAGCTTGAGCGCGACTGGTCGTTCGAGTCGCGTGTCGCTGGCGAGATAGACCTCGCCCATGCCGCCTCGCCCGATCAATGAATCAATTCGGTAATGGCCAAGCTGCTCTCCTGCCGCGAACCGCGCGCGCCCCGCAATCAACGCCGGAGCGGCTTGCCAGACAGGCACGTCGAGAAAATCGCCGGCTCGTTCGTGCCCGCCGAGCAACCGCTCGACCGCGCCGAGCAGTTCTTCATCCGGCGCGCAAACCTGCGC
>JBBQVH010000057.1:0-48574 GCA_038211695.1 Blastocatellia bacterium | reverse complement strand
AGCGGGAAGCTGGTTCGAACGCTGGAAGGGCACGCGGGCACAGTCATGAGCGTGGCGTACTCGCCGGATGGAAAGTATGTGGCGAGCGGTTCCAACGACCAGACGGTGCGATTGTGGGAAGCGGCAAGCGGGAAGCTGGTTCGAACGCTGGAAGGGCACGCGGGCACAGTCATGAGCGTGGCGTACTCGCCGGATGGAAAGTATGTGGCGAGCGGTTCCAACGACAAGACGGTGCGAGTGTGGGAAGCGGCGAGCGGAAAGCTGGTTCGAACGCTGGAAGGGCACGCGGGCAGAGTCATGAGCGTGTCGTACTCAGCGGATGGGAAGTATCTGGCGAGCGGTTCCAACGACAAGACGGTGCGAGTGTGGGAAGCGGAAAGCGGGCAGGAGGTGCAAAAATACGAATCGCCGCACCTGTCACACAACTTCGTTGATCTGGCTTTTCAACAAACTGGCAAACTCGCTCCGTCGTTTGGGCAGACTGTGCTGGGCGATGCCGACATTGTGGCGGGCGTTCTGGAAATGGGGGCGGGTGGGCGGGATCCGGCTGCTCCCGTCATCAGCATCGTCAGCGCCAAGATTGTGCTGATGGGCAAAAGCGAGGTTGGGAAATCCGCCCTGGCATTGCGGCTGGTCGAAGATCGGTTTGAAGATCAGATTTCAACGCACGGCATGCGATTGTGGTCTTTGCCGCCGGAGCGGTTGAGCCTGGAAATTGCCGCGCCGCCGGGCGAACGGCGCGAAGTGGTGATCTGGGATTTGGGCGGGCAGGAAGAATACAGGCTGGTGCATCAATTGTTTCTGCACGACACCACAATGGCGCTGATGCTGCTGGACCCGACGCGCGACGGCAATTTCACGGACATTCACGAATGGAATCTTGGGCTGGAAAAGCGATTGAAAGGCCGCCCTGCCGCCAAACTGCTGGTGGGAGCACAAGCGGATCGGATCAATTGCGAACTGGTTGACCCGCTGCGCGTGGATGAATTGCTGGGCAAATGCGGGATGAAAAGCTTTCACCTGACCAGCGCCAAAGAAGACATCGGTATTGCCGAACTACGCTCCGCCATCGCTTCGCTGATTGACTGGGACGACCTGTCAAAAACTTCCCGCCCGCGCCTATTCCAACTGATCCGCAACAAGGTTGACGAACTGCGGAAAAGCGGCGAGATCGTGCTGTTGTATGCAACGCTGGAAAAGTTGATCCATCAAGCCGAACCGGACGAATTCAACCCCACTGCCGTCAACACCGTAGTCGAACAATTGGCGCGGCAGGGAGCCATCACCGACACACGGCTTTCGACTGGCGAACGCGCGCTGGTTTTGCAGATTGGCTACGTTGAAATTTACGCCGGTTCGCTGGTTCGGCTGGCGCGCGAAGCTTCGCACGCGGGCGGCGTGCCTGTGTTGGAATTAGCCGACGCCATCTATCGCAAAAACTTTCCCGGCATTGAAGACAAAGACCGTTTGACGCCGTTGCAGGAGCGCACCGTCATCGAATGCGTCATCGAATTGATGATCGAACACGGCCTGTGCCTGAAGCACGAACGGCTGCTGATCTTCCCCACGCTGTTTCCCGAATCGGTGGCGAGCGAAGCCGACAAGGTCAAACACACGGTTTCGCTCTTCTACGATTTTTCGGGCGCGATAGACAACATCTACTCTTCGTTGGTGGCGCAACTGGCCGCCAGCGGCAAGTTCGGTCGCGTGCGGCTGTGGAAAGACCGCGCCGAATTTGACCTGGCCGGACAAGGGGTTTGCGGCTTGCAACGAATGGATCGTCCGGGCGGCTGGTCGCATCTGGATTTGCTCTTTGGCGAAAAGGTTCCCAAAGACACTCAGGCGCTTTTCACCGTTTTTGTCGAAGAACATCTGCAAAAAGAAGGCGTCACCATCCGCGAAGTGCTGGAGATGGGTTGCAGGAAAGGCGATTTTCGTTTTGAGGAATCACTGGTTCAGCAAGCCATCGCAGTCGGCAATAGCGAAATGATTTGCCCTTTGTGTGGAGAGCGAACGCCGATTGTTGAAGGGGCGCAAAAGGTACGCAGCGGCAATCCGTCCGTGGCGAATGAAATCTACGCGCTTCGCAAGGCCATCGAAGAAAAGAAACGCCGCGACATTGACGACGCCAAACGCGAGATGAAATCGGTGCGGTGCTTTGTTTCCTATTCGCATCAGGACGAAGTGTTGCGCGCAACACTGGACAAACATCTGAGTTCGCTGCGCCGCGAAGGCATCATCGAAACCTGGCACGACCGCGAAATCACCGCAGGCACGGAATGGAAAGATCAGCTTGACGGCAATCTGGAAGCGGCGCGCATTGTGCTGCTGCTGGTCAGCGCGGATTTCATTGATTCGGATTACTGCGTTGATGTTGAAGTGAAACGCGCGCTGGAACGCCACGCCGCTGGTGAAGCGCGCGTCATCCCCATCCTCCTCCGCCAGGTCGAAGGTTGGGACAAGATGCCATTTGGCAGGTTGCAGGCGCTGCCTGAACTGGGAAAGCCCATTACCAGTTGGGCGAATCAGGACGAAGCCTTTGCCAATGTCGCCGCAGGCATACGCAAATCCGTCGAAGAGTTGATGCGCCCATCGCCCGACGCTCAGCCACAGGCATTGATCACAAATTCGCCCGCGATGCCCGTGGTCGAACCGACGCCGATTCGCATCCTGCATCTGAGCGATCTGCACTTCGACCGCGACACCGACCCGATGGTTTGGCTGCAACCGCTGGTCAGGGATTTGAAAGACCGTCAGGGCGGGCTTGGCTTCAATGAACTGGATTACTTGGTTATCTCCGGCGACCTGACCAACCGCGCCACGCCTGAAGAGTTTGAACGCGCGCACGAATTCATCTCCGGCTTGATCGAACGGTTTGAACTATCGGCGGCGCGGCTGGTGATCGTGCCCGGCAATCACGATCTAAGCTGGGACGTGGAATCATACGACTGGCACAAGGAGAGCAAAGTCACGGCGGCGCAGTTGAGGGAAGGCCGTTTTATCAGGCAGGGCACTGGCTACCTGCTGTGCGAAGATGCTGAATACCCGAAACGATTCGAGAACTTCGCCAGGTTCTATCACCAACTGATGCAGTATCCGTATTCGCTCAAGCCCGAAGCGCAGTTCCGTTCGCTGTTGTTCGACGAACATCGCATACAGTTTGTGGAACTGAATTCGGCCTATGAGATTGACGAATACTTTCCCGAACGATCCGGCATTCAACCGAGCGCGCTGGCCAATGCGTTGATGAAAGCCACCGCCCAAATCGAAACGGCGAAGAAGATCGAACCTGGAAAAAAGGAAAGCCGCATCAAACCGGACGCTTCCATCTTCCGCATCGCCGTCTGGCATCACCCCATCACCGGCAATGAAAAGATCGTCAGTGATGCTTTTGTGGATCAGTTGCGGCAGGATGAATTCAAACTGTGTCTGCACGGCCACGTTCACGAAGAGCGCGCCGATTTGGTCGGCTACATTCATCCGCGCCGGATTCACGTTGCCGGAGCCGGTTCGTTCGGCGCGCCGATGCGGCAGCGGCCAGAATCTACGCCCAGGCTGTACAACGTGATCGAAGTCGCGCGCGATCACAGCCGCGTGCGCGTTCACACGCGAGCTTTGCGGAAAGACGGCGGCGCTTGGGAAGGCTGGCCGATGTGGCCGGGAAGCAACGGGCTGGAAAAACGAATCTACTACGACATTGAATTTAAGACGGACAAAGGCTGACGGACAAAGGCTGATTGATGGAACTGACCTACGGCGACTTCGCGCAGATGCTCTATGCCACGAATGTTATCTCCGATCCGTGGATGGGCGGCCGAGAGCGCTTTCGTTTGCAGCCTGTCATTCTCAGCCAGCAACAAGCTGACGAACTTGCCGTTGTCGCCGAACGTGTGGCGGCGATCTACTACGAAGTCAGCGAAATTGTTCTCGATCATCCTGAACTGCTGGATGATTTCTTCGGCTTGACGCCGTTTCAAAAAATGATGTGGCTGGCGTCGGGGGGGCGCTGGCACGGTATTGCGCGCGTTGACCTGTTCCTTTGCACGGATGGGCGCATTCGTTCTTGCGAGATGAATTCAGATACGCCGTCAGGGGAAGCCGAAGCGGTTCTGCTCAATCAACTCCTTCACCCATTTCTCCCCAACACGACTGACCCGAACACGGGCTTTGCCGAAGCGTTCTGGCAAATGCTTGTTGCATCGCATCAGGCGCGTCTGATTGCGGATTGCGGATTGCGGATTGCGGATTCTTCTCTCCAGTCACCCCATCTCCCCATCTCTTCGCCTCTCCCGCAATCAATTGCCATCATCTATCCGACAGATTTGCCCGAAGACCTGAGCATGATCGCGATCTACAAAAGTTGGCTGGAAGCGCGCGGCTGCCTAGTCACGCTGGGCTCGCCGTTCAATTTGGGCTTGGACGCGCAACGGCGCGTGACGGTGATGGGCGAAGCTGTTGATCTGATCATTCGCCATTACAAAACGGACTGGTGGGGAGAACGCGAGCTGATCTGGGCGAATCAAGCTGAATTTGCCGATCCCGATCCGCTTGATCGCGAATTGCTGTTGCTGCTGGAAGCTGAAAACCAGGCCCGCGTAACGGTCGTCAATCCGTTTGGTTCGGTGGTGACGCAGAACAAACTGGCGATGGCGTTGATGTGGGAAAGAAAAGAATTGTTCTCAGCCCAGGCCCAGCAGTGGATCGAAGAGTACATTCCCGAAACGCGCCGCATCACTGCGCTTGACCTGCATCAACTGAACCGCGAAGAGTGGGTGTTGAAATCCGTGTATGGTTGCGAAGGTGATTCGGTGGTTTGCGGCGCGTTCGTCAAACCGCAGGATTGGCAATTGGCCCTAGCCACATTGATTCCATGCCATTGGGTGGCGCAGCGATTTTTTGAAGTTGCGCCGATTGAACAGGCTGAGGATATGTTCCTGCCGAATTATGGAGTCTACCTGATGGCCGGGCGCGTGGCGGGTTTTTACACGCGGCTGTCGCGCAAAGCGACCGATTACACCGCCGTCACCGCGCCGACGCTGATTTCGTGAATCAATGGTTGACGCGGATCGCTGCGCCTTGCAGTGTGCCTTGCCGATTGTTGCCGGAAAAGTCCAGCACGTTTCCACTGGCTTCGTTGAAGTCGAATCCCGCAAACAGCCCTGCTTCCGGGCCGCTGGGAATGCCCTGGCCGTTGTTGTAATGAGCCAGAATTTCGCTGGCGGAAAGCGCCCTGGTATACAGCCGCACGTCGTCCAGCGATCCTGCAAACCATTCATCCGCGGTTCCGCGATTGCCCAGTGATTTCAGGTTGAAGTAGTTGGCGCTGTTTGGCAGGCTGACATAAAAGAATCCCTGTTGCGTGTTGTCGCTTTGGGCGTATTCGATCTGGCCGTCAATGTACATGATCAACCGGTCACCGTTGCGCAGTGCGACGACGTGATGCCACTGGTTATCGTTGATGCGGCGGCGGCTGATAAAGTGGCTGAAGGCGCCATTGTGGATCGAAAGCAGTACCTGCCCGCCAGCCATTCTCAGGTCGTTACCGGAGCGATTCCCCACCAGCGTCATAAAATCTATCCGTGTAGTATTGGTTTTGATCCACGCTTCAATTGTCCAGAAGCGTGTTTGTACGCCGTTGTCCCCGGTCGGAATGGATAGATTGCCCGTGAAGCCATCGAACTGCATCGCCTGATTTGCGCCGCCGGAAGGCGGAGGCACCGGCGGGGGTGGCGGTTGCACGCTGAAGCTGAGCGCTTGCGCGACGGAGAGGTTGCCCGCCACGTCGGCGCAGCGCACGAACAGCGCATAGTTCGCGCCATCCGCCACGGCGATGTTTGTGGAATGCGTCAGTGCGCCCGATGACGCAAACAGGGTCATCGCCGAAAAGGCTTCGCCAGCATTGGGCGAAAATCGGCAGGTTGAGTTTTCGTTCGTGTTCGCTGCGATCAAAACCTGTTGCGTGCCTGCCGCAAAGCTGGTCTGTGTGGGGGCGGTGATCGTCACTTGTGGTGGCGTGGTGTCTAACGGTGGTGGTGGTGGCGGTGGCGGCTCGGTTCGATTTACCGTGACCTGCGCTGAACCAAAGTTGCCCGCTGCATCTTGTGCGCGGACGATGATGATGTTTTCGCCCAAAGCCAGCGGCACGATTGCTGACCAGGAAGTCAGGCCAATGGGCTGACCCTGTATGCCTCGATTGGTTTGGTAGACCAATCCGGTGACGCCGATGTTGTCCGTCACGGTGCCGGTCAAGGGGATCGTTGTCTGAATTGTGGTCGTGGCCTGGGGCGGAAGAATACTGACGACGGGTGGTTGTGTATCGGCAGGTGGCGGTGGTGGTGGCGCGCCGCTTCTCAGCACGCGTGTGACGCCTGCGGTAAGCGTCGCTGGCCGGTTATTGCCGGAAACATCCAGCGCCGGGCCGGAATCTTCGTCAAAGTTGTAGGCCATTCGCAAACCTGCATCCGGCCCCACGGGGATTCCCGTTCCGTTGTTGTAATGCGACCGGACTTCGGACACGGACAGCGCCCGCCCATACACGCGCACATCATCCACCAGACCTTGAAACCAGTCGGACGCTCTGCCGCGAGTGCCAATGGCTTTGAGGTCGAAATAATTGTCGGCAGTAGTGCGCAACAGTTTGAAAGGCTGATGGCTTTCGCTGTCTACATCGGGCTGACCGTCAATGTACAAATAGAGCCGGTCGTTGTCGCGGATCGCAACCAGGTGATGCCAATTGCCATCCGTGACTGTGCGCGTGCCATAAAAGGCTGTGAATCCGCCACTGAAAGAACTGACCAAAACCCTGCCTTGCAACAGCAGCAAATCGTTGGCTTCGTTGTTTCCCAGAATGCCTTGAAAGCTTGCCGACTGTGACGTGGTGCTGATCCAGGCTTCCAACGACCAGTATTTGGTGAGCAGGCCGACATTACTTGATGACGGTAAGACGATTCCCGTCCGCCCATCAAAAGAAAGCGCGCGATTGGTATTGGAGACAGGCAGATCAATGCGCACAACAGTGACCAGCGCCGATCCCACATTGCCCACCGCGTCCGTGGCTTGCACGGTGACGATATTCTCGCCAACTTCCAGCGCGACCGTCGCTGTCCAGTTGTTGGTTCCGGTGGCCGCGCCTTGCGGGCCGCGATCGTTGCTGTAGCTGACTTGTGTGACGCCGATGTTGTCCTGTGCCGTGCCTGTCAGCGTCATGCTTGATTGCTGTGTGTTCAGGATGGCACTGCCGTTGATCGTGACCGTTGGCGGCAGTATGTCCAATGGCGCTGGCGGCGGTGGAGGCGGCGTATTGCCTTGCACGCTGAAGCTGACAATCTGCGATGCGGAGGTGTTGCCCGCCGCATCGCTGCAACGGATGGCGAAGTTGTAGCTTTGCCCATTCAGCGTGCTGATCAAAGTGGAATGGGTTTGCCCGCCAGTCTGTCCAAATGCCGTCATTGCGCTGAACGATGGAATTGTGACAGGCCCCTGCGGTTGGCGATCCAGCGATGAGAGCACAAAGGCATTGAACTCCGGCCCGGTTGGTGTGCCGGTCATTAGCAGTGACAGCGGCGCGCCATTGTAGATTCCGCTCAGCACGGGCGCGCCGAAATAATCCTGCGCATTGCGCACTTCAAATCGCTCGCCGGTGTTGAGCAGCGCCGACGCATCCAGCGTAACCTGCGAAAGCAAATCCCAGTTGTAGATCGCGATGTGGTATCTGCCGGACTGATATTGATTGGCGCGGACGAAAATCTTCGCGCCGGTTGGACGCCCACTGAGCAACTGGCTGCCCGCATCCAACCCGGTCGCTTGCTGCCAACCGGCGAAAGAAGAGGTTTGCGATTCCCCCGCGCCGTTGATCAATGTGAAAGGCAGCGGATTCGTGCGCGAATAGAATTGGTTGTTATTCCAGACATACGGCGTCGTGCCGCCGCCGGCAGGCAATTCCAGCTTCATCAATTCGCTTTCCCCGACCAGGGTGTTGCCCGTCATCATCACCTGATTCCACCGTGTGATGCGCCCCAACGAGGGGCCGCCACTGACGATGTAATTGTCTTTGAACAGCAGATCGCGATTGAATGTGGAAAGGTAGCCGATGCGTATGGATTCGCCGAAGGAAGTGAGCGGGTGGTAAAGGTAATTGTTCATGACCACGCTGCCTTCGACCGGATTGATCTGTGCGCCGATCAACAGGTTTGCAATGCGATTCCCACTGCCTCGGACGCGCGCGGGCCTGCCGTTGTTAAAGCTGATGTTGCCTTCGAAGCGAATGCCGTTGGCGTAACTCTGCTCCGTGTACGCCTTCATTCCCGTCGCATAGTTGTCGAAGGAAATGACATCCGTGATGCGTTTGGTGCCGTTGCGGTTCTGGGCGTAGATGCCGTGCCCGTTGCCGCGCGTGCCGTTAATGTTGTCCCAGCCATTGTGATAGATCAGCGCGCCGTAAATTTCCGACTCTTCGGCGGGCAGCCAGAATCCAATGCCATCGCCCGTTTCATGAATGACCAGGTTGATGAGTTTGATGTGATGGCCGAACACGCTCATTCCTGTTGGCCGTGGGTCTTCGCGATTGGGGTTGGAGTTGGTCACTTCAAAGTCGCGATAGTTGACATACGCGCCTTCAACGCGAATGCCGCCTTCGATGCTGGCGCGTTCGCCGGGGAATTGCCGAACGGTGATTGGCAGCCCGGCAGTTCCATTCAAGACGCTGCGGAATGGCGGCTCGCTGGTGTTGCTGACTGCCGCGCCCGGCAATACGTACCTTCCGCCGCGCAGCCAAAGCGTATCGCCCGGACGCGCAGGGCTCGCCGATGAAAGCGCCGTCGCCAAATCCAGCGGGCGGGCAAAGCTGCCGTCATTGGCCGGGCTGCCGTTTGGCGCGACGAACAGGCCCGGCGCAATTGTCAGCGGCGCAATGCGGCAAATGGCCGGTTCATCAGTGGCCAACGAAATCGAAACCTGTGCGGTGCCCAATGGAAAGACGTTCAGCGTTGGCGCGGTCAATGTGATTTGAGGCGGCGTCGTGTCTGATGGCGCCGTGCGCGTGATGGTGATCTGCGCCGATCCTGTGTTTCCCACCGAATCCTGCGCGCGTACGGTGATGATATTTGCGCCGATTTGCAGAGCGATGTCTGCTGTCCAATTGGCCAGCCCTGTTGCCAGCCCCTGCGCGCCACGATCTGAACTGAAGCTGACCTGCGTCAAGTTTGCGCTGGCCTGCGCCGTTCCGGTTAAGGTAATTGCCGTCTGATCGGTTGCAGTTGAAGCGGGCGGCGTAATCGTTACTGCCGGTGGCTGTATTACCGGCACATTGATCGTGACGGTCGCGGTTGCTGTCGCGGTTTGATTGCCTCGCGTCGCCGTCAGCGCGTAGTTGGTTGTGCCGCCCGTTATCGCCGTGAAGCTGCATGATCCAATGCTGTTCGGATTGACGGTGCAGTTGGCAATGGCCGGGGTCAGTGTCGCGCTGGCGGCATTCAGCGTGCGGGTATTCAGCGTGACTGTCTGCCCGGCGGTGACGGTTTGTGCCGCTGGGCTGAGCGATGCCGATGGCTGCGGCACTGTGCCGTCGTCCACATATTTGCCGAACTCCGGGCCGCCCGCGCCGACAAAACCACGGCTGATTCCGGCGGTGGTTGGACTGACCCAGAAAGAATAGAGCTTGCCGTTTTTCAGGTAGAAGCGGAACTTGACCGGCGTATTAATCAGCGCCGCCAGATCGCCCATGCCCGTCCATTCAATCATCTGCTTCGTTGAATTCCCATTGAAGGGCAGACAGTTGGCTTTGCTGAATGGTTCGATGACCTGATTGTTTTGATTCAATACTTCCGCGCACAGGCTTCCCCCTGCGGCAATCTCGGCATTAACGAAAAGATACTTGCCATTGAAGCTGACGGGGCGAGTGGTCAGTGTGTCCTCGCTACTGTTCGTGTTTCCTGAATTCCCCGAGTTCAAAGACGCGAAACCGTCGCGCCGCATCGTCGCCAATCCGGTTGCTCCTCCGGCATCGTTGTATCCGCCTTTGGGCACGCCGCCGCGGCCGCTGAAATAAAAGTAAAGCTGGTCGCCAACCACAATCGGGCCGCCTGCTGATGGTTGCACATTCCCCCAGTTCCAACTGCCAGATGTTTCATTGACTGAAAACATTGCCTGACGATTGGGACGCTGCCAGTTGAACCCATCGCGGCTGAACCCGAAGTAGACTTCATTCAGTTTGGGACGGCCCGCGGGTTTATTCGCACCGCCGCGCAGAATCGCCATCTGGCCCAGCATCAAGCTTTCGTACGGCGCAGCGTCAACGTCGTACAACTGTGGCGTGAAAGTTGGGTCGGCGGGATGCGGCGTGTCGGCGCTGTCTGACTTCAGCCATTTGGAAACATTGGCAGAAGTTTTTTCTGCTGAAGACGGATTGCTGGAGACAATGGCATTCAGCGCGAAGGTCAAATCTTTGTGTTCGGAATATTGCCGCAGACGCACGCCGTTGTTTACTTCGCGCAGGCTCAATACCCATTTTTTGCGAAAGGGATTATAGAAGAACGTTGAACGGTCTCCGGGCAAGCTGCGGTTGATCGCCACGGACGGCTCCCAATGAATGCCGTCCGCGGAATAATGCAGATGCAATTCATTCCGAGCGCCATTGAAGAGAATCCGCAACAGTTTGTAACGACGCGCCGGAATTATTTCTTCCGGATCAATCCACGTCGTATACCCATCCATCAATCGAGTGTCGGTCAGCACAATATTTGTGCCCGTCACCACGTCCAACGACGGCCTGTTCCAATTGACCCCGTCTGTTGAATTGGCATAACACAGGCTCTGGCGATAGCCGCACATATACCAAATCTTAAACAGCGAATCGGCCGGATCGTAAAAAACGCCGTTTGAAAAAGGCATTGCCATTGGCCCCAGCCCGGAGTTTTCGACCGTCGTTGCTGGCGACAAAACCGGATTGCCGGGATGCATCAGCGCAGGATGAAACTGGCGCGCAAGCGTCGTGCTTTCAATCAAAAAATCATCCACCAGCAATTGCCGCCCGATATTAAGCGGAATCGTCGCGGGCGGAGTCACAAGGTAAGCAGGCGGTTGCAATGCCGTCGGGAAATCGGCTGGCGCCGGAGGCCAGACCGAAGGAAGCGTGATGCCGTTATAAAGCATTTCCGGCAAATCCGGAGGATCGGGCGGCAGCACATTGACAGTGACCTGGCGGCTGACAACGCCGTCAACATTGGCTGCCGTCAGCGTGTAAGTGAATTGTCCGGCGGTGGCGACAATGATCTTTGAATTTCTGCCAAGCACATCGCCGACGTTCGGAGTGATGGCCAACTGCGTGGCCAGATTGCCGGTCAGTTGCCAGCGGAAGTTGATCTGCTCGCCTTCCTTGACTGATAAGCTGGCGGTTTCCTCCCCATTTGGCGCTGTCACCGTGAACGAAGAAATAACAGGTGGCGTGGCAAAGGCAGGCGCGGCCAGAAGAAGGGTCAGCAAAAAAACTTTGGCACCCCAAAAACTAAAGAGGCGATGAAAGGTATGCATATTACTGCGGATGTGGGCGAAAAGATTATTTTGGCTACGGGGCTGAGCCAGTTCGATCTGAAAAAAAGGCGGGGATCAGAAGGAATGCGAAAGAGTTAATAGCACGAAGCTCAGGCAAAACAAAGGTGAATCTTGGCTGCGACAGTTAGAGGCAAGGCGATTAAATACGCTGGCTCGCATTATTTTTCACCTTTCATTCAAATCGTATGCGCAAACCGCCGCGCAGCATTCGCGGCATGCCCAAGGTTTCCAGCGGCGTACGCGCGACGGTGTAGCGTTCATTCAACAAATTCTGCACGGCGACAAAGGCTTCGAAGTATTTGGCGAATGGTTTGGCAATATTTACGTCAATCAAGGCAAAGCTGGCCAGCGGCAGCCGGTTTTGATCGTCGTCAAACTGGCGGCCAGAAGCGCGGAACTGCATTGCGGCGGTGACGTAGCGCGGATGCGAGTAGACCGTTTGCAGCGTGAATTGATGGCGGGGAACTTGCGGAATTTGCAAACCCACCAGGCTGGCATCCTGCGGCGCGCGGCGCACTGTTGCATCAGCGAACAGATACCCGGCTGTCACCTGCCAGTATTTGGCAACGCGCATTTCCGTTTCCGCTTCGATGCCGCTTGACCGCGTGCGGCCAAGATTGCGCCGCTGGCGAGTGATCAATGCCGGTGTGACCGAAAGGGTGAAGTTGGAAATTGGATTGGTTGTTTCAGTCCAGTAAGCGGTCAACCGCGTTGTTAAATTGCCTGCCGGATTCCAGCTTGCCCCAGCTTCACCGCCGGTCAGCCGTTCGGCAATGAGAGTTTCATTCGCCAGCGTCTGTACGTTGCCGACTCGAAAGGCGCGGTAAAGTTCGTTCAACGTTGGCGCGCGGAACGCCCGATAAACCGAAGCGCGAAGCGAGAGTTGCTCTTTGGGCCTGAAGACCAGCGACAGGCGCGGGCTGAACGCATTCTGCGAACGGGCAGGGAAGAAGCCTGGCGTAACGACGCCGGTTGCCAGCGCCTTTGAAACGGAAGCGCCGGATGAATCACGCCAGTTGTCGTATCGCGCATTGACTGATAACTGCCAGCGTGACGAGATGCTGAAAAGGTCTTGAACAAAGAAACCCGAACGGCGCTGGCGGCCACCGGCAGTGATAAGCGTCGTCGCCCTATTATTGGCAATCGCCGTTTCGTTGCTGGTGCCGCGCACGCCGCGCACGTCAACGCCCGCCACCAACAGATGCTTTTCAAAACTCAATCGCGACCAGCTTATCGAAGCCCCCACATCGCGCGACGGAACAAACTGCAAACGATTCAAGGCTTCGGAGTTTCGATTCGCCGCCACTGTCGAAAACGTTTGGTGATAACGTTGCTGATTGGCGAACAAGGTCAGGTTCCAGTTGCTGCCATCCCCCGTTTTGAAGCGCCCGCCCGTCGCCACTGATTCATTCGCCGTGTCATTGGTTTGCAGAACCGTTCCGTTCTTCCTGTCTTCGTCAAACAGCGAACCGCGAACGAAAACCGCGCTGTCATTGTTGAAGTCGTAACCTAGCCGCAACGTCAGGGCGCGGTGTTTTGAAGCGGCCAGATCATCCGCTGTCCCGCGAATTTCAGGCGCGATAATGAAATAGCCGTCCGTGCGATAGGCTTCACCCGAAAGTGCGGCGGTGAATCCTTTCCATCGGTCGGCGGCAAAGAACGAAACGTCCGCAGTGTCGCGAGTGCCGTAGCTGGTCTGGGCCGTCACGACGCGATTGGACGCCGGACGCGTCAACACATTGATGACGCCGCTCAGCGCGTCCGAACCATACAAATCCGATGAACCGCCGCGCACAATCTCGATGCGATCCACAGCTTCGCGCGGCACGCGATCCCAATACACCCATCCGCCGAAGGCATCATTCAGTGGCACGCCATCCGTCAGCACCAACGTGCGGCTGGCGCCGCTTGCGCCCGCGCCGCGCAAACTGACGCCTTGCGTGGTTGGGTTGGCAACGACGCTGCTTGACCGTCTGAAGATGCTGAAGCCCGGAACCTGGCGCAGCAGATCATCCACGGTTTGCGCCGCCGCGTGGCTGACGTCTTTGCTGTCCAGCACCGAAACGCTGGCGGGCGCGTCGCTCAATCGAATCTCTGCGCGCGTTGGCGTCACGATGACAGTTTCGGCCAGCGATGCCGGTTCAAGCGAAATGTTTAAATTGGCGGGGGACTCTGCTGGGTTCAGCGTGACCTGCTGCGTGTGGTTGCTGAAGCCATTGGCCGAAACGCGCAGCTCATAAGTGCCTGGCGGTATTTCGACGGTAAACTTTCCGTCGTGATCGGTGGCCGCTGACTTCACAGTCTGTTTGCCGGTTATCACGCTGATTCGTGCATTCCCGATTGCATCGCCTCGCCCGTCCGTTACGCGGCCTGTCAACGATAAGGCGGCGGGACTTTGCGCCCCGGCGTGAATGCTAAAAAGGAATAGAGCTAGGAAAGACAGTATCAGGGGGAGATGTTTTGATTGCGTCATCTGTTTGAACTTAGTTATGCGAATGGTCGCGCGGTTTCTCTTCGGACTTCTTCATCGGCTTGGTTTTGAAATCAAACCTTAGCAATTCGATGGGCGCGGCGCCAGTATTTTCCCATACTGCTGGGGTGCCTTCCGCCAGCCAGCGAGTTTGCCCTAATTCGAAGCCCAGCGTTGATTTGTTGTTTGATTCTTGAGCTTTGAATTTTGCCGCAGTCAGCGCGACCAGCAAAGCGGGTTCCGGCGAACTGGCCGAAAGGTTCAAGCTTTTGCCCGGCGCGCAGATCAGCCGCGTTATGCGAATCTGTTCATTCTCGAACTGCACCTTCTGGAAGTTTTCGCCTGCCGCAACTTCTTCGCGAAAAAATTTGCCGTAGAGCTTCTTGTCGCCAGTCGGTTCAGTTTTGAATTCAACGCGAATGAAATCACTGGGCGCGTCGCCGGGATTCTCTACTTCGTGCGTTTCTTTTGTCGCTCTGTATAAACGAAAGCTGCCTGCCCTAGTCGCTGGCCGGGTGACAGCGCCGTAGCTCAGTCCGACATGCTTGAAGATGACCGGGCCGCTGTCATTCAAATACACATATGCAGTGCCGGTCGCCGGATGATCGTGTTCCGGGACTTTTTCTTTTGCGCCGTAATGAACGCGCAAAACCTTGACCCATTCGTTTTCAAACCCCGCCTTGTAATTTTGCGGCGCGACTTTGACGGGGTCTTGCGCAAACGGCTGGATGGCGAGCAGACAGACAATGGCGATACAAACGAATAGACGATTCATTCTCTCCTCCTCTTTTAACTATCAGCAGGTCACGAAACTGGATGCGAAGGGCAGGAACTCAAAAAGCTCAAAAACCGGCAAAAGGCACAAAGACATACTGGAAGCAGTTCTTGTACCTTTTGCGTTCCTTCCGGCGCAAGAATACCACACCGGAAATTTCTGACTTACCTTGCTGGAAGAGGCAAAGTTGCGCCATGAAACATGCCTTATAGCGGCTTGCAAATGCGTGCGCCCAATAACTGTGGAACAAGATGGTATCTTGTTCCCGACCGCCAGGCACAAGATGCCATCTTGTGCCACATCTGCCAGCGGTCGCACACAAGTGCAAACCGCTATAAACAGAAAAAAAGGATGGATGTGGAATCACGACACCGAACCCACATCCATCCTTTGTTTAGCCGTTTATGCCTGATGCTGCGCAGCGTTAAAACAGAAAGCCCAAATCGCGCACGCCGAAGTTGAGCAGCGTCGGGAAGACGGTATCCAACTGCGGGTCCGCTGCGCCAAACCATTTGGCCAAGGTCGCGCCATATTGCGACAGGGCCTGGCGGGGAAGCATTGTGCCGCGATTGTCGGCGAAATCCTGTTGGGTTGAATTCGCCTGGCCGATGGTTGCGTAGCTGGTCATTTGCGGGAACTGGCCGAAAATCTTTCCACCGTTGACCGCGCCGCCCACCACCAAATGATGATTGCCCCAACCGTGATCCGTCCCGGTGCCACTGGGTTGCAGCGTGCGCCCGAAGTCCGACAGCGTGAAGGTCGTCACCTTGTCGGCGATTCCCATTTCAGCCGTTGCCGCGTAAAAAGCCGCGACGGCCTTGCTGGCCTGCTGCAGCAAATCGTACTGCGTGTAAGACTGCGAACCGTGCGTGTCGAAGCCGCCGAGGCCGCAGAAAAACACCTGACGCCCAACGCCGGTTTGCGCGCGCAGGTTGATGATGCGGGCAATGTCTTTCAACTGATTGCCGATCTGGGTGGAAGGGAACACAGTAGCCAGCGGAGTTCCATTGTTTGCGTTCAGCAGCAGCGGGCTGAGCGTGATTGCATCGGCCATGGCTTTG
The DNA here is from genome assembly GCA_038211695.1 of Blastocatellia bacterium. Classification (GTDB taxonomy): domain Bacteria; phylum Acidobacteriota; class Blastocatellia; order RBC074; family RBC074; genus RBC074. The sequence goes on along the minus strand of JBBQVH010000057.1, from coordinate 32,721 downwards.
TTCGCCGCGTTGATGATCAGGTTTCCGCTATCAGCATTGGCAATCTGCTGTTGCGCATTGGCCTTCGCAGTCCCAGCGGATGCGGGGTAACCGTTCAGCCCGGTTTGCGTTAGATAATTGCCCGGTTGCAGGCTGGCCAGCGGCGTCGAAACGCCAGCGCAGAAGATGGCCGACCCGTTGAGCGAAACCGAAACCGGGAAGGTCGCGGCGGCGTTCGATGCCTGCATCGCATCCGCGCTGCGCCCGCCCCAGCCTGAATTGCCGCCTGTGTTCGGATAGCCCGTCTGCATCTGGGAGACTTGATCCGAATGCGAACGCAGTTGCGTGGGCAGCGGGAAGTTGGCATTGGAAAGGTTCTGAAACGTGGTCGGCTGAACCAGCATCCCGACGTTTGAAATCACCGCCATCTTGCCCTGGTTATAAAGCGCCTGTAATTCAGGCACGCCGTAATGCAGGCCAAACTGTCCCTGAACCGGGTCGTTGATTGGCAGCAGTTGGTTTTGCCCGATGGCAAGACCGCTGCGGGCATTTGTGTATGCGCCATATTGCGCGGCATTCAGCGGCACGACCATGTTGTGGCCATCATTGCCGCCAAACAGAAACAAACAGACCAGCGCCTTGTAATCGGCCTGTGCGGGTGTTGCTGCCAATTCGAATTGTCTCAGCCCGGCCAGCACTCCGAAGCTTGCGCTCAGTTGGATAAAGTTGCGACGAGAAATCATTGCTTTTGTCCTCATTGGTTGGAACACGTGGGACGGACTTCAGTCTGTCCCGGTTGCTGGAACAGACTGAAGTCCGTTCCACCTCGACGGTGTTTCACTTTAGTGCTGCACCAGAAACTCTCCTGACGTGACGGTCAGATAGACCGCTGCCAGCACGCGCGCATTGTTGTCGGACTGCATTGGAATGGCGTTGAAGAGCGCCGTGCGCGTGGATGGCAGCATGCGTCCGAAGAGCAGCGTGGTATCCACCGCGCCCACCAGCGTGGCCGGGCTGCCGGCGATGCTGACAAATGGTTGCAGCGCCGGGTGGATCGGATAGACGTAAATGAACTGGTACATGAAGTTGCCGCGATTGACTGCTTCGGTTGGCGTGAAGATTTGAAACTCAGGTCCGAACAATCCGTTGCCCTTCGGAATGCGGTACATCGGCGAATAGTGGCCGAAGACGGAAGGCGCATCCAGAATCGCTTCGCCCATCGTGTAAAGCTGATAGTTGAATTGCGATGCCGCGCCGGGCGTCAGGTTCAACGTGCGAGACATAAACAGCAGCGCCTGCACCGGCGTGCGCAACCGTCCGAAGTTGGCGGGTGGCGCGTCATTGCGCGCTTCCTGATCCATGAGGATGGCGTTGATGACGGCCTTCAGATCGCCGCGCACTCCCTGGCCATTGTCATTAAAGACGGCGGCGATGCGCGCGATGTACGCCGGAGAGGGGTTGCTGGTGACCAGCGCGCGAATCAGCCGCGTCGCCAGAAATGGCCCTACGTTTTGATGGTTGAACAGAATATTGACGACCGCGTCTAGTTCCTGCTGCGGTGACAAACCGGCAGGGATCGTCTGCCCAAGCACCGTTTTCTGCGTTGAGTTGTGCTTGCCTGCCATCGGCAGCATCGGCCCTGGGTAATAGTTGTAATTGCCGTTGCCCGCATTGTGCGCGGCGTTGTCATATGTCCAGCCGGTCAGCGCCAGCGCCAGTTGCTGCACGTCAGTTTGCGTGTAGGTTGGGATGGGCTGGTTGTTCGGGCCGAGTTGCTGCGAACCATCCTGGTTCAGCTTGTACAGGCCAATGCTGAAAAGCTGCATCACTTCGCGCGGGTAATTTTCATTGGCCGCGCCGCCGAACACTCCACTGTTGGCCGAATCCAGAAACTGGCCCATCGAAGAATCGTTGGTTAATTCCTTGAGCAAGGTCTTGTAGTTGCCGAAAGCATTGCGGCTGAGCAGCTTTCGCCAGGGAGCGATCATATCGGCGTTGTAGTTCTTAAACGCCGCTTCAACGAATATCTCGCTGTAGGCGTAGATCACGCGCTGGCGCAATTGATCCTGGCCGTTCAGGGCGTTGGCAAAGACCGCATCAAGATTGGCAGTGTTGGTCGCCGTGAAAGGATCAGGCAGCGGCGATTCGGGCAAGCCGAACTGTTCGATGAGAAAGCCTGCCATCCCCACCTGTTTGACCTTTGCGATCAGCGGCGCTGTCGGGCCGAAGGTCGTTTGATCCAGAAAGCGGCCAATGGTGACAAGCTGCGGGTCAATGATGCTGACGTTGGCGGATGCCTTCTTGGTCGCATCAGCCTGACTGACGGCGGTCACCGTAATGCCACCCGGCGGAATGACTGCGGGCGCAGTGTACAAGCCGTTTGCTGTAATTATCCCGTTGGCGGGATCGCCGCCTATCGTGCCATTGACCTGCCACGTCACTGCCGTGTTGGCGGAACCAGTGACAGTTACGCTGAACTGCTGCGTCGCGCCGGTGGCAAGAGACGCAACTGTTGGCGAGATGCTGATGACGACAACCGGCGGAGGCGTGTTGATGCCGACGGTCGCACTGGCTTTCTTTGTGATGTCCGCTTGACTGACGGCGGTGACTGTCACCGGGCTGCCCGGAACGACGGCGGGCGCGGTGTAAAGTCCATTTGACGAGATCGTGCCGGCTGTTGAATTGCCCCCCGTCACGCCATTGACTTGCCACGTGACCGTCGTGTTGGCGGTGCCGGTGACGGTGGCGGTGAATTGTTGGGCCGCGCCCGTGTTCACTGTCGCTGACGCTGGATTGATGCTGACCGCAATCGTTTGCGGCGCGCCGGTCACTACGACGATAGCAGTGCCTGATCTTTCAGAATTTGCCGCGCTGACCGCAGAGACAGTGACAGGCGCGGCGGGCGCGCCAAGCGGCGCGGTGTAAAGACCGCCGGAAGTGATCGCGCCGTTGAGGCTGCCGCCGATGACATACCAGTACACGACGGTGTTGGTTGAACCCGTAACAGTGGCAGTAAATTGCTGCTTGGCCCCGGTCGGAACGGTCACCGGTGAAGGTGAAACTGTGACGACAATGCCCAGCCCGAATTCGATCAAGCGCGGGCCTGATGCCGTTGCTGAGCATGGGTTGGTGACGGTGATGTTTCCGCTGCTGGATTGCATCACGTTACTGGTCGCCTTCAACTGGGTTGAAGAGAGATAGGTTGTCGGCAGCGAAACGCCATCCAGTTTGGCTGTCGCGCCATTCACAAACCCGGTTCCGTTAATCGTGAAGGTGGAATTGCCGAGCGGCACTTTGCCGGGCGAAAACCATTGCACCTTCGGTGTCGGACAACTGATGGGGACATCGGATGGATTGGCGGCAGATGAATGAAATGTGAGCGATGCGATTGCCGACATGGCTAGCAGCACGCCCCGCAGAAGACGCAGCGAAGATTTGAAAGACACGTTGATCCTCCTAAGACAATATTTTTATGATTGGGTTACGTGTCCGGCGGGATTCATTTGAGGCGAGTAAAATGAAAACGCTGGTAGCACCGGGGATTGCTGCCGAATAAAACGGCCGGACTTAATTGTAAGCAACGAAACTAGTGAGGAACATCAAACAGGGGCGAATCAGTATTGGGACGTAATCTATCGGGGCTTGGTCGGGGCTTTGATGGGGCTTCAGAAGCGGATGCAGTATCGTCAATGACGGCGATTCTTGCAACAGGGAAATGCGAAAAATTTCATCAGGCCGGATCATCAAAAAACAGATTTTTTCTTTGACGATCCGGCGTGATGTTTACTCGCTTTCGCTTTGACCCTGATTAACCTTTCTTTTTGTACTTATCAATCAGCCCTGGCAAACCATCGGTCTTGCCATTGAAGCGAAAGGCATAATACTGCTTTAGGTTATCCATGATTTGCTGATTGACATCTTTATACTGCGCATTTCCATTGGTAGCAGCCACGAACCGCGCCATCCAATCAATTGCCTCATCCATTTTTTCCAGTGCTTTATCGTATAGCTCTTGCTTCTTCTCTTTTTGATATTGTTCGGCCAGGGATTGGTATTCACCACTGGCCAGGTTGCCCAGCGTAAACAAGACAGTCGGCTCATACGGCTCAATGCCGATCGCTTTCTCCAGGCTTTCTTTGGCGGCAGCTTTGTCGCTGCTTACCAAAAGAACGCCGCGCGCCTGGTACAGCCGCCACAGCCATGAATTGCGGTATTCGCTCCAGGTTTTGTCATCCATGCGAGCAGGCCGTTTATCCGCTTCCATCAGTTCGACGGCTTTGGCGCTGGCCTGTATGGCGGCCTGCGTCAGCTTCGGACTCGCGGCTTGCTTCTGTGTCTGGGTTGCCCCTGTCCAGGCAATCTGCACCAGGACGGGGACATCTTCCGGATTTTTTTCCAGGTATTTAGTGCTCTCGTTTAAGGCCTCGTCGAATTTATTCGCATTGAAATAAGCGTCAATCAACATGGGTTTGATCAACTCAGCATCTTCAGCCGGAAAGACCTTGGTGAATTCCTCAGATAGTTTGAGCTTTTGATTGTTGTCCTGCACCAGCGCAATCTGGTTTGCCACGTAATCCGCCAGCTTCGGACGCGTCGCGCTTTTTGAAAATTTCTTGTTGTACTCTGCCGCCGCTTTCAACTTTGCATCGGCGCCGCTGGCTTTGTTGACCTTGTCAATCGCGGCGGATTCGTCCTTGGACATTGGCGGGCCTTGGTCCTTTTTCTGCTCCGGTTTCTTGTCTTGAATTCTGAGCGGGGCTGCCGTCGCCGTTAAAGCGAAGAGCGCGCATAGGAACATCAGCGATACCCACAGTTTGGGCACGAACTTTGAATCCATCTTTAACCTCGTGTTATTTGAATTTTGAATCTGTTGCGTTGGAAATGATGTGAGCGAATGCCACATCACTGCGGCGAATTATACTTGCTCCGAACCGGGATCGCGAGCGGTCGCGAGTCCGCCGAAGACAGTTTCAATCAACAAATCTGCAATCATCCAGCATCGCGTGACCCAGCACCGTCAGATAGTCTTCGTGCGTCAGATCAATCGCGCCGAAGTGTGAAATGTGCGGCGTACGCATCTGCGCGTCGAGCATTTGGTAATTGCGTGCCCGCAACCGTTCGGCCAGCGCCACCAGCGCGATCTGCGATCCGAAGCTGATGCGCGTAAACATGGATTCACCGAAGAATGCGGATTTCAACGATATGCCGTACAGCCCGGCCATCATTTCACCTTCCTGCCAGACTTCCATCGAATGCGCGAATCCGCGCCGATGCAGTTCGATATATAACTCGATCATCTCATCGCTCAACCAAACCTCTTCGGGATGAACTTCATCGTGACGGGCGCAGGCGCGAATGACCGCCGCAAAATCATGATTGATTTTGATGTCGTATTGGGTTTTGCGCAGCGACTGGCGCAATGACCGTCGCACGCGGAACCGTTCGTCCAGTGGAACGATCGTGCGCGGTTCGGACATAAACCAATCAATCTCGCCGTGAAGGCCTCGTGACATTGGGAAATAACCTTGTTGGTACCCGGTGATCACCTGCTCGGGCGAGATGACTCGGCGCGCGGCGGACTTTCTATTTCGCATGCGCAAACCTTAGCACGCGGGCAAAACTCGGCAAAGCAAAATGGGGCAGACCTGGGTACGCATCGCCTCCGGCGTGCAGGCGTGGCGGAAAGACCGGGTTGAATCCACCAGATGTGTTGAGTACGACTGCACGCCGGAGGCGATGCGTACCCAGGCAACAGCCAATTCAAGTTTCCACGGCTGCGTGCTATCTTTCGCGCGGTTTCACTTCACACAACAATCTATCAATCAACAGGAGCTAAGATTTCAATGATTCGTCTTTCTTCTTCCATAAAGTTGGCGCGTTTGTGTGCCATTTTGATGTTGGTAGCTTTAACATGGGCTTCTGCTTTTGGTCAAAGAACTGCATCCAAGCCGCTCAAGCTGAGTTACACATTGGCCTTTCCACAGCCGCACACGCACTTGTACGAAGTCACGTTCACAATCGGCAATGTTTCGACCGCGCAGTTGGACATCTCGCTGCCGACGTGGACGCCGGGTTCGTACCTGCAACGCGAATACGCACGCCATGTGCAGGACTTCAGCGTCAGCGACGACGCCGGGCAGTTGCGTTGGCAGAAAACAGACAAGGCGACGTGGCACATCGAAGCGGGCGCGTCGAATGACAAACCGAAAACCATTCGCGCCAGCTATCGCGTCTATGCCAATGAGTTATTCACACAAACCAGTCATCTGGACGCGACGCATGCTTACTTCAACGGCGCGACGCTGTTTATGTATGTGCCCAGCGCCAAAGATCAGCCGCACCGGCTGAAGATTGTTCCGCCCGCAGGCTGGCGCGTTACTTCGCCATTGGCTTTGGCGCCGGACGCCGATGGATATTTCACCGCGCCCAGCTATGACGTGCTGATTGATTCACCAACCGAAGTCGGCACGCACAAACTGCTGGAATTTACAGTGCGCGGCAAAACGCACCGCATCGCCATCTGGGGACAATTTGAGTTTGACGAAACCAGGCTGAAGGAAGACCTGGCCAAGATCGTCGAAACAGATGCGCAACTGTTCGGGGGCTTGCCTTATGACCAATATGTGTTTCTAGTTCACGTGCAGCCGGGTATCGGCGGCGGCACGGAACATCTGAACGCCAATGTCAGCCAGACGCGGCCCGATGCTTTCAAATCGCAGCGCGGCTACAAAGGCTTTCTGGGCCTGGAATCGCACGAATACTTTCATTGCTGGAACGTCAAGCGAATTCGCCCGCTGGCGCTGGGGCCGTTCGATTATCAACGCGAAAATTACACGCACGGTTTGTGGGTGTCGGAAGGCATCACCAGTTATTACGGCGACCTGATTCTGCGCCGCGCCGGATTGATCTCTACTTCAGAGTACCTGGATGGCTTAGCCACTTTGCTGGCCGGGTACGAAAGACAGCCTGGACGATTCAAACAAAGTGCAGAAACGGGCAGCTTCGACGCTTGGATCAAGCATTACCGCCCGGATGAAAATTCTGTCAACACAGCGATGAGCTATTACACCAAGGGCGAAATCCTGGGCTTGCTGTTCGATCTGGAAATCCGTTCGCTGACAGGTGGCGCAAAATCTTTGGATGATGTCATGCGTTCGCTGCTGGAAAATCACGGCCTGCCCAAACCCGGCTTCACCGACGCTCAGTTGAAAGCCACATTTGAAAAAGTCGCAGGCACTGATCTGACCAATTTCTGGAATCGGTATGTCAGCGGCACGGACGAAATTGACTTCAATGCCTACTTCAACAAGATCGGTCTGAGTCTGAATAAAGCTTATCAACTGGCTACCCCATACGCCGCCAGCAAGACCGATAAGCCGGGAACGCTGGGCACCAGCACCCGCGCGCAAGGTGACCGCGTTGTTGTTGCCAACGTCATTGCTGGACTGCCTGCGTATGAAGGTGGCGTCAATTCCGGCGATGAACTGGTCGCGATTGACGGCAGAAAGATTGATGCGGGCAACACCAGCGAACGTGGCAATGTGTTGAACGATCTGCGGGCAGGCCAGAAAGTCACGCTGAGCATTTTTCGCCGCGAACGGCTGATGAGCTTTGATCTAACCGCCTCCATCAAGCCCTTTGATCAATTCACCGTCAGTGAAATGAAAGACGCCACTGATGCTCAAAAGGCGTTGCGGAAAGCTTGGCTGAACGAGAAGTAATAACGGATGTTCGCTGCTGACTCATCTGTTAATAACATAGAAAATTTGGACGAAATGTATAATATGAATGAAAGAGACTTATATCTGATCAGCGATGTTCCCGGCTTTACCCCTCAGATCGGTCGCCTTGTCTCGATGATGAACTATGTTCGATATACAACTCTCTCCGCAGTAGCAGGGCTGGAGGTGGACGATCTCGATTACTTGTTTGACCCGCAGAGCAATTCCATCGGTGCGTTGCTCGCACACGTCGCTGCGGCGGAAGTAGGGTATCAAGTGGCCACTTTTAATGCGCGTGATTTGAACGAGGAAGAAAAACAGGAATGGGGTGCCGCCCTTGAGTTAGGGGAGAAGGCGAGACGTGAGATCAGAGGGCGCGAACTGGATTATTACTTGAGCAAGCTTGAGCAGGTTCGAGCAAAGACGCTGGCGGAACTTGGCCAGCGAGAGGACCTATGGCTCGAAGAGCAAACATCCTTTGGGAACGGATAAAACGTAAACAATTACTTTAAGTGGTTTCATGTCTTTGGGCATGAACTCAACCATAGAGGGCAGATTCGCTGGTTGCGGAGACAGATGACGAAGAGGTCATGAGCAGATCGTTGCCGAATGGTGTGGTACAAAGCCGGTCATTTGCGCAGATACTTCGCCAGCCCATCCAGAAACATCTGCACGGACATCATGACCAGCAGCATTCCCATCAACCGTTCCATCGCCGTCAATCCGCGCTGCCGCAACAACCGAAAGAAGATCGGCGAGGCCAACAGGATCAGTGCCGTGACGATCCAGGCCGCCGTCAGCGCCAATACCCAACTGCTCATCCGCGTGGGCGATGATTGAGCCATCAGCAACAGTGCAGCCAGCGTCGAAGGCCCCGCGACCATCGGAATCGCCAGCGGAACGATGAACGGTTCATCGTCGGTTTGTTCGCCCATAATTCCGCCCTCCTGTGGAAAGATCATTCGCAGCGCAATCAGAAACAACACGATGCCGCCCGCAATGCTGATGGATTCCTGCTTCAGGTTCAGAAACTTAAGCAGATGTTGGCCGAGCAACAAAAAGACAAGCATGACGGCATAGGCAATGATCAGTTCGCGTATCAACACGATGCGGCGGCGTTCGGGCGCGACATTCTTCAGCAAGGAGACAAAGACCGGCACATTGCCCAGCGGATCCATAATCAAAAACAGCGTGGTGGCTGCGGTAAAGATTTCCATTGCCAGATTTGCCAGATAAGGAAAGACGGTTGAGCTTGATGACAGCCCAACCGTCTTTCGTTTTAAGCTGAAGTGAATTTATCGGGAGACGACTGCTTTCAGGTTTTCCTGGCTAGGCTCCTGCGCTTTTCATGGCCGTCTGCTTCGTCTGGATCGTCTGCATCAAGCTGTCGAACGAATCGGCAAAGGATTTGACGCCGTCGTTCTGCAACTTCAAACAGACGGCTTCCAGATCAACGCCAATCTCAGCAAGCTTGGCCAGCGTTGTTTTGGCTTCGTCTAAGCCGTCTTCAATCGTCAACTTGACGGTGCCGTGATCGCGGAACGCGTCGTAGGTTGCGGGCGGAATTGTGTTGACCGTCTGTGACGCGATCAGACTGTCCACATACAGCACGTCGCTGTAGGCCGGATTCTTCGTGCCGGTCGAAGCCCACAGCGGGCGTTGCACCTGCGCTCCTTTGGCCTTCAGTTTGGCGAACCGCTCGCCGCCGAAAATTTCTTTGAACTTCTGATATTGAATTTTGGCGTTGGCGATGGCCGCTTTGCCGAGCAGGGCAGAGAGCGTGGCCTTTTCCGCTTCGTCTTTACTTTCGCTGATGCGTTTTTCCAGGTCTTTGTCCACTGCCGCATCAATGCGCGAAACAAAGACGCTGGCAACCGACGCGACGTGGTCAACGGGCTGACTGGCGGCGGCACGATCTTCCAATCCGCTGATGAAGGCGTCGGCGACTTCTTCGTAATTTTCCAGCGCGAAGATCATCGTCACGTTGATGTTGATTCCGGCGGCGATGGCCTGGCGAATCGCGGGAAGGCCTTCGGGCGTGGCCGGAATCTTGATGCATACGTTCGGGCGATTCAGCTTTGCCCACAGCCGCTTGGCTTCGGCGACGGTTCCATCGGTATCACGCGCCAGCAATGGCGAAACTTCCAGACTGACATATCCATCCAGCTTGTTCGTTCGTGCGTAAACCGATTTGAATAGATCAGCGGCGCGTTGAATGTCTTCGATGGCCAGCGATTCATAAATGTCCGTGACGCTCTTGCCTTCCGTGATGGCCTTTTGTACCGCGTCGTTGTAATCGGTGCTGCCCGCGATGGCTTTTTCAAAAATCGTCGGATTCGATGTGATGCCGCGCAGATCGTCATTAGCGATCTTGCCCGCGATGTCGCCGTTGTCTATCAACAGGCGGCGAATGTTGTCATACCAAATGCTTTGGCCCAGCTTTTCGACTTCGACTAATGGGTTCATTTCTTTCTCCTTATCCAATGTTTTAATGCTGATTGATCCACATGAATTATCTGGACATCTCTTTCAGCTTGTTGATCAGTTCAGATGGAACACCAACAGAATAACTGCTAATGATCTTTTGAAAAACCTCTTTTCTTTTCGCAAGATCATTCAGATCGGAACGTCTGGATTTGATCAACCGCGACAATTCGTACGCGCTGTGAAAGCCAGTAAAGGCATCCTCTGCCTCTTGAAACGCTTTTGCGGCTCCATCGTAATCGCCCGCAATCAGCTTCTCAAATCCTTCTCGCTCTTTTGCGGTGGCGAGTGCGGTATTTCTTCCGGCGCGAGGCGGGCCGGAAATGTCTACTGACCGCAAACCTTCGATCCCTCGTTGATTGATTTGGCGCGCATCCGCCAGCGCGCGACCGGCTTCGGCAGCAGCAGCGGCGACTTGAGGCGATTGAGATGCGCCGAGCTTATCGGTCGCTTCCTGCAATTTCTTTTCGGCTTCGGCAATCTTCTGGTTGGTGGATTCGTAGGCTGCTTGCGCGGCGTCAATCTGTTGCTGTAACGCCTTCAACTGATCGTCGGCTTTCTGCTTGTCCAGCTTGGCCTGCGCGATCTGAATGTCCACCAGCGTCTTTTCGTTTTTTGAATTGCTCCATTGAAAGATGTTTCCGCTAAACGAAATCGCAATCGTCAGCAGGGGAATCCAGAAGCTTGGTTGATTGAAAAAGGATCGCTTCTTTTCCTGGATGTCCAGTTGAAGCTTTTCAATCTCGAAACGTAGTTTGTCTTCCGGCGTGAATGCCATTGTTTCTCCTTGCGGGTTCAGGCAGAAATGAGTAGATCGTACGCCGCTTCCTGCCGAGCGCGCCCATGTTTGTAGCGCTCATGATTTTCCAGGTTCGGCTCGAAGACCTCGCCCAGCGGCGTGGGCAATTCCCCAAATTCTTTGATGTGGCCGAACGCTTCCAGCGCCAGCATCGCCGCGCCTCGGCTGGACGCTTCCGGCACCGCTGAAGCCACGACCGGTACGCCTATCACATCCGCCATCATCTGCGTCCAAACCTTTGAATGCAGAATGCCGCCGCCCGAAGCGATGATGCGGGCTTCGCCGGACAATTCCGCTTGCAACCGTTCGTGGATCGCCGCAAAGCGGTAACAGACCGCCTCCATCGAAGCGCGCAGGATTTCAATCGGATCGGTGCTCAGATTCAGGCCGAGCAGGGAAGCCCGCGCCGCATCGTGCCAGCCCGTGCTGCGTTCGCCGGAAAAAAAGGGAAGTACCGTCAGGCCATGTTCATCCGCTTCCATCTTCGCAAGCTGGCTCTCAATCGCAACCTGTTCTTCTTCCAATCCGCAACCCGCAATCCGCAATCCGCAATCCAGCTTCAGTGTTCGCTTGCACCAGGCGTAAACATCGCCAGCGTTTGACAGCGCGCCGCCGATCAATCCGTAGCGGCGATTCGCGCGATAAAACCACAGCCCGTCCGGAATCTTCACCTGTTCAATCGGCCAACAAACGCGCATTGCGCCTGAAGTGCCGACGTTGATGGCGATCAGGCTGTGATTGAAACAGCCCGATCCAATGTTGCTACAAGCGCCGTCGCCAACCGGCGGCATCCACTGTGCGTTTTTCAACGCAGGCCAGCGACTGGCGAACTCCGGCTTCATTCCGGTCAATGCTGCGCGGTCTTCCGCCAAGGGCGAAAGCTGTTCGCGGGCAATCTTGATTGCCGACAGCATCTCTTCATCCCAATCATTCTTGTTCGGATTGAACAGGCCGGTGCCTGTAGCCATCCCCACGCCGCACAAGAACTGCCCAAAGACTTTGGAATAAAAGTATTCACCGATGGAAACAAAGCTCGCGACTTTGGCGGCCAGCATAGGATTCGTCCGCCGCAGCCACAGAATCTTGGCGGGGTAATAGCTGGCGTGCGGCACTACGCCGGTGCGCCGATGAATCCATTCGACGCCCAACTCTTCGGTCAGCGTCTTGGCGTCTGTCGCGCTGCGCGTGTCGCTCCAGTTGTAGAGCGGCGTGACGGCATTGCCCGCGCTATTCACGCCCAGCATTGCGTGCCAGAAGTTGCTGTAGCCCACGCTGGCAATGGCCGTGGGCAAATCAGGCAAGACGGCTTTGGCCTGCGCCAGACATTCATCCAGCGTTTCTCCGATGATGGCCAGCAAGCGGTCGGCTTCGATTTCAATGCCGCCGTCCTGAGTCGCAGTCATTTGATAATGCGTGCGGCCTTCAATTGGTTCTTTGCTGACGCGGTTTTCGATGGTGCGGCCTTGCGCGTCATACAGCACGGCGCGCACCGACGACGTTCCAACATCCAGCGCCAAGACTAATGGGCGCGCAGCTTGAACAGGAGAGATTGTAGTCATAAGCGTCGCGCATCATATCCGCGCCCTTCTGTCAGCGCAATTTATCCTCCGCACACTCACTTCTTTCTCTGCTATCTAGAAGTTGCAGGCTGTGGACTGGTGTTTGTGCGCTGCGGATTGGTGTTTGTGCGCTGCGGATTGGTATTTGTGGGCTGCGGACTGGTGTTTGCGCGCTGCGGACTGGCGTTTGCGCGCTGCGGACTGGTGTTTGCGCGCTGCACATTCAATCCTGGACGGGACTTTCGCGACCTCGATGTGGTAATTTCCCGCCCGCAATCCTAAGCCCTGGTCGTTTTAATCTATTTTCCAAAGGTTCACCCAAAGGGTCTCTATGATGCCGCCTATTCAGGAATACGATCTCTTTCTCAGCTATGCCACCGAAGACCGACCGTGGGCAGAGATGCTGGCCGAACGATTGCGCAGCGAAGGCGTGCGTGTGTGGTTTGACCAGTGGGAGCTACAGCCCGGCGATCACGTGAAAAAGCTCAACGACGGATTGAAGCATTCGCGCAAAGTCGTCGCCGTTTGGACGCCGGCTTATTTTCGTGATGACAAAGTCTGGACGCTGGCCGAAAGCTACGCCAAACAAAGCCCGGACGTACTGGCGCGCGAACGCCCGTTAATTCCGCTGCTGCGGCAGAATTGCGACATCGAACCGCTGTTCCGCCCGCTGATTTATCTGGATTGCCGCAACGATGACGATTTCGAATTGCGCTTCCGGCAGTTGATTGAATCGTTGGATTTGCCCAGCCGTGAGCTTCTACAGCGTGAGCGCGAAGAGTTGGAACTTGGCCTTCGAGAACATGAACTGACCAAAGTTGAACGTGGGCTTCACAGCTACAAAAAAGGCAAGCGGTTTGAAGATGAGGTTGCTGCGCTCTATCGCCTGTTAGGATTTGAGACCAAGCTGGATATTCAGTTAAGTGGGTTTCAGATTGATCTGCTGATCGAACAGGAAGTTGGCGGAATCCCGGTTGCAGCCATCGTTGAATGCAAAGACAAGCGGCTGACAGCGGAAGATCGTGACCAGATTCTTGCGCAACAATTCAAGCGATCTCAAAAATTGCCCGCCCATCGCTGTTTGGCAGTATCGTCGCAAGGTTTCACTGCCGACACTCGCACTGGGCTCGAAGAATCCGGTGTCCATTGCACGACTTATCGAGAGCTTCTTCGCAAACTGGTGCCACTGGACAATTACGCTGATGGCTTGATTGCTGAGTACGAAAAAGAAGCTGAGCGCAAATGGAATAACGAAGATTGGTTCATCCGGCCTGACTTGATGACCGACATTACCTATGAACGGATGCCCGCCCTTCAGCACCTGAGCAAATGGCTGGGCGAAGCGCGCCGCAATCAGCTTGTGATTCTGGGCGATCTGGGAGCGGGCAAAACGACGCTGGCCAGCTTTCTGGCCTACAACCTGGCGCGCAGCTTCCGGGACGATCCGTTGCGTCATCCTGCGCCGGTGCTGATTCCGCTAAAAGAAGTTCGCAAGGAATTTTCGCTGGAAGGCATCGTCATCAATCATTTCACCCGCCGAGGTTTGCGCGACATCAGCTTCACGCGCTTCGAGCATCTGGTGCGGCTGGGAAAGATCATTCTGCTTTTCGACGCCTTTGACGAAATGGCCGACCGCATTCGTTGGGAAGACACGCAAAGCAATTTCCGCGAACTGAGCCGTGCCGCCGATTTACAAGGCAAAGTCATCTTGACCTGCCGCACGCACTACTTCAAAGACCGCACCGAACAGGTCAAAGTCATCGGCGAAGGCCCGAAGCTTTCCGAAACCGAAACCGACCTGTACCGCGAACTGCGCCAGCGCTCCACCGCCGAAGTCGTCTTCTTGCAGGAATTCGACGACGAAAAGATTCAGCACTATTTGCGGAAAGCTCGCCCGCGCGATTACGCCGCCGACTGGCTGAAGATTCAGGAGATGTGGAACCTGAAGGATTTGGCGACGCGCCCGCTGTTGCTGGATATGATCGTCAAATCGCTTCCGCGTTTGAAAGAAGGGCAAGAGGTCAACGCCGCCAGTTTGTACAACGTTTATACCGCTGCCTGGATTGACCGCGAAGAAGATAAAGGCCGCAAGTTCCGATTGGACAAAAACACGAAGCTCGCCTTGATGATGGAACTGGCCTGGCGAATGTGGTGTGATGAAAAACAGGCCGTCCATTACCGCGAGTTAGGGCCGTTTGTCGAAAAGCTGGTGGCCGATCAAAAAATCGAAATTGGCGATGAAGAAATCGCGGACATTGCCAGCGAGATGCAGGGAGCCAGTTTTCTGAAGCGTGACGAGAAGGGGAACTTTTCTTTCATGCATCGGTCGTTTGGTGAATTCTTTGTGGCCAGGAAGATCAACGATTCACTGGCCAACCCGGACGCTTTGCGTGAAGTGCTGAACACGCGCCGCTACGATCAAAAGACGATCTTCTTTTTGTCGCAACTCGACGAAAACGATGCGATGCGCGAGCCGTTGCAGCAAATTCTGCTTAATGGCAGCCAGGAAAATATCTCGGAAAATGCACTGCAATTGCTTTATTGGAGCGCGAGGATTCGTGCGGGGATGGAAGACGAAGTCCTTAACGTTGATGAATTAAAGGCCAAGCTCGCGGGTCGTATCCCGGCCAAGGCAAATTTGATTAAGGCAAGGTTGCAGGAAGTTGTTCTGGAATGCGCTGATCTGACTGGAATCAATTTCTTTGAAGCGGACCTGACTAAAGCTAAGCTGAATCATTCCACAATTGATAACGCTTCCTTCAATCGAGCCAACCTGACCGACGCCAGTCTGGAGAATGTTCTGGCGCGGGATGCTGAATTTTTAGGCACCACGCTGTCCAGAGTTTCTTTCAATCAATCCAACCTTACCGGCAGTGATTTTCGCGATGCGGAAGAGATCAGCGCCGAAAGCTTCCTGAATGCCACAACCGACAAAGCGCGGGGACTGACATTCGAACCTTCGGTGGATACCGAGCAACTTTTTGCCGTCGTTCAGCTAGGAGCCGCCAATCAGATTCAGGCAGTTGCATACAGTCCGAAGGGCGAACTGCTGGCGAGCGGGGGGGGGGATGGTGTGATTCGGTTATATCGCGCCAGTGACGGTGTTCTGCTTCGCGCGATTGAGGGGCACAAGGGGCTGATAACGTCTCTCAGTTTTTCACCAGACGGAAGCTTGCTGGCCAGCGGCAGTTCTGACCACTCGGTCAAGCTCTGGCAGGTCAACTCCGGCAAAGCCCTTCGCTCTCTCGACGGACACTCCAATGCTGTCAATGCGGTGTCGTTTTCACCAGACGGAAGCTTGCTGGCCAGCGGCAGTTCTGACAAATCGGTCAAGCTCTGGCAGGTCAACTCCGGCAAAGCCCTTCGCTCTCTCGACGGACACTCTCGGCAAGTCAGTGCGGTGTCGTTTTCACCAGACGGAAGCTTGCTGGCCAGCGGCAGTTATGACAACTCGGTCAAGCTCTGGCAGGTCAACTCAGGCAAAGAATTCACAACGCTGTTTGGGAACCTGGGCGCGGTGCTAGGCGTGGCCTTTTCGCGGAACGGCAAATTCCTGGTGGCAGCGGGACGTGGCGGGCGGCTTCAATTTTGGGACCACAAAACGGGCCAGACATTTTTATACCGCTACAGTTTCGGCCCCGGCGCGTGGATGGATTTGCTGCCGGACGGACGCTTCGATTGCAGCCCAGAAGCCCTGCGCTATCTGGGCTACACCGAAAACGGCACGCTGCGCCATTATCCGGCGGAATCACTGGTCAAAGAATTCCACTCGCCAGAAGCCGTCCAAGCCGTGCTGGCCAAGTACATCAATTGAACCTGGGTACGCCCGTGAGGGCGCCGGGCGTACCCAGCAAGACTTGTGCTCTTCACCGTTCGGGCAATAATGGTCGCGACATTTCCACCGGCAAAGTTAAGGAGATCGAAACCCTATGCGTCACAATTTAAGATTCTTGGCAATCGTCTTGGCCTGCGGCTTATTTGGATGCGGATTCCTGCTAGGCGCTTCGGCGCTGGCGCAATCAGGCCGCAAACAGAAAAAGGCAGAGAACCAACCGCCTCCGCAAGGCATCAACCAACCCGAAACCCGCACCGTTGCCGAACCTGAAATCGCGCCGGACAAACCAAAAGAAAAAGAGAAAGGCCCGGCCGTTGTCGTTTCGACGGCGATGCCCGACATGGAAGTTCCCAGCTATTACGCCGACACCGCGCGCGAAGGCTGTTTCAACGAATTGCGCCGGGAATTGAAAGCCATCGAACTGAGGCAGGAACGCAATCAACATCGCAGCGATGCCATCAAAATGGCCAAAGGAGAAGAAGGAACATATGTGGTTTACATCGAACTGACTTATGACCGGATGGGCGCGGGTTCGATGAACGGGCTGGATTTGCGCTACACCATTTTTGAGCCGAAGACCGCGAAGGTTCTGGGCACCGGTTCCGGTTACCCCAGACAACCCAACACTGGCGGAGCGCCTCCGATGGGCGCATCCCGCGATCAAGTCTATATTGACTGGGCCGGGCGCGACATTGCGCAGCAGGTCATCAAACGGCTGAATCTGAGAAGCCGTCCGTAGCCAGGTCTATCAAACGTGATGGCCCGCGCATTCCTGATTGGAAATCTCACCATTGCAAAACTTCTCGTAGTTCTTTGATGTGGCTGCGGCTGACCTGCACTTCTGCGCCGCCGGTCAATGTCAGCCGCGCCGTATTGTTATCGAAGGCGGTAATTTCGCGAACGTGATTCAGGTTGACGATGACTTGTCTGTGAATGCGTTGAAAGACTTTCGGATCAAGCAGGTCTTCCAGTTCGGTTAATGCTGTGTATTTCGTCCAGAACTCACCTTCTGCCGTTGTGACGCAGACCAGACCGCGATCCACTTTGAATGATGTGACCTGTTCAATGTTCAGGACCAGGATTCGATTGCTTCCGCGCACCGGCAAACGCTGCAAGTAGCCGCTGGCAGCGCGTTGCTGCGATTTCAGAAATTGCGCCAGTTGCGTGGCTGCCTGCGCGGGGACGACGGTCTTCGCGCGCGCTTTGCCGACGGCCAGTTCCAGCCGCTGGCGGTGAACGGGTTTGAGCAGGTAATCAATCGCGCTGACTTCGAAAGCATTGACTGCGTATTGATCGAAGGCCGTGACAAAAATCACCAGCGGCATTTGTGCCACGTCAGTCAGCCGCAGCACCTGGAACCCGTCCATATCGGGCATCTGCACATCCAGAAAAAGCAAATCCGGCTTTTCTGATTCAATCAAAGCCACTGCCGCAGCGCCATTTTCTGCTTCGCCAACGACTTCTAAATCATCAAAAGCCGCCAGCATCCGCCGCATCCGGCTGCGCGCCAACTCTTCATCGTCCACGATCAATGTGCGAATCTTATTCATCTTGAAACCGCCTGGGCTTCGGCCTTCAGGTTGCCTGTTTCGGTAAACGGGACAGCAAATGAAACCGTCGTGCCTTGATCCGGCGCACTGTCCACTTTCAGTTTTGCCGGTTCGCCGTACAGTTTGATCAGGCGGCGGTTGACGTTTGACAGGCCAACGCCGCGTTCCAGCAACGTGAGCATCTCGCCTGGCGCAATGCCCACGCCAGTGTCGGCGACGGCAATGCTCAGGCGACTGTCACGCAATGTGGCCGACAGCGTGATCGCTCCGCCCGTATTGCGCCGCCCGATGCCGTGTTTGATGGCGTTTTCGATCAGGGGCTGAATGGTCAGCGCGGGAATCCTGACTGCTAATGCGTGAGGCGCGATGAACTTTTGAAAGTGCAGTTTGTCACCCAATCGCACTTGTTCGACGGCCACATAGGTTTCAATCAACTCCAACTCCTGCGCTAATGGAATGATCTCTGAATTTGGTTTGAAGGCGTGGCGGAATAACTCCGCCAGGTTTTCAATCAACTGTTCGGCGCGCGGCGGGTCTTCGCCGATCAAGGATGCAACCGAATTGAGCGCGTTAAAAAAGAAGTGCGGATTGATTTGCGCCCGCAAAGCCATCAGTTCGGATTCCGCGACCAGCTTGCGCAATTCTTCTTCCTTGATTGCCTGTTGCCGCCGCGCATCGTGCAGCCGCAGATTTTCCAGCGCGCGGCTTAGTTCGTTGGCGATGGCGCGCACGACATTCAACTCTTCGCTCAAATAACCCTGCCCGTAAGCGCGGCGGCCAATCAGAATGACGCCCGCCAATTCAGCATTTGCGCGAACGGCCATTACCAATTCCGCCCCCAGCGATTCACTGCCCGGTTGTTGCTGAATGAACATCTCTGTTGATTGACCGTTAAACATTGCTCGAAATGTCGAAGCCGCTTCATCTGACGCCGCCAGAAAGCGTATCGGATCGGCGGCGAAGGCATCGCGCAGGGTTTCGATTGCCGCGTTCAACAATGCTTGTTCATCTGTCACGCGCCGCAACCGTTCGTTGAATTCGACCAGCGTGCGGGTGTAATCGCGGCGGCGAAACAGTCGCCGGTCAATCTGTTTGTAAATCCATCCGCGCAGCGGCAGATAAAGCAGAAACAGCGCGACCCACGAACCGGCAAACAGGACAGGTTGCAAGGCCGCATTAGGCAGACGCAGGATTGCCAGTGTCAGCGGCCCTTCGATAAATTTGGCAAAGACAAAGGCCAGTGCAACCAGCGCCAGCAACGCCGCGCCGCGTTTGAGCGTAATGTCCATAAACGCGGCTTGGTAAAAATGGTAGGCCGCGAGCAGCCCAACAACGATCGGCAGCAGAGAAAGCAGCAACCCGAAATCGTGCGCCAGCCACCACGGCAGCGCTTGTGAAGCCCCTGCCGTCAAAGCATGGCGCGCGATCAACGACAGATTCATTCCGTTCCAAACCATGGCCACGATCACCACCATCATGGCCGTGGCCGCGCCTTTCCTGCGTTGCTGCAACTCTCGCCAGAGCCGTACTTGCAGAAAGCCGAAGATGACAACGCCAATCAGAAAGCCAAAGAACGCCACTAACTCCTTGCCGTACGCCGAAACCAGCGTCTTTTGGCCGTCCAAATCTCGCAATCGGCCTTCGGCGGCAGCGGCCAAGTCAGAGTTGGGCGCAAGCTGGACTACTCGTTGCCAACTGTTGCGCGCTTCTTTTTCGTCGCTGCGTTTGTTATGTGTGTCGCCCAGAATCAGCAGCAGCCGCGCCTGATCCAGTTCGCTGTTTGGCCGTTGCGAGATGATCGCCAGCACGTGCGAGAAATCTTCCACGGCCATCCGGTCGCGCCCGAAAAGTGACGGCGTGTAAAAATTAAAATATCCACGCAGCTCCCGCACGTCTTCACTGTCGGGCGCAAGCTGCACGGCGCGATCCAATTCCGTTTGCGCCTGCTGGCTGACGGTGAATATCTGATCGGGCGGCGTCAGGTTGAAGCCGATCTTCATTCCCAGCAGCGACCCGTGATACGCCAGTGCTTCGGCGTTGTTTGGCTCTTGATTCAGTAGCCGCTGAAATATCTTTTCTGCTTCAAACATCGCGCGCGGATCACCGACCGTCGCTGAACTGAAGTAGGCTTTGCCCAGATTCAATTGCAGCTTCAAATCCTCTGGCGCGGCTGCAATCTGACGATTCAACTGTTCGATGTAATCGCGTTGAATCTGTCCTTGCGCTTGCCGCGAACGTTGCCACGCCGTGTGCCCGGCATCGGGTTCATTCGCGGTTTGCGCGTTGGAACTTCCCGGCAGCAAAAAACAAACCATGAAAAAGAGAAAGTGGAAAAATCGGGAAGCTTGAGCCGAGCGGATGTGTTGCGAACCATTCACCGCTTTCGCTTGATTCGTTGTTTTTACTGATTTCGTGTTCTCTTTTTCCATCGGTGAATCGAATGTTACTTGACCAGCAGCGCGGCGATGGCGAACACGCCAATGATGGCTGCCGCCCAAGCCTTCTGCCGTAGCGGCATTGGTTCTTTAGCTTCCCAACGAAACAGTTTGGCCGCAATCAACAGGGCAACGACGAAGGTCGCGGTCAGCGCCAGTAAGCTCGGCGCAATTGCGCGCAACCCTTCGCCACCAACAATCACACGGCCCAGGCTTTCGGTCATGTGACGTGAAGGAAGCAGCCGCGAAAAGTTGCGTAAGCCCGGCGGCAGAAATTGCAGCGGAATGGCCGCACCACCCAGAAACATCATTGGGAAATAAAGGATGTTGCTCATGACCTGCGCGCTGCGAGCATTATCGGCAACGCCCGCGACGATAAAACCGATTGCCAGAAAGGCCAATGCTCCAACTGTCACGGCAATCAACAGCGTTGCCCAACTGCCTGCAAGCCGGAACCCGAATGCAAAAGTCGCGATCAACAGTTGTATTGCGACCGTCATCATCAGCATGACGTAGCTGGAGATCAATTCGCTGCTGAGGATCAGCCATGATCCGACAGGCGCAAGTTTGTAGCGCCGCAGGATGCCGCGTTCGCGCATTGTCACCAACCCGATGCTCATGCCAAAAAATCCCTGCGCCATTGCGCTGATGCACAACAGCCCGCCCATCAGGAATGCCAGTCCTTCCGGCTTACCGCCCGCAAAGACCTTGGCAAAAAGGAACAGGAAAAAGATGGGGAAGAGAAACGTCCAGAACATCGTCTGCCGTTCGCGCAGCCGCAGTTTCAGGCTCATCACCAGATTGTTTGTCCAGGCAGATGTCTGGGCCGTTATGATGTTACTCATTCGCGAATTCTCCTTCCGGTCAATTCAATGAAAATATCTTCCAGCGTGGGTTTGGTGATGTGCAGGTCCATCAGTTCGTGCTTTTCAGCTTCCAGCCATTTGATCAGTTCAATGACGGAACGCGTTCCGTCGGCGCTGCGCAATTCATACGCGCCCAGGCTTTCGGAAACGCCGGACACAAAAGGTACGAGGCGCAGATCGGCCAGTTCGATGGGCGAGGCGGTGCGGAATTCAATTTTGACTTGATCGCGCGATTGGCTGACTAATTCGCGCGGGCTGCCGGTGGCGATGATCTGGCCGTGGTCAATGATGGCGACGCGGTCGCATAGCCGTTCGGCTTCTTCGATGTAATGCGTCGTCAGGATGACGGTCTTGCCTGCCTGCCGCAGGGTGTCAATCACGCCGTGCAATTCGCGCCGCGCCTGTGGGTCCAGGCCCGTGGTGGGTTCGTCCAGAATGATGACTTCAGGATCATTGACCAGCGCCAGCGCAACGGCCAATCGCTGTTGCTGGCCGCCCGAAAGCGTTTCAAAGCGGCTGGTGGCTTTCTCTTCCAGCGAAACCATCCGCAGCAATTCGTCAGCGTCAATCCGCTGCCGGTAAAAACTGCCGAACAGTTTCAGCGCCTCGCGCGCTTCGATTTTGTCGGGCAGCGCGGTCGCCTGCATCGCCACGCCGATGCGCTGTTTGACTTCGTTGGGGGAATTGGCCGGATCGAAGCCGCAAACCATCACTTCGCCGCTGTTGCGTTCACGCAAGCCTTCGATGATTTCGACTGTCGTCGTTTTGCCTGCGCCATTCGGCCCCAACAAGCCGAAGACTTCGCCTCGCCGTACCTCGAAGCTGACGCCGTCAACGGCAGTCACTTCATCGTAGCGTTTGCGCAAATCACGCACGACGACCGGCGCGGGCGCAGCGTACTGCGCGGCTGTTTCTGCCAACCTTGTGCTCATTCGTTGTCCTTTCTCTTGGTTGAATATTACGAGGTGAGGAATACGCTGATTGGGCAGTCGCTTCAACGGATTTCTGCGGAACGGTAGGAATTTTCTGCTGAGCGGTTGTTGGGGGAGATGGTCAATTGGTCGCCGCCATTCAATTTGATTTTTGAGCATGCCGCAAGTATGATGCGCCCGCTTTCGACAAATCCCGTCGTCAGCAAATTTCCCAACGCAATCAAATTTACGAATGACCGGAACCTGTCATTACAAACTGAACCGAAGCGCGTCGCGGCCCAACTGCGGTGCGTGTTTTTCTTCATCAGCCCTTTTCGGTCATTCCTTCTGCTCCTGGCGCAATTCATCATCATCACATTCGTGGTCGTGGTAAAAGCAGTAGAGCGCGCCGTACCCGCAAGAAGTTCTCTCATTCACCACAACCCATTACACCTAGAAAGGCTGGATTCATAACTTATGAAAATCCTGATTAGCGATAATCTTTCCACACAAGGCGTCGAATTGCTTCGCGCGCACGAAAACTTCCAAGTGGATTTCAAAACCGGTCTGAAGCCGGAGGAATTGAAAGCCATCATCGGCGAATACCACGCCCTGATCGTCCGCAGCGAAACCAAAGTCACCGCCGACATTATTTCCGCCGCCGATAACCTGAAGATCATTGGCCGCGCCGGAACGGGCGTGGACAACATTGATGTAAAGGCGGCCACCGCGCGCGGCATCATCGTCGTCAACGCCCCCGGCGGCAACAGTGTCACGACTGCTGAACACACCATCTCGCTGATGATGTCGCTGGCGCGCAAAATCCCGCAGGCGCACGCCAAATTGAAAGGCGGCAAGTGGGACAAGAAGAGTTTTATGGGCACCGAACTGCGCGGCAAAACGCTGGGCGTCATCGGCCTGGGCAACATCGGCAAGATCGTCGCACAGTGTGCCGTGGGCTTGAGCATGAAAGTTGTCGCTTACGATCCATTCACCTCAAAAGACGTGGCCACCAAAGCGGGGATCGAGCTGAGCGAGTTGGACGATCTGTTCCGCCGTTCGGACTTCATCACGGTTCACACGCCAATGACCGACGAAACGCGCGGCATCATTGGCGAAGCGGCTTTTGCCAAAATGAAAGACGGCGTGCGCATCATCAACTGCGCGCGCGGCGGGCTGGTGGATGAAGCGGCGCTGTACGACGCCATCAAATCGGGCAAGGTCGCAGGTGCGGCGCTGGATGTATTCGTCAAAGAACCCATTGCGGAAGACCACCCTTTGCTGACGCTGGAGGAAGTCGTCATGACACCGCATCTGGGCGCTTCGACCACCGAAGCGCAGGATTCCGTCGCGATCACGACGGCTGAAGAGGTCGCCGACTTCCTCTCCACCGGAACGATTGCCGGTGCGGTCAACGTCCCAGCGGTTTCGGCGGAAGCGCTGCAAACGATGCAGCCTTACCTGACGCTGGGCGAAAAGCTCGGCAGCTTCCAGGCGCAGTTCTTCAATCAAGCGGTCAGCGAAGTGCAGATCAATTACAGCGGCGACGTGGCGGAACTGGACGTGCGCCCGATCACGCAGGCGATCCTGACCGGCCTGCTGAAAGGCGTCAGCGCGCGCGTCAATCAGGTCAACGCCGCAGTCATCGCCGAAGAGCGCGGATTGCACGTGACCGAATCGAAAGCGCTGGCCGCGCAGGATTTCACCAACCTGATTGAAGTCGTCGTCAAAAATAACAAACAGGGAAGCCGCGTTGCCGGAAGCATTTTCGGCAAAGGCGAACTGCGCATTGTGGCAATTGATTCGTACCGGCTGGACGCGCTGCCGGAAGGCCAGTTGCTGATTTTGCAAAACGCCGATCAACCGGGCGTCGTCGGGCGCGTCGGCACCTTCCTGGGCCAGCATCGCGTCAACATCGCGCAGCTTTACCTGAGTCGTAACAAAGCGGGCGGCACCGCGCTGTCGGCTTATCAGGTGGACAGCGCGCTAGACGCAGCGACGCTGGCAGAGTTGGCCAAATCTGATCACGTGATTTCGGTCAAGCAAATCAGTTTGTAGAATTCGGTGGTTGGTGGCTGACGATTCAACACTCGGTCACCAACCACCAAGGTTGCGAGGAGATTTATGGCATACAGCGATTTCAATCTGCCGGGCTTAATCAATCAGTTTCAATTGACTTTGATTGAAGACCAGGAATTGTTTACGCAGGTCGCGCCAGCAACCGTACCGCAGTCTCTGGCGGAGATGCTGAGCGAGAATGCGCCGCTGGCGTTAGCGATCAACACGGAAAAGGCGCGGTCGGAAATGATTATCGCGCCAATTCTGCTTGAGCTGCGCAAACTGGCGGGACGCCGGATCAGCCTTTTTTCAGGCTCTGATTTTACGGTTGCGCCGGAACAGGGGTTGACAGGCTTCTGCGATTTCATCTTGTCGCTCGGCAGAGAGCAACTCTTTATCACTGCTCCCGCGCTGATTATCTTCGAAGCCAAAAATGACAACATCAAAGCCGGGCTGGCCCAGTGCCTGGCGGCAATGCTGGCCGCGCAGATTTTCAACGCACGCGCTGGCCAGGAGATCGAACCCCTCTATGGCGCCGTGACGACCGGCAGTACCTGGAAGTTCCTACGGCTGACACGGCAAACGATAGGCATGGACCGGCGTGAATACTACTTGAACGAATTGGATGAAGTGCTTGGAGTGTTGCTGCACATTGTCGGCGCGGATAAACCAGCGCAGGCTGAAGAGAAAGTTGCGGCTTGACGCTTCAATCAAAGGCTCCAATCTTCCCAAACTTTAATGCTAGCCAAACGAATCATTCCCTGTCTGGACGTGGATCACGGTCGCGTGGTCAAAGGCATTAGCTTTCTGAACCTGATTGACGCGGGCGACCCGGTCGAACAAGGCGCGCGCTACGACCGAGAAGGCGCGGACGAACTGGTCTTTCTGGACATCACGGCTTCGTCCGACCGGCGAGAGATCGTGGCGGATATGGTTCGCCGCGTAGCCGACTGCGTGTTTATTCCTTTTACTGTCGGCGGCGGCATTCGCACGGTCGAAGACATCCGCGCGATTCTGATGGCAGGTGCGGACAAGATTTCGGTCAACACGGCAGCGGTGCAGAATCCGAACTTGATCCGCGAAGGCGCAGAGAAGTTCGGCGCGCAATGCATGGTCGTCGCAATTGACGCCAAGCGAGTGGAACAGACTTCAGTCTGTTCCAGCAGCAGCGGTACCGAACAGACTGAAGTCTGTTCCACTCGTTGGGAAGTCTATCTGCATGGCGGGCGCACGCCGACGGGGATTGACGCGATTGAGTGGGCGCAAACCGCAGCCAACCTGGGCGCGGGCGAAATCCTGTTGACCAGCATGGATTGCGATGGGCGCAAGGATGGTTATGATCTGGAATTGACGCGCGCGGTGGCTGACGCCGTCAATATCCCGGTCATCGCTTCGGGCGGCGCGGGGACGCTGGAACACTTGCACGAAGCATTGAACGACGGCCACGCCAGCGCGGTGCTGGCCGCTTCGATCTTTCATTTTGGCCAGTTCACTATTGGCGAAGCGAAACAGTATTTGCGCCAGCGCGGTATACTGATGCGGTAACCTCACGTTTGCCCCACATTCTTCATCAAGGAGCAAGTTTTTCGGATGAAATGGCTAACTAAAAAAATGGCAGTATTGCCAGTCGCTATTTGTGTTGCTGTCTGTCTGGCGGTGGTGATGGCGGCGCAGGACAAGGCCGCTTCTTTTCAGTCGCAGGAAGTCAAATTTGACGGCCACGAGGTCGGCTTGGCTGGTACGTTGACTTTGCCCAAGCTGGAAGCGGGCAAGCGCGCGCCGTGCGTTCTGATTATCGGCAGCGAGGGCAAGGGGACTCGTGACGGCATCCTTGTTGGCAGCGTGAAGCAGCCCATTTACCGCGATTTGGCGGAGCATCTGGCGGCGCGCGGCGTGGCAGTGTTGCGGTATGACAAACGCTGCGCCGGTGCGAGCGAGTGTAAAGTGGCGGCAAGCATGGACGATTACATTGATGACGCTCGCCGGGCGATGGAGTTTCTGAAAAAGCAGCCGCAGGTAGACCCAGCCAAAGTCTTCCTCTTTGGCCACAGCGAAGGCGGGTATATCGCGTCAACCGTTGGTTCTCACGAAGACTACAAACTGGCGGGCGTCATTCTGGCCGCTTCGCCAGGGCGCACGCTGGGCAAGTTGATGCGCGATTTGGTGCAGGTTCAGATGGCTGAGGCAGGCAAGAAGCCGGAAGAGATCAGCGCCTTCGTTGCGAAGCTGGATCGGTTGATCAAGGAGATGCTGAGCGGCCGTCAGGACTTTTCGGGCGAAAAGCTGGACGCCAAAGACCCTTACGACGCGTTGCTGCTTGATCTGATAAAGCAGCGCGAAGTGACGCTCAGTCTGCTGATTAATGATCCATTGCAGATCGTCAACAACATCACCTCGCCTGTGCTGATTCTGCAAGGAAAGAAAGACTTGCAGATCAAGGTCAAGGACGCAGAGTATCTGGAAGAGGCGCTGAAGCGCGCATCACACAAAGACACGACGCTGGTATTGTTCGACGACGTTGACCATCTGTTGAGGACCAACAAAGGCACGCCCACGCTGGCATCTTATGCCGATACATCGCGCCCGCTTGATCCCGCATTGCTGGCGGCGCTGACCGAGTGGGTGCAGAAGAAAGCCAAATAATTGCGGATTGCGGATTGCGGATTGCGGATTGGTTAATCCGTCTCTCGCCGTTTTCGATTTTGTGTTTCTGATTGGGAAACGCTTCCGCAATCCCCAATCCGCAATCCGCAATCCGCAATCCGCAATTGTTATGATTCAAAATCTGAAATTCGACGAGTACGGGTTGATTACAGCCGTCGTTCAGGACGATGCCACAGGCGAAGTTCTGATGGTGGCCTATATGAATGCCGACAGCCTGGCCAAAACCATGCAGTCCGGCCAAACCTGGTTCTGGAGCCGTTCGCGGCAGGAGCTTTGGCACAAGGGCGCAACCTCCGGCCATACGCAGCAGGTCGTGGATGTCCGGCTGGATTGCGATGGCGATGCCTTGCTGGTGCGCGTCACTCCGAATGGGCCTGCGTGTCATACCGGCGAACGCACCTGTTTCTATCGCGGCGCAAACGAGGCTGAGGCCACTTTTGAAGCGCGCGAGTCAAACAGAAAGATTCCTGCGATTCAGATTGCTGATTCGCCGCTGACCCCGCTTTCAGTGGTTAATGTGGCGGCAATGGATTTGGGCATTCTGTTGCAGGATTTGTTCAAGCTGATTCAAGAACGCAAGGATCAACGCCCGGCAGGTTCTTACACGACGTACCTGTTTGACAGCGGTCTGGACAAGATTCTGAAGAAAATCGGTGAGGAAGCGACCGAAACCGTCATTGCCGCGAAAAATACCATCGGGCGCGAAGGGCGCAAAGAGCTGTCAGGCGAGATCAGCGACCTGCTTTATCACTTGTTGGTGCTGATGGTCGAACGCGATGTGAGCCTGCAGGATGTGCTGAATGAATTGAACCATCGCGCGGGCAAACCGGCAAACCCGAAATACAGTCCGAAATAGCATCGAGCCAAATCTCAAGTTCGAGATTTGAGATACAGTCCCTATGTCTCAAATAACCCCGACAACTTACGAAGAGTTTCTTGCGCTGGCCGCGCAGGGCACGGTCGTGCCGCTGGTCAAGACGGTGATGGCCGACCTATTGACACCGGTTTCAGCGTACCTGCGCATCGAACGTCAGGCCGAGCGCGCCTTCCTGCTGGAATCCATCGAAGGCGGCGAGAAGATCGCGCGGTATTCTTTTCTGGGTTGCGCGCCGCATACGATCGTTCGTGCGCGCGGCAACCATGTGGCTGTCGAACGAGCCGATGGCACGAAGGAAACGCAAGAGCGCCCGATGCTCGACGTGCTGCGCGATTTGATGCATCGTCACCAGCCGGTAAAGCTACCAGGCCTGCCGCCGTTCTCCTGCGGCGCGGTCGGCTACTTCGGTTACGACGCAGTGCGCTGGTTCGAACGATTACCCGACGCGGCCAAAGATGATTTGGATATTGATACTGCCGTGGTCATGTTCTTTGCGAACATCCTGGCCTTCGACCACGTCAAACATCAGATTCACATCATCGTCAACGTCTTCACCGATGGCGAGCAGGATGGCGCGGCCTTGCGCGACAAATACATCGCCGCGTGCAGCGAAATCGCCAAGCTCGAAGCCAGTTTAGCCGCGCCGGTCGAACCGCCGCTTTCCGCGCGAAGAACCGAGCCATTGCAGATTCGGTCGAACATGCCGAAAGGGTCTTACTTGGCGGCAATCGAAAAAATCAAAGAATACATCCGTGCGGGCGACGCCTTTCAGGTCGTCTTCGCGCAACGCTTCGAGACGGACATCACCGTTCATCCCTTCCAGATTTACCGCGCGCTGCGCGTCGTCAACCCATCGCCGTATATGTTCTTTCTGAAACTGGGCGGCGAAGAAACCGTGCTGGGCGCATCGCCTGAAATGCTGGTCAAGTGCGAAGGACGCCAGTTGGAATACCGTCCGATTGCCGGAACCTACCCGCGCGGCGCAACCGAAGCCGAAGACAATCAATTTGCCGAAGCCTTGCTGCACGACGAAAAAGAGCGCGCAGAACACGTCATGCTGGTTGACCTGGGCCGCAACGACCTTGGGCGCGTGGCTGAATACGGATCGGTCAAAGTCGCTGATCTGATGTTTGTCGAACGCTTCTCGCATGTCATGCATTTGGTTTCGTCCTTGAAAGCTACGTTGCGTGCAGACCTGGATTGCTTCGACGCGTTTGCCGCGACGTTTCCGGCGGGCACGGTATCGGGCGCGCCCAAGGTGCGCGCCATGGAGATCATTGACGAATTGGAACCGACGCGACGCGGCGCATACGCCGGATCAGTGTTGTACTTTGATTATTCGGGCAATCTGGATTCGTGCATCGCGCTGCGGACGATGTACGCGCGCGGCAACCGCGCCTACATTCAAGCAGGCGGCGGCATCGTCGCCGATTCGGTTCCCGAAACAGAATTTCAAGAAACCGTGAACAAATCCCGCGCGCTGGTGCGCGCGATTGAAATGGCGGAGAAAGAGCTATGAAAAGATTGCGGATTGCGGATTGCGGATTGCGGATTTCTATTCTCAAATTTCAAATTTCAAATTTCGGATTTCAGATGCTGAAACGATGTTTGTTGCTTTGCGCATTAACCACTATCGCTTTCGCACAAACGCCGCCCGCCCGCAAAAAGAACGCGCCGCAACCCGGTGCCGAACCGCCACCGGTTTCGCTGGAAGAGGCCGCCAAGCTGGAAGCCGTCATTACCACCGAACTCGGCGTCATCCGGTTTGAATTCTTCCCATTGAAAGCGCCGAAGCATGTGCAGGCATTTATCAAAAATGCACGCGCAGGCTTTTACGATGGCTCGGCGTTTCACCGCGTCATCAGGCTCGGCCTGATCCAGGGCGGCGATCCGTTGTTGAAAGATCCAAAGACCCCAAAAGCAAAGTGGGGCACGGGCGCGCTGAATCAATTGCCGGACGAATTCAGCGACATCAAACATCTGACCGGAACGGTTTCGACAGTGCGCATTCCGAACAAGGCGAACAGCGATGGCGCGCAGTTTTTCATTTGTGCATCGGCGCAAACCGCGCTTGATGGCCAATACTCCGCTTTTGGGCAAGTGACCGAAGGCATCGAAGTCGTTGATCGGATTTCGCAGGCCGAAGCGGACGATGAACAGAAGCTCAAGACTCCGATCAAAATCACCAGCATCAAAATCGAGCCTAAACGCGAAGAGCCGTTCAAAGACGCCACCGTGGACGAGATGCGCAAGGAAGTCATTCTGCACACCAGTCTGGGCGACATCACCGTTGCGCTGGAACCTGACCTTGCCCCTGAACACGTCCGCAACTTTCTGAAGCTGGTGCAGACGGGCTGGTACGATCACACCGCGTTTCATCGCATCGTGCCGAACTTTGTGGTGCAGGGCGGGATGGGTTCCGGGCGTCCGGGGAATAAAGTGCATTACGCCGACAAATGGGTTCACACGCTGAAAGGCGAATTCAGCCAGACGCGCAAACACATTCGCGGCGTGCTTTCGATGGCGCGCGCGGAAGACCCAAATTCCGCGCTTACTTCATTTTTCCTGGTGCTTGCTCCGGCGGCCAATCTTGACGGCAAGTATTCAATCTTCGGCAAAGTCGTTGACGGGTTTGAAACGCTCGACAAGATGGAAAAGGTGCAGCGTGGCGGCGCAGACGGCCAGACGCCAACTGAACGCATTGAACTGATCGAGGCCGCGATTAAGCCTTGACCGAATTTTTAGTGGAACGGACTTCAGTCTGTTCCACTTGTTAGCCGCGAACAGACTGAAGTCCGTTCCACAATTTGAGGAGTAATGATTGGCCAGAAAGATTTTTTTCTACATCCTCTGTGCGCTTTGGCTATCAGCAGTTTCGTTTGCGCAAGACAAACCACAGACCGCGCCAAGCGCGCCGCAACCGCGTATCTCGACGCCGGAAGAGATCGCTGCTGAATTCGACAGCGTGCCTTGCAAGAATGGAGACCGGTTGGCCGCCGTCCGGGCGCTGTTTGAAAAGATGGGCGCAAAACCCGAAGAGATCACCGTTGAAAATTCCCGCTCCGTTAAAAACGTCATCGTCCGCAAGGCGTCGGCTTCGACAGAAAACTCGACGGAGAAGATCGTCATCGGCGCGCATTACGATAAAGTGGCAGACGGCTGTGGCGCGATTGATAACTGGACGGGCGTGGTCGCCATCGCGCATATCTACCGCACGCTGAAAGACCTCAATCTAAGTAAAACAATTCTGTTCGTTGCATTCGGCGAAGAAGAGAAAGGGCTGGTGGGTTCAGCCGCAATGGTGGATCAGATCAAGAAAGAGCAGACGGGCGAGTATTGCGCGATGATCAACATTGACAGTCTGGGCGTGGGCGTGCCGCAAGTTGCCGACAACATGTCCAGCAAGAAGCTGATGGATGCGACAGCCGAGACTGCCAAACAAATGGGAATGCCCTTTGCCCACGCTCGCATCGAAGGCGCGGGGGCTGATTCGCAATCGTTTCTGGTCAAGAAGATTCCCGCCGTTACGATCCACGGCCTGAGCAACGATTGGCATCGGATTCTGCACAGCACGAACGACAAGCCGGAGAAGGTGAATCGCCAAAGCGTCTACCTGGGCTATCGTTTGGCGCTCGGGCTTTGGGATAAGGTGAATGCGTCGGCTTGTGATGCTTTCCGCGAAGGCAAAGAGGAAAAGAGCGGCAAGGAGGGAAAAGAGAAGAAATGATTCTGGTGATAGATAACTACGATTCATTTACCTACAACCTGGTGCAATATCTGGGCGAGCTTGGCGCTGAGGTGCAGGTTGTTCGCAACGATCAGGTTGGCATCGAAGACATCGAACAGCTTGCGCCTGAACGCATCCTGCTGTCGCCCGGCCCCTGCACGCCAAGCGAAGCAGGCATTACGCTGGATGTGGTTCGTCATTTCGCGGGCAAACTGCCGCTGCTGGGCGTTTGTCTGGGGCATCAGGCGATGGGACAGGCTTTTGGCGGAGACGTGATTCGCGCGCCTTACCTGATGCACGGCAAGACCAGCCAGATTCTGCACGATGGCAAAACCATCTTTGCGGGCATCGGCAATCCCTTCACGGCCACGCGCTATCATTCCTTGATTGTCGAACGCGGCAGCATTCCGCCTGAACTGGAAATTACGGCGACGACTTCCGATGGCTTGGTCATGGGCCTGCGCCATCGCGAGTTTCCCGCATGCGAAGGCGTGCAGTTTCATCCCGAATCCATTATGACAACGGAAGGTAAGAAGCTGCTGGCGAACTTTCTCAAACTGAACCTTAATTGATTGAGAGTTGAAGGTGGACGATGGACGGGTGAGAATTGGCGGCGGAAAAATGAAACAGAGAGGAGGCAAACCAGATGATTGGAATTAAAGAACGATATGTAACCGATGAGCAGGGCCAACGCACGGCTGTCATACTTGATCTTGAGACATACCAAAAAATGCTTGAAGACCTGGACATGCTCGACGCCATCCACGCCTATGATGAAGTAACGGCGAATCCCGGCGAGGCCATTCCATTCGAGCAGGCAGTGAAAGAGATCGAGAGCAGGCGAAGTGACTTATAGCCTCTTTTTCGACAGCCACGCTTTGGATCAGTTCGGCCAGATACCGGCCGTTGATTACCACAGAGTGCGTGACGCAATCGCTGCGCTGGCAAAAGAGCCGAGGCCACGCGGATGCTTTTCTTTGCTCGGACGGGATGGCTGGCATCTACGAGTAGGCGGGTATCGGGTGATGTACGGGATTGATGATAAGCAGCAGGCTGTTACCATTTTTCATATTGTTCGCGTACGCGATACCTACCAGTAAGAGCCAATAAAAATATGGTAGTGGCTCAGTGAAGAGAGAGAGCACGATGCAACCACGTGTCAGTAGCCCGCGCGTGAGCAAGGGCTGGCGTGGCGTCCGGCGGCCCTCCCTCACGGTCGGGCTACTGACACATCTCCCCCACATGAACCACTACCA
>JBBQVH010000056.1:0-48981 GCA_038211695.1 Blastocatellia bacterium | reverse complement strand
GCGTCGACACTTATGCTAGCTTTCATTTTCGGTCCTCCTGATGCTCTCGATAAGCTACAAACGAGATAGTCTCTCGTTTATGGAGGGCCGATTTTATTGCAGATATTACATTTATCGCTACATCAGGACGAAATTACACCCGCAAGGATATGTATGCCGAAAAGACCATGACCTGGTCCATCGAAGAAGCCGAAGCCTGTCTGGCGGCGGCGAAGAAAAATCCGAAGCGCGTCATCGGTGTCGGGCAGCAACACAACAGTGCGGGCTACTTTATGGACGCGCGCAAGTGGGTCAAGGACGGTCTGGTCGGCAAAGTCGCGCAGGTCGAATCCTGGATGAGCCGCAATACGCCGCACGGTAAGGGCCAATGGGTGCGCCCGATTCCTGCGGATTGCGATGCGCAGCACGTCAACTGGAAGGCATTCTTGAATGGCCGCCAGGATCGCCCCTTCGATGCCAACAAGTTCATCAACTGGCGGTTGTGGTGGGAATTTTCGGGCGGCAACATCACCGAAAATATGGTTCACCAGATCGGCTGGATCATCGGCGTGTTGGATTTAGGCGTGCCGACTTCGGCGTATATGTCCGGCGGCGTCTTTTCAGAAAAAGACGGGCGTGAAGTGCCGGATACGATCTCGGTGATTCTGGATTATCCGAACGAAGTGAACGTTTCGTGGCAATCCACCTTCAGCAACAGCCGCTTCGGCCTGGGAGTTCGCATTCTGGGTTCGGATGGCACGATCGAATGGGTGGCCGGATCAAACGATATGGTCAGCGGCAAGTCGCAATCAGGCTGGAGCTATGCGCCGGAGAAACTGAATCGTCCCGATGCCCCGGCAATCAAGGGCGAAGCAAAAGGCGAGAACCACTACATCAACTTTGTTGAATGCGTGCGTTCGCGCAAAGAGCCGAACACTTCGGTCGAAATTGGCTATCGTTCGGCCATCGCCGCGCATCTGTCGAATCTGTCGTACCGCCGCAAAGAGAAGGTGACGATGGAGACGGCCAGACAATCGGCAAGCAAATAATCGGCGCACAGGCAATCAACGCAACCCAATTTGAGCGGGCAAACCAAACGATGGCGATGCCCGCTCAATCTTTATCTGACGATCAAGACTTTGCTCAACCCTTCTTTGACCTTGAAGGTGGCGGATGCGCCCGGCGAAGTGCTGCCCAAAACTTTATCGTTGACCGACACGGTCAGCTTTCTGCCTTCAGATGCGGGAACCTGTGCGCGGACCTCTGATCGGGCTTCGACCGTAAACGTCAGCGTGCGATCCGTGCTGCGATAACCGCGTAACCGGACGGGAGCTTCAAATTCAATTTCAGCTTTGTCCCCTCGCCGCACGACGGTTCGCTTTGGGCCAATCGTGACATCCATATTCTCTCCCGCGATCTTGATCCGTTCGACGCGCGCGTCTTCGGGCGCAATCAGACTGCCTATCGTCAATCCCAGCCACGGGTCTGCGCTGATCAATTCTTCAACTGCGGGCAAAAACATCAATCCCGCAAACGATGCGCGCTGCGGCGTCAGTGGTTCGTCAATCGGTAGTCCATTCACACTGGAGAACAGATCGAACAGCCTGCCATTCCCTTTGGCTGCTTGCTCGCCTTGTCCTTCAAAGGCTGACCGCGCGGCGTGCAGGCTTTGGCGCGCCAGCCCTTCCGCTTCGTCATAAAAACCGTACCGCTTCAGGCCCATATACAGCAGGTAGTTCATTGCCGCGTGGGTTGCGCCCGTGGACATGGATGCGGCGGGTTGCTCCGCTGCATTTTCGACAAAGGCCGCATCATCGCGCGCAATCGAAGGCATTAATTGCAGGCCGCCAAACTTTCGTTGATCGCGCAACACGGCCAGCATGCGTTTGGCTTTGGCTTCGTCGGGAATTCCTGCCAACAGCGGATAGAAATTTTCCAGCGAGATGCGGCGCGAAAAGCGCCCGTCCCAATGCCGATCCAGATACAAGCCGTCCTCTTCGCTCCACAGCTTTTCATTCATCAGCCGCTTCATCTGGTCATAGCGGCGCTGCCAGCGGTCGCCTTCGGTCGTCAATCCGATCTCGCGAGAGATGGTAATCATCAGTTCGGTGTCCATCGCATACAGCGCGTTCAGCGCGACGGAAGTAAATTCCAGCGTCTGCGTTTGGTCGTTGTATTTGACTTCGCCGGCGGGCTTGGCAGTTCCCTCCGGTTTTGGCTTGCCCGTGTTCAGCCATTGTGGACGATCAACAAATCCTGATTCATCAAAAGCCATCCGCCGCTTGTCGTTATTGCTCAAGGTTCGCGCGCCGAGCGCGCCGTATTCCATGTCCGCATCGAATCCCCATTCCAGCAAACCGTCCCTGTTGCCGTCACGCCAGGGCTGTCCGTCGCCGCGATTATTCATCCACCAATCATTCCACTGCTGCAATCGCGGATAGGCCCACACCAGAAACTCCAAATCCTGCGTCGTCAAATAAGCCTTCAGCGCACACAATGCCCCCAGCGGCGGCATCGAACGTCCTGTCAGTACGGGCGGTTCGCCCACGGGATCATTTTGCAAATATCGCCGCAGGGGAATGCGTCCATCCGGAGTTTGCCCAGCCAGCAGAACGCGCAGGCTGGCCGCCGCGCTGGCGCCATCGGTCAATCCCGTCATCGCTGTGGTCAGCAACGAATCCCAGCCGAGCACATCACCACGCAGCCCGCGTTCAGAATGGCGATGCATCGTCACATACTCGTTCCGCTGTCCGGCGGAGTAAAACCGATTCCACAGGCTTGCGCGCGTCATCGCGTCCAAACCATCGCCCAGCACGCCTCCGCTCAAAATACGATTCACGTCGTAATCGCTTTCGGCCTTGCTCATCAATTCCGTGGCGGGCTTGCGCAGCAACGCCTCGACATCCTTCTGCATCGCGTCAGGATCATCACCAATGGTTGCAGCAAATCCCAATGGTGCATTTGGGCCGATTTCAAATGTCACCGCGCTGCGCAAAGCAGGCAGTTGCGATTCGGATTTCAGGCCTTTCGTCAGCATTGCGCGCAACGCGGCTGCGTCGTTGTAATTTGCCGATTCCAGCCCGGCACGGTCCGCGCGCCACAGGAACTGGCGCAATGGCGGCTTGTTCTTTTGGTTATGAATCTGTTCGCAAATCATTCCGCGGCGGTCAAGTTGCGCGGCATAGGAAGTCCAAGTCAGCCCATCACGCTCTCTGTTCCAGGGGCGATAGGCTTCGACGGCGATGCGAATGTTTGATGATGCGGACAGTTGACCGATGACCATCCGCGTTCCAGTGCGGCTCCAGCGCAAGGTGATCTTCAGTTTTGGATCGAACTGTGGCTGCCAACTGACGCGGGCATAAGAGCCATCCGGAGCGTGCGGCCCCAATTCGAACAAACTCGGACTTTCTTCGATCCTTTCCCCGCCCTGCTGATACGCCACAAAGCGCAGCCCGAATATATTCTGATCGAGCGGAGCCGTGTTCCCCGAAACAAAGACCAACCCGTTGACCTGCGCAGCGTCATACGCATCAATCAGGATGCGTTCTGCCGGTGGAGTTGATGGGGAGGAAGAAGGGCTGGCTTGCTGCATTCGCGCTGCTGGGGGCCGCCAAAACGCGATGACCAGAATCAGCAGGGCGGCAAAAATAGTTCTGCTCGGATGGTTCATAAAAAACAAGAACGAAAGCAGGAATGTTCAGAGTGCGTTGCGCAAGCTTATTCCGCGAGCTTGCACAACCGCAAGCGCCTGACAATCGCGCGGCGCATCGCGTACAATCCGCGCGATTTTTCATCCGCATTTCATCACCAACAATATGGCAACTTATGACGATCTGAGCCTGCACGTCAGGCTTTTTATGAAAGGCTACCGGTTTTCGCGACACATCATTGATCCGATGCCGGTCGCGAAACTCAATCGCCCCTTGAATGAATCTCGCTTCGCGCTGGTCACGACCGCCGGGTTGAAGACGCCTGCGCAGCCCGACTTCGATCATTCGATCAAGATGGGCGATACGTCGTTCCGCGAACTTCCAAACACGGTGGATGTGCGAACCTTGATCGAATCGCATCGCAGTTATGCCTTCGATCATTCTGGTGTTCAGGCAGACGCCAACCTGGTCTTTCCGCTCGACCGGTTTCGCGAACTGGAAGCGAAAGGTGACATCGGCCAATTGAATCATCGCCATTTCAGTTTTATGGGTTCCATCGTTGGCCCGCGTAAATTGATCGAAGAGACCGCGCCGCAGGTCGCCCGCAGCTTGCGCGAAGATGGCGTGGACGCCGTCTTTCTGACACCGGTCTGACCGATGTGCAATCAGACCGTGGGTCTGATCCAGGCTGCCATTGAACGCGAAGGCATCGCCACGGTTTCAATTTCTCTGCTGCGCGAAGTAGCCAGCGCAATCAAACCGCCGCGCGCTTTGTTCGTGCCTTTTGCGATGGGCTTCCCGCTGGGAGAGCCAAATAACGCGCCATTGCAGCATCGAGTGATTGCGGCGGCGCTCAGGCTGCTGGAAAGAAACGATCTGCCGATGCTGGAAAATTTTGAATACGATTCGAAGGAGAACGAATAACGAATGTCCGAAGTGATTTATAGCCTGGCAGTGCCCGAAGATGCCGCCGCGATTGTCGAATTCCAAATCGCCATGGCGCGCGAAACCGAAGAAGTGGAGCTTGACCGCGACATCTGCACCGAAGGCGTCGCCTCTGTCTTTGCCGATTCCAAACACGGTTTTTATCTGGTCGGCGAACAGAATGGTCAGGTCGTTGTTTCGACGATGATCACCTACGAATGGAGCGACTGGCGCAACGGCGTCGTCTGGTGGATTCAAAGCGTCTATGTCGCGCCGGAAGCACGCGGCCAGGGTGTTTACAAGGGGCTGTACGCGTACGTTCAGGAATTGGCCAATGCCGATGAAGACGTGCGCGGCATCCGCCTGTACGTGGACAAACGCAACACGCGCGCGCAGCAGGTCTACACCAAACTGGACATGAACGGAGAGCATTATCAGGTTTTTGAATGGATGAAGTGACCCGCCGATCTGGCCGATCTGGCCGATCTGGATGATCTGGCCGATCTGGATGATCTGGATGATCTGGATGATCTGGATGATAAGTCGGACGATAATAATGACATCACCCAACATACTCGAACGCCTCTTCAAGCTTTCTGAAAATCAAACGACCGTCCGCACGGAGGTCGCCGCCGGGGTGACGACTTTTCTGACGATGGCCTACATCATCTTCGTCAACCCTGCCATCCTGGCCGAAGCAGGCGTGCCGTTTTCGGGGGCGCTGTTTGCCACGTGCATGCGGCGGCGGTCGGTTCGCTGGTCATGGGCCTGGTGGCGAATTATCCGTTCGCGCTGGCGCCGGGAATGGGCTTGAATGCGTACTTCACCTACGTGGTCGTCAAAACGCTTGGGTACGACTGGCGCGTGGCCTTGGGCGCGGTCTTTCTGTCGGGTGTAGTCTTTCTGATTCTGACACTGGCGCGCATTCGCGCGATGATCGTGGATGCGATTCCGATGACGATAAAGACCGCAGTGGCGGCGGGGATTGGCCTGTTCATCGCCTTTATCGGATTGAAAAACGCAGGCGTGATCGTGGCTTCTCCGGCAACCTTCGTCACGCTTGGCCACATTATCTCCAAGCCGGTGTTGCTGGCGCTGGGCGGATTGCTCATTACGGCTGTGCTGCTGGCGCGCGGATTCAAGAGCGCGATCATCATTGGCATTCTGGCCGTGACGGCGGCGGCCATCGCCTTCAAATTGACCAAGCTACCGACCAGCATTGTGCAAATGCCGGAATGGCGTTCGACGTTTCTGCAACTGGACATTCGCGGCGCACTGAAGCTGGGCTTGTTCGATGTCGTCTTTGTTTTTTTGTTCGTTGATTTGTTCGACACGATTGGCTCGCTGATGGGATTGGGACGGCAGGCAGGGTATCTGACTGCCGACGGTAAGATGCCCCGCGTTAATCGCGCGCTGTTTGCCGACGCGGTGGCGACGATTGCCGGTTCGCTGTTTGGCACATCAACGGTTGTCACCTACATCGAAAGCGCCACCGGCGTCAGCGAAGGCGGACGCACGGGATTGACGGCGGTTGTCGTCGGTCTGCTTTTTCTGCTGGCCGTGTTCTTTTCGCCGATTGCCGGGGCCATTCCGCCGATTGCCACTGCGCCTGCTTTGATCATCGTCGGCGCGCTGATGATCAGCGCTGTAAAAACGATTGACTGGGACGACCTGACCGAAGGCATTCCGGCCTTTCTGACAATCCTGGCGATGCCGCTGACTTTTTCCATCGCGAACGGCTTGGCATTAGGCTTTATCTTTTACCCGCTGCTGAAACTGCTGACGGGCCGCTGGCGCGAAGCCAGTCCGCTGGTTTACGTCCTGGCGGCATTATTTGTGCTGCGCTATGTTTATCTGGGCGCTGAATAATCCATTTGCTTTCACTTTTCGAGCGACTCACTTGTGTCGGATGAATCAGCAAACTAATTCCATCCGGCGATTTGATTAACCACCATAACCAGAGAGGAACTGACTATGAATCGTTACGCAATGACCCTGCTTGCCGTCGTGCTGGCCTGCGCTTGCACGCTGTATGCACAAAACCCACAACCCGCGCAAAGCGCCCCACCGGCGCAGGCTGCACCAACTGCCAACCCTGTTAGCGCGGAATTGAAGCAGATGTACACCGGCGTCAAGAACAACTTGACCAAGATGGCCGAGAAGATGCCGGAAGAAAACTACAGCTTCAAAGCCACGCCGGACGTGCGCGCATTTGGCGAATTAATGGCGCACATAGCCGATTCGCAGGCACGCACTTGCTCCGCCGTGAACGGCGAACCGAAGGCCGTCAACGCCGCGTCCAAAAAGACAAAGGCCGATCTGGTCGCCGCGCTGAAAGAATCATTTGGCATTTGCGATAAAGCCTTCGATTCACTGACCGATGCCAAGGCCGTTGAAATGGTGACAATGGGGAATCGCCAGCGTTCGCGCATCGGCGCGCTGGCGGGAATGATTTCTCATTCGAACGAGGAGTATGGCTATTCGGCGGTTTACATGCGCTTGAAAGGCGTGACCCCGCCTTCGAGCGAAGGCCGCTAAAATCCAGGTGAGCGAGCGCCAACGGTAATTGAGCGCTCGCTCACCTGCACTGATTTATTTGGTTTGCGGCCAGTCGTGATGGAAATAAGCCGCAAGAGAATCTTCGTCAGCATAAAGCTCAAACCGATGTTTGAGCTGCGCCGCGGATAACACGCCCGAAACTTTCTCTGTCAGCGCCTGCAATTCAGCAACGCCACCAGCTTCGCCGCCGACCAGATACTCTTCTTTGGTCGGCTCAAAAGTCACATGCGCAGTTTGATCCTGAAGCGAAATGTACTGTCCGCTTTTGTCCTGATCGGGCTCGTGAGTTTCTGCGTTCAGGCCAGCGGTTTGCAGCGCGGCCAATAAATCGGGCAGGCCAAGCGATGTCTTGACCTGCCCGAACAGCAATGGGGTTTCATTTGGGGTCTCAGTTAAAGATTGCATTACCTACTTCTGTCTCTCCTGTGATCTATTTGGTTTTGTCATATTCAGCGAATGTTTTGCCTTCTGCCGCCAGCGATTTCAGCAGCGGCGCGGGTGTCCACAATTCGCCATGCTCTTCGTAAAACTGGCTGATCCGGTCATACACCTTTTTCAGCCCGACCGTGTCAGCGTACCACATTGGGCCGCCGCGCCAAGCCGGGTAACCGTAGCCGCCGATGTAAATAATGTCTATGTCCACAGCTCGCAGCGCAATGCCTTCGGCCAGAATCTTTGCGCCTTCGTTGATCAATGCGTATTGCGTTCGTTCGACGATCTCTTCGCCAGTGATGTTGCGGCGCGTAATGTTGGCTTCGGCAGAAACCTCTTCGATCAATCGTTCGATTTGCGGGTCGGGTTGGGCTTTGCGGTTCTCGTCATATTTGTACCATCCCGCGCCGGTCTTCTGGCCATAGCGTCCCATTTCGCACAGCAGATCAGCCACCAGCGGGCGGCGGATGCCGGCCTTTTCCAGATGCTTGTTCTCTTTGCGAATGCGCCAGCCGACATCCAGCCCCGCCAGATCGCCCACGGCCAGCGGCCCCATTGCAAAACCGAACTTGTACAGCGCGCCGTCCACGTCCTGCGGCATTGCGCCTTCTTCGACCAGGAACTGCGCTTCGCGCCCGTATTGATGCAGCATCCGGTTGCCGACAAAGCCGTAGCAATTGCCGACCAGCACGCCTACCTTCTTCAGCTTCTTGGCCAGCGCCATCGAAGTCGCGATGACTTCTTTGCTGGTCGCCTGGCCGCGAACGATTTCCAGCAGGCGCATGACGTTCGCCGGGCTGAAGTAATGATGACCGATCACCCATTCGGGACGCGACGTGGCCGACGCAATTTCATCCACATCCAGCGTTGAAGTGTTTGACGCCAGAATCGCGCCCGGTTTGGCGATCTTGTCCAGTTCGCCGAAGACTTCTTTTTTCAGCGCCATCCCTTCAAACACGGCTTCGGTGATGATGTCGGCCTCTTCAAATCCGTCATAGCTAAGCTGCGGCGTGATCAAAGCCATCCGCTTGTCCATCACTTCCTGCGGGAAGCGGCCTTTGTTGACGGAGTTCTGATAGTTCTTTCGAATGATGGCCACGCCACGATCCAGCGCTTCCTGCGTCGTCTCTTTCAGAATGACGGGGATGCCTGCGTTGGCGTAATTCATCGCGATGCCGCCGCCCATCGTACCCGCGCCGATAATGGCGGCTTTTTTCAATTCGATCTGCTGCACGTCTTTGCCGATGCCGGGAATCTTCTGCACTTCGCGTTCGCCGAAAAAGACATGAATCATCGCTTTGGACTGGTACGAGTGCAGACATTCTTCGAACAACTCTCGTTCGCGTTTGCAGCCTTCATCAAAGGGAAGTTTGGTCGCTGCTTCGACGGCGTCAATTGCAGCCAGCGCTGCCTTCACCGCTTCGGTTAGGCCACGCCCAGTCTTTTGGGCTTGCGCACGCGCTGCTTCAAAGATCGGCGCATTCGCCGCTTCGTCGCCAAGCTTCTCATTGCGCTCGCGCGTCTTTGGCGGTTGTTCGCCGCTCGCCAGCTTTTCGCGTAAGAAGGCTTTTGCGCCTTCCAACAGGTCGCCATTCACGATGCGGTCAATGATACCAACCGTTAATGCCTCTTTCGCCGAAACCGGATTTCCATCGGCGCACATCTGCAAGGCTTTGGCGACGCCGGCCAGACGCGGCAGCCGCTGCGTTCCGGCAGCGCCGGGGATGATGCCGAGCTTAACTTCGGGCTGGCCAACCTGTGCGGACGCGACGGCAACGCGGTAATGAAAGCCCATTGCCACTTCCAACCCGCCGCCGAAGGCCGTGCCGTGAATGGCGGCGACGGTGGGTTTCGGGCAATCTTCGATTGACTTGATGACGTCCAGAAAGTTGATGCCTTCTTTGCGCTGGCCCGATGTGATCTTTCCGAACTCTTTGATGTCTGCCCCGGCAATAAAAGTCTGGCCTGCGCCAATCATGACCGCGCCTTTGATCGCGTCGTCTTTGGCGATTTCGGCAATGGCGGCGGCAATGCCTTCGGGCACGCCGGGACTCAATGCGTTGACAGGGGGATTGTTGACGGTGATGACGCCGATTTCGCCGTCCCTGGTTAATGACACAAGCTCACTCATAGCGGATGCTCCTTGTTTGAAAATGCCTGTTTTGAAAATATTTGATGGGTCTTGGAGATGAACGTACTGACCGCTCGGTAAATTACGATTATCGCCCGTCAGCGTCAAGACCGTTGATGGGTCAGATGGCTTGTTGGATGTTGCTGGCCTTTCATCTGTTCAATCATGTGCTGATTGAATTGTTCGGACTGTCCGCGCGGAACGCTCAGTGTGTTCCATTCGCCAGAAGTTGACGCTTTCAGGTGCTTGGCCAGAAAGACGATCTGTCCAACGTGCGTGGCGTAATGGGCGGTCTGACGCGTGATGGCTTGGGTCACCGTGTGAGGTTCCTGGCGAATGATAATTGTTCGCATGACGTCTTCCGGCTGAAGCGCTTCGAGCGCGGCGAAGACGTGTTGCCAGCCTTGCGCCCACCAGTCCATGACCTGTTCGCGCGTGGTCGCTGCATCAAGAATGAATTCCTGATCGCGATGACGATCAGGTTTTTCGCCATCCGCCGTCAGAAAGGCCACCCAGCGCGAACGCATATTGCCTGCCAGATGTTTGATGATGACGGCAATGCTGTTGCTCTCGGCATCCAGCGTGACAAAGAACTGTTCTTCGCCGAGCTGTTCCATCGCCCGTTCGCCCAATCGCTTCAAAGCGCGAAATTCGGCGATGGCATTTTCCAGATAATGTTTGGCAAAGTCGTTTGTCATGGCCTTTCACCAGGGATTTTTGAATAGATGAATTCATCCATCACAACGCCTTCTTTGATGACGGCATTGCGCAATCGGGCTTCAAATTGGAATCCGGCCTTTTCCAGCACGCGCATCGAAGCGGGGTTCCATTCCAGCACTCCGGCGTAGATGCGATGGAGGTCGAAATTGTTGAATGCCCATTTGGTGACAGAGCGCACCGCATCAGCAACAATGCCGCGCCCCCAATATTCTTCGCCCAGCCAGTAACCAATCTCCGCGCCGCAAGCATAGATGTCATC
The DNA here is from genome assembly GCA_038211695.1 of Blastocatellia bacterium. Lineage (GTDB taxonomy): Bacteria > Acidobacteriota > Blastocatellia > RBC074 > RBC074 > RBC074. The sequence goes on along the minus strand of JBBQVH010000056.1, from coordinate 38,327 downwards.
TCTGAAAACCAATCCGATACCGCCGACAGCATAACGATCCACAACGATGGCCAAATTGGTCGGCAGATTTTCGGCACTGGCCAGCGCCACCCAATCGCGCGCATTTTCCAGCGTGTACGGATGCGGGAAGCGGTCGCGCACATTGCGCCAGACGCTGTAATTGTTGGCGTGATGCGCCAGCGATTCTTCGTCCCCGCGCCGCCAGGGGCGAACCGTGCAGGTTTTCAGCTTCAATTCCATCGTGAGGGAGTAACTACTGTTTTACGTTCGCGGCGTTGATTCAAAATCCGCGCGGCGGCATTTCATCGCTGCGCCGCAGCCAGCTTTCCGCCGGATATGTGGCCGCGCCATCAACCAGGTGCAGCGTGTAGGCGTGACGCGATTTTGGCGAACGATTGGCGTAACTCATATGTGGCAACAGCCCATGCAAAACGACTAGCGACCCGGTGCGCACTTCCAGCGGCACCAGCACATCGTCCGGCCACGGCGAAGCGTCCAGGACTTCAAATCTGGCTCCGGCCCCTTCGGCACGTGAGAATCTTTTTTTCAACCCCAGCTTGTGCCCGCCCGGAATCGCCCACAGACAGCCATTTTCCAGCGTCGCGTCTTCCAACGCGAACCAGAAGCCGGTGACGGTCATCGGCTCCGTGTACAAAAACGTCGCGTCCTGATGGCAGGTCACTTCGCCGCCAATGTCCGGCTGTTTGAAGATGTACATGGATTGCAACAGCAATGGCTGTTGGTAGCCGAGACCCTCAGCCACCGCAGCCAGTTCAGGCCGCCGCGAAAACTGATCGAAGACCGGATCAAGGTCGTGCAAGGCGTGGCCAATCTTGTTGATCGAATGCTCTTTGGCCTGGCGCAAGCTGCCATCCGGCGCAAAAGCGTCTTCTTCAAAAAAGAAGCGAACCTTGTCGCCCGATTCCAGAAAGTATTCATCGCTGGCGCGCGTCTGCTCTTTGGTCGTGAAGATCGAAATGACGCCCTGCGGATCAAATTCCGCGACCAACTGTTCGGCGCGTTGTTTCAAGCGTTCGCATTCTTCGAGCGAAGCGAAGTTTTCGACGACAAGAAAGCCGTCACGATCGTAGGCGGCAAGTTGTGAAGTGGTAATAGAAGTGCTCATAAAGACATCGTTAAGCGATTGCGAGTCGTATGTCGCGATCAAGTTCGAGCGAGTCTGTGTACTCAATATGCAGTACTCGTCTCGATTCTTCAGTTTGTGCTTTGGATGACGAATGAATCAGCAATGGACTCATCGCCAATACTCCTCCTTGCCCAACCAAGCACTCGACATGAGTTTCTGCATTTACAATCGTTTTTACCTCTTCATCGGTCATCACTCCTTTTACGTGTGATCCAGGAATGATTTTGAGCGGGCCATTTGTCCGTGTCGAAGCATCAAGATGGATACGAATCGCCAGTATTCTTGAGAGCGCCCAAGCTGGAGCGTGTGCATATAAAATGCCAGCCTTTTCAGACCAATGCTCCCAACCAGCCTTTTCAACCCGATTCATAAGCGGTAGTGCAGTATCTTGATGCCAGGCAACAAGCCAGTTTGCTTTACCTGACTTATCAAAAAGTGTCGCCTTGTACGGAACTGCTGATCTGCCAAGCATCATTTCTGCGATTCGCAACAGCCGATTTTCTGACGCCAACATTGAGATCGCTGGATTTCTCATCAGATTTCGAGCGCCAGCTCGCCCACGTTTTACCGTCGAATTTGATAGCGATTGAAGCAAGTCATCGCATTCAAGTTTTGAAAAGATATTTTCTCCGATCCAATAGCCTGAATCATTCATGCCCGTTTATTTTATTGGGTGTCATCGCGCAATCAGATATGCAGCCAGCCAATCAGCCCGCGCGAGACGGCCCATTGCAGCAGCCCGCAGCCGAAGATAATAAAAACCGGGTTGAGCCGAGCACGCAGCATGAGCAAAAACGCCATCGTCGCCACACCGTAGCTTAAGGGTGAGCTTAATCCGGACTTCGCCAGTGTGACCCCTGCCGCGGCCAGCATTCCCACCACCGCCGGAGCGACGCCCGCCAGAAACGACTGCACCAGAAAGTTCGTGCGAAAGCGGTTGAGCGACGCGCCCGCAATCACTGTCATAATGAACGAAGGCAGAAACGCGGCGATTGTCGAAGCAATTGCCCCCAGCGGCCCGGCGACTTTGTAGCCGATGAACGTCGCCGTAATCAGTACTGGCCCGGGCGTGATCTGGCCGAACGCCATGCCGTCGGCGAAGGCCTGATGATCCATCCAGCGATGCACGTCCACGATGTCGGTTTCGATCTGCGGGATCATCACAAACCCACCGCCAAACGTGACCGTGCCAACGCGCAGGAAGATCATTACCAGCTTCCACACCGTTATAAATTTCGACAGGATCGGCCAGGCCAATAACGGCAGGATCGGCAGCAGCGCCAACAGCGCATAGCTTCGCAGTTGACTGCCAGCAGTCTTTTTCTCAGTTGCCGGTGCGGCGTCAGCCTGCGGTTGTTCTTCAGCAGGCTTGCCATCCGGCTTGATCTCGGCTTCAGAAAGTTCCGGTTTTGGGAAAGCCTTGCTGGGACGCCGGTCGTCCTCTCTTTTTTCCCCATCGGCAGATTTGGCAGTCAGGGTGGCTTCAACCTTGTAATCGTCGGTCAATTTGTCAGGACTTTCGATCAGCTCCGCCGCATGCTGGCGGGCTTGTTGTTCCAACGCGACTGTGCGCACGCTGGCCTGGCGCACTTTGTGGAATTTCTGCCGCACCTGCTGGCGCGCGCGGGTTTTGTAAAACTGCACGAAGATTCCCACCATCCCGGCCAGCAACACGGCTTCGGCGACGGTGGTGCTGGTAAATATCAGCATGAATCCGGCGGCCACGCCCAATTCCAAATGCCATTGCTGTTGCATCGCCGTCTTGCCCAATCGCGCAACGGTGGCGGCAATCAGCCCAACGACGGCGGCGTTGAAACCTTGAAAGATGCGTTGCGCATCAGGAAATTTGGAAAGATGGCTGTGCGCGATGGTCAGCCCAATCATCATCAAAAACGACGGCAGCAGAAAACTGGTGACCGACACGGCAGCGCCGCGCAAACCGCCCAGCCGCAATCCGACGTAGGCGGTGGCGTTTGCTGCATTTGCCCCAGGCAGGCTTTGAGCCAGCGAAACGGCATCCAGAAATTCTTCTTCCGTCATCCATCGCCGCTCGTGAACCACCAGACGGCGCACCTGCGCAATAACAGCCACGCCTCCGCCAAACCCCGTCAGGCCGAGTTTGAAAAACGTTCTGGCCAATGCGCGCCATTCGACACGGGTTTGTTGTGGCGTAAGCTGCTCCGCCATCCACTCACGCAAATAGTGGAAAGCGTCACTGAACAATGTAATGAGGGCCGATTTGGAATGGGTGCCTTGGGCTTTCTCGCTCACCTTACTTTGGTTTCCTTTGGACGATTTTGTCGCTGGAAATAGTTTGCGGTTCGGGGGGAGATGCTACAATCCGGTTATGCCAACTGAACAATCGAATCAACGAATCGCCATTATCGGCGGGACAGGCGATCAGGGCAAAGGGCTTGCTTTGCGCTGGGCCAAGGCCGGGTTTGACGTCATCATCGGATCGCGCGCCGCAGAACGCGCCAGCGATGCCGCCAAGGAGATGCAGGAGTTGCTGGCAAAATCCGGCGCATCGAATGCACTCTTGAACGGCGCGCACAATACTGAAGCCGTCGCCAGCGCCACACTGGTTGTGCTGACCGTCCCTTTCGCCGCGCAGATCGCCACCCTGAAAGAAGTGCGCGGACACTTGCAACCCGGCACTATCTTGATTGACGTAACGGTGCCGCTGGAACCAGCAGTCGGCGGCAAACCTTCGCGCGTGCTGGGCGTGTGGGCCGGTTCAGCCGCTGAACAATGCAAAGAGCAAGTGCCCGACACTGTCCAGATCGTTTCGGCGTTTCATAATGTTGGCGCGGAAGCGCTGACGGATTTATCGCACGATGTTGAATGCGACGTGATTGTCTGCGGCGACCAGAAAGAAGCGAAAGAAATCGTCCGCCCGCTGGTCAATGCCATCTCCGGCTGCCGGTATGTGGACGGCGGCGTGCTGGCCAATTCACGCACCGTCGAAGCCATTACCGCGCTGCTGATCGGCATCAACATTCGCTACAAAGCGCACAGCGGCATTCGCATCACTGGCATTTAGCCCGGCGTTGCGCAAACTGTCAGTTTGCGTTGTTCTTGCCAAAGGGTTTTATGATCAACAGCCCAAACTGACAGTTTGCGCAACGCCAGCGGCACACAATGCTGTTCGTAGATGGCGGATGGACGGCGATTGATGGACGCTTCACGCCGCCGCTTTGAATTAAATGCCAACCATCTTTTCCCACGCAATTTTCTCTTCGGCGCTCGGCGCGACTTATGCTGCGCGACCTATGCCCGCGCGGTTCTGGGCTTGGGCGGCGCTGTGTTCCGTCATGCCTGATTTAGACGTCATCGGATTATGGTTTGGCATTTCATATCGCAGCCTGTGGGGACATCGCGGCATTACGCATTCGCTTTTGTTCGCGGTGCTGGCCGGTTGCGCAATCGCGTGGCCGGCATTTGATCGTGAAGCGTTGAAAGAGATGAACCGAAGCCGTATTTCGCTGGCAATCTTTTTCAGTCTGGGGACGGCTTCGCACATGCTGTTGGATGCGCTGACCAATGGCGGGTTGGGCGTGGCGATATTTGCGCCTTTTGATAACACGCGTTACTTCGCGCCTTGGCGACCAATCCGCGTTTCGCCCATCGGCGCAGACTTCTTCAGCGCGCACGGGTTGGCGGTGTTGACCAGCGAAATGGTTTGGGTCTGGCTCCCCGCGTTGGCGTTGGTTCTGGCGGCCAAGCTCTACCGACGAGTACGACGTACTATCTGAATCGCATTGACGCCTATGCCCCTTTCACCCTATATCAATTTTACACGCGATGAATGGAGCGCTCTGCGCAACTCCACGCCGCTCACTCTGACGGAAGACGATCTGGCCAGTTTGCGCGGCATCAACGACCGCATCTCGCTGGATGAAGTAAAAGAGATTTACCTGCCGCTCTCGCGTTTGCTGAACCTGTACGTCGCCGCCACGCAAAGTCTGCACGAAGCCACGCACACCTTTCTGGGCGATTCGACAGCCAAGGTTCCCTACGTCATCGGCATTGCGGGCAGCGTCGCCGTTGGCAAAAGCACCACGGCGCGCATCCTGCAGGCGCTGCTGGCGCGCTGGCGCAATCATCCCAAAGTTGACCTGATTACGACGGACGGCTTTCTGCATTCGACGGCGGTTTTGGAAGCGCGCGGACTGATGCAGCGCAAAGGCTTCCCCGAAAGTTACGACCGGCGGCGGCTGGTCAAATTTGTCGCCGACGTGAAATCCGGCGAAGAAGAAGTCACCGCGCCAATCTATTCGCATTTGATCTATGACATCCTTCCCGATCAGGTGCAGACCTTTCATCAGCCGGACATCATGATCGTCGAAGGGTTGAACGTGTTGCAGACCGGCGTCGGCAGCGCCGAGCAGGCGTCACCGGTTTTCGTCTCGGACTATTTTGATTTCTCGATTTACGTGGATGCTGATGAAGAGCACGCCAAGCATTGGTACGTCGAACGCTTCCTGACCTTGCGGCGCACGGCCTTCCGCGATCCGGTTTCGTATTTTCACCGTTATGCCAGATTGTCAGACACAGAAGCCCGCCAGACCGCGCTGAAAATCTGGGAAGAAATCAACGGCCCCAACCTGCGCGAAAACATCCTGCCAACCCGCAACCGTGCGCATCTGATTTTGGAAAAAGGCCTGGATCATTCGATCCAACAGGTGAAGCTGAGAAAGCTATAGTTTTCAAGAAAATGTTTTTCACTACGAATGGCCACGAATGAACACGAATGGGGAATTGGGAACCGGTCAGTCACAGTTTTACCTGACCACCTGCTTTTATTCGTGGACATTCGTGATTATTCGTAGTTGGTTTCTTTTTCTTAAAGTCTATACGAGAGCCGCTTCAGCGCAGCGGCTTGTACATTCGATTCAACCAATTCGGATCCGCGCCCAGCCAGTACAAAACCTGCATCGCCGCCCACAGAGCAAACGTTCGGCAGAACCTTCCTTCAAACCTGCGCGAAGAGGTCGTTGCCGCGGCGGGCAGCCGCATGAACTTACCCACCCGCCGCATTCGCCAATACAGATCGCAATCTTCAAAGATCGGATAATCGCGATACCCGCCCAACGCTTCAAACACACCGCGACGCACAAAGATTGCCGAATCGCCATAACACATTCCGGCCAACCGTAGGAATGGATAGAGCTTCGTCAACCACCGAGCCTCGCGCGTGCCACCATCGAAAACCAAATTGAAATTGCCGCCGCAGACCGTTGCATCGTGCAAAGTTTCTTCGATCAGCTTCAACGCTTCATGCGGCAATCTTGTATCGGCGTGCAGGAAGAGCAACACGTCGCCGGTCGCCAATTCGGCTCCGGCATTCATCTGTTGCCCGCGCCCGCGCCCGGCTTCAATCACCTGCCAGCCGCGTGCGCGCGCCAGAGCGACAGTCTCATCCGTGCTGCCGCCGTCGGCGACAATCACTTCAAACTCGCCGCGCAGGCCCCCGAGCGACGCGGCAAGGTCGCGCACAATCGTTTCTTCGTTGAGCGTCGGAATGATGATCGAAATTCTCACTACCGGGCATTTCAACTCGTGATGCCCGGCAGCGCAAGAGCCTGCGCATAAACTAAATCAACAAGGCCGGTGGCGCGCACGAAACCGCTCTGCGCGCCGGATCTGTTATTTCACCTCTTTCTGCGGCTCTGGCCGGAGGCTCAGTTCCGGCACGTAGCGGACGACGCGCCATTCCGTCTTTGCAATCACACCAGCGGGCGCAACCGGCGACAACTTTAACTCGGCTGCCGCTTTTGCCAGTTGAAACTTGCCCATCTCGTCATAGGAATCGAACAACACAAAAGCCGCGTAGAAGTTTGGATCGCCGCCCAGCAGGTTCTTCTGCACGAGTACGCCTTTAGCATTGGTTTTCTTGACTAACGGCGTGAGCTTTTCTTTGATAAACGCTTCGTATTCGGCTGTCCGTCCGGGCGCAATCCAGTTCTCAGCCACCACCGCGAATTTGGTTGGTTCGTTTGAGGCTGGCGCGATGCTCAGGTCGGGCCGCGCTTGCGTGATGTAGCTATGCCATTCGGCGAAAAAGCGGCCTTGCTTCAGGTTGAGCGCATGCGCGGCCTCTTGCCCTAAAGCCTTTGCCAGAGATGTGAGTTCGTCAAGCTGCGCTAAGCTTTCCAGCGGCGAGATGATCATGTACTCGCGGACATCGCCCTGAGTGACATTCAAGACGATACTCTGTTTGGTTCCTCCCTTCTTGATGGCTGGCATGATTTCGGTCTGGTAAAACTTCCGCCACTCATCAGCCATACCGGGATTCATGTTGATCACCTGCACGCGATAAAACTGCGGCGCGGCGGGCGCTTGTGTCTGGGCGAAAGCCGAGGTTGAAGCGATGATGATTAACAACGTTGCAAAAATGAAGCGTTTCATGGGTTCGATCTCCTTGGGTTGAATTACTGAACCTGATCCACCAGCGTCAGTACCTCTATCCGCACCTGCTTCTTCGCAGCGTTGGTTTGCGCCAGGATGTCGGCGACCTTCGCGTCCGGCAGCGTCTTGGGGAAGATGCCGAGCGGGTATTGCGTTTCGAGTTGCTCGAACTTGTCGAAGAAGTTGATCGTGATGTGGCTGTACTCGCGGTTCGTGCCGCTGGGGTAGCGGACGGCGTACAGATTCCAGGCGTTCAGGATGCCGCGATTGACGCGCTCTTGATGGATCGGCTTCCAGTATTTGCGCTCCAGCTCAACGTATTCGCCGCCTTTGCCGAACTCTGCTTTGTGAAAACCGATCTCCGCAAATCTCGGTGGCAGCGGTTGCGGGTTGAGTTGCGTGCTGTCGAGCAGCGTGACCATCTCCGAGCGGACAATCTTGCTCAGTGCCTGTGTGCGCGCCACAAGTTCGGCGGCGGCCGTGTTCGGAAAGACCTTGGCAAACACGCTCAGCGGATAAGGCGTTTCGACATCTGCAAATTTGTTAAAGGTGGTGATGATCACGCGGTCATATTCGCGGGCACTGCCGCCGGGGAGCCGGACGCTCCACGCCGACCACGATTTAATGGCTCCCATCTTGACGCGCTCGCGGTGGATGGGAACCCAGACTTCCTGTTCCAGCTTGCGGTAGTCCGCCCCCTTGCCCGGCTCGAGCTTGATATATTCGATCAGCGCGAACTTGGGCGGAGCGGCAGCGGGCGTCTGGCTTTGCGGAAAGCCCCGCCTCATCAACGCGGGCGTGCAGAACGCCAGCAGCAATGCCAGCACAATGAATGCGATTCTGATCTGATGCTTCGATTTCATGGGTGTTCCTCCTGGAAGTTGGGGTGGAAAAGACAACCTGGCCGATCAAGCGAGCGGCTCTTTTTTGAGCCGTTCGCGCCGTTCGGCCAGATGATGCTCAACGCGCGCGATGAAGTGATCCCACGGAAAGCCGGTTCCGGGATCGGTGTGCGAGCCGAGTTTAAAAACCTGCGTGGCTTGGACGTGTCCGACAATGCCTTGCTGGCCCAATTTCAGTTCGTCATTCGTCAGGTGAACCGGCGGGATGTCGTACTTCAGACAATATTGCGCGGCGGCGTTGGCGGCGTTTTCCATGACTAGAATGCTGAACGGGTCCATCCATTCCGCGCGGGTTTGGCGGGCGAAACCGGCCAGTTCCAGTTGGATGCCGTCGTGATTGCAGCCCGGCGCGGCGAAGGCGACATTGTTGTCGAAGACGCATTGCACGATGCTGTTGTTGTCAATGCACAGATGCGCCGAGGCCGGGGTTTCCGTCGTTTGGAAGAAGCGAGCGACGTTCTCTGCCGTCTCGTCTTTCTCCGGCGCTTCCATTGAATGAATGACGATGACGCGAACTTTCCTGCGCCCTTCGACCTGGCGGAAAAACCGGGCTTTGATGAAAGGAAATCGGTCTGTTTCAAAACGCACGTCCATGGTTCTTCTCCTTCTGGTTTGGCTGTGTTGATGAAAAGCGAGGCTTCGCAGCCTCGCGACATTTGGGGCTGAGGACGCTGTCTGCATCGGAGCTTGCTCATTTCTTTTGGCCCGTTCTACTTGGGCACCAGATGCTTCTTAAAAAAATCAACCATCTGCTGTTTCGAATCCTTAATCGCGTCGGCCCCGCGAAAGCCATGCCCCTCGCCCGGGTAATCAAAGCGTTCGAAGTCCGTCCCCTTCCGCTTTCCGGCAGCCAGCAGCAATCGCTGCAGCTCATCGCTTTGGCTATTGGGGACGATCTGATCGGCAGTGCCGTGATGAATTTGGACCGGCGGCAAGTCGCTGAAGTGATCTCCCAGGTCATTGAAAGGCGGATTGGAAATCGAGGCGTAGAATTCGACCACGGCGCGGGCTGCCGGGGCTGCTTTGCTCTTCGCCCGATGCAGGGCGAGATGGCCGCCGAGCGAGAAGCCCAGGAGGCCGAGCCTGTTCTTGTCCACCTCAGTAGTTCGGCTGGCCGCGAATTTCAAGCAGTCGCCAAGCGTGTCCAGCCATTCGTCGCGATGCGGCGCATAGGCGGGCGTCACCGTTTGAAAGCCTTCAGTCGTGCCCGTGCGTTCAAAGAAGTGTGGAATCAGCGCCACGAATCCTGCGCTGGCCAAATGCGCCGCGTAATCCCGGATCGCCGCGCCCACGTCGTGGCCGAGAAGGACTCCCATCCCTTCTGTGCCGTAGGCCACGACCACCGCCGGATGCAAGCCGCCCGCCGCAGGCAGGAACAACTCGACGGAGATATCTTTTCCGCCGCTTTTGAATGTAGTCATTTTTTTCTACTCCTGTTTTTGCTCAACGCTTGCTGACTTAGCGCGGTAGCAGCACAGCGAGCGTGAGCGCAAATGAATTCCGTAGTGGCGAAGCATTTGCCGAGCGGCTTGGCTTCCCCGCGCCGAAGATTGCCGATGGAAAATGCCCTCATTTAGTTAAAGCCGAATTTGCGAGCGAAACCCGCCACGCACTGCCATTTTTTTTCGGCGGCTGCTAGACTCCCGTCACCGCAGTAACAAAACCAATTTCCGAAAAGCAGACTCAAGAATCCTGGGAGCGCAGTCCATCCGGGCTGCGGCCTTGCCGGAAGGTCGTTTCGGAAAACCAAGGATCAAATCGCCAAGTCACGCAGCGCGGAAGGACTGCGCTCCCAGTGCCACGGGAGCTACTTGTGTTTATTGCAGGAGATGCCAATGACGCCGGTCGAACATCACACAACCCAACTGCTCATCGCCTGGGAGAACGGCGACCAGGAGGCTCTGTCCCAATTGGCACCCCTGGTTCAGCAGGAATTGCATCGGCTGGCGCGTCTTTATCTAAGCCGGGAACGCCCCAATCACACGCTGCAACCGACGGAACTGATTGGCCAGGCTTACTTGAACCTGCTGCTCTGGAAACCCGCCGGGTTGAAGAATCGCGCCCATTTCATCGGCGTTGTCGCGCGGTTGATGCGCAACGTGCTGGTGGATCACGGCCTGGAATATCGCAAGCGCGGGATTCGCGTTTCCCTCAGCGAAACCGACACCAAGGCGCGGGAAATCTGGGCGGACATCATCGCGCTTGATGACGCGCTGACCAGTCTGGCCAGCCTCGATCCACTCAAACTCCAATTGGTGGAATTGCGCTTTTTTGGCGGGTTGACGATGAAAGAGGCGGCGGAATTGCTGGACACTCCGTTGCGCACGCTGGAACGCGAATGGGAATTCGCCAAAGCCTGGCTCAAATGCGAGTTGGACGAGAGGCAAGACAAGAAGCAAGACAATGAACCCTGAGCAATGGCAACGCATCAACCAACTCTTCCGCGACGCGCGGGAACTGGCGACGGAAGAACGCGCTGCGTTTCTCGAAACCGCCTGCGCCGGCGACGAAGCCTTGCGCGGCAAACTGCTGGCCATGCTGGCGGCGGCGCAAGAGGACGATCATCAATTTTCTGCGCCCGTTTGGGAAAAGGCCGCCAAAGCAATTCCAATCACGCCAAGCATGCCAATTGGGCCAATTGGAGAAGATGCCGAAGCCGCGAAAATGCAATTGGCCACGGGACAACGGCTTGGCCATTACGAAGTCCTGAATCATCTGGGAAGCGGCGGGATGGGAGAAGTCTGGCTGGCGTGGCACCCGCGACTCAAACGCCGCGCCGTGCTCAAACTGCTGCCTGCGCGCTTTGCGACCGATGCCGACCGCATTCGGCGCTTCGAACTGGAGGCGCTCGCGACTTCGGCGCTCAACCATCCGAACATCCTCACGGTTTACGACATCGGCGATTACGATGGCGCGCCCTACATCGTCGCAGAATGGCTGGAAGGCGCGGATTTGCGCGCGCTGTTGCCTCCGCAAGCGGAACTGCTGCCGGTGCGCATCGCGCTGGATTATGCGCGGCAGATTGCCGCGGGACTGGCCGCCGCGCACGAGAAGGGCGTCGTCCATCGTGATTTGAAGCCGGAGAATTTGTTTGTCATGGGCGACGGGCGCGTCAAGATTCTTGACTTCGGGCTGGCCAAACTGAAGCCACTGAAGTTCGCTGGCGCTGCTGCTTCGCAGGACACTCAACAGCGATTGACCGATTCCGGCGTAATTATGGGAACGGTCGGCTATATGTCGCCGGAGCAGGTGCGCGGCGAGGAAGTGGATCAGCGCTCCGACCTCTTCTCGTTCGGTTCGATTCTGTATGAGATGCTCGCCGGCCATCAGGCCTTTCAGCGCGGGTCCATGGCCGAGACGATAGCGGCGATTCTGAAGGAAGAGCCGCCGCAGGTGACGGAACTGAGCGCATCGAACAAACAGATCAGTCCGCAGCTTGAACGGGTCGTGCGGCATTGTCTGGAGAAAAAGCTGGAATTGCGATTTCAGTCGGCGCGCGATTTGTGCTTTGCGCTTGATGCGTTGTCCGCGCCACCGAGTGCTGGACCAGAATCAGCGCCGCTGCCTCAGTTGGAATCGGCGACGCTACTTACCGTGACGGAGAATGCGGGCAGGACAAGGCTGTTCGGCAATGCGCGGCTGGCGTGGCTGGCTGCGGCGTTGGCAGTGATGACGGCGTTGGCAGCCGTCTGGCTCTTGCGCGCGCGCGCTGAAACGCGCGTCACTTACACCTATCTGCCGCTGCCTGAGAAGACAGTCTCTTTTGATATTAGCGGAGCGGCCTTTTCACCTGACGGGCGGCGCGTGGTGATGGTGGCGGTGACTGAAGGAGTCAATCGGCTGTGGCTTTATTCCTTCGATCGGACGGTGCCTGAGTTGTTGCCAGGGACGGAAGGGGCGCAGTGCCCGTTCTGGTCGCCGAATGGCGCGAGCATCGGTTTTTTCGCTCAAAGCCAACTCAAAAAAATTGCCACCTCCGGCAGCAGTCTTCCCGCCAAACTATGCGACGTGCCGCTTGGGGCTGGGGGAGCGTGGAGCAGCACGGGCGTCATTCTTTTTGCTCCACAATTTAATGGGGATGGGCTTTGGCAAGTATCCGAATCGGGCGGGACGGCAACGCCATTCACCAAACTCGATTTGGCACACTTTGAAACCGGCCATAACTACCCCAACTTTCTGCCTGATGGCCGTCATTTCATTTTCTTCACCCAGGCCGGACAGCCTGAATATCGTGGCATCCGGCTTGGCTCGCTCGACAACAAGCAAACCAGCTTTCTCGTTCGCGCCGACACCAAGGCTGAATACTCCTCGGCCGGCTACCTGCTCTTGATGCGGGGGCGAAAGATTCTGGCGCAGCCATTTGATCCCGAAAAACTGCTCCTCAGCGGTGATCCCGTGCCGGTCACGGAACAGGTCTATTACGAAGCTCCCTTTCGTTATGCCGATCTGACGGTCTTTGCCGACCGGATGCTGATTTATCGCAGAGGGGGGAATCAAACCAGCCAACTCACATGGTTCGACCGCAGTGGCAAACAACTGACAACGATTGATCCGGCGGGCGACTATCGTTCAATGCAGCTTTCACCGGACGGCGGGCAAGTGCTGCTGGATCGTAACGATCCGGAAGTGGAGACTTCCGACATCTGGCAGTTCGATCTGCTGCGCGGAACGCAGACGCGCCTGACTTCCAATCCGGGGACAGACACCTATCCCATCTGGTCACCGGATGGGAGCCAGGTGGCCTTTGCCTCAAATCGGGAGGGGGTCTGGGGAATCTATCGCGTGAGCGGTAACGGCAAAGAAGAACCGTTGCTCAAGGGAGACCAACAACTCTTGCTGACCAGCGACTGGTCGAGCGATGGGAAGTTCATTGTCTACCGCCAAGCCCATGAGAAAACCGGCTTGGATATTGAACTATTGCCGCTTTTCGGCGACCACCAACCGCGCAACTATCTGGCGACGCCTTTCTACGAGAGCTATGGGGTTGTCTCGCCGGACGGACACTGGCTGGCTTATCAGTCAAATGACTCCGGCCATTATGAGATTTATGTCCAATCCTTCCCCGTGCCGGGGCGGAAGATGCCGGTCTCAAAGGGTGACGGCATGCTGCCGCGTTGGCGGCGCGACGGGAAAGAGTTGTATTACGTGGCAACAGACGACCGATTGATGGCCGTGCCAGTCAAGACGGGCGCAAACTTTTCTGCCGGCACGCCCATTCCTCTTTTTGATGTCGGAAGCCTTGGCCGCCGGCTCAACCGGTATGTGTATGACGTGAGCGCCGACGGGCAGAGAGTTCTGTTGATCCGGCAGTTGGAAGACGCTTCACTACGGCCTCTAACGTTGGTACAAAACTGGACGGAGATGCTAAAGAAGTAGCACTAAGCGACAGTTCCCGGAACCGCTTTGGCTTACTTCATCAAATCAGCATTGGCTTGCTGAACCTCTTCGGGGAATGTCTTCAGCGCTGCGACAAGGAAGCTGCGTGCTTCTTTTACAGCGGGCGGGACACCCTCGCTCCCAGGTTCAGTTTCGTGCGGCAATCTTCGCCAGCAGTTCTTCGTGGGCTTTGAGCGATTCGTACAGGCGCTGCAATTCGCCCGCGCCGATTACCGTAATGGCTTCCCAGATTTCGTGAAACGATCCGGTCAGGCGCTTTCCGGCAAATCGTTTGTCGCGTTCGCCGGCAATGACCAGAAATGGGCGCGAGCGTTGCGCGTCGTAAGCGTGCTTCAACCGCGTCAACGCGCTGTCCACGCTGCCCGCGATTTGCACTTCAAAGACGTGGCTCAATCGCGGCGCGGAAGCCGCATCGCGCCAGACCACGTCGTAATGCTCAAACTCGGCTTCGGCGTGCTTGCCCAACATCAATCCGATCTCGACCAGCATCGCCTGCGCCTGCTTGTGCGAAACCGCCTTCGCCGTTTTTCCCGCGCCGGGCTTGTCGAATTCAATCTGCATCGCTTCGGCTTCGATGCGGCGCACGCCTTTGGCCGTCAGCGTCCAATGCGAACGCTCGCGGCGCAATTGGCCCGAGCGTTCCAATTCACGCCCGGCGCGCTGTACCACGCGATGCCAACGATTGCGGCCATTTTCGGCGCGCTCGCCCGCATCCTCGGCGGTCAACTGCGGAAAGTAACGCGCCAGCCGGTCATACAAATATCGCAACTGATCGCTGCCGCCGGTCGCTTTCAGTTCTTGCAAGATTGGCAGCTCAAGACGTGATAGTTCAGGGAAAGACATCGGTTCTCTATCTCAGTTTTTCGTGCTCTCGCCGCGCGGTTTGAATGATTGGAATGTTGAAGTGGGTGCAGTTTAGCAGATTGGCCCTCGACACTCTATTTTCAGCGCCCCGCTTGAGCAAAATCGGGCTGCGATTGAACGCGGCACTGGGCCGCTGCCAAAAATTCCGGCATCAAAAGCCTGCCTTCATGCGCAATTTGATTGGCGAATCAGACAAGCTATTTGATAATGCGCCGCCAATGACTGCTTTCAAACTACAGCCGTTGTCGAAAGCTGAGAAGAACCATGAAGAAAATGATTCAAAAATTGCTGAATGTGTTCCGGTCCTCGACTGACGAACAGCCCGTTAATACGAGCACTGATGAACCGAATCAACAGCCTGTCAAGACGAACGAGGAAGTTCGCCTGGAGAGCATCCACAAATGCGAGTCTGCAGAACCCACGGGCGATGTCATCTTCGTTCACGGCATGGATGGCGACCCATACAAAACCTGGAATGTTACCGATGGCGGTAAGCCGGTTCACTGGGCAAGCTGGCTGGCCGAAGCAAGGCCAGACTTGAATTTCTGGTCGCTCGGCTATCCGGCCTCAGCTTCTTTGTGGATGGGAACAGCGATGGCGTTACAGGATCGGGCGATAAATGTCTTAGCTTGTCTCCAAGGAGAGTACATTGGAGAAAGGCCAATATGCTTCATCACTCACAGCCTGGGCGGCCTGCTCGTCAAGCAGATGCTGCGCACATCCATCTCGGGCGGCACGGAAGAATACACTCAAATTGGGAAATCAGTTCGCGGGATCGCCTTCTTATCCACGCCCCATACGGGCGCGAATTTAGCCACTCTGGTGAACAACCTCAGCTTGATTCTGAGACCGACCAAGGTAATCGAAGACTTGAGAGATAACGGACCGATGCTGAGGGATTTGAACCTCTGGTACATCAATCAGGCCGTGACTCTGGGGATAAAGAACAAGGTCTTCTTTGAAACTTGGCCGATCCACGGCAAGATCATCGTTGATGAGTCATCCGCGTCCATGCTTGTCATCGGGGTCAGTCCGATTGGAATAGACGCCGACCATATTTCGATCTGCAAGCCGGTCAGCCGAAAATCTCTGGTTTACACAGCGACACGGGATTTCGTGAATAAGGTAATCCCTCTTCACAAACCACCATCCGGTCCGTCGCCGCCTGGCCCCGCGCCGGGTGCCATCGCTGGCGGCGCGACGACCGGCGCGCTGGCTGTGGCACCAGCCGGTTATTCCGCTCAGTTGATCCAATCGCTAATCTACGTGCCACTCCAGACCGACCTGCAGCCCGGCAGCAGTTTACAGCCGCAGTTCGCGAACCACTTATCTCTTCTTATCCCCAGCCAGTTGCCCGCGGCGCTGATGCAAGAGGTGCAGGCGAAGTCGCGAATTGACGAGTTGTTCGAAATCATCACCGATCCGGAAGAAGTTTCAAGGGCGCTGTTTCAGACGGAGCGGAACTCCGGCCTGGCCCCGTATGACGTCGAATACATCAATGCCCGAGAAGACATCCCGGACGTTCAGCAGGAGTTGGAAACGGCATTGCTGGAAACGAAGGGCCGGCTGCTCGTGTGCGGACCCAGAGGAATGGGCAAGACGCGCGAGATTGCCGAGTTGGCGCGCGACTATTGCGCCAGAAGGTGGAAAGTCCTGGTGGCGCGCAACGAAGGGGATATGCGTCTGGGGCCGCCGCAGGCGATGCCGCCGGAATTGAGCGACGCCAAGCTGCTCGTTGTCATTGACAATCTTCACGCGCGGATTATTGCCGGCGCTGATCAACCAGCGCCGCCCTACATCGAGCGGCTCGAACTACTGCTGCAATGGCTGGAGCGTCAGTCGCCGGGAAGCGTCAGAGTTCTGGTTACGGCGCGCGATGAACCGCGCTTCCAAGCTGATCTCGATTTGCCTCGGGACGATGAACGGTGGCGAGGCTTCGGCCTTTTTCGCCTGCCGAAGCTGACTGATGAAGGACTGCGGCAAATGCTCACCGGGCTGGCCGCGCGAGCGAGCGTTTCAGTGGCGGCGGACGAAGTGGCAAAACTCATCGAGAACAGCGACCGCAAGCCGGAGACGGTGTTTATCAATGTGGACCTCGCACGCCAAAAGCGAACCGCGCTGACCCAGAGCGTGTGGAAACCGACGGAAGGCGAATCGTGGCGTCTGCGATTTGTCAGCGCACGCGCTGAGCACGCCGGCGTGGATCGGGTGTATCAAGCCCTGCAGCTTTTGATTGAAGCCGGCCTGTCGGCGCGCGTCCCCTACGTGATATCCCTTGCCCGCGCATCCGAGGAGCAGCATCCGGAAGACACCGTCGAGGCGCTGGTCGGCGAAGGACTGCTCAGGATGCGTCAAAAAATACTGACGCCATTCAGCGCGGAGCAATTGAAAGAACTGGTCGGGCAGAACGGCGCATCCGCCGTCAAGCTCCCCGACTTCGCCGATGCCATTGAGCGGGCGATTACCGATCCGAACAACCGCCCACGGGAGTGGGAGGACGATCTGCTTGCGCTTTCTCTCGGCCTCGCACAATCCGGCAGTCCGGATCGGGCCGAGCAGGTGGCGTCACGCGCCATCGAACTGGGCGCGGGCGGGTCGCGCGCATACCGGGTCCGGGCCGGAATACGTTTCAGACGCGGGAATCTTCCTGAGGCCGAAGCCGACCTGACAAAGGCGATTGAGATAGGCGATGAGGACGCGGACACGCTCTTTCTACGCGCCACGACGCGGAACCTTCTTTGCAACTTCGCCGGCGCCCTCGAAGACCTGGACCTCGTCTCGCAGCGCGGTCGGGACGACAGCGCCGTTTATGCGCAACGCGGCAACGCCTATTACCAACAGGCGCAATGGAGCCAGGCCGATTCGGCGCTGACCTCCGCAATAGAGCGAGGTGAAACGGCGGGAACGATCTTCTTCACTCGCGGCATCGTCAGGATCCAACTGAAAGACGCCGCCGGAGCTGAACAGGATTTGTCCGACGCCATCGAGCGCGGCCTCGGCTTCGCCGATCTGGTGAATCAGCTTCAGGAAATCAAAAAAGGCTGGCTAACGAAACCGGATGGCGTCTCGGCGAGCAGTCCGGCCAGCGACAACACCTTGGTGCAAGCGATGCGTGGCGTCGTTCGTTTGATGCTCGGCAAAAACGCCGAGGCCGAAGAGGACCTGACCGCCGCCATTCTTGGTGGAATTGGCGAGCGCTTCAAGAACTTCACCGACGCATTGAAGGATTCTCCTTTTCCTCTGCTGGCGCGCGCCAACGACCAACTGCAGAATCTCCCGGTGCCATTCGGTGAAGGAGCACTCCTTCACCTCCGCGGTCTGGCGCGGCTCAATCTGAACAAGCCTGGGGACGCGGAGGCCGACTTCGACAAAGCGATAGCTCAAGGCTTTGCCGAGGGCGAAGTCTACTTCGGGCGCGGAATGGCGCGGCTCAATCTGAAAAAGCCCAAGGACGCGGAAGCCGACTTCGACGAGGCGCTCAATCAAGGTTTCACCCAGGGCGAGGTTTACTTCGAGCGCGGAAGGGCGCGTCTGTGCAGGGAGAAGTTCGGCGACGCCGAACAGGATGCGACGATGGCGCTTGAAAAAGGAAAGGAAGATGGCTCTACCTACTCCTTGCGCGGGGCCGCGCGACTGTCTCTGGGCAACATCCCTGAAGCCGAACTGGACTTGTCAAAAGCGATAGAGCTTGACCCGACCAACGCTCAGGCCTTCGCATGGCGCGGCATTGCTCGCATTCAACAGCACAAGCTGGAGGACGCCGAGGCCGATCTGACCGCCGCGCTTGATCTCCGGACCGACGCTCAAGGCTTATACACTCGTGGGTGCGTCCGATTCGATTTAGGGAAATACGACCAGGCCGAACAGGACCTGACTGCCGCGCTGGAACTCGGCTTCGACCAGACCGCGCTGTTCACGTTTCGCGGCATCGCGCGCCTTAGCCAGAACAAGCTGGCGGAAGCCGACGAGGACGCGACAACTGCTTTCGCACGCGGTGCGAAGGATGTTCTTGCATATTCACTGCGGGCTGCGGTGCGTTTGGAGCAAGAGCGATATGCGGAGGCCGAACCAGACCTTAGCGCGGCGATCAGTCTCGGTCGAAGCGATGCCTGGGTACTGTTCAATCGCGGCAGAGCGCGCCAGGCGCTCGATCGACATGCGGAGGCCGAGCAGGATTACGATGCCGCAATCGCGCTGGGGGAAGAGGCCGCAAGCGGCGCGGGGGTCGCCATCGCCACCCTGTTGGTGAACCGCGGCCAGATGCGGCTGGCGCAACAGAAATGGCCGGAAGCCGCGCAGGATTTCTCCGCCGCCATCGAAGCCGGTTGCGACGAGGGGATTGTGCATTTCCTGCTGGGGTGCGCTCGACAAGAGCAAAAGAGCTATCCGGAGGCCGAAACCGAATTCGACCTTGCGCTGGCCCGCGACAATCAACCGGATTTTCTTGCAGCGCGCGCCTATCTCCGCCTGGTCCGCGGAAACTTTCGCGGGGCGGAAGAAGATTTCGACGAACTGATTCCCCAGCAGCCGGCCGATGCGACGGCGCTGGTCTGGCGCGGCCTTGCCCGTTACGGGCAGCGTAGGTTGGCCGAGGCGCTGGATGATTACAACGCCGCCCTCGCCCTGGCACCGAAAAATGCGGATTGGCTCGGCTCACGCGCGCTCATCCATCTTCGGCTGGGCCTCACTGAGAAGGCTGCGGAGGATTGCGAGCAACTCGAGGCGATTGATCGCGATGAGCCGAACACGCTGGGCAGCTATGGAGTACTGCATTTGCAGCGCAACGACTTCGATGGCGCACTCAGTCATTTCAAAGCGGCTGCGCAGCGCGACGGCAGTTGGCACTTCTGGCGGGGGCTGGCGCATCTGCTGATGGGAAATCCGGATGAGGCGCATCAGGCCTACGATGAGGGCGCCGCGGCGAGCCTGCCCGGAGACATTCTTCTATCACTCGATGAACTCGATTTTTATCTTGTCAAGCATTCCGCCTCGGCCGCCTCGGCCGCCTCGGCCGCTTCGGCCACCTCGCCCCTCTCGCCAGCGACACATTCAGCCGTAGAGGCCATCAAGGCCAGGCTCAAGCAGCAGGTTGATGCCGCGAATCGGCAAACAGTTTGAATTCAGTGCCACGCGCTGCCTCCAACCCGCTCGTCCGCCGAAGCGGTAGCTTGCACTGACCGTCAACACGGAATCGGGCGGCGCTTTCGCGTTGGAAGGGGGTTGGGCGAGTGAAGCCGGACTTTTAATCCGCCAGCGGTTATGCAATAAATCAAGGTGGCCTTGTCGCCCGCAATCCCATTATTTTTTTGGAGACGTTGAAGCCCGAATGATTAACAACGATAGATTGATTCGCGCCTGCCGCCGCCAGGAAGTTGACCGCGCGCCCGTCTGGATGATGCGCCAAGCTGGGCGCTACCTGCCTGAATACCGCGCCATCCGTGGCAAGACGGACTTTTTGACGCTGTGCAAAACGCCGGAACTGGCCGCCGAAGTTTCCATGCAACCCTATGACATTTTGGGCGTGGATGCGGTGATTATGTTTTCGGACATTCTGATCCCTGTCGAAGCGATGGGCGTCAAACTGGACATCATCGAATCGCGCGGCCCGGTGATCGAAACGCCGATCCGCACGGCAGAGCAGGTGGAAAAGCTGATCGTCCCGGACCCTGTGGAAAAAACCGGCTTCGTGATGGACGTGATCCGATTGCTGCGCCAACGCTTGCACAACGAAGCGCCGCTGATCGGCTTTGCAGGCGCGCCCTTCACGCTGGCGTCTTACCTGATCGAAGGCGGCACTACGCGCAACTACGCCGAAATCAAACGCATGATGTTTGCCAATCCGGCGCTGCTGCATCGCCTGTTGGAAAAGATTGCCGACACGGTCACCGATTACCTGAATGCCCAGATCGAAGCTGGTGTCCAAGTCGTGCAGTTGTTCGACACCTGGGCAGGGGAACTGGCGGCGGCAGATTATGAAGAATTCGCGCTGGCATATCATCAGCGCGTTTTTTCGCGCCTGCATCGCGGCCCCGGCGGTTTGAGCGTTCCCGCAATTTTATACGTCAACGGTACCAGCGCCATTCTGGAAAAGATGGCCGAATCGGGCACAAACGTCATCAGCCTGGACTGGCGCATTGACATCGCCGAAGCGCGCCAACGATTGGATGCCGCCGGATTCAATCAGATCGCGTTGCAAGGCAACCTTGATCCGTGCGCGCTGCTGGGCACGCCGGAAACCATTGCCGAAGGCGTGCGGGAGATTCTGCGCAAAGCCGGGCCGGTTGGACACATCATGAATTTGGGCCACGGCATTATGCCGATGGTGCCGGTCGAAAATGCACGGGCGTTTATTGAAGCGGCGAAGGCTGGAATCAAAGAGGTAGCTTAACTGAGCATGTTTACCAAAATCACAGAATACGAAGGCATCACCGAATACAAACTTGACGCGAATGATTTGAAACTCCTGCTGGTGCCGCAACGCGCCGCGCCGGTGGTGGCATTGATGGTTGTGTACCGCGTCGGTTCGCGAAACGAAGCCGTCGGCCACACCGGTTCGGCACATCTGCTGGAACATATGCTGTTCAAGGGCACGCCGACCTACAACAAAAAGAAGGGCACGCAGATCGCCGCCGTGTTGCAGAAGCAGGGCGCTGCCTACAACGCCGACACGTGGTATGACCGGACGCGCTATTACGAAATGCTCCCCAGTGATCAACTGGAACTGGCCGTCCATCTGGAAGCCGACCGCATGCGCAATTCGTTCATCGCTGACGAAGACCGCCAGTCTGAAATGACCGTCGTGCGCAACGAAATGGAGCGTGGCGAAAATGAGCCGTCGCGCATTCTGGACGAACGCGTCTGGGCGATGGCCTTTCGCGAACACCCTTACCATCATCCAACCATCGGCTGGCGTTCGGATGTGGAAGGCGTGCCGACCACTCAACTGAAAGACTTCTACGACACCTATTACCAGCCGAATAATGCGACGGCGATTGTGGTCGGCGATTTTGATGATCAGGCCGCGCTTGACATGATCGCCAAACATTTCGGTTCGATTCCGCGCTCACCACAGGCCATTCCGCCGATGTACACCACGGAACCCGCGCAGGAAGGCGAAGTCCGCTTCAAGCTGCGCCGCGCCGGCCAACTGGGCTTGATCGAAATCGCCTGGCATATTCCAGAAGCGACGCACGCCGATACTGGCGCGCTGACTTTGCTTGACCACATTCTGACGGCGGGCGTCACGTCGCGTTTGTATCAAGCGCTGGTTGAAACGCAGATCGCCGTCGAAGAAGGCGCGCAGGCCCACCAGTTCATTGATCCCGGCCTGTTCACGATTGACGTGACTTTGCGGCCAGGCATTGAACACGCTGAAGCCGAGCGGGTTGTTTATGAAGTTCTGGAAAAGTTGAAGACCGAAGACGTCAACGACAAAGAGTTGCAGAAGGCGAAGAACATCATCCTGACGCAGATGATTTACCTGCGCGACAGCCCGTTCGGCGTGGTCAGCGCGATGGGCGAATCAGAAGGCGTTGGAGACTGGCGGCTCTATGCCGATCTGCCGAAGCTGGTCAGCGCAGTTACGCCCGCGGACATCCGGCGCGTGGCCAACACCTATTTTACCGAAGACAATCGCACTGTCGGCTGGTTCATTCCGAAAGAAGAGCTTTTGGGCGAAGAGCCAGGCCAGGAGATTGGCGAGGAGAAAGCATGAAGAAAATGTTATTTCTGATAAGCACAACTTTGCTGTGTCTGGCAGCGGTCATCGTCACGCAGGCCGCGCCAACAATGACCAGCCGCCGCGTGGTGATTTATGACAACGTTGCAACAGAAGTCGCCGCGCCGCCCGCGACAGTTGCCGTGGCCAATGACGATTTGTGGGTGACGTTGGGCGATCTGACACGCGCGACCAAATTCGCGCTGAAACCGCAGGGCGTTTGCCGCGACGAACTCTGCTTCCCGATTCCGAAGGCGCGCAAGTCGGCATTTCTGTCCACTCAAGGCAAAATCACGTGGTTCAACCTGAGCGAGTTCGGGCGGCTGTTGCGCCAGCCTGCGGCTCACGACGCCAGCGTTGGCGAAGCGAAAGACGCCGTCTGGTTTTTCGGGCCGCGATCTGAAGAGCAGAACAGTTTCGTCTCTTCGCTTTCCGCGCCAAACTTCACGCTGCCCGACATGAATGGCAAACCCCATTCGCTCGCGGATTTTCGCGGCAAAAAAGTGTTGCTGCTGACCTGGGCATCGTGGTGAGGCTGCCGCTTTGATCTGCCCGGGTGGCAGAAGCTGTATGCCGAACTGAAGAGCAAGAATTTCGAGATCGTCTCGGTCGCGCAGGATACCGGCGGCGTCAAAGACGCTGGCAAATGGATTGAAGCAGCCAAGCCGGAATACACCGTGCTGATTGACGAAAAACATCTGGTCACGCGTCTGTACGATATGGTCAACGTGCCAACCGCCGTCTGGATCAACGAACAGGGGCGCATCGTCCGCCCGAACGAAGTCGCGTATGTGGATGATCGCTATAAATCCATGCACAAGCTGGAAGCGGCGGAATACCTGAACGCGATACGCGATTGGGCTGCGAATGGCGAACGCAGCGCGTTTGCCCTGAGCGAAAAGGAATTGAAAGAACGTCTGACGCCGCAAAACCCCGACTGGGCGCGCGCGGCGGCAGAATTCGGTTTGGGCGAATACCTGTATCACCAAGGGCAGAAGCTGGCTTCGATCCAGCACTACAAAGAAGCGCAGCGGTTGAACCCCGACAATTGGAATTACAAACGCCAGGCGTGGGCGCTGTCGGACGCCGAACAGGATTACGGAACCAGCTTTATGAAGGAAGTTCAAAAGCTGAACGGCAAACCGTATTACCCACCGCGCCGTTTGCCTGACAGCAAAAAGCCCGAAACCAAAAAGAAGAATTGACCAAGGGAACTTAATGAAGAGCAGTTCATTTGCATCGCGAATCAACCGTTTCAACCTGGCCAACGGCATCACGTTGTTGGTGCTGGAAAATCATGCCAACCCGACAGTTTCGCTGTCGGGTTACGTCCGCGCGGGCGAATACTTCAATCCGCCGGACAAAGATAGTTTGGCCACCGTCACGGCAAGCATGCTGAACAAAGGCACTGTGCGCCACAGCAAGCTGGAGATCGCCGAAGAGATAGAATCCGCCGGTGCCCACGTCAGCTTTTCGCCGAATAACTTTTCGGTTTCTATCAGCGGGAAAAGCCTGAGCCGTGATTTGCCGCTGATCGTCTCGACGCTGGCCGAAGAGTTGCGCGAGCCAACGTTTCCGGAAGATGAATTGGACAAGCTGAAGCAACGCTTCATCGCCAGCATCAAAGAAGACCTAGACGACACGCGGTCGCGGGCGTACGAACGAATGACGCAGTTGGTGTTTGCGCCGGGCAATCCGTTCCATCGCCTTTCGCCGGAAACGACCATCGCCCAGCTTGAAACCATCACCGTTGAGGATGCCCGCACGTTCTACAACAAATACTATGGGGCGGAATCAATGGTGCTGGTCGCTGTTGGCGATGTCGCCCCGAATACCGTGCTTGATTTGATTGAAACGCATCTGGGCGGTTGGCGGGGTGCACCCGCGGCTGAGATCAACTTTGCTGAAACCCCGCTACAAACCGCACCGAAACGCGAGGTCGTGCGGATGAAAGACAAGGCCAATTGCGATGTCGTGATCGGCCACGCTTCGCGGTTGCGCCGGTCGAATCCTGATTATCTGGCGGCGGTCATTGCGAACAACGCCTTGGGGAAATCCACGCTGTCATCGCGGCTGGGCCTGAAGGTGCGCGACGAAATGGGATTGACCTACGGCATCAGTTCAGGGTTTCGCGCCGGTATCGGCGATGGCCCGTTCAGCATCGGCGTCACCGTCGCGCCCGGAAACATTGATCTGGCAATCAACACTACCCTGGACATCGTCAACGATTACATCGCCACCGGCATCAGTGAAGCAGAATTGGAATGCGAGCAATCTTCCGTCACCGGCTCTTATAAAGTTGGTCTGGCCACAAATGGCGGAATGGCTGGCCAGATCGTCAATAGTCAATTGTTCGGATTGGGCATCAACTATCTGGACGAATTTCCTGCGCACATTGCGTCACTGACCAAAGCGCAGATTGACGAAGCAATTCGCAAATACTTCCATCCTGACGTGGCGACGACCGTCATTGCGGGAACAGTCTGATGGTAGTCAGTGGTCGGTGGTCGGCGAACCATTCATACTCAATTACAGCTTCGACTCGTCACTTCATAACCATAACCTTACATGCTGCAAACCACCGACCACCGACCACCGACCACCGACCAGCGCCTTGGCATCATTCTCTTCAACCTGGGCGGGCCGGAAACGCAAAGCGATGTGCGCCCGTTTCTGTTCAATCTGTTTTCCGATCCTGAAATCGTGCGCATCCCCGTACGCGCCTTTCAGAAGCCACTGGCGTGGATCATCTCAACCGCGCGCCATAAAAAATCATCGGCTTATTATTCGCTGATCGGAGGCGGATCGCCTCTGCGAAGAATCACTGATGAACAAGCCGCGGAATTGCGCGAAGAGTTACAGCGGCGAGGCATCGAAGCGAATGTCTATGTCGGAATGCGGTACTGGCATCCCTTCACTGAATCAGCGCTGGATCAAATCGAACGTGACGGCATTACCGAATTGATCGTGCTACCGCTCTATCCGCAGTTTTCGGTTTCGACTACGGGTTCCAGCACAAAAGATTTCGCCGCCCTGCTGGACGCGCGCGGCGGCCTGCGCCACATTCGCCGCCGCTACATCACGCGTTGGCACACTCACGAAGGCTATCTCAACCTGCTGGCTGCGCAGATCACCGAAGAGATCGAAAAGTTTCCCGATCCCGATCCGCGCAATGTTCATCTGCTTTTCAGCGCGCACAGCGTTCCGCAAAGTTATATCGCAGGCGGCGATCCATACCTTCGCCACATCGAAGAGACTGTTCGTCTGGTTTCTGAAAAGCTTGGCAACCAAAGTCCTGTTCACCTCAGCTTTCAAAGCAAAGTCGGGCCGGTCAAATGGCTGGAACCGTCCACTGACACAAAGCTGCGCGAACTGAACGCCGCTGGCGTCGGGCAAGTCCTGGCCATTCCCATCAGCTTCGTTTCGGAACATATCGAAACGCTCTACGAACTCGACCTGCTTTATAAAGAGTTGGCCGAAGAACTCGGCTTCAAAGCCTACCGCCGCGTTCCTGCCTTCAACACTGACCCGCGTTTCATCAGTGCCCTGGCCGATCTGGTCGGCGAAAAGCTAGCTAACTCCACTCTGAATCCGCGGCTAAAGCTATGAGACGTCACCGCAAATAGTGTTAGCAGGTGTTTTCTCAATCGAGATATTCACCAGCAGGGTGACGCTTAAACGGCTATAGACTTCAAGAAAAGACGTACAGGGGACTGTTAGTCCCCTGATGGCTTGGATTGAGAGAACACGCGGAAACCAAAAGGCTTTCCAACCACGACCTCAGCCGACTAACAGTCGGGTGTACATTTCTTTTTCTTGAAAGCTATAGTCTCTGAGGACAGGGAATAGGAATCAGAAATTACATCTCTTAACTGTGGGCTTGGTTTTCACTTTGCCGCAAAAAGCCCTCTGCGTGGATGACCACAGTCACTGACAGGGCTTCGCCGCAGTTTCAACGTTGCTTTACGCCTACCGCCTAAGCTCGAACACCACGATAATCACCGCGTTTTGCAATCCAACTACCTATAACTTCCGGAGGAACTATGATCACACGCATTGCGGCAATCGTGCTTATTTATGGCTGCACGGTGCTGGCCTGGATGATTCTGGGCGCAGCCGTTGACCAGCGCACCGGCGCGCAGGACGAAGGTTTGAAAAAAGCCGTCGGTCAATTATGGGGAAGCGCGCAACGCCAACGCGCGCCTCAGGTCTATTACCAAACCACTCAACAAACAAAAGTGCAGACGCAAGAAGGCGCAAAAACCGTTAGCGAATTCAAGACTGAAACCATCGCGCACCCTTTGCTGCTGGACGCCAGCGACATCGCGGTCAATCTGAATTTGGAACATCGGCAAAAAGGCTTGCTCTGGTACGCGACCTATCGCGTGGGCTTTGCGGCCAAATATCGCGTGGCCAACTACACCAACGAACCACGCGAAGTTTTCTTCGACTTTGCCTTTCCGACGGCGACTGATGCTTATGACAATTTCCGCTTCGTCATCGGCGGACGCGAAGAGCCAAACCTGCAAGTCAACGGGGGCAAACTCAGCGGCAAGCTGAAGCTTGATCCCGGCAAATCAGAAATCGTCGAAGTAGCCTATCAATCGCAGGGATTGGATGAATGGTGGTACGACTTCGGAGAGAACGTAAATCAGGCAAAGAATTTTTCGCTGGCAATGACGACCAACTTCAGCCAGATAGATTTTCCGCCCAGCAGCATCTCGCCGACACGGAAGGAACAGGCCGCCGATGGCTGGCGATTGAATTGGCAATACGCCAGCCTGCTGTCGGGCGTGAAGATCGGAATGGCGATGCCGCACAAACTGAATCCTGGCCCGTGGGTCAGCCGCGTCACCTATTCCGCGCCGGTGTCGCTGTTTCTGTTTTTCTTCGTGGTCTTCATTCTGACGGCGATCAAACGCATCAAGCTGCATCCGATGAACTACTTCTTTGTTGGCGCAGCCTACTTCAGCTTCCACCTGCTGCTGGCTTATCTGGTGGATCACATCTCAATCCACGCTGCATTCATTATCTGTTCGGCGGTTTCGATTGCGTTGGTGGTGTCGTATATGCGGCTGGTGGTGGGGACACGATTCGCGCTGGTCGAAGTCGGGTTGATGCAGTTCGTCTATCTGGTGCTGTTCTCGTACACCTACTTTTTCGAATCGTTCACCGGGTTGGCAATTACGATCTTGTGCATCCTGACGCTGTTCGTCGTCATGCAGTTTACGGGCAAGGTTGATTGGGATACGCTCTTTCGCAAACCGGAGGCGGTTCCAATCACGGAATGAAATTTGATTCGATCATCATTGGCGCAGGCCTGACAGGGCTGGTCGCGGCACACCGGCTGAAGAAGCTGGGCCGCGACGTTCTGCTGCTGGACAGCGGCGCGCGCGCGGGCGGCGTTATCTATTCGAACGACGTGGAAGGCTTTTTGATCGAAGCCGGGCCGAACAGCTTTCGCGGCACGCACGAGCTTCTGGATTTGGTTGATGAACTGGCATTGAGCGATGAACTGGTGACCGCCGACCCGCGCGCTCCAGCTTATGTTTATTCGGGGGCCGAGCTTCACGCCGTGCCGATGAGTCCCGCGGCATTGATCAAAACCAACCTGCTGACCACTTCAGCCAAACTGCGGTTGTTGCGCGAACCGTTTATCAAACGTCGAACCGTGGAAGGAGTTGGACAAACTGTCAGTTTGTCATCGTCTGAGGAAGACCATCTGGTACAGCAAAACTTGTCCCGCCACGCCAGGCAAACTGACAGTTTGCCCAACCTTGCTGAAGAGAGTATCGCTTCCTTCGTCCGGCGACGGTTGGGCAATGAGATTTTGGAGAAGCTGGTTGCCCCCTTCCTGTCCGGCGTTTATGCAGGCAATCCTGAGGCGCTGAGCGTGCAGGCATGCTTTCCGAAACTGGCCGAGTTTGAAGCGGAGGCGGGCAGCATTCTGCGCGGCGCAGTGAAAGCAATGAGGGCTTCACGTAAAGCGCATAGGCCTGGCGAACCGCCAAAACGCTCGCTACGGCCTTACCGGCTTTGTTCGTTTCGTCGTGGCATGGGCGAACTGCCAAAAAAGCTAGCCCAGGGTTTGGGGGAAAGCTTGTTGACGGAAGCGCGAGTCGTGAACCTTCACAAGACCGATGACGCTTTTGAAATTGCGGTCGAACATCGCGGCGAAAACAAAACGCTCGCGTGTTCGGCGCTGGTTATCGCTACGCCGGCGTTTGCCACCGCCAAGCTGCTGTCATCGTTTGCGCCAGAGATGGCCGCGCTTGTGACTGAGATTCCGTATGCTTCGATTGCTTCGGTTCCCCTGGCATATCGAACGGAACAGGTTGCGCGCAAACTGGCTGGCTTTGGCTTTCTGGCCCCGCGCCGGGAAGGATTGCGGACGCTGGGTTCGATCTGGAATTCGTGCTTGTTTGCTGAACGCGCGCCCGACGGCTGGGTCGTGACGACCAATTTTATTGGTGGCGCGACCGATCCTGAAGCGGTCAGCCTGAGTGATGATGAATTGATTCGCACCGTTCACAGCAACCTGAGTAAAGTCTTGGGGCTGACGGGTGAACCACGACGGTTGCCGATTACGCGGTATGAACGCGGAATTCCCCAATACACACTGGGTCATGCGGCACGCGTCGCCAAACTGGAGGCATTCAGGCAAAATCATTTTGGTTTATGGCTGGCCGGAAATTATTTGGGCGGCGTGTCGCTGGGCGATTGTGTCAAACAGGCCGAACGCATTGCCGCTGAAATTAATCAAACGATCGCGTGATTCAAATGGCACGAACTCTGTATCTAGACTGTTTTGCGGGCGCCAGCGGCGATATGTTCATCGGCGCGCTGCTGGATTGCGGGTTGGATTTCGAATTTCTGAAATCCGAATTAGCCAAGCTCGGCGTCGAAGGTTACGAACTGAGCCTAGGTCGCGTTGACCGCAGCGGAATTTCCGCCGCGAAGTTCGACGTTCATCTTGCCCATTCTCACGGTGACGGTCACTCGCATTCCCACGACCACTCACACGATCACGGGCATTCCCATACTCACGAACATTCGCACGAACACCAAAATCCGCAATCCGCAATCCGCAATCCGCAATCGGAACATCGGGCGCTTTCCACCATCAAGCAGATGATCTCGGCTTCGGCGCTGTCGGCGACCGTCAAGCAGCGCGCGCAGGCCATCTTCCAGTGCATCGGCGAAGCGGAGTCGAAGATTCATGGCATTCCGATTGAAACGGTTCACTTTCACGAAGTCGGCGCGATTGATTCGATTGTGGACATCATTGGCGCGTGTATTGGGCTGGACGCGTTGAAGATCGAACAGATTATTTCTTCGCCGCTGCACGTCGGTTCGGGAACCTTCAACTGCGCGCACGGAACCTATCCGGTGCCGGGGCCTGCGACCGCGGAGATTCTGAAAGGCGTGCCGATCTACTCCAAAGACATCGAAGGCGAACTGGTCACGCCGACAGGTGCAGCGATCATTGCCACGCTGGCCACGGGCTACGGCAATCTGCCCGCGATGCGAGTGGAACGTGTTGGATACGGTGCGGGCACGCGCACATATCCGAAGTTTCCAAATGTGTTGCGCGCCATCATCGGCGAAACTGAAAACTCAACCGACGACACGCCGGCCACCGTCACCGTCATTGAAGCCAATATTGACGATCTGAATGCGCAGGTCTTCGGCCATTTGATGGAGAAGGCATTGGAGGCGGGCGCGCTGGACATCTTTTATACGCCGGTGCAGATGAAAAAGAATCGTCCGGGGGTGCTGGTCACACTGCTTTGCCGGACGGAAGACCGGAGAAGGATGAGCGAGTTGATTTTCCGGGAAACGACTACGCTGGGCGTGCGATACCGCGAAGAGCGGCGAGAGATTTTGCGGCGTGAACACATTGCCGTGGAAACTGCTTTTGGTCAGATCAAAATGAAAATGGCGCGCGATGCTGGTGGCCAAGTCGTCAATTACGCGCCGGAGTTCGAGGATTGCCGCAGCGCCGCCGAACAATACCAAGCGCCGATTCGGGAAGTGCAGGCAGCGGCAATACGGGCATATGCAGAATTGATCGGCGCGTTATAGGGTCACAATAAGGCAGCGCGTTTGGCTTCTTCCTGTCTTCCGCCCTCGCCGTAAAATCGCGCCAGCAACAGAAGTTCATTATGGCTGCACGGCATGGCGCGAAAGGCTGGCAGCACGCCCGCCAAACTTTGGTCATTTCCCAGTCTGGCCGATTCAACCAACAGCGGGACGTTTGCGTGCAAGACGTTGCCCCGCAAACAAAAGAGCGCGGCTTTGATGCGCATAGCGTCCAAATCAAGCACCACCAAATCGTGTTGGCTGCGACAGGCGGCCTGCAACTCATCCGGCGAACCGGCACAGGCTACTTCAAACACAGAGTTTCCGAATTCAGCCTTGAGCTTCTTCAAGCTGTCTGGGGAATCGGCGACCAGCAGCAATCTGGCTTGGGGGGCAGGAACGGAACGCAGCGGTGAATGATGACCGGTAGTTGGCGCAAGCATAGATGGACTCCTTCTTTCTTTCTTTCTTCCTCAATCGGATCAGGTGCATCCTAAGTATCCCCACCCGAGCGCGTAATATTCCCGCAGTGGTATGAAATTGTTACCTGCATTATCCGCCGCCAATTTCCGGAAACTTGTTGCCACCATGCCCGTTTGCTATAGTCCGCGCCGCTTACTGCGAAACGCTAACACCTTGCAACAATTAGCAGATGAATCAGAAAAGAACCTTTCAAGACCTGGTAGAAATGATGGCGCGATTGCGCGCGCCGGAGGGCTGTCCGTGGGATCGCGAACAGACCTTTGCAACGCTTGGGCCAATGCTGATCGAAGAAGCCTATGAGGTGATCGAAGCCGCCGAGGCCGAAGATTGGAACGAGTTGCGCGACGAACTGGGCGACCTGCTCTTTCAGATCGTCTTTTACGGACAGATCGGAACAGAGGCTGGATTATTCGACATCGAACAATCCATCGCCCGCGTTCACGAAAAGATGACGCGCCGCCACCCGCATATCTTCGGCGAACAGGTCGTCACCTCCACCGCCGAAGTACTGGTCAACTGGGAAGCGATCAAAGCTGAGGAACGTGCCGCATCCGGTAAGCAAGAAAAGAAGCAATCCATGCTGGACGGCACATCGTCAAAGCTGCCCGCGTTGATGGAAGCGTACCAACTGACAACCAAAGCTGCGCGCGTCGGCTTCGATTGGGAAAAAGGCGAAGATGTTTTTGCCAAGTTGGACGAAGAGGTCGCCGAGTTGCGCGCGGAGTTCGCGCGCGAAGATCACGATCCACAAGCCATCGCGGGCGAATTGGGGGACATTCTGTTTGTCATCGCCAACATCGCTCGCTGGTACAACATTGAGCCGGAGAGCGCCCTGAAAAGCACCAACCGCAAATTCCGTCGCCGTTTCGCCCACGTTGAACAGCGAGTTGAAGAAGAGGGCAAACCCTGGAACGAAGTCACGCTGGCCCGGATGGACGCACATTGGGACGAAGCGAAGAAAAACGAACGAGAGAAAAAGTAACGCCAGATGCTGCCCCGCCTGCTGACAATCCTGCTTCTCTGCACCCTGGGCTTCGCGCCATTGCCGCAAGGCACGGTTGTTGTAAAAAACGACGCGCGCACCGCTCCACGGCCCGATGCGCGAACCATTGAAACAATCGCCCCCGGCGTTGAACACACCACAATCAGGCGCGGAGATTTCATCCAAGAGGGCAGCGACCGGTGGACGATTCACTCAGTTACTGTTGATGCCAAGCTGGCGCGGTTGAAGCTGGCGCAAGCAAAAGATGAAATCGTTGGCGCAGAAACAACCAGTTCCATGGCCACGCGGCGCAACGCATTGGTGGCAATCAATGGCGGCTATTTCCGCACCACTGGCCCAGCACGCGGCGAACCTGTGGGGGCGCTGACGATCCGTGGAAAAGTCCTGAGCGAACCGGTTAAGAACCGCGCGGCACTGGCCGTGCGCGACGACGGGCAGCGAATTCGCGCGGCCATCACCCACTCCGCTGTTACCGCAACCGTGACGGCTGATGGCAAGGCCGCGCAGCCAATCAACGGCATCAACCGACCTGCTGAAAAGGGCGAACTAATCCTGTTCACGCCTGAATTTCATCGCACGACATTGACTGAGACTGATGTGGCGGAAGCCATCATCGAAAAAAATCGCGTGGCCCGTGTGTTTGATGGCGCGGGCGATCACGCGATTCCGCGCGCCGGAATGGTGATCTCCGCCCACGGCAAAACACGCGAATGGGCGCGCGCACATCTGCGAGTAGGCACGCGAATCGGACTCAATATCAGAACAAAAGCCGAGCCATCGCTTCCCTTCACCCCGGATTTTATTCTGGGCGGCGGGCCACAACTGGTCGCGGCGGGCAGAAAGGTTTTCAGCGCCGAAAGCGCTCGTTACAGCGATTCGCTTTATAAACAGCGTCACCCGCGCACGGCGATTGGCTGGCGTCCCGATGGCAAGTTGGTTTTGGTCGTAGTGGATGGACGACAAAAATCCAGCGTTGGAATGACAATGGATGAACTCGCCGGCTTGATGTTGGAATTGGGCTGCGTCGGGGCGATGAATCTGGACGGTGGTGGTTCAACCACGATGGTCATCAAAAACAAGATCGTCAACAGCCCTTCGGATATCACAGGTGAACGGCCGGTCAGCGATGCATTGATGATCTTCGCCAGATGAACCCTGTGGAGCACGATAGATGAAAGAAGCATTGGTACTGATGGCGAAAGCGCCAATCGAAGGACAAGTCAAAACCCGGATGATCGGCGCGCTGACGGCAGAGGACGCCAAACAACTTTATGTCGCCTTTCTCAGCGACACCTTTGCGCTGATGGAAGCGGTAATGGAAGAGCGTGAAGACCTGTCACTGATCTTGTGTTACACGCCGGAAGGTGCGGAAGAGGCATTTGAAGAAGTCGAGCGCGAAGGTTCACTGATGATCCCGCAACGCGGCAATGATCTGGGCGAACGGCTGATCAATATTTTTGCCGAAGTCTTTGCTTTGGGCTTTGAGTCCGTCATTGCGATCGGTGGCGACAGCCCAACGTTGCCCGCAGACATGATTCACGAAGCATTCGACAGTGTAGAGAACGATGACGAAGTCGTCGTCGTACCTGCCGAAGATAACGGTTATTGCCTGATCGGCATGCGCAAACTACATCAATCAATCTTTCAAGCAATCTTTCAAGACATTCCCTGGGGCACGGGCGGTGTGATGACGGCGACTGAGGCTCAGGCAAGGAAGGCTGGGCTGAGTTTGATCGTCGGGCCTGCCTGGTACGACGTTGACACGCCCGAAGCGTTGGAACGTTTGAAAGAAGAGTTGAAAACGGACAAGGAAGCGGCGCGCTTCACACAGCGGTTTCTGAAAACGCTACGGAACAGGGAGCGGTAGCGACCTGGCGGCTTTGTGGCGCGCTTGACGTGCCTACCAGGTCGCTACCGCTCCCTGTACTGCAGCCGCAACTGTAGGAGCACAGCAATGAGCAAGTTAATGACCATCATCAAACGCGAATATCTGACGCGCGTGAAATCGAAGGGCTTTGTCATTGGCACAATCATCGGCCCGCTGGTGATGTCGTCGTTCGTCCTTGTGCCCTTCCTGTTGGGACGTTACAGCGGCCCAGACCAATATCGCATCGCTGTGTTGGATCAAACCGGGGATGCGTCGCTGACGGATCGGATGAGGGCATTGCTGGAACCAAAAAAATCCGGGCAGGCGCATTACGAAGTCATCCGCGAAGAGGTCAAACCGGGCGAAGAAATTGAACCACACCGCCAAGCGTTGGCGGAGAAGCTGGCCCGCAAACAGTTGGACGGCTTCTTAATCCTGCCGCCCGACGCGCTGACCCAAAAAGAGATTACGATCTACGCCAAAAATTCGAATGCCGTCATTGGCAGAACCCGGCTGGAAGACGCATTGAACAAGGCGGTTTCCGAACGCCGTATTGCGCTGGCCGGCCTGGATGCGGAACGCATTCGCGAACTGACCAAAGATGTCACGCTGAAAGCCGTCAACGAACGCGGCGAGAGCGGTGGCGGCCGTGTCATTCTGGCATTCACGCTGCTGATGTTCCTGTACCTGACCATTCTGGTGTACGGCGTGACGGTCATGCGCGGCGTGACGGAAGAGAAACAGAATCGCATTATTGAGGTGCTGCTGTCTTCGGTCAGCCCCTTCGAGTTAATGCTGGGCAAAGTCATCGGCATCGGATTGGTCGGCCTGACGCAATACCTGATCTGGGCGGTTTTCGGCGGAATCCTGAGTTTGATCTCAGCGGCGCCTATGCTGATGGCGTACTCTGACAAACTGCCGAAGATTTCCATCCTGCTGCTGGTTTGCTTCGTGATTTATTATCTGTTGGGCTATTTCCTTTACGCGACGCTGTACGCAATGGTGGGCGCGATCGTTTCCAGCGACGACGACGGCCAGCAAGTGCAGATGCCAATCACCATGACCTTCGCGTTGGGAATGCTTCTTTCCACCATGGTGATGCAAAACCCAACGGGCAAAGCGGCGACGATTCTTTCCCTGATCCCGTTTTTCGGCCCATCGCTGATGTTTTTGCGCATCGCGCTGGAAGCCGCGCCCATCTGGCAGATCGTGCTTTCGATTACATTGATGGTGGTCACCATCATCGGCGTAGTGTGGCTGGCAGCCAAGGTGTATCGCATCGGCGTGCTGATGTATGGCAAACGTCCAACGATCCCTGAACTATTTAGATGGCTGCGATATAGCTGAGGGCCTGCGTTGTACATTTTTACAGTGCCGCGCGCATCAGCAAGCGGACGGCTTAGAAGGAGAAGCTGATGATTACCCGCCCCAGTCCAACAACAATACAGACGATCTGGCTTGCCTTCATCGTTGCGCTGCTGGTGTTTGCGCAGACTCCCGGCAACAAGCTGCGCGCCGCAACCCGTCCAAATATCCTGTGGATTTCGACCGAAGACATCAGCCCTGACCTGGGCTGTTACGGCGACGATTACGCACGCGCACCCACGCTGGATAAATTGGCCAGCGAAGGCGCGCGGTACACCAACGCATTCTCTTCAGCGCCAGTCTGCGCCCCCAGCCGTTCAGCGATCATCACCGGTATGTATCCGACGACCATCGGCTCAATGCACATGCGGTCGAAAGCCGTGCCGCCCGCTGGCGTCAAAGCCTTCACTGAATCTTTGCGCGCCGACGGCTATTACTGCACGAACAACGCCAAGACCGATTACAATTTTGAAGCGCCGCCGTCGCATCGCCCGCCCGACACTGTCTGGGACGAAACCAGCAACAAAGCCCACTGGCGCAACCGTCCCGACAAAGGGCAGCCCTTCTTCGCCGTCTTCAACATTCTGGTCACGCACGAAAGCCAGATTCGCGTCTCCGCCGAACAGTACGCCAAAAACACCGCCGCACTGACACCTGAACAACGCCACGATCCGGCCAAAGCCAAGCTGCCGCCTTACTATCCTGACACGCCGATTGTCCGGCGCGACTGGGCGAACTATGCCGACAACATCACGGCCATGGATTACCAGGTGGCGGCGCTGCTGAAGCAGTTGGAAGATGACGGTCTGGCCGATAACACGATTGTGTTCTTCTGGGGCGACCACGGGCGTGGGCTGCCGCGCGCGAAACGATGGGTTTACGATTCAGGCATCCGGGTTCCCCTGATTGTGCGCTGGCCGGGCAAGCTTCAAGCGGGGATGGTCAGCGATGATCCGGTGAGCTTGATTGATCTAGGCCCGACGGTGCTTTCCATCGCGGGCGTGAAGGTTCCAGCGCATATGCAGGGACAGGCCTTTCTGGGCGACCAGAAGCGAGCGCCGCGCCAATACGCCTTTGCCCACCGCGACCGCATGGACGAGTCTTACGACATGATGCGCAGCGTTTCGGACAAGCGGTATCACTACATTCGCAACTTCTTCCCCGGACGCCCCTACGCACAACACATCGAGTACATGGAAGAGATGCCGACGATGAAGGAAATGCGGCGGCTCTACAAAGACCATATGAACGCGCTCGATCCGAATTACGGCAAAGCCATGACGCCAGCGCAGCTTCTCTTCTTCCGCCCGGAAAAACCGCCCGAAGAGTTGTACGACACAACCATTGATCCGCACGAAATCAACAACCTGGCCGCCTCGCCGCAGCATCAACAAGTTTTGAAACGAATGCGCGCCGCGTTGGACGAGTGGCAGAAAGAGACGAAAGATTTAGGCTTGATGCCGGAAGCCGAACTACGTGAACGTATGCGCCCCGGCGGCGTCTGGGCAAAAGTCGAAAAGCCAATCATCAGTGAAACAGCAACGACCTCTGATTCAGTCAAGCTGACAATCACCTGCCCAACCGAAGGCGCTTCGATTGCCTACACGACCGAAGAAGGCAAGAACGCACGATGGCTGCTTTATACCGGCGAACTGAGTTTGAAGCACGCCAGCGTACTTCGCGTCAAAGCTTGCCGGCTGGGTTATCTGGATAGTGATGAAATCGT
The DNA here is from genome assembly GCA_038211695.1 of Blastocatellia bacterium. Lineage (GTDB taxonomy): Bacteria > Acidobacteriota > Blastocatellia > RBC074 > RBC074 > RBC074. The sequence continues at coordinate 1,363 of JBBQVH010000056.1, read as the reverse complement.
GAAGAGGTATGAATAAAAGCCCTGCCGACGATGCACATCGCGTAAAGCTATTTTGAGGCAACACGCACCAGCCGATGTCCTTTAAGCGTCGCCTGTTTTTCACCTAATCGGGCGAGCCAGCCGTTTCTAGTGCCAATCGAGTGTGTATCTTCGAGCAATCCCCACCTCTCTTCCTGTTGAGTCAACCGTGCGAACTTTTAATAGAGCGGATAGTCAGCCGTGACAAAAGTCTCTTTCCGATGAAGAACTGGTGGATGTTCGTTGATCTGACAATCGCAGACCAGATGTAGGTTTTGGGAAACGAGCGCGCGTTGGTCTTTGGTGAGTTGCCTAAGAGCGTGTACGGAAATTAAGGTCGCCGGTAAACTCTTGTGATGTCAACGATACGAGAGATTCCCGACGACCTCTGGAATGAGATTGAACCTCTCATTCCCCCTCGTCCCCCGCGTTCCAACGGAGGACGAAAACCGGCAGATGATCGGACCTTGCTCAACGGCATCTTTTTCATCCTACGAACGAGTGCTGCTTGGCGCGAGATGCCAAAACTCTATGGCCCGTGGTCAACAGTTTACGGGCGCTTTCGACAATGGCGCGATGCCAAGGTCTTTGAAGACTTTTGGCGCATTGCTCTCAATCATTATGACAAACAGCATGGTATTGAATGGGATTGGCAAAGCGCCGACGGCACTTATGCGCGCTCGCCCCTGGGTGGGCCGGAAAATGGCCCGAATCCAACCGATCGCGGAAAACCCGGAATGAAAGATCAAGTTTTGGTAGACGGACGCGGCGTCCCGATTTCTGTCCTGACGACCAAAGCCAATCGCAACGATCATCAGGAATTGCTGCCCTTACTAGACAATTCTCCGATGGTCAGGCCGCGACCAAGTGCTGATCAACCGCACCACATTTGCCTGGATGCGGCTTACGATAACGAACAAACGCGGAAAACCTTGTGCCGTGAGAACTACATTGGCCACATTGCGCCGAAAGCGGGGAGATTAGAGGACGGACCTCAACACCCAGGTGGGCAAGCGCGGCGCTGGGTGGTTGAGCGCACTCACGCTTGGTTCGACCGTTTTCGTCGTGTGGTCAACAATTGGGAAAAAACCGCTGAGAGCCGTTATGCCTTTCTTTGCTTGGCCTGCGCTCTTATTGCATATCGCTTTTAATTTTCGTACACGCTCTAAGCATGCTATTGATGTCAGCCTGCGGCTTCGGAGGCTAAGAACCTATCTCTAAACTATCGCTTTTCTCCAGCAAATGATGGCACAGGCAAAGTAAAGCATGGATAGGTAATTCCCGGTCTTCTTTTCCCATCTCACCGGCAGCCGACGAAAGCGATTGATCCAAGAATGCCCCACTT
>JBBQVH010000055.1:0-50101 GCA_038211695.1 Blastocatellia bacterium | reverse complement strand
TTTCGCGGTTGTAGCGTTGGCCGCGACAAACCTCGCACATCACGTAAACATCGGGCAGGATGTTCATCTCGATGCACTTCAGCCCATCGCCCTGACAGGCTTCGCAGCGCCCGCCTTTGACGTTGAAGGAAAAGCGTCCGGGTTTGTAACCGCGCTCGCGCGATTCAGGCAGCATCGCGTACAGCTCGCGGATTGGCGTGAACAGCCCCGTGTAGGTGGCAGGGTTCGACCGGGGCGTGCGGCCAATGGGGGATTGATCAATTTCGATGATCTTGTCCACATGTTCCAGCCCTTCAATGGCGGCGTGCGCGCCAGGTTCGGCTAGACTGCAATAAATCTTGCGCGCCAGCGCGCGGTACAGAATGTCTTCGACCAAGGTGGATTTGCCTGAGCCGGAAACGCCCGTCACCACGGTCAGCACGCCCAGCGGAAAGCTGACGTCAACGTGCTTTAGATTATGTTCGGTCGCGTCGCGCACGGTGATGGCTTTGCCATTCAGCAGGCGGCGCTTTTTCGGAACTTCGATCTTCAGATCGCCGGAAATGTATCGCCCAGTGACCGACGCGGGGTTGCGCGCAATTTCGTCCGGTTTGCCCGCGGCCACCAGCTCGCCGCCGTGCGTGCCCGCGCCAGGGCCAAGGTCAACAACGTAATCGGCGCGGCGGATGGTGTCTTCGTCGTGTTCAACGACCAGCACCGTGTTGCCCAAATCACGCAAAGTCGTCAGTGTCTCCAGCAGCTTATGGTTGTCGCGCGGATGCAACCCAATCGAAGGTTCATCCAGCACATACAGCACGCCGCGCAGTTGCGATCCGATTTGCGTGGCCAGGCGAATGCGCTGGCTTTCGCCGCCGGACAGGCTGGACGCTGGGCGATCTAGCGCCAGATAACCCAGCCCGACGGAATTCAAAAACCGCAGCCGGTCACGAATCTCTTTCAGCACTCTTCCGGCAATCAGGTCTTCACGTGCTTTCAGTTTGATGTCAGCAAACGCGCCAATCGCACCTTCAATGGGCAGCGCGGCGTATTCAGCGATGGATTTTTCGTTCAGCTTGACGGCCAGCGATTCGGGCTGTAACCGCGCGCCGTGGCAGGCGCGGCATTTGATGGGAGAAATCAGATTGCCAATAGCGCTGTAGCGTTTTTCAGATGAATCGTCGTCCTGCTGTAAACGCTTCATCGTGTCCAGCAGAAAGTTGGTTGCGCCTTTCCATTCGGCTTTGTATTTGTAGTCGCCGTAGCGAAACTCGATTTTGTCTTTCAGGCCGAAGAAGAATGCATCGCGCGCTTTCTTGGACAACTTGCTGAAAGATGTTTCCGGCGTTTGATCGAAATGGCGCGCGACGGACATCAAGGCATCGCGCAGGTAAGTGTCGGTCGTTTTGTCTTCATCGCCGACAAAGCGCAATTCCTTGATTGGAATTGTGTCGTCAATCACCAGCTTGGCCGGGTCCACTTCCATGCTTGTGCCCAGGCCGTGGCATTCCTTGCATGCGCCGTACGTTGAGTTGAAAGAGAAAGAGCGCGGTTCCAGTTGCGGGATCGAAATACCGCAATAAACGCACGCCATCTTTTCGGAATAGAGCCGCTCTTCGCCGTCCACAATCGAAACCACCACGATGCCGTCGGTCAGTTTGGTCGCCGTGCGGACGGATTATTCCAGCCGATGAGCAATGCCTTCTTTGATCAGCAGCCGATCCACGACGACTTCAATCGTGTGATTGCGGCGCTTGTCCAGTTTGATGTCGTCGTCCAACGTCATCATCTCGCCGTCCACGCGGACGCGGTTGAAACCGCCTTTTTGCAGTTTCTCCAGTTCCTTTTTGAACTCGCCTTTGCGGCCGCGAACAATCGGCGCCAGGATCATCACGCGATCGCCTTCGGGCAATTCCTTGACGTTCTGGATGATCTGATCGGTGGACTGGCGCGAAACCGGCCGCCCGCAGTTGTGGCAATGCGGCTGGCCGACGGAAGAAAAGAGCAGGCGCAAATAATCGTAAACCTCTGTCACCGTGCCGACCGTCGAACGCGGGCTGCGACTGGTGGTCTTTTGTTCAATCGAAATCGCCGGTGACAAACCTTCGACGGCGTCCACATCGGGCTTTTCCAACTGCTCTAGGAATTGCCGCGCGTAGGCCGACAGCGATTCGACGTACCGCCGCTGTCCTTCGGCATAGATCGTGTCGAAGGCCAACGACGATTTGCCCGAACCGCTCAATCCCGTGATGACCGTCAACTGATTGCGAGGGATTTCCAGACTGATGTTTTTCAGATTGTGCTGGCGCGCGCCACGCACCGTGATGCGATCAATAGCCATACTGTGTCTTACGGTTAAGATTTTGAGTCATTGCAGAAACGGCGATTGTAGCGGACAGATTATGGGCTGAGCAACCAGCGGTTTTCACACAAATCAAGAGAGGCCAGGATGAAGTGGGTTAGTGATGGCAGGTTGGTTTTAGCGACCCACCGGCCGTCGTGGCCGATGGGGTTTGCAATCACAAATCGAAAGTTTCAAGTAATGGCACGTCTTTGGACGGAAGTCTGTTATTTGATGTTGATGGAGACAGTGTTTGACGAATTGCCATCCGCACTCAAGACCAAATCCACGTTGCCGCGCCCGGACAGTGAGCGCGGGATGGTGATGTTGGCTTGATCTACGCCCGCCAGATTGCCCTGCGCGTCGGCGAATGAGACATCGGCGTTTGCGCCGCCGAGCCTGGCCGTGATGTTGGCCAGCGACGAACGGCTGCGGAAGCCAGTGCCGAACGCAATCAGAAAGAGTTGATCCCCAGCCGCGCCCAGATCAATCGGGACGGCGTCGAAGCGATTGGTTGTCGCGTTGAATTGCGCGATTGGTTCGAAGGTCTGCGAACCGTCCGCTTTGACTCGCAAGGCAACCGCCGCCGCCAGCCCGCGCCCGCTGGCATCGGCGGTGAACAGGCCCGGCGAGACAGGTGCGATTTGCAGCAGCCCAGCGGCAACGACGGCGCTGCCCTGTTTGATCAACACAGTGCCTTCTCCGGTCGCCGTTCCCGCCGGCAGCTGGTAATTGATCTGGGCCGGCGAAACGAAGAAGAGCGGGGCCAGGCGTTCAACGCCCAGCACATCCCTGACCGCGACTGTGACGCCGGCCAATGTTTCCGGCAATGGCAGCGATGTTGCAACTACAGTTGTCGTTGAAAGATTGGTTCCGAATCCGCTGACGATTGATTCCGCCGCCACAGTTCCCGTGGCGTAGCTGGCGGATGAAACGCTCGCCAGCGCCTGAGCCTTGCTGGTGGCCGTTCCGAAGATGGTCATCTTGAAGGCCGGAGTCGCCGCTACACCGCCCGCCGCGCCCGCATCGTTGACGAACCAGCGGCCAAACAATGTTGCGCCAACCAGCGCGGGGTCATTGGGAATTGTCAGGCTCACCGAAGCGTAGCCATTGCCCGCGCCCGTGCCTGCCAGCGGCGCGGTGATGCGCGCCAATGACCCGCTGCCGGGAATGTTCGGGCCGGTGCCGGGATCACTTTTATCAATCACCAATGTGGCTTGAGCGCCGCCCAGCGCACCGTAAACGCCCACAGTGAATTTGGGATTGCCCAGCATTGGCGGCTCGATGGCGATGACCTGCGGGATCAGCCCGCCTGTCCCGGCAACGCCCGCGCCGGTGATCTGCGGAACGCGCATGGATTCGGCGTAAAGCATCGGGCGGTCGAATGGCGCGGCCTCAGCCGCCACGCGCGGATCGGTCAGCGGGCGTTTCAAGAAGGCGACCAGATCGGCTTTCTGTTGATTGCTCAGATTCAGCCGCCTGATGCGATTGCGTTCCAGGTTAGGCGGGCTGAAGTCGCCGCCGCGGTTATAACATTCCACCACCTCTTCGAGCGTGTTGAAACGCCCGTTGTGCATATACGGCGCGCGCAGTTCCACATTGCGCAGGCTCGGCGTGCGAAACCTGCCCATATCATTCTGATTGCCCGTGACCGCGAAAAGCCCCACGTCATCGGCAGAAGGGCGCACCCCGGTGTTATGAAACTGGTTATCCGAAAAGAAGGACGTGGTATGGCAATCGTTGCAATCCGATTGATTGAACACCTGCTGCCCGCGCGCTTCGGCTGTGGTCAGATCGCCGATGTCGAAAGGCGTGCGGTCTGAATAGAGCGTGCGTTCGAATGTGGCAATCGCCAGCGCAATGCGCACCGGCGTCACATCAGGCACGCCAAAGGCTTCGGCGAAGAGTTCGGGATAACTGGTTCGCCTATCCACGCGGCCAGCCACGCGCCGCCACATCATTCCAGTCGCGCCCGGTGTGCCCCATCTCGGCGGAGTTGACGGGCGGCCCCAACACCTGGCTTTCGAGTGCGCCGCCATTGGCCAGCACGACGGCGCTGGTCAGCGGGTCTTTGAAAACCTGAGTGGCGCGCCCGTCCCAGAACAGCGAACCGGGATAACCCGCATTCACATACGACATGCCTCTGCGCCCGGTCACTTGCTCCCTGATGCCGAAGGCCGCCGACCACGCGTAGTTGCCGTTGGCCAGGCTCAAGGGAACTCCGATGGAACCCTGAATGTCATCGGCGTTGCCGAACACGCCGTCAACGCCCGGATGCGTCGAGCGGGAGTTGCCGTTCATCGAACGCGGGTCAGAGCCGCCATTGAATGCGTGGTGACAGGTGCCGCAGGCGACGGTGCGCATCGAAGAGAGTTGTTCATCCCAGAACAGCACCTTGCCCAGCGCAGCCTTGGCCGCCGTCACCGGATTCCCAGCAGGCGCAGGCGGAGGATTCAGCGCGACAGTCGTCCCGCTGGCACGTGAGCCTTGATCGGGCGCGCTCAGACTACTCGCGGCGCTCCCGTTCTCTGCCCGCACCCAGTAGTAATAGCTCTGACCGGCGCCGGCGGAAGCGTCAAAAAATGAAGCCGCCGCCGTCGTCCCCAGGCTCAGGGCGGAAGCCGCGTCGTTCGACGTGTTGCGGAATACTTGATAGGCAGTTGCATTCCGAATCACGTCCCAACTGATGCCGACCTTGTTGGAATACGCGCCGTCAGAGGCCGTCACGCCGGTCGGCGCGGACAGTTGACCGCCGCTCTGACCGCTGACCGCCGACGATGGCAGCAGTTGTCCAATGACTACTGAGAGTGAAACTAGCAGCAATAATAGTTTGACTAGTCGCATGGGTGGAGGCCTCCTGATCCTGATTCTTTCAGGATCGAAATGGACAGCAAGGAATGATGATGTTATTTGACGTTGATCGAAACAGTGTTGGCCGCAATGCCATCAACGCTCAAGACCACATCCACATTGCCGCGCGCGGCTAGGCTGCGCGGGATGGCGATGTTGGCTTGATCCACGCCAATCAGATTGCCCTGCGTACCGGCAAAACCCACGCTGGCAATGGCGCCTCCGATCGTTGCGTTGACTGTTGATAGAGACGTGCGATTGCGGAAGCCAGTGCCGAAGGCGACCAGAAACAGTTGATCGGTTGCCGCGCCCGGATCAATCGGCGCAGCGACGAAACGATTCTGCGCGGTGTCATATTGCGAGACGGCTTCGTAGCTTTGCGTGCCGTCGGCTTTGACGCGCAGAACAACGGCGGCGGGAACTCCTTGCCCGGTGGCGTTGGCCGTGAACAGCCCAGGCACGACGGAAGTGATGGTGAGCGTGCCTTGACCGGCTGAGGCGCCGTTATTCAAGACACAGACTATTGCGCTGCCTGCGCTGGTGCCTGCCGGGATTTGAAAGTTGATCTGCGTGGGCGAGACGAAAAACAGCGGCGCATTGCGCGTGGTACCGCTGGCATCCTTGACCTGTAGTTGAACGCCGCCCAGCGTGGTTGGCAGCGTTGATGTAGTTGCGGAAACAGTGCTCGTTGCCAAGCCAGTACCAAACAGCGCGGCAATCGCTTCGCTGGCCAACGATCCCGACGCAAAAGTGGCCGCTGAAACGGCGGAGACTGACGCCACCGAAGCGGGCACGCCCGACAAGCCAAGGGCGTAGGTGCTGGTGTAACCGCCCGCGCCATCCGAAGTCAGGCTGAGCAGGATAGCCGTGCCACCTTCCTGGGCAATGCCGTCGTTGCTGTTGCGCGTGTTGCGCGTCCCTTTGGCGTTATAGGGAGCCTGCGTAAAGACTTGGTCAGTCAGCGTGTCGTCAAAGATCAACTGCGAGGTGAATTCATAAGTCTTGGTCGAACCGTTAAACAGACGCACCTTGTAATGGATATGCACGGTGCGGCCAGCATACCAGCCGGGATAAATTGTCGTGAATTCCACTGCGCCACTGGCGTCCGTCACTTGATAGCCGCGCAGAAACTTCTGGCCCAAGTTGTTGGGATTGCCCTGCCCGTTGACGTCTGAATACCCGCCTGATGCATCGGTGTGCCAAATGTCCACCCATGCGCCAACCAGCGGCGTGCAAGTGCTTCCCGTCACGCGGCTGACATAAAACTTCAGCTTCAATGGCACGCCAGCCTTCACCGTGTTGTTGGACGGGTCAGAACGGATGTCGGCACGGTTGAGTTTCTCATCCACAAAAAACGGCCCTTCGGTCAGCGCCGGTTTGGTCACGCATGAAAGCTGGTTGACGTCCAGCATCACGCGCGGTGCGGGCGCGAACAGCGTAGGGCTGACCACTCTGTGAATATTGGGGATCATGCCCGCCGCTTCTGCATGCGCGCCAATATTTGCTGACGGCCACAGCCCCATCACGCCTTTGCCGCCTCCTGCTACCAATGCCGTTGCCCCGGCAGCGCCCAACAGGCGCAGCGACTCTCGGCGATTGATCAGATTCTTGTTTGTCTTTCTTGTTGTCATTACAGTCTTCTCCTTGCTTGAATTGATTTGAAAATATGATTGTGATTGCGGCTGGCAATAAACGTGTAGCAGGCTCAGTTAGATTATTGAGAAAGAATGCAGTACACGCCCGCCACCACGATCATCACCGTCCAGACAAGCAGGACGAAAGTCAGCGGGTCGCGTAAAACGTCCTTCACACGCCTCAGTCCTTTTATCTGGCGAGTGTCTGGCATCGGCTTGTCTGTGCTGCCGCCGCTGTGCGAATGACTTGATGAAATATGGTTGGTTGTCATCTTTCGGCTCCTGTCTAAATATTTTCTTTCTCGATCAATGGCGGTGCGCCAAGCTACCAGGAACGCTTGTCTGCAAGTTCTCTTGCCAAAGGGCGTTCACTTTTTCTCGCCTGCCCTTTGATTTCAGAACATCGCTTTTGATTCAGACCTGTTCTTCGGTTTTGTGATTCGGCAAGTGATGTGCCGCGGGTTTGTGAGCGGCGGGTATATAAAAAGAGGTATATTGATTGCGTTTATGCCTTGCTGGTGCGATGTGGCCTATTAAACGCAGAAGCGTGTGGCGAAACCCGACAACAGGCAAAGTTGAAATCCCCAACGATGTGGCAGAAATGAACAATTGCCCGTCAGACAAACCGGCGTACGCGCATCGTGAACAACGCAACCAAAATTATTTCATTCATGACTGAAGATTCCGGCGACAGCACTGGAAAGTAGGGAGGTATTTGATGGCCGTCAAAAAACTACTGATCGTTTGTCATCTTTGTTTTCTTCTTTGTGCCCTCGGTATTATTTTCGGCGGTGGTTTCCGCATTCGTACCAGTCGGGCACAGGAGATGGTTTCGGCCAAGGTGCTTTCCATCCAGGGGCAGGTTGAGATTCAGCGCCAGCCTAGTACCCAAGCGCAGCTTCAAAAGATCGCGTTCAAGGTTGAAGACCAGTTAAAGGCGGGCGATACGATCGTCACCGGTAAGGATGGGCGACTGGTGCTGGGACTTTCAGATGGATCGCAGGCGGTGATTGCAGCGAAAACTATTGTGGTCATCAAAGACTTGAGCCAATCGCCGCGAACCTTGTTCAACGTCGTTCGCGGCAAGACGCGCGTTCACATCGAAAAGCTTGGCGGCCAGCCGAATCCTTACCGCGTCAACACGCCGACTGCGGTCATCGCTGTCAGAGGCACGATCTTTGATGTGTTGGTTGACGGAAATGAAACACAGGTATTTTTGCACGAAGGCCAGGTGGTCGTGACCAATCTGGCCTTGCCTGATCGCCCGGTCATCTTGTCTGCCGGGCAGGCGACCAAGATTTTGATGCAGCGTCCGCCCAATCCACCGAACTCATTCAAAGACGGGCGCAACGACGGGATGTTCAAGCCCGGACGCGATGACGGAGGGCCACAAGACAACCGGCGGATTGCGGATGGCGGCGGTAAACCCGACGCTGGCCGGAATGGCGCTCCGGCTGGTGGCAATGCGAGGGGAGCTTCGCCATCAGTGGATGGTTCGCGGTCTGATCTCGGACGTGGAGGCGGCCCGCAGCCTAGCAGTCCCAAACCGAGCGCCAGCCCCGGCAGTTCCGGGAAAAGGCCGTGATGAATTTATTCGATGCTGAGTTTTTACTGACGAGCTTCAACTCATGATTGTGCCTGAAACCAGTTCCAAACCTCACAGAATTTTAGTCGTGGATGACGAGCGTGGCGCGCGGATGGCGCTGGAAGTCCCTTTGCGTCTGAGCGGGTATGACGTCGCGGCGGCAACCTGTGGGCGCGACGCCATCGCGCTTGGGCAGGGCAAACGATTCGATGTCGTGGTGACTGACATCTACATGCCAGACATTACAGGCTTGGAGGTGGTGCGCGAATTCCGGCGTCTGAGTCCTGATACCAAAGTGATCGCTATAACGGCGCAAGGTTCGCTGGAAATCGCCATGCAAGCCATCGCGGAAGGCGCATTCGATTTTATTGCCAAACCATTCAAAATTGATGAAGTGCTGGCGCTGGTCAGCCGCGCTGCGCACCATTCAACCACCGTGCAAGCCGTCAAACCCGACGATGGGCCTGATTTTTCCGCCTCCGGGTTGATTGGCCACAGCCCGCAGATGGTGCGCGCGTACAAGCTGACCGCGCACGCCGCGCGCACCCAGGCCACAGTGCTGATTGAAGGCGAATCGGGAACCGGCAAGGAATTGATTGCGCGCGCAATTCATCAGAATGGTTCACGCTCGGGCCAGCCATTCACCGCGGTCAATTGCAGCGCGCTGACTGAGACGCTGCTGGAATCGGAACTGTTCGGATACTCCAAAGGCAGTTTCACTGGCGCGGCCGCGGACAGGGCTGGACTGTTTGAAAGCACGGATGGCGGGACAATCTTCCTGGACGAATTGAGCGGCACCAGCCCGTCGTTTCAGGCGAGTCTGTTGCGCGTTTTGCAGGAAAAAGAAGTGCGGCGAATCGGCAGCCGCGAAGCGCGCAAAATAGACGTGCGCGTCATCGGGGCGACGAACATCAATCTGGAAGAACTAGCCAATCGCGGCGAATTTCGCTCTGACTTGTTTTACCGCCTGAGTGTGCTGACGATTGCCTTGCCGCCGTTGCGCGAACGCGGCGCGGAAGACATCGCGCTGCTGACCACTCACTTTCTGAAAAAATACGCCAGCGAACACAGCGAACAGATTCACATCAGCGCTGATGCGCTTGATCTGCTGGCGCGTTATGCCTGGCCGGGTAACGTGCGCGAACTGGAAAACACCATCGAACACGCTGCGACCGTGTGCGCCGACCATCTGATTACAGTCAACGATCTGCCGCCGCGCATCGTCGAACGGGCGGCTCCGCCTTCTTCCAGGCCGCAGGTTCGCTCAGGCGCTTCGGCTTCACTGTCCGCTTCACTGATTGATGATCGGCCCAGCTTGGACGTGTTGGAACGACGGTACGTGCAACTCGTCCTTTCAGAAACAGACGGCAACAAATCGCGCGCCGCTGAACTGCTGGGGATCGATCGCCGCACAATTTATCGTTATTTAGAATCGCCTGAGCCGCTACATGATCCTAATGAACGGCAGAGTTCGGAATAGACCGCAGGCCCTGCGCACGGCGCTGGTTCTTCTATTCAGCATTGCGCTGGTCGTCGTCGTGACGTGGTTTGTGCCATCGCTGCCGGCGGCATCGTTGAATATGCTCTTTCGATTGCGCGGCACGCTCACGCCGTCGGACGACATTGTCATCGTGGCGATTGACGATCAGAGCTTGCAGGCGATTGGACAACGCATCGGCCCCTGGCCCTGGCCGCGTTCCGTGATGGCGACAGCGGTTGACAAGCTGACGCAGGCCAATCCCCGCAGCATCGGCCTGGATGTTATTTATGCTGAGCATTCAGCCAAACTTGATGATGATCAGAGCCTGGCTGCGGCCATCGCAAGCAATGGCAGCGTCGTCTTGCCTGCGCAGCTTTACGAATCCGCGTCAACGGTACCGGGAGCGGCAGCGACCGGGCCGGCCAATTCCGCAACAGCCTGGCTGCGTCCGCTGCCTGAATTTGCCAGCGCCGCCAAAGCAGTCGGGCACGCGCATGTCTCGCCCGAAGTTGATGGAATGGTGCGCAGCATTCAGCTTAGCAAAGCAGACGATCAAGCCAACAAACTTTGGGCGTTCAGCCTGGAAGTTGTGCGAGTGGCAGAGCAGATCCCGGCGGACCATATAGAAGAGCAACCGGGAGAGCTTCGCTTCGGCCCATATCGCATCCCGGTGCGCGACGAAGCGGTCAGTTCACAAATTCCCGGTGTGACCATCGTTCGCCAGAACGAAATGTTGATCAATTATGCCGGCCCCACCAGATCGTTTCGCTACTACAGCATCGCGGATTTGATTGACGGCAAAATTCCGCCCGCCGCATTCGCTGGCAAGATCGTGCTGATCGGCGCAGTGGCCGAATCCATGGGCGATTCGCGCGTCGTGCCGTTTATGCATTACGGCGGCGAGAATAGTCCGGGCGGGCGTTTAGGCGGGCAGGAGATGCCGGGCGTGGAAGTTCATGCCAACATCATCAACACCATCCGCCGCCGCCTCAGCTTGCGATCCGTGCCGGACTGGATGGCTTTCGTCGCGGCGCTGATTGTTATTTTGCTTTCGGCGTTGACGATTCGATTGGTGGATGGCTGGCGTCAGATTGTGATTTTGGGATTGATTCTGGTGGCGATCATCGCTGGCAGCTTTCTGGCCTTCAGCCGCCATCTGATCATCCCTCCGCTGGCGCCGATGCTGACGGGCTTTATTGCAGTGATTCCATTGCTGCTCAGCCGTTCGCTGGCCGCCAGCCGCGAACTGGACATCAAGCTGGCATCGCTGGTCAGCAGCCAGAAAGGATTTCTGCCGACCGAAACACAATCAAGCGCCGAATTTATCAACAGCCAATTAAGACTTGATCTGCCGCAAAGCCTGGCCTGGAAGCTGCGCGCCGTGGACGATTTGACCTCGCGGTTGCTGGCGCGGATGAGCTTCATCAACCGCATCCTGACAAGCATGGGAGAAGGCGTGCTGGTGACCGATCTGGCCGGACGTATCGCATTTGCCAACCGGGAGGCCATGCAACTTTTTGGCTGTGATCAGGCTGAAATGATTGGAGCCGGGTTCGTGGACTTTTTGGCCGAACGTGGCGTTGTTGATCGCGTGAAGCTGCAAGAAGCCATTGCCGATGCGGCCCACGGACAAAACGTGCAACTGGAATTTGAAATTCCATCAACCGAGCCGCGCCATTGCTCGCTATTGCTTTCGGCGCTTGTCGCTAATCCGGACTTAGGCGTCGGTACGGAACCGGAAGCGACCGGGCACTCGCGAGAGACGCATCACGCGGACGCACCCGGCCGGTTCCGCACCGACACGGCCATCGGCGTGGTGGCGCTGATTTCAGATGTCACTAAGCGCGTCGAACTGGACCGAATAAAAACGGAAACGCTGCAACTGGTTTCGCATGAATTGCGCACGCCGCTGACCTCCATTCAAGGGCTAAGCGATGTGCTGCTGAAATTCCCCGTGCCCGCTGATGATTCGCGCGAAATGCTCAGCACCATCTACGCTGAAGCCGTTCGGCTGGGCGAAACGATCAATCGTTATCTTGACCTGACGCGGTTGGAATCTGGCGCGCAGGCTTTGCATCTGTCCGATGTTTCCTGCCACCAATTGATCGCGGATTGCACTCGTAATTTGTCGGTCTTTGCCGCTGAGCGCCGGATTCAAATGAAGTCTGAAATCAGCCCGGATTTGCCAATGCTTCAGGCCGATTTGCAGCTTTTGACGCAAGCCGTCAGCAACCTGCTCAGCAATGCCATCAAATACAGCCCGCCAAACACCGAAGTCACCGTTGCTGCACAACTCAATCACAACGGCATCCGGATCAGCGTCCGTGACCAGGGCTTCGGAATCCCCAGAGAAGCGCAAGGAAGAATCTTCGAAAAGTTCTACCGGCTGGAGCGCGACGCGAACTCAGAGATCGTGGGCACCGGCCTGGGGCTGCCGCTGGTCAAAGAGATTGTTGAACAGCACGGTGGCCGGATCACTTTTGAAAGCGCGCCCGACATTGGCTCCACGTTCACCATTCACCTGCCTTTGCAGTCCTGAACTTTCCCAAGGCATCTCTGCTCATTCCTGTCACACTCATTGAAGATTATCGCTTTGCCGCCTGTCGGTTTTCGCCACAACTTCGTTGCTGTCCGGGGCGGCGAAGCGCAAGCGGTTGTAAATCCTCAATAAATACAGGCGCTCCGCGTTGTTTGTGGCGTTGGAATGGTTCGGCATAAGGCTTGCCAAACATTCAAGCGAAGAACGGCTCACGGCAAAGGGGCATCTTCGCGCAAGGCGCGTTTCGGAATTGCAAAGGGGAAGGCGGCATTTCGCAAATAGCGGGGCTGTCGCTTTAGTTTCCGGAACGCGCCATTTAACCAACAACATAAATTCAATCAAGGGGAGTAAATAAAACAATGAGATTCCAAGTGAGATTCGCCAGCATCGGTCTTCTGCTTTGTCTTTTTTCTGCCATCGCCGTCACGTCATTTGCGGATCAGGGAACGCGTGATTCCTTGTCCGTATTGAAGCGCGCGATCACCCAGGCCAATGCGCCCACGCTGACCACGCAGCAGGAAACGGATTTGACCGCCCTGATTACTGCTTACAAAGCGGCATTGCCGGACGGTTCTGACGATGCGTTGGAAGCGGCGCGCGATGCATTTGACGCCGCGATTCTGGCAGGCAACGCAACCGCGGCGCAGGCACAGGCTGTGATTATTGCCAATCGTTCCAATGTGCTGCTCAACAACAAACTGAAAGCCGAGATTACATTTGAACTCGGAGTGCTGGCCTTGCTGAAAAGCGGCGGACAGTTGGACCCGTTGACGACAAAATACGGCAGCGATCGCGTGTTGGAGATTGTTCGTTCGCTGGCAGGCGGCAGATTTGGCGATGGGTACCCGGGCGGTTTTCCCGGCGGCCCCGGCAGAAACTAAGGCTCGCATCAATTACATCTGAACTGCCCTGACGCCAAGCTCGCAGTTTCCATCCGCACACAGAAGATCGAGAGGGGATTTCTGTTTGCGGAAGGGGCTGCGAGCTTTTCGTTATGCACAAACGAATGAGGATGGTGGCTCAATCGGAAGCGAAGCCCGACAAACTTACATAGGCTTAACATCTATTTGAACTCGACTTAACTGCCGCCCAGTAAACTTCTCGCCTTACATCGTATTCCTGTCCGAATTGAGCAGAGATAAATCGGTCGCATCCGAGCTTGTCTTTCGATTATGCAAATGGCAGATTCCCTGACCGCTGACAATATGAGTGGCGCGCCGGCTTACCCTGGCGCGAAGTTCAACGATTTACCAGAGGGAAATATGAAGAGCCTGCCAGAAGCAGACCTAAATGCCCTGCGTGACCATGTGCTGCTGATGGGCGGCGAGGTCGAACGCGCCATTGATGAGGCGACGCGCGCATTGATTGAACGCGACACTGAATTGGCCGAACAGGTTTTGCGCGACGATGATCGCGTGGATGCGTTGGAACTGGAAGCCGACCAGATCTGCGTGCGATTGCTGGCGATGCCGTGGGCCGAAGCGCACGGGCTGCGGCTGGTCGTTACTGCGATCAAGATTACGCCGATTCTGGAACGCATTGCCGACCACGCCTGCAACATTGCGCGAGCGGCCATCTATCTGAATGACGAACCCCAACTGAAACCTTATTTCGATCTGCCCAAAATGAGCTGGCTTGCCTGCGATATGTTGCGGCTGTCGCTGGACGCATTTGCCGGCGCCGACGCCGACGCCGCGCGTGCCGTAATTGCCCGGGATGACGAAATTGACCGGCTGTACGATCGCATCTTTCACGAATTGCTTGACCGGATGTCAAAAGACCCTTCGGCGGCAGGCCGCGCGGCACGGTTGCTGATGGTCGGCAAACATCTGGAACGCATCGGCGATTACGTCACTGACATCTGCGAACTGATCGTTTACATGAAAGAGGCGCTCGTCATCAAACACAGCCAGATCGCACGTTGAATTGCGGATTGCGGATTGTGGATTGCGGATTGATTGAACCAATCCTGCTACCAGGAAATCCGCACTCCGCACTCCACAATCCGCAATCAAGATATGAAACCATTTATCCTAATTGTCGAAGACGATCCCGATATTGCCGAAAGCATTCGCTATAACCTGGAGCGCGAAGGCGCATTTCAAGCACAGGTCGCGTTGAGCGGCGAAGAAGGCTTGAACATTGCATTGGGCAAGGGGCAGATGCGGCATAACGCTGAAGGCACTGCGCCTGCTCTGCTCATTCTCGATTTGAATCTGCCCGGAATGAGCGGCTTCGAATTGTGCCGCCGCTTCCGCACTGAAGAAGCGACGCGGCGCACGCCAATCATCATGCTGACGGCTCGCAGTGAAGAGGGCGACAAGGTGCGCGGTCTGGATGTCGGCGCTGACGATTACATGACCAAACCGTTCAGCGTCCGCGAACTGGTTGCCCGCGTGCGCGCTGCCCTGCGCCGTTCCGGCTACGACGCGCAATCGTCAAAGTTGTACGACGACGGCCAGTTGAAGATTGATTACGCCGACTTCGCCGTTTTATGCCAGAGCCAGAGCATCAAACTGACGCGCAAAGAGTTCGCCCTGCTATCAATTCTTTCGCGTAACAAAGGCCGCGTCGTGCCGCGCGAACAATTGCTCGATCAAGTGTGGGGATTGGAATATTACGGCGAAGCGCGCACCCTGGACGTTCATATCAGCGGCTTGCGCAAAAAGCTGGGCGGCTGCGGCAACTGCATCGAAACCGTCATCGGCATCGGCTATCGTTTCCGTGGCTGTACTGAGCTGAGTGAAGCAGCGAACGTCTAAGAGAGACGGGGAGATGGGGAGACTGAATACCCGCTCTATCCCTCCATCCCTCCCCCTTCTTCCATTCCGTCCAAACTTCAGATGACTCTCCGGCAAAAGAAAATCGTTCTGGCCACGATCGTGATGGTCGCGTTCTTTGCGTTTTATGAAACGGTGAAGACGCTGCTTTTTCCAACGATGGGAACCGTCACGTCGCATCTGGTTTCGACGGTCATCGTCGGCGTCATTACCAGCGTCATTGCCTATTACGTCTTCCGGCAGCAGACACAACTGCTGAACGAGCGCGAGCGCACCAACGAACGGTTGCGCGAAACCTTGGCCAAATCGGAGCGGGATGAAAATCTGCTTCGTTCAATCCTGACATCCGTCGCCGAAGGGCTGGTCATCACCGGACGCAATTCAGAAGTCCTGTTGATCAACGATGCCGCGCGCAACCTGTTCGGTCTGGGCGCGCGTCCGGTGATTCGCCTGACAGATGTCAGCCGCGATCCGAATGTACATCGCAGCTTTTCAAAAGTTCTGGCAGACGGCGCGCGCATCGAAGCCCGCCTGGAAGTGCGCGGCGCGCCATCACAAGACAAACGGATCCTGCGCCTGCACGCCGCGCCGTTGCGATTGAATGACGGCGGGTTTGACGGCGTAGTTTGCGCGTTCATTGACATCACCACGATTGAACGGCTGGAACGCATCCGGCAGGAGTTCCTTTCCAACGTCTCGCACGAACTGCGCACGCCGCTGGCGGCGATCACGGCGTACACCGAAACGCTGATTGACGGCGGTATTGACGATCCTGATAACAGCCTGCGCTTTCTGCACACGATCCACCGCAATGCCGACCGCATGCGCGCGCTGGTCAATGACGTGTCCGAACTCTCGGCCATCGAATCCGGCGCGGTGAAATTGACTGCGGAAAGATTGCTGCTGCGGCAGGTGACCAGTGATATTTTCAGCGGCCTGGCTCCGCGCGCATCGCAGCACGGCGTGCGATTGGAGAATCAGGTGGCCGAAGAGTTTTGCGTTACCGCCGACCGGCGGCGATTGGAGCAAATTCTGATCAATCTGGTGGACAACGCCATCAAGTTCAATCACCCCGGCGGCTGCGTTACCGTCGCGGCTGAACACGACGACGCGCATCATCAGATCATTCGCGTCCGTGACACCGGCGCGGGGATTCCGGCGGAGCATCTGCCGCGAGTCTTTGAACGCTTTTACCGCGTTGACCGCGCGCGTTCGCGCGATGCAGGCGGCACGGGGCTGGGCCTGGCCATCGTCAAACATCTGGCGCTGGCGCACGGCGGCGAAGCTTACGTCACCAGCGAAGCCGGGCAGGGAAGCGAATTTTCCATCAAGCTTCCTGAACGCGCCTCAGACACCGAACCCATTTTAGCTCCCATTGAGCATGCCAATATTAAGTAGGCCAGCTATGCCGCAAAATTTTGAAACTACCATTGAACGTTTGCCAATCAAGATCAAACGTCTTCATCCATCTGCCATCCTGCCTGCGCAAGGGTCGCCGCTGGCTGCTGGCGCTGACCTATCCTGCATTGCAGCCTTGACCCTGGAACCCGGCGAACGCAAGCTAGTGCCGACTGGATTGGCCGTGGAAATCCCACACGGGTTTTATGGCCGCGTTGCGCCGCGTTCCGGGCTGGCCGTCAAACACGGCATAGACACACTGGCTGGCGTGGTTGACGCCGATTATCGTGGGGAACTACGCGTGCTGCTGATCAATCTGGGCAGCCAGGTCGTCAGCTTTAATGCAGGTGACCGCATCGCGCAATTGATTATCGAACGCGCCGCAGCTTGTGATTATTCGTGGAGCGATGATTTAAGCGAAACCGAACGCGCAAGCGGCGGCTTTGGATCAACAGGTGATTAAACCGAAGCGTAGGCATAAATCGGGCGGAGCCTTTGGAGTTGCTGCGGCTTGGCGCAGCTTTGGTAGTCCGCTGAGTTCGCACCGATGACTACCAAAGCTACCGCCTTCTCAGATGGCTGTCTCAGCATCGCGTTACTCTGATAACTCATCCCAGATTCGATGGTGATGGGTTTCCTTCAGAAAGATTGAGCCAACCACGAAGGTAATGCCCGCCACGATGATCGGGTAATACAGCCCCGCGTAAATGTTGCCCGTCCACGCACACGAAATCAGCCCGATGGTTGGCAACAATCCGCCGAAGATGCCATTGCCGATGTGATAAGGCAGCGACAGCGAGGTATACCTGACCTTCGCCGGGAACGCTTCAACCAGATACGCGGCAATCGGGCCGTAGACCATGCAGACGAAGATCAATTGCAGGAAGACCAGAAATATCAGCAGTGGCACGTTCGCATTGGTTGCCTCTTTCGCTGCTTCCAGCTTTGGCGCGCCAGTGGTTGCGTCCATCACCGGCTGGCCTGCGGCGTCCCTGACCGGGGTTGAAGCTGTCAGCTTGTATTCGCCGGTCGTCGGATTCTTCGATGACGTGACGGCGACGACGTCATTGCCCGCCGCAGCCACCATCGCTTTGTAAATCGGAAAGTAGCCGATCACCGCCAGCAGACAGCCCGCCATCATGATTCGCTTGCGGCCGATGCGATCCGACAGCGCGCCGAAGACCGTGAATAGCGGCAGACCCAGCACCAGCGCCGTGGCGACGATAATGTTCGCCGTGCGCGGATTCACCTTCAGAATCGTTTGCAGATAAAACAGCGCGTAAAACTGCCCCGTATACCACACCACGCCTTGTCCGGCGGTTGCGCCGAACAGCGAGACAAGCACGCGCTTCAAGTTCTCCCAATTGGTGAAGGCTTCTTTCAGCGGCTGGGTCGAAGTCATCCCGGTGCTTTTGATGTGTTGGAAGATCGGCGATTCTTTCATTCGCAATCGAATGTAAAGCGACATGCCGACCAGCAGGATCGAAAGCAGAAACGGCAGGCGCCAGCCCCACGTGGCAAAGGCTTCTTTCGGCATCAGGGATTGCAGGCTCAGGATCACTGCCAGCGAAACGAACAATCCCAAGGTCGCTGTGATTTGAATGAAGCTGGTGTAAAAACCGCGCCGATGATCGGGCACATGCTCCGCCACATAAACCGCCGCGCCGCCGTATTCGCCGCCCAGCGCCAGTCCCTGCACAATGCGAATCAAGATCAGAAAGATTGGCGCGGCCAGGCCGATAGTTTTGTAAGTCGGCAAAAATCCGACAGCCGCCGTCGCGCCGCCCATCAACAGCAGCGTGACCAGGAATGCATACTTTCGCCCCACCAGATCGCCGATGCGCCCGAAAAAGAGCGCCCCAAAGGGCCGGACAATGAAGCCCACGGCAAAAGTCATCAGGTACACAATCATCGCCATCGTGTCGTTCCCCGGCGGATAGAACAACGGTGAGATGATCGCCGCCAGCGAACCGAAAATGTAGAAGTCGTACCATTCGATCATCGTGCCAACGGCGGACGCGATGATGACGCTCCGGATGTTGTAATCCTTTGCGGTGCGCTCATACGAGGGAGCGCCAGTGGAGGAAGAGAGGGGACTCTGTTGATCCATTTCGGCGGTGTTCCTTTGTGGTTGTGTGTCGTACTCAGTCGAGTTTGGAATTGAATGCCTGCGTAATGCCCGCACATTGAACGATTCGCCGCCGGATTCGTCAATCAGGCGCGGGACAATTTGCCAAATTGTCCCGCAGATTTGCTCACAAACTATCCGAAGCGTAGGATACGCGCGCTTCAACTTCTTCAATTTTTCAACCCATCCATCGGAGGAACTCAGTGATGAACCGCATCTCGATTCGTTCTGCTGTCCGCTTTTACGTACTGGCGCTGGCCATCTCGACGTTGTTTTTGCTGCCTGCTTTTGCGCAAGACGCCAGTCAGGTTCTGCAACTTTCCGTCGGTTACCGCACGCTTAAAAATCGCGTGACGATGAGCGATGAGAAGCGCCAGCAGGTCGAGGCGTTGGAAGCCAAGGCGCGCAAGGCAAATGAGGAAAAACAATATGGCGAAGCCGTCAAGCATATGCAGCACGGCATTGCGCTGATGCGCAATCAACCGTGGACGCCGCTGATCGCACTGAACACTGCGTTGCAGGTCAAAATGGATCGGCGCGTTTTTGATCCGGGCGAGGTGGCGAGGGTGCGATTGTTTCAGTCGTTTACGCTGGATGAACCGGTCAATGGCAAGCTGAAACTGATGCTCGCGCTGACGCAGATGCGCGATGGAAAACCGGTAACGGTGAAAGAGTTGAAGGTGCTGAACGATGTGACGCCGGATTTTACGAAAGAGGCCGTCTGGGATGTCGCGCTGCCGCAGGCTGAAGCAGGGAATTATCAGATCGTCGCGACGCTGACGCCTGCCGAAGGCGAGCCGGTCAGCAAACCCGTCACAATTCACATTGAGCGCCATCTGAATGCCGAAGCCGAGATGCTGAGAAAACGCATCACTACAATTCGCACCGATCTGGAATCGCGCCAACTGGTTACGGATCAGGCAAAGCTGTTGCCCGCGCTGGCCCCCGCCGAATATGTGGTCTCATTGATCGAACTGATCAACAACGGCACTCTGCCGTTGGAGCGCGTTGCGCTGAAAGCCGAATTCGACCACACCAATGCGCTGCTGGATCACATTGTCAAAGGCGAACATCCCCTGGCCGGACAGCGCGGCGACATTCGCTGGGCGTACATGTCCGCCGTGGACAAAACGCCGCAGCCGTACCGCTTGTTTATTCCGGCGAATTACGACGCGAAGCGGAAATGGCCGCTGATCGTCGCGCTGCACGGGATGGGTGGCGACGAAAACAGTTTCTTCACGTCGTATAAAGACGGCGAGATCAAACGCTTGGCCGAAGCGCGCGGTTACATCGTCGTTTGTCCGAAAGGGCGCGGCCCCGCTTCGATGTATATGGGCGCCGCCGAACGCGACGTGCTGGACGTGCTCAAGGATGTCAAACGCGAATACGCGATTGATAACGACCGCGTCTATTTGATGGGGCATTCGATGGGCGGGTACGGCACGTGGTCGGTGGCGGTCAATAATCCTGATCTGTTCGCAGCGCTGGCTCCGATTTCCGGCGGCGGCAATCCGCTGGTCGTGGCTAAACTGAAAGCCATCGCGAATGTTCCGTGGATCGTCGTACACGGCGATAAAGACCCGACCGTCTCTGTCGAAGAGTCGCGCAAGATGGTCAAAG
This sequence comes from Blastocatellia bacterium, assembly GCA_038211695.1. Lineage (GTDB taxonomy): Bacteria > Acidobacteriota > Blastocatellia > RBC074 > RBC074 > RBC074. The sequence continues at coordinate 29,770 of JBBQVH010000055.1, read as the reverse complement.
CCGGAAAAGATTTGGGCATCGAAATCAAATACATCGAAGTCCCCGGCGGCGATCACAGCAGCATTGCCGTGCCCGCATTCAAAGACATCTTCGATTGGTTCGACGCCCACAAACGGCAACCCGCCGGAGCAAAGGCCGCCGCGAAGGCTGCCGGTGGCGGACAGTAGGAAACTAAACATCAGATACGGAACGGGGAGCGTGAGCGACCTGCGCTTTCAAAGCGATGTTTGCGTAGGGGCATCGCTCACGCTCCCCGTTCCGTATCACAGGTGCCGTGCGTGTTGCCTCAACAATCCGCGTTGCCTATAATCTGCGCCGTCTCAAAGATCAGACAGAAGACGTTGACCCAAAGCATTCCTTACCGCAATTCGACATCTATCATTTCCTCCCCCCAAGCCGGAATCGTTTGAACAACGATTCGCTTCCCCCTCCAAATTGAAAGGCCAAGCTGTGTATATGATGAAAAGATCATTCTCTTTAACAGTTGTTCTATTCGCGATGTTGACGGGGTTGTCGGTTTACCGTTGGCTGCCGCCAGCGTCGGCTGCCCGGTCACAGAACTCATTTGCCGTGGTTTCCGCCGCCAGTTACGCGGGCGGGGGCATCGCCGCTGAAGAGATTGTCGCTGCGTTCGGCAGCAATCTGGCGTCGTCCACTGTCGTTGCGAATACGCTGCCGCTGCCAACACAGCTTGGAGGCGTCAGCATCAAAGTGCGCGACAGCTTGAATGTTGAACGGCTGGCGCCGCTCTTTTTCATTTCACCAACGCAGATCAATTTCCAGATTCCGGCGGGCACGGCTTCGGGCGCGGCAGTGTTGACCGTCGTCAACAACAATGCCAACGCTGCAACGGCGAATCTGCCTGTTTTGGCAGTCGTGCCGGGATTGTTCACTGCCGATGCCAGCGGCACAGGCCTGGCTTCGGCCAACGTTTTGCGAATCAAGGCGGACGGCACGCAGGCCTACGAACCAATCGGCCGCTTTGATGCCAGCCTTAGCAAGTTCGTTTCAGTGCCGATTGATCTGGGGCCGAACACCGATCAGGTCTTTTTGATTTTGTACGGCACGGGTTTTCGCAATCGCCAGAACGTGAGCGCGATCAAAGCCACCATCGGCGGAGTCAATGCCGAAGTGCAGTTTGCCGGAGCGCAGGGAAGTTTTGCGGGTCTGGATCAAATGAACGTCCGCATTCCGCGCGACGCAGGCAGCGGCGAACTGGATGTCGTTGTTTCATTCGACGGCCAGACGTCCAACACCGTGCGCCTTGCGCTGAAACCGCCCGTCAATCAGGACACAACCTATCTGGCTTCGTTGCGGCCTGAAAACACGGCGATGTCGCCCGCGTCCGGGTATTCGACATTGAAGCTGATGGGGGATGAAAAGTCCGCGGTCATCCGGTTCAACTACACCAACCTGACCACGCCGCAAACCAGCGGCCACATTCACGGCCCCGCAGATCCGGGCCAAAGCGCGCAGATTCTTTTTGATTTGGATACGGCAACGAAGCTGACGGACGGTTCGATGGTCTGGACGTTCAACAACACTGCCGGACTGAGCGCCGCGCAGATTGTCCAGGCGCTAAAAAGCGGCAGGCTCTACATCAACATCCATTCGTCGAAATACCCCTCCGGCGAAATTCGCGGGCATTATGGTTTGGTCAACGGGTCGCAGACGTTCACGCCGCCGCCTGCCGCGCCGCCTTTGCCCACGGGCACTCCCACGCCGCGCGATGCCGCGCGCTTTCTGACTCAGGCGACCTTCGGCCCGAAATCAACCGCTGAAATCACCGCGCTGCAATCCAAAAGCTTCAACAACTGGCTGAACGAACAGCTAGCGCTTCCCCTTACCACGCACATGGCTTATCTGGATGCGACCATCGGCACCAGGCTCGATTATTACCAGCAGGAAATGATGGAGTCTTTCTGGAAGCAGGCCGTAACCGGGCAGGATCAACTGCGGCAGCGCGTCGCGTTTGCCTTGTCGCAGATTCTGGTCGTCTCGTTCAATTCAAATCTAAGCAGCGATCCGTTCGCGCTCGCCGGGTATCAGGACACGCTGGCCAAAGACGCCTTCGGCAACTTCCGCCAGTTGCTGGAAGACATCACATTGAATCCGGCAATGGGGCGTTACCTGGACATGCTGCAAAACGACAAGGAGGACGCGGCCACGGGCAAGAATCCGAATGAAAACTATGCCCGTGAAGTTTTACAGCTTTTTTCCATCGGCTTGTACAAACTGCATCCCGACGGCTCGCTGGTGCTGGATGCGAACGGGTTGCCGATCGCGACCTACAGCCAAAGCGAGGTGCAGGGCTTTGCCAGCGTCTTCACTGGCTGGAGCTACGGCTGGTTTCCAAAGACTGAACAGAATTGGCTGTATCCGAATGCCTATCACAATGGCTCGCAATTCTGGCGCGTGCCGATGCAGGTCTGGCCGAATCATCATTCGACGCTGGCGAAAAAATTGCTGAACGGCGTGACATTGCCCGCGAATCAGACGCCGGAAAAAGATTTGAAAGACGCGCTGGACAACATCTTCAACCATTCGAACGTGGGGCCGTTTCTTTCGCGGCAACTGATTCAACGATTGGTCACCAGCAACCCTAGTCCGGGGTACATCTATCGCGTGACGCAGAAGTTCAATGACAACGGCCAGGGCGTGCGTGGCGATTTGAAAGCCGTCATTCGCGCCATTCTGACCGATTACGAAGCGCGCAGTCCGGATGTGGTCGCCAATCAGGGCTTCGGCAAGATGCGCGAACCCATCGTGCGATTCGCCCATCTGCTGCGGCTGGGGAATTATTCGTGCCCGTGCGGAACCTTCCCGATTTACTGGATGGACAGTCCGGAATCAGCGATCGGACAGAATCCGATGCGCTCGCCGACGGTCTTCAACTTCTTTGAACCGACCTACAGCCAGCCCGGTGCCATCGCCGCCGCTGGATTGAATTCGCCGGAGTTTCAGTTGACCAACGAGACTTCGATCATCGGCATCTCCGACTTTTTTCATTACGTCGCGCGTGACGGATTCAACTGGGAACCGGGCAAGCCGCTGACGCCGGATTATTCCGGTTGGCTGCCATTGGCCGCGAACGTGCAGCAATTGATTGACGGGCTTGATCTGATGATGACGGCGGGCGGAATGTCCGGCGCGCTAAAAACAAAGCTAGTTACTGAGATCAGCAAGATGCCCGCCAGCAAACCGGTTGACCGCGTGACGATGGCCGTGCATTTGATTCTGACTTCGCCGGATTATGTGATTCAGCAGTAGGCAGGGAATCGCAGCGTAACGCTAAATCCCACGCAAAGCCGCAAAGATACAAAGAAGAAAAAGAGATTCTTTGCGGTCTTTGCGGCTTTGCGTGCAATCAATCCTTCTGTTTTCCGGTTCGTGAACAGGCAAGCGACCTGGCTTACGCTCCCCAGTCGCCGAGCGCCTTTCGCGTCAGCACCAACTGGCCCAGGTGATATGCATTGTGATCCGCAATCAGCAGGATTTCGCGCAAGTAGGTATGCCCTTCGCCGTGCGGAATTTTCGCTGTCAAATCCACACTTGCATCCTGCGTCAGCTTGATGGCCTCTTCCAGATCAGCGAAGAACGCGGCGACTGAGGCAGCCCACGCTTCTTCCGTCGGTCGTTCTGATGCTTTTGGCCAATAACCATCGGGAAAAGGCGGTGAAGTCCATGAGGCGTCAACCGTGTAGCGCAAGATGTCTTCCTGCGCCAACCGCATGTGTTCCCACTCTTCCCACACTGAATGACCGCCAGTCATCGGTCGCGCGGTTCGTAATGCCGGATTCAGGCCATCCAGCGTTTGTTCCGTTGTGGCGTGCGCTTGCCCACCGCGCAACAGTCCAACCAAACTTTGACGTAAGACTGAATCGTTCATTTTCCCTCCCTCAATCTTCACGCGCGCTGCTACACAAGTCCCAGACATATCAGTAAGTTTCAGGTAACTCACCACGGCAGCGGCGCGCATAAAATGAATCATTGACACTTTCTGGCTTGGTGTTGCTCAGTGGTGCTTTGATGTTGCTCAGGTCAGGTAGGCTCAGCGGATAGCGCATCCACTGGATGTATGCGTCCCTGTCGTGCAGAAAAAAAGAGCGGATTGCCTGGATAATCAGTTGACGAAAATGCGTGTAGTCTTGGTTATTAAGCCGAAGGGTTTTAACCAACAATTCTCCGGCTTCATTCAAAGCATTGATAGTTCCATCATCTTGAACTACTAGACAATCTCCGAAGGCAATCTGACAAGGATCAGAGACAAGCTGATCACTCTTGTTAAGATTGCATTGTCGGCAGACATAAAGCAGGTTGTCGTAAAGACACTTGCCCAAAGGAAAAAGGCTTTGCGGCACAATATGATCAATTTCCCAAACGCTCCGCCCCATCACCCATTGCTCACGATTTAGGCAGAAGACACAGCGAAAACTGAACTCGTCGCGTAGCCAGTCGCGATAGTATTGATAATTTTTGTAACCGGACGGGCCGTGCTTGCGGATGTGCGACGTTGTCGGGTAGGTAAATGGAAAAGTCGCTGATGTCATTCTTCCCACATCCCCCGCTGTTTCAGTTTATCCCGCAACGCCTCCAGTTCTTTGATGGGTAGCGGTGCCAGCAATCGGATTCTGGCGTCCGCGAGCTTCTGGAGGCAATCAAGCTCGCCTTTCTCATTTGGCGAGATGGTTTTCTTTACTTCTTTTAGAATCAATTCAGCCCGCCGCTCATTTGTCTGTTCCCAACTCGTGGTAATAGCCAATAACTCGCGCAAGGTTGAAATGTCGGAGAATCCTTTTGGAATGTACTCAGTCTGTTTGAATGGTACACCGCGTCGTTCTACGCCGGTGAATAGATCAAGTAATTGCCTCTCTAATTGCGGCGGCAGGTCGTATAGTCGCAGCACTTCGGCATCAATTCGCCAGTGCAGCGTCTTAAGTTCATCCGAGTCGGTAGCGGCAAAAATAGCAGCTTGCTGGTCGTGAACGGCTTTCCAGTATGCGGCAACAGCCTTCAGTAGCGGGGTTATATTTTTTGCATTGATTTCGGGGATGGGCATGTTACGCATCAGGCCGGCCAGTACATCCCGCTTGCTGGAAAAGGCATACGAATAAGCATTAGCAAACGGCGAGTTACAAAGTGCCCACAATGCTTCCAGTGGCCAAATACTATTCTTCGGCCTGATAACGAGGAAACGACTGGTGACAGGATGACCTTCTCGGTCAATGAACGCTTTCAATCGCCAGGGGCCTCGGCTCACGCGAGCGTAGTTTAGTAAAACCTGGGGTATCCCTTGAGATATGCCATAGCGCGGGGTCTTAATTACTTTGGAGTCAAGATTGATCCACGCCACATCGGGTAATTCGTGCGTATGTAGGGTTGGATTTAATCTCAGAAACCCTTTTTTCAACCCCTCATCTATCTTGGGAGAACTGGTAATTGCCCCGTGAGGGAAATCGGGATCATCCTGTGAACGGAAATCGAATCCTTTTCCGATCGTCGCTATATCCTCGAAGGACGGTAATGCGCGACAGAAGTCCCAGACCTCTTTCAAATCTGGTACGGAAAAAATCCACCCATTTACGTCTGAAAACTGAGATGGCTGAACCTCGTAGTCTTGTGTCGCCTTGTATGCCTGCCTGAAGTTAGCAACATCCGATTCGCGGATACGACGGTAAAGGATTGTGCGGCGATTTTTCTGATTGGCTTGCAGGCGACGCCCCAGAATCAAGGCGGACTCCGCATCGGAAAAGGTAAACACCTTGTCGGGGAAAAGGCAGATTTCGCTGATCTCGAAGTTGGTCATGAGAAACTGGCGCAGCGAAGCAGCGTTCTTGCTGTGCAGTAAGCCTTGCGGCAGCACCACACCGAACACCGCACCCGCTTCCAGGTTGGTGATTACGCGCCAGAGCACCTCGGCGGCTTTGTTTGTGTATTCAACTGCAACCGAATTGGTCGCGTACGCGCGCTGCTCATCAGCGGAGAAATTCCTGAATGGTGGATTGGCCAAGACGATGTTCGCCGCCCGCGAGCGGCGGGCAATCAGGTCTCCCTTGAACATATCGGCTACCTGCAAGTCCCAGCCGTTCGGATTCGGCACGTCGGCCAGTGTCTGCGAGAGCCGTGCGATTTCGAGTGAGAAGTCTTCGTAGTCCAGACCGTGCAGCCGCGCCTGAAGGTATTGGTGTCGCTTGACGGAAGAGAACTGATTGACCGGCGGCAACTCGCCGAGCAGTCTCATCGCCGCCAGCAAAAATGCGGCGTGGCCACAAGCGGGTTCAAAGACTTGGCGCTGATTTGCAGGTATCTCTTCAATCCACGGTCTCAACTTCCCGACAATGTAATCAACCAAGTAGGTTGGCGTGCTGTGCGTGCCGAGTTCCGCGCGCGTTTCTTTCGTGATTAGCGCATTTTCGTAGAGATGAGCGAGCGCGTCAGTGCTGACCAACCCGAGATGACTGAGCGTCGAAATCGTGCGTGCCGACTCTCGCAGCGCATCCGCCTGACGCTTTGAGCCAACCGTGACCGGCGCGGCGGCACCGCAGTGCTGCGCCACGCGAGTAAAGACCTCATCCAGATCTTCGAGATCAAGATTGGCAAATGTAGGGACATTCTTGTCTCTTAAAATCTTCGCGGCCAGCAGCCAGAAGTTTGACTTCAGCAACCATCGCCCTTGCTCTTCAGAAATTGTCTGCCAGCCCAGCCGCGATTTGGCTTCAACGACCGTCCGTTCAATTACTGTGGATAATTTTCGCCCGGCTTCTTCCTCCACCAACGGCATCAATCCCAGATCAACAAAGTCGAGTTGAAAGCTTTTATCAAACCTGGCCCAAGTCTTTGCACGGTAGACCGATTCGGGAGCAAGGTTGCCTTTTTCTTTTTTGAAGAAGTTGGTTAATTCTGACGGACGTAGACGACTGACGAATTCCGGTCTTGCCGCGCCTTGTTTCCATAACTGCCAATGATCTGACAGCGCAGTAAAGACCAAGGGCGCGCCGAGACTACGGTAATCTCTCAATTCAGTTTCCGGCTGAAAGAGCTGATCAAGAACTGCAATGCAGGCCGAGCGTGAGTCAAATGGCGCATGAGCGAAGGCCACGAGCGGCGCGCGATGGCCGGGTGCAGCTTCAACGTTCACCGCCAACTGTGATCTGCTATAGCCGCAATCAAGCAGATACGGCCTCAGTTGAAGCGCGTTCGGTTGGACTCCACTGTTATTCATAAGCTTGTGCTCTAAGCAGCTAAGCTGCCGCCTTCAGTTTCTCAACCTGCTCGCGGAGCGGCACGAGGAGCAACATTTGTCGGTGATGTTTCAGAATGTCCGTGACTTCATTATTGCTGTTTGCGTAGTAGATGGAATATCCATCCGTGAGCAAGTACATATCAGGATCATCGAGTTGCAGTCCCTGTGTTTCCAGATTGTTGGCAACTTGTTGCACCTGACGAGGCGTAAAACCACGGCTGCGCAGGTCACACATAATCAGCGCTTTGACGACCGCCATCGTTGAATAAAAGGAAGCAGGTTGGCTTCCCAGCGCGGTTGCGTCGCGCAATGTAGGCTTGAGCAGATCAATCGCCGCCCAATATTCCACTTGTTTACGCGACAGCCCCGTTAGCTTCATCACCTCTGGCACTGTGTAAAGACGCTTGCCTGTACCTTGTTTTGACAGAAGTGATCGCCGGATCGCGGTTAACTTGCCAGCCTTTCGATTGCTTTTTCGCATAGCGCACCTTTATCAGCAAATCTCCGAGATTTTGCGCATTGTAGGCATCGGCGAGAAAGAAGGCAAACTTGCGTTGCTCTGAAGTCATCCCTTCTCCAAGTGAGTCTTCCACTGGAAATCAACATCTTTCCAATCAATTCAAGCAATCAAATCCAAGGCATACTGAAGGAGTGAAGTTATGGGAAATCCCGTCATGCAATTTCAAATTCTGGCCAAGAACCCAAACAAATTGGCGGAGTTTTAAGGAAAGCTTTTCGGCTGGCAGACCAATGCTAATAACGCGCTTGGGTATCGAACGCTCGATACTGGCGCAGGCAGCGGAATCAACGGCGGGATTTGGCCTGCGTCGCCAGAAGGCCATCCGATGGTCGCACTTTTTATCGCCGTTGACGATCTGGCCGAAGCGGTTGAGAAGGCCGCCGGGCTTGGCGCGACGGTGATCAGGCCGCCGCAGATGCCGCCGGATGGCGACGAGATAGCCTACATCAGTGATCCCGAAGGAATTCCGGTCGGATTGTTCAAACCAGCCAGGTAATGAAGCCTTTGGGAGTGCTCAATCACTTGATCTGAATCGTGACGGTGTTTGCCGCTTTGCCATTGACCGTCAGCACGACATTGACCACGCCTTGTCCGGCCAGGCTGCGCGGGATGCGCAGATTGACCTGATCCAGGCCTGCGTACCCTTCCGCCGGGCCGGCATAGATCGCTTCGGAAGCCGTGCCGCCGATGGTGGCCGCCGTCGCAGACAAACTGCTGCGGAAGCGGATGCCCGTGCCATACAAAATCAGGAAAAGCTGGTCTGTCGCAGGCCCCAGATCAATCGGGATGGGGACGATCCGGTTCTGCACCGCGTCGAATTGCGCAATCGGCTCGAAGCTTTGCGCGCCGTTTTCTTTGACGCGCAGGGCCACGGCGGCAGCCAGCCCTTGTCCACTGGCATTGGCCGTGAACAACCCCGGCGCGACAGCGGCAATGTTGATTGAACCGGTGGAAACCGTTGCATCTCCGCTGGTCACGATGACGGTGGCCGTGCCAATGGCCGTGCCGGAAGGAACCAGGTAGTTGATCTGGTTCGGCGCAACGAAAAAGAGCGGCGCGTTGCGCTCCATTCCGCCGCTGTCTTTGACTTTGACCGTTGTGCCGGCCAGTTGCGTCGGCAGTGGAAGTCCGATTGCGATTTGCGATTGTGTTGCCAGCTTGTCTCCGAACGCGGCAGTAATGGATTCGGGGGCAAGCTCCGTCCCCGTAAAACTGGCGGCGGAAACGCTGGCGACTGACAACACGGTGTTTTTACGTTTGAGCAGACGAACGCGATTGTTGACCGTGTCGGTAAAAATCAGATCGCCGTTCGGCAAGGTGATAATTTCGGCGGTGACCTGAATATCGTTGGTGTTTGTGCCCGGATCGGGCAGGCTCAGCCTGGCCCGCACGCCTGGCCCGCCATCGCCTGAAAAGCCCGGCTCACCCGTGCCGGCCACCACGCTGGTTGTGCCCAGCGTGTTATTGGGCGCATCCACATCCAGAACTTGATTCGTCCCGGCATTGGTCAGGAAGACTTTGCCCGTGGCATCCACCGCCAGATCGCGAGGGCGGCGGATGTTGCGCGTGCTGTCGGCGATGATGCTGAAGGCCGTGGCCGTGAGCGTGTCCTGGCGAAGAATTCGATTGTTGCGCGTATCGGCGATGTACAATCGGCCCGCGTTATCAAAGGTGATTCCGGTGGGGCCTTGCAGTGTTTGCGTGTTGCCATCACCATAAAAGGTGCTGACCACGCCATTCTGCGCGTCCACGCGGCGAATACGATTGTTGCCCTGATCCGCGATGAACAGGTTGCCCGCGCGATCCACAATCGCTTTTGTCGGGAAGAAGGCGACTCGGTTTGCCATCAGCCCGTCGCCGATGCCCTGTGGATTGGCCGGAGGCCGCACCCCCGCGATGTCTTTGACCTGGCCCGGCGGCACGACTACTTTGGCGTCGCCATTGGGAAAGAACGTCACATCGCTGCTGGATGTGTTCAGGAAGCGAATCACGCCGCTGCGACGGCCCGTGACTGCGCTGGGCGGAACTTTGATCAATGCCCCGGCCTGCGAATCCACGATGAAGACTCCGTTCGGCACGGTGTACAGCCCTTGCGGATTCAGAAAAAGCGCGGTCGTGATGCGATCATCAAGCTGAAACTCTCCGGCGTCGCGATTGAGCGTGATGATCTGTCCGGGTTGCACCGTGGTCGCGAACGGCGTCGTGACAAAAAGCGTCACCGGCGCGGTGGTCCGATTGACGAATCGCAAACGATTGTTGCCGGTATCGGCAATGAACAAATTGCCCAGCGCATCCATTGCCACGCCCGTCGGCACGAACATCTCCGCGCTGGTTGCCGGCGTGCCGTCGTAAGGCGAAGCCAGCCCGTTGCCGGCGACGGTATTGATTGTCTGCGCCGCGACCGTGGTGCCGGCAACGATTGCGGGGCCTCCCGTCAGATTGGTGAAGCGCACGCGTTTGTATCGAAAGTCCGGTAGGTAAACGCCGCGCGCGTCCGCCGCAATTCCCAGCGTCACGTTGGCGGTGCTGTCCGGAATGCTCAAGTTGGCCTGCAACGCCGGGCCGCCATCGCCGCAAGTCGGGTTGGAGTTGAAATCGCAGAGCAGCATCGTTTGATTTCCGATGACTCTGGTCTTAACGCCCGCTGGAGTGACGCGGATGATCTGTTGCGCGTTGCCGAGCGCAACGTAGGCGTCGCCATTGGGCGCGGTCGTGATGCCGGTTGGGAATTCCAATCCCGTGGCGAGCGAACTAATCACGCCATCAATGCCCACGCGGCGGACGCTGCCTGGAATCGTGCGCGCGTCGCCACCATCGGCGATCAGCAGATTGCCGCTGTTATCGAAAGCCAGCCCCAATGGCGAAGTCAATCGCGCCTGCGTCGCCTGCCCGCCGTCGCCATTGCCCGTCACGGGATTCCCGCCACCCACCACCACGATCTGCATCCCCACGTTGTTCAGTTTGAAGACCAGACGCCCGGCAATGAAGTAAAGCTCGCGTGTTGTCGGATGGATCGCAATGGCGCGAAAGACCGCCTGGTCAGGTGATGCAATCGTGCTGATGGCTGCTGGCGCAATTGTTTTGCCCAACACGGTGAAATCCTGTGTGCCGGTGTTGATGACCCGAATCGCAGAAAAAGACGGAATCGTCAGGTAAACGGCATTGCCCGAAGGATCAACAGCCAATCCCGTGACCTGTGCCAGGTCAGTATCGAGCGGCGAAAAGCCGTCGTTGCTTTGAATGCCGCCGCCCGCAATCAGGTTGATGCTATTGGGCTGAATCGTAACGCCTGCCAACATCAGCGGATTGGCCGTCGTGTTGACGAAGCGCAGCAAACTGGTGCCGTCCACTTCATCAATCACATAAAAGCCACGCCCGCGCGGATCCAACGCTACTGCTGTCGGTAACACCATCGGTGCCTGCCTGACCGGCACATCCGAACCGAATCCGCCGCCTGCCACGGTCGAGATTGTGGTTTCGGTCGTGGCAACAGGAAGGGAGGATTGCGCCCGGATGCGTGTCCGCGCAGTAACGCCTGCCAGCAGGACGGCGGCAATCAGGAAAAGAGTGATCCGGCGAATGGAAGGCATCGTGAAAAGCATAATGAAGAGCCTGGGTGAGGAATCCTTGTCATGGGTAACGTTCATCGTCAAATTCTCCTGTGGCGGCGCTGTGCCCTGTCATGCCTGACCCGGTATGATTGAAAAAGACGCAGCCCGTACAGTTGTGTGCGGCAAAGCGAGGGGGCAATCTAAAATGATGATCTTAAATTTGGTAACGGGGCGAATCGCCGGTCGGGTTGGACGATAAAAAACGAATGATCAAGCGTTGATTCAGGGAATGTTTGCTCCAACAATCAACGAAACTCAATCAAGCAGGGCTTACCGAATCAGGCGCGCATTAGACCATCAAGCCGCGCGCCAAGTCAATAAATTCATCATTACAGCGTCTGGCCGCCGCCGCTAATCAACGGCTTTTTAATCATCTCGCGCTATTTGCCTGTGGCCTCGCGCCGGTGGCTTCGTGAATAAAGCCCGCGATCTGGCTGAGATATGCTTCGCCGCCTTCTCCGGCCAGATTGTGACTGCCGCCTTCAATCAGCAGCAGGCGCTTTGGTTCATTGGCGGCGGCGTAGAGCATGCGGCCCTGTGCGACGGGGATCGTCGCGTCGTTGGTGCCGTGCACAACCAGCACGGGGCATTTCACCTGCGCGATCTTGCGCGCCGATTCAAACCGGTTGACGCCCAAAAAGTGCAGCCAGCGCGGCAGCATCGGCAACGAGTGCCGGCCCATATCGCTGGCTGAACTCAAGCCCGATTCGACAACCAGCGCACCGCAGCCCCTGCGCGAAGCGACGTCAATCGCAACGGTCGTGCCCAGCGACGAACCGTACAGGATCAGGTTTTCAGGCTTCACGCCGCGCTGCTGTAACAAATATTCGTAAGCCGCTTCGCCGTCTGTATCCAGTGCCCCTTCATCCACGGGCGAACCATCGCTGCGGCCATAGCCGCGATAATCCATCAACAACACGTCAAATCCCTGTTGTGTCAGATCAGTGCCGACCCAGGCAACATTTGTCAGATTGCCGCCATTGCCGTGGCAATACAACACCGTCGCCAAAGCGGGCTGCGCCGGGGATTTCAAGAACCAGGCGTTGATGCGCTGGCCGCCCGCGACATTGATCCACACTTCTTCGCCATTCGGTGGCAGCGCCCATTCCGGTCCTGGTTTATAGCCATTCGGATGATAAGTCAGGAAGTGTTCGATCCGGCGGAGCCCGAAGACAAAGACCACGGCGATGATGAGCAGGTAAATCAGCATTCGCGCCAGACGCGGTAATCGGAAAAGTAAGAACCGCGCGGGAGTGTTTGAGATTGAGCGTTGATCATTTTGCATTCTTCCCTCCAATTTGCAGGCTTGTACGCAGAAAGGAGCGCAGAGTTCTTGCGAATCCCTGCGCTCCTTTAACCCGAGAATCAGTTATCCCGTTTGTTACGGTCTATCTTGAGGCTGTCGCGCCATTCGGCTTCAGCCATTGATCGAACCAATCAAGCACGGTTTTGTACCACAGTTCGCTGTTCTGCGGTTTCAGAACCCAGTGGCCTTCGTCGGGGAAGTACAAAAACTTCGACGGCACGCCCTTGCGTTGCAGGGTCGAAAATAACTGGATTCCTTCGCCCACAGGCACGCGGTAATCCAGTTCGCCGTGCACGACCAGCATCGGCGTCTTGAAGTTTTTGACGTATAGATGCGGCGACCATTTGGCGTAAAGCTCCGGGTGTTCCCACGGCGTGCCGCCGAATTCCCATTCCTGAAACCACAACTCTTCGGTGGCATACATACTGGTCGCGTTGAAAATGCCAGCATGCGTGACCAGCGCCTTGAAACGATCCGTGTGGCCTTCAATCCAATTGGTCATAAACCCACCGTATGAACCGCCGGCCGCGCCAATGCGCGCCGGGTCAACGTAACCTTGCTTGACGACGGTATCCACGCCGCGCATCAAATCGTCGTAAACCGCGCCGCCCCAGTCGCCGCTGATCTGTTCGGTGAATGCCTGACCGTATCCGGTTGAACCATGCGGATTGATCAACGCCACGACGTACCCACGCGCTGCCCACATTTGCGGATTCCAGCGGTAGCCCCAGTTGTCCAGCCAAGCGCCCTGCGGCCCGCCGTGAATCAGCAGCACCATTGGATACTTTTTGGCGGGATCGAATTGCGGCGGTTTGATGATGAAGCCGTGAATCTTGGCCGTTTGTCCCTTGCCGATGTCGGTGGAAAGTTTGACCTTGCCGAGCTTGGCGGTGCGCATCACCGGTGTCTTCGCCCCGTCGAATTCAAAGTCTTCCACAGGGTTCAGGGCCAGTTGCGCCAGCAGCGCGGCGTTGGTCTGGGTTAGTTGCCGCGCATTGCTGCCGTCGCTACCCTTTTCCAGAGAAGCGGCGAAGACTTCTGCGGGCATCGTTGCGCTGGAACGCGTGAACGCCAGCGTTTTGCCGTCGCCGGAAAGCGTGATGCCGTTGCTGGTGGTTTTGGCCAGGATCGGTTTAACCCCGCCATTTATAGACGCAACGCCGATCATCTCACGCCCTTGATCTTCCGCGCCGATGACAATGCTCTGGCTGTCCGGCGACCAGACCAGTTCATTTACCCAGCGGTCAAAGCCTGTCGAGAGTTCTTTCGACGCGCCGCTCTGCCGGTCATATAGCATCAGCCGGAACCGATCCGCTTCGTACCCCTGGCGCGCTTGTGAACGGTAGGCGATCCAACGTCCATCGGGCGAATAACGCGGCGTCGTGTCGCTGCCGGGGTTCGACCCGGTGATGCGTTTAGCAGCATCAGTGCCTGCTGGCCCATTCACCGAAACCGTGAACAAATCATTGTTGGTGCTGATGGCTTCGACCTTGTCGGTGTTGCGGGCGAAGACGATTTCCTGGCCGTCGGGCGAAAAATCAAACGCAGTCGGATCGCCCAGGCTGAACGGAGGCACGTCGTAATCGCCCGGCGTCAGGTCTTTCGGTTCGCCCGCGTTCGCCGCAACGACAAACAAATGCGAACGCTTGCCGCGTTTGAATTCAGTCCAATGGCGATACAGCAAGCGGTCGGCAATGACGGCTTTGACCTTGCTTTTGTCGGCGGCCTCGCTTTTGTCGGCCACGCACTTCAGGTCGGCGCATTCGGGATAAACATCCGTCGTGAAGGCGAACATCTGGCCATCGGGTGACCAGATGAAATCGCTGACGCCTTCCGGCACGCTGGTAGCTTTGCGTGTATTTGAACCAGATGCGTTCGCGACAAAGATTTGCGGCGCGCCTTCGCGAGTGGAAAGAAACGCAATCCATTTGCCGTCCGGCGACCATCGCGGCGTGTCGTTGTTGCCGGTGGATGTGATCAATTGCCGCGCTTCGCCCCCTGCCACGGGCACCACCCAGATGCTGCGGCTGCCGCGATTGGCTTGTTTATCAATGGCATTGATAACGTAGGCCACCCACTTGCTATCCGGCGACACCTGCGCATCGGCCACGCGCTTCATCGAAATCAGATCGTCAAAAGCAATCGGGCGCTTCGCCTGCCCTACGGCAATCAGACTCAAGGCCGCCAACACGACGAGCGGCAAGATTGGCTTCCATAGCTGTTTCATAATTATTTCTCCAGGCTTCCAGATTGGATTCACGGTTACGGCAGATACTCTACACGCCTGCTTGGGCAACGGTCGAGCGGGCGGAGAATTTGCCTCTTTCTTCCTGTTGACGGGGTCGCAAGGCAAGTCAGTTTTCGGGTTCTGGCGGTGCTTCGATGATTTGTAGAATCGGGCGGGCTAGATAAAGCTTGCCCCAATTCTTCCCGGTTACTTCTTCCAACACTCCTTCTAATTCCAACAGCCCGACCGTTTGGCGCGCAGTCGGATTCGAGACCTGAAGGAGCTGGGCTACGCGGCTAACGCTGGCAAATGGGTTGACGAAGAGTTCGTCCAACAGTTGCAGCGCCTTTGGTTTTTCGCGCAATCGCGCCCGGTATTCATCGCGCAAGGCCAACAACCTACCAGCGCGGGCCACGGCTTCATTGGCAGTTTGATAAACGCCTCTCAGAAAGTAGCGTAACCAGCCAGCCCAATCGCCTTCTGTGCGGACGCGTTGCAGGCATTCGTAGTATTCACGGCGATTGGCCTCAATGAACGCCGACAAGTACAGCAGTGGTTGTGACAACCTGCCGCGTTCGATCAGGAAGAGAATAATCAACAACCGGCCAACGCGCCCATTACCGTCCAGAAATGGATGGATCGCTTCGAACTGTTCGTGTATCAGCGCGCACTGGATCAGGTCAGGCAGTGCATCCCGCAGGTGTAGAAAGCTTTCCCACTGACCCAATGCCTCGTTCATCTCTCCCGGTGGCGGTGGAACGTAAGTCGCGGTTGCCGGTGTGCTGCCTGCCGGGCCAATCCAATTCTGCGAACGGCGAAATTCGCCCGGTGTTGCCTGATTCCCGCGCACGCCCTCCATCAGTTGAGCGTGGATTTCCCGCACCAGCCGCAGCGACAGCGGCAATTCCTGCAAGCGTTTTAGACCGTATTCAAGGGCCGCCACGTAATTGCGCACCTCGCGCAGATCGCCTTCAATCGGATGGTCTGACGGCGGAGTTATTTCATCCAGCAACAGTTCCGCAAGCTGTGTCCGGGTTCCTTCAATGCGTGATGACAGCACGGCTTCTCGCCGGATGTAGGGGGCAATCAGCAAATGTGGATTCGGCAGGTAACGCCCCAAACCCGACAGTTCGCTCAGCGCCGCATCCGCACGCGACAGCAACAGCACCAACTCCTGATCGTAAACGATCTCCGGCGGCAACGGCGCAGGCACAAATGCCGCATATCCGCTCGCTGTTTGGACCAGGTGTCCTGTGTTCGGATTGTGGAAATCTGCTGGATTCATACGTGTGCCATCCGGCTTTGAAGCTTTTCTTTCCAAGTTGCATGAGCTTTGAAGGATTATAGCGGTGTTCTTTCAAAGACCGGCAGGTTTTGTGCAGGCTGATGCACTATTTATGAATTTCCTGCGGCTCAGTGACCGGATGTTTTTGATGATTGAAAATTTGGGAAGTCTGGGCTATGGGGACTGAGTGTGGGGCTAAATGCGAAAAGCCGCGAGAGCGGTTTTTTTTTAGTCAGGAAAAGATTGGCTCCTCAGGTAGGGCTCGAACCTACAACCCCTCGGTTAACAGCCGAGTGCTCTACCATTGAGCTACTGAGGAGCAAGAGCAAACTTGATGAAAATTCAATTCGGGACTTTCTGATGGACGTGAGGAGGATCGAACTCCTGACCTCCGCATTGCGAACGCGGCGCTCTCCCAGCTGAGCTACACGCCCCGAAAACGAGTGCGCATCTTACTTACGGGCCTGAGTTGTGTCAAGAAGGGGATCGGGTATATTTTTCGGCAGTCCTTTGTGGCTTTCGCCAGGCAGGTAAGGTGGTTGAGTGTGATGCAAAAAGGGGAGCGTAGGCGAGTTCATCGCCTACGCTCCCCTTTTCTGTCTGGCCTTGGCCTTGACTTAAGGCCCTAATTTACGGGTTGACGGCGAAGGCGTTGTTTTTCGTCACGGCCGAATTATCCGGATTCTGTACCGTGACGTTGCGGAACGTCGTGAAAGCGTTGGAGGTGACTGTCACGCGCACGTTCAACTGATTTGGATTCAGATAACTTGTGCTGGTCGAGATGCCGCCGCCGGAGATCGTCACTTGCGAGCCGGGCACGAAGCCGCTGCCGGTGACAACGACCGTCATGGTTACTCCGCGCTTGGCTCCTGAAGGCGAGACGGTTGTGATCACCGGGCCAGACGCCGGCGGCGGCGTTGCGGGCGCATTGATGGTCACGGTCTGGACGGCGGTTGAACTGCTGCCGCCTTTGCCGTCGTTGACCGTCAGCGTGATGGTGTGTGTGCCCACGGGCAGCTTGATGTCGGTGACCGCTTTGGTTGCAATCACCACACCCAAATCTGTCCACGAATAGCTGAGCGTGTCTCCGTCAGGATCGGACGAACCCGAACCATCCAGTGTAATTGTCGCGCCCGAATCGTCCGGCGCAGTAACGTTTGCGGGCAGCAGTTTGGCGACGGCCAGCGGCGCTCGGTTGACAGGCGGCGGTGGCGCGGTGGTGACGTTAATGGTGAAGGTGTTGCTTAAACCCTGGCCGCCTTTGCCGTCATCGGCTTTGATCGCCAGACTGAACTGTTGATCCGTGCCGCCTGCCGGAGGCGCGATGTGCAACGTCGCCTTGCGTGCGGCAGGGTCGGCGTTGATCAGCGTGACGAACGACGGTGGGTTGTCCAACATCAAGATCACCGGATCGCTATCGCTGTCGCTGGCGGTGATCAGGACATCAACCACTTCACCGCGCTTCACCGTCTGGTTCGGGACGGTGTTGATGACAGGGAAGTAGTTCAGCGAATTCCAGAACAGACGCGCCGTGGCTGCGCCTCCGCTTTCGTAATACTCCATCTTGATTGCGTGCGATCCCGCGCTTAAAACCACGTCCACGTCGTAGCGCGTTTCGGCCTCATCAATCCACTTGTCAATCTTCAACTGGCCGTCAATGTACAGACGGACGCCGTCATCGGCGAAGGCCGAGAAGCGGTAGACGCCTGCCTGCAAAGGAACGTCCCGGGTGAAGCGTGCCGAGAAGTTATCAACCGGCAAACCGCAAGCCGTGCTGGGGCTGCCGGTGCCGAAATCCAGATTCAGTGAGCCATCACCATCAGCGCGAACCATCAACGGCGAACCCGCCAGGTTTTTGTTGTTGAAGTATTCGCCCTTCCACTGCGACGCTGGGACAACGGCGATGCACGTATTGACAGGTTCGTTGACAGTGATAGAGAAGGCGGCGGATGTCGCCGTGCCGCCTTTGCCATCATCGGCCTTGACCTGCACGCCTGTGAATGTGCCTGCCGCCGATGGAGCCAGATGCAGCGTTGCGGCGCGCGCGGCAGCGTTGGCATTGGTGATTGTCGCGAAGGCCGGAGCGCCCACCAGCGTGAACGTCACGCTGTCGCCATCTTCGTCGGTGGCCGCGATTGGCAGGTCAACCACTTGGCCTTTGGTCAGCGTCTGGTTGCTGATCGCGGAGGTGATGACCGGATTGCGATTGGCTGGCGGTGGCGGAGGTGGCGGCGGACCTGCGGGCGCAAGTTTGCGAACGCGCAGGTTGCCGCTGTCGCCGAGGTAAACGCTGCCGTCGGATTCGACTTCGATGCCGGTCGGCATGCTGATTTGCGCTTGCATCGCCGGGCCGCCATCGCCGCTGAAGCCGTTGATGCCTGTCGCGGCAATCGTTTCGATGATTCCCGCTGCATTGACGCGGCGGATGCGGTTGTTGGTCTGGTCAACGATGTACACATTGCCAAGCGCGTCCACTGCTACATCGTTCGGGTTGTTCAGTTGCGCTGTGGTTGCCTGGCCGTTGTCGCCGCCGAAGCCCTGTGTGCCATCACCCGCAACGGTCGTGATTTGTTGCGTCGCCGCCGCCACCTTGCGTACGCGCTGGTTGTTGCGGTCGGCGATGTACAGATTGCCCTGAACGTCCACTGCCAGCCCGGTCGGATTGTTCAGGCTGGCGGTACTGGCAGGAACGCCGTCTCCGCCATAACCCGCGCCGCCGTTGCCGGCAACGGTATTGATAAGGCCGGTTGACAGATTGATGACGCGGACGCGGTGGTTGCCGCTGTCAGCGACGTACAGATTGTTCTGCCCGTCAATCACCAATGCCGTCGGGCGGTTGAAGCGAGCTTGCGAAGCTTGGCCGTTGTCGCCGATTGAACCGGCGACGCCCGTTGCTGAACCCGCAAAGTGGCTGATCTTGCCATCAGTCGTCACGCGGCGAATGCGGTGATAGCCCGTGTCGCTGATGTAGATGTTGCCCTGCGCATCCACCGCCGCGCCGCCCGGCGAAGCCATCGTGGCATAAATCGCCAGACTGCCGTCGCCAGCGTTGCCGTTTGAGCTGTTGCCCGCAACGGTGCGAATTTTGCCTTGCGCGTCCACGCGGCGAACGACACGGCCCTGGCTGTCCACGATCAGCAAACCGTCGCTGTAACGCACGAGCTGATTGATGGATTTCAGCGAGGCATCCGTTGCCGCGCCTCCATCGCCGGCAAAACCATAGTTGCCGCTGCCCGCAAAGGTCGAGATAACATAGCTGGAAGGCGTGCCACCGCTGGAAAACGGCGTGACCGTCACGACGAACGAAGCCGTTGCCGCGTTGCCGCGCGAATCCACCGCCGTGAATTTGATCGTTGTCACGCCAATTGAGAACAGGGTGTTCGGCGCTTTATCGGCAGTCACCGTCACGTTGCCGTCAACAATGTCCGTCGCCGTCGGCATCGTGAAATTGACGATGGCTCCGGCAGGGATGGTTGCGGTGGCGGTGATGGCCGCTGGCACATTGATGATGACCGGCGGCGTTGAGTCTTTGACGATGACGGTCTGCGCCGGCGTCGAAGTCTTCGCGCCTTTGCTGTCAGTCACGCTCAGCGTGATGCTGTGCGTGCCGATGCTCAAGGTCACCGTGGCCACGGCGCTGGTCGCAATCACGTTGCCGTTGTCCGTCCACGCGAAGCTGATCGAATCTCCGTCGGGATCGGAACCGTTGCCATTCAAGCTGACCGGCGCGCCTGCGGCTGAAATCGCTTCCAGCATTGCGGGCAATGCGGCGGCGCTGGCCGTCGGCGGATTGTTGCCCGCCTGCGGTTCGTTGACCGTGACTGAAAATGCCGCTGATGTCGCCGTGCCGCCTTTGCCGTCGTCGGCTTTGATTTGAATGCTCGTGAAAGTGCCCGCTGCCGTGGGGGCCAGACGCAACGTCGCCGTGCGCTGTGCTGCGTTGGCATTGACGATGGAAGCGAATGCCGGAGCATTGATCAGCGTGAAGCTCACGCCGTCGCCGTCCGCGTCAGTTGCCGACAAAGGCAGGTCAACGCTTTGATTTTTGGTCAGCGTTTGGTTGCCGGTGTTCGACGTGATGACGGGATTGTTGTTGGTTGTACCGCCGCCACCGCCCGCTGGCGTCAATTTGCGAACGCGCAGGCTGCCGTTATCGCCGACATACACGCTGCAATCGGCGTCCACAAAAACGCTGGATGGCTGGTTGATCTGCGCTTGCAGGGCCGCGACGCTTTCGCCGCTGAAACCGCCCACGCCGGTTCCGGCAATCGTTTCAATCTGGCCGGTTGTTTTGACCCGGCGAATGCGATTGTTGCCCAGATCGGCAATGAAGACGTTGCCCGCGCCATCCACCGCCACATCGTTCGGATTGTTCAACTGCGCCGCCGTGGCCTGGCCGTTGTCTCCGCCGAAGCCTTGTGTGCCGTCGCCTGCAATCGTCGTGATGACTTTGGTCACGGCGTCCACCTTGCGAATGCGTTGATTGTTGCGGTCGGCGATGTACAGATTGCCTTGCGCATCCACCGCCAGGCCGGTTGGGTTGTTTAGGCCCGCGCCATTAGCCGCGCTGCCGTCTCCACTGAAACCGCCGCTGCCGTTGCCGGCCACGGTCGTAATGATGTTGGTCGTAAGGTTGATGGCGCGGACGCGGTGGTTGCTGCTGTCGGCAACGTACAGGTTGCCTTGCGTATCAATCGCCAACGCCCCCGGGCGGTTCAGCCGCGCTGAACTGGCCGTGCCGTTGTCGCCCGCCGCGCCACTGATGCCGGTTGCCGAACCTGCGAAGTGGAAAATCTTGCCGTCGGAAGTGATTTTGCGAATGCGGTGGAAGTTGGTGTCGGACACATAAGTGTTGCCATTGGCGTCTGTCGCCACGCCGCCGGTTGCGCCGAAGGTGGCATAAATCGCCAGGCTGCCATCGCCCGTGTTGCCGTTGCCGCTGTTGCCCGCAACGGTGTGAATTTTGCCCTGCGCATCCACACGCCGGACGACGCGGCCATCTTTGTCCACGATCATTACGCCGCCGCTGTCGCGCGCCAGCCCGCTGACCGATTTCAACGACGCGTTGACCGCATCCCCACCGTCCCCGCTGAAACCATAACCGCCGCTGCCCGCGAAGGTGGAGATCGTATAGCTGCCCACCGTGGCGCAGCCCGTTCCGCCGCCGCCGCCGCCACCGCCACCGCCACCGCCACCACCGGATTTCGGCGTGACCGTTACTTTGAAAAATGCCGTTGCCTGATTGCCACGTGAATCGGTCGCGGCAAAGTTGACTGTTGTCATGCCAACCGCGAAGGTCGAGCCGGAAGGTTTATCCGTCGTCACCGTGACTGCGCCGTCTACCAGATCGGTTGCCGTCGGTAGCGTGTAACTGACCGCGATGCCGTCGTCCGCGGTTGCCTGTGTGGTGATGTTCGCTGGAACGCCCGCGATGATGGGGGGCGTTGAGTCCTTGATGATGAGAGGAAAGGCTGCACTGCTTGTGCTCAGGCCTTTACTGTCGGTGACAGTCAGGAAGAGCGAGTGATTGCCGATATTCAAGATGACTTGCGGTGACGGCGCTGTGGCGATCTGCGTTGCGCCATCGAACCACTGATAGACAAGTGCATCACCATCAGGATCGGACGCCGTTGCCTGCAAACCGACAGCGCGTCCGGTCGGCCCGGTCGCTTCCAGTGCCGGCCCAACGGGGTTGACGTTGACGACGGGCGCGCGGTTCACGTCTTTGACGGTGATGGCAAAACTCTTGCTGTCGCTGACGTCGCCGTCACTGACCGCCACCGTCACGCTGTAATTGCCTGCGTCGGTGTAACCGGGCGCAAGTTGCAAGGTGGCTGTCCCATCGCCTTTGTCTGTAAACGTCGCGAAGCCGGGCGTGCCCTGCGCCGTGAAAGTCAGCGGATCGCCGTTGCCGTCGGTTGCTGAAATGTTGACGGCCTGCGTTTTCCCTTCATCCACCGCCACGTCGGCGATGGTGGCCAGCACCGGACTTTGATTGGGCTGCTGCACCAGCAACCTCAGCCGGTTGTTTTCAGTATCGGCCAGCACCATATCGCCGTTGGACAGCGTGATCAGGTTGTTCGTCACCTGAACGCTGGTCGTGGCGAAGTCCGGGTTCAGCAGATTGATTCGCGCGCGATTGGCCGGGCCGCCATCGCCCGAAAAGCCTGGCAGGCCGGTTCCGGCGACGACGCTGGTTGTGCCCAGCGTATTGGTTGGCGCAACGATGCGCAGAATTTGTTCCAGGTTCAGGCCCGTATTGGCGACGAAGACGTTGCCTGATGCGTCCACTGTCAGGTCGCGCGGACGGCTGATCCCTTTGGTCGCATTGGCGATGGTTGTGAAACTGGTGCTGTTCGGCGCGTCCTGGCGCAGCACACGGTCGTTTTTCGTGTCGGCGATGTAAACGCGTCCGGCGGATGTCACCGCAATGCCGCACGCCGTGCCGGTAACCAGCGGCGTCAGCCCTTCGCTGCCCGGCACTTGCAGACTGGTCACCAGACCCGTCGAAGCGTTCACCCGGCGAATGCGATTGTTGCCCTGGTCGGCAATGTAAAGGTTGCCCGCGGCATCCAGCGCCACGTCGGTGGGGAAGATGATCGCCGTGTTGGCCGACGCATCATCCGCCGTTGGGCTGCCGGGCGATGGCTGGTCATTGCGCCCGACAATGTCTTTGATAAAGCCGGGCGGCACGATGACTTTGGCCGCGCCGCCGCTGGGAAAAATCGTCACGTCTGATGCAGAGGTGTTCAAGAAACGGATGTGGCCGCTGCGGCGTCCTGTCAGCGAACCGACGGGTCGCACCAGCGCGCCATATTGCGAATCCACGATGTAGACGCCGTTCGCGCTGACCGCCAGACCCTGCGGCGAAGCGAAGGCCGCCGTTGTGATCCGGTCGTCTGGGGCGGGTTCGCCCGCTTTGCTGTTGAGCGTGACGATGTGGCTGGGCTGCACGGTGATCTGCAATTGAGTGCCGCCAAACAGGGTCACCGGCGTTTGCCCGCGATTGATGAAACGAATGCTGCCGACCGGATCGGCGTTAGTGTCAGCGACAAACAGATTGCCATTGGCGTCTGCCGCGACACCGGCGGGCATCTGCATTTCGGTGAATAGCGCGGGGACATTGTCATACGGCGATTGCTGCCCGCTGCCCGCCACGGTGTTGATCTGGCCGCCCTGAATCGTGATGCCGGCCAGGGTCACCGTTCCTCCGCTGGTGTTGATGTAGCGCACGCGCCGGAAGGTGAAATCGGGCAGGTACAAACCCGTGGCGTCTGTCGCCATTGTGATGTTTTTAAGCTGTGTGCTGCCGGGCAGATTCAGCAGCGCCGAAGTCGCCGGGCCGCCGTCACCACAGGTCAAGTTGTTGTTCGGATCGCAGCCGGTCGCGACCGCGTTTCCGGCAATCAATGTTTTCACGCCTCCGGAAGAAACCCGGATGATCTGTTGCACATTGCCCAGCGCGACATAAACGCTGTTATTTGGCCCGCGTGTAATACCGGTGGGGAATTCCAGGCCGGTAATCAACGACGTGATCTGGCCGCTCAGGTCTACCCTGCGCACCGCGCCGGGGTTGTTGCGCGTGTCGCCGCCTTCGGCAATCAGCAGGTTACCGTTCGTGTCCAGCGTTAGAGCCATCGGCGAAGTCAGTTTGGCCAATGTCGCCTGCCCGTTGTCGCCGTTGGTGGACGTGGGTGTCCCGCCACCGGCATACACCGACTCAACGCCTGCGCCGCCATTGGCCGCCGTATCCAGTTTGTAAACCACGCGTGCGCCGCCCGATTGCGCCGCACCGATGTAAAAGAATTCGCGCGCCGCGTTTATCGTGATTGCGCGGAAGTCCGGGCGGGTGATGGTGAAGATTGTCTTGATTGTCGCCGGTGGGATCGTTTGTTTCAGGATGGTGAAGTCCTGCGTGCTGACGTTGATCGCACGAATTCCGCTGGCCAACGGAGCGGTTAGATAAACCGCGTTGCCCGAAGGGTCGGCAACGATGCCCGTTACCAGCGTCAAATCCACATCGCGCAGCGCCGCTGTTTCCACCGCGGCGCCGCCGCCTGCGATCAGGTTGATGCTGCCCGGCTGGATGGTGACCCCGGCCAGCGTCACCGCCGCGTTGGTGGTATTGACGAATCGCAACAGACTGGTGCCGTTGCTTTCATCCACGACATAAAAGCCGCGTCCCAGCGGATCAACCGCCACCGCAGTCGGCAACACCATCGGCGCTTGTTTGACCGGCGCGTCAGTACTAAAACCCCCACCCGCAATTGTCGAAATTACAGTGCGCGCTCCAATGCCGCCTTGTATGGCGACAGCCGCCGGAGCAGGTGTCAGATTCAATGCCGAACGCAGCCGGATTCCGGCGCGACGCAATGCGCCCAGCGACGAACTGCTGTTTGCAGAAGCGCTGTCTTGCCAGACAAAAATAGAAAGTGAGAGGACGGCTGCCACAGCGGCGAAGGCCGTGGCGCGGAAAGCTGGATGAAGAAAGAATTGGGTAAACTTCGAGCGACGCGCAAACTTGGAACTTCTCATTGAATACTTCTCCGAATGCTAATCATGAATTCAAAAGGCGACAAATGATAAGAATCACTGGGGCGGTGAAGAGCGGTCTATGTAAGATAGGAATCGAACTGTGAGCGCCATACATTCGGTTATTAGACCGATGTTGTCAGCGGGAGCATTGCCTGAGCGCTGCCGGATTGCTGCCAGCTTACTGATTGCTCTCCGGGCATATGGGTTGCTTCAAGGGGGATGTTTTTCAACGGCCAGAAGCTTCCTGTTGCAGCTTCCCGCGACCACAACAATGGTTGGGCGGTTTCGATTTTTGATCGGGTGGGCATTCCGATGGAATTGGCACCGCCAGTTTACTTGGCGGAAGGGGTCTTCAGGATTTGGTTTGCTGAAAAGAACGACAACGCGACTGTATTGGAGGCATCAACACAGGCGGGCCACATTCAAGCCCAAAACCGTTTGGCAAGTCAAGCGTTGATTCCCCGGAGAGTTGCGCGAACGCTCAGTGCTTGTGCTGTAACTCCTCCAACGTTTGATAACGCGCATCCCCCAGTACCAGTGTGTGCAGCGCCCGGCCAAGATTACGGCTCGATTCGGCAGGACTCCATCGTTGGGCATCGCCGGTTGTTTCATTAATTTTCAGGCCCCACATTGGAATCAGACTTTCGACTTCAAACGTGATTCGTTCATCGCCATAAGCGTTGGCTTCGCCCGCCATCGGCGCGATCAATCCATCGGCGAACCAGTTCAGAATGGCAAAGCGCCGCCGCGTTTCGGCACTGGCTTTGGCTACTGCGGGCAGGTCATCAAACGTCGTCAGATCAGCGGAACCGCCCGGCAACACCCGCGGCGCGCCAATCCAGCTCAGCCGCATGCCGTCCACATACAATTGGCCATTAGCTGTATACACCGACCGCCACATGACCAGCCATCCGGGCGCGGGCATGACACGACCGTGATCAATTTGCTGGCCTCGCATTGTTGCCAACTGTTGCTGCGCCTGAATGCCGCGATGGTGTTGCCATCCCCCGAAGCAAAGGTAAAGCGAAGTCAGCAGCAGCACGGCGCGTGCGGCCCGTGGTTGCCCGGTTCGCATCGTCAGGTAAATGCCAATCGCCAGCGTGACCGTGTAAATCGGGTCTACAATTCCAATCCAATCCAGCGCCACGCGAGTATTCGCAAACGGCCAGAACAACTGCGTGCCGTAACTGGTCAGCATATCCAGCGGCGCGTGCATGGCGTACCCGATGATCGCCGCCAGAATCACCCAGGGTTTGGCATCCTTGAACCGTTTCAGAAACAGAAACGGCAAAGCCGCAATCAGCCCGCCAATTGGCATGAAGGCGATGCTGTGCGTGAAGTGGCGGTGAAACAGCCAGCCGACCGTCGGATCGCTGAACGAATAAATGAAAACATCCGCATCCGGCAACATCGCGCCTGCCGCGCCAATCCAGGCCGCCCCGCGCGGCATTCGTGTTTTCAGTGTTGCCTGCACAACCGCCGCTCCCAACAAACCGTGTGTAATTGGATCCATCAACTTTCTCCTGTTGGAAGCATGGAGTTCAGGCTTCAGCCTGCATGCAAACTGAAGGCTTAAGCCTGAACTCCATGCTTAAAGCCGATAATGTCTAATCGGGCCGCATTGTCCATTGCCCCGTACCGATTGTCTATTTTTGCACCGGGAAAGATTGATGAAGAGTTATTTTTTCGTGGCCAAGCGAATGCTACGGGCAAAACGTTTTTTTCCTGTCAGCCTTTTGCTACACTTCGCCCACTTCATAACTCGGTGACTACATCTAAATAATCGAAATTCTGTTACGTCCTTCAACAGGCAGTAGCCAAACAAACAAGAGGATTGGCGATGGCGGAAGAGATTACTCAACTGCTGCTGAGATGGAGCGATGGCGACCGCTCGGCGCTCGATAAATTATTGCCGCTGGTATATGACGAATTGCGCCGATTGGCGCGCAGCTATCTGCGCCGTCATCCGCAACAGAGTGTTATGCAGCCGACCATCCTGGTTCACGAAGCGTACCTGAAGCTGATCAATCAACAACAAGTCAGTTGGCAGAATCGCGCGCAGTTTTTTGGTTTGGCGGCGAAGGTCATGCGCGACCTGCTGGTGGATCACGCGCGCCGCACGAATGCGGCCAAACGCGGCGGCGGCAACTATTCCGTTTCACTCAGCGAAGCCGACCGCGTCGGCCAGCAAAAAGAGTTCGATCTGATTGCGCTGGACGAAGCCCTTGACCGCCTGGCCAAGCTTGATTCGCGCCACAGCCGCGTTGTCGAAATGAAGTTTTTCGCCGGCCTGAACATCGAAGAGATCGCCGAAGCACTAAGCATTTCGCACGCGACCGTTGAACGCGACTGGAATCTGGCGCGCGCCTGGCTGTATCGCGAATTGAGTGCCGGTCATTGATTAACGGCGTTGCGCGACAACTTCCTTTATGACTCCTGAACGCTTCCAGCAAATCGGCGAACTCTACCATCAGGCATTGGCGTTGAAGCCGGATGAACGTGCCGCTTTTCTCGATCAAGCCTGTGCGGGCGATGATTCCCTGCGCCACGAAGTTGAACGGCTGCTGGCCAGTAACGAAGCAGCCGGAAGCTTTCTGGCCGCGCCCGCAATTGCTGCGGCTGCGGAATTGATCGCGGAAGATCAGGCCGATGCCTTGATTGGCCGGCGGCTGGGCCGTTACCGCATTCTGTCGCGCATCGGCGCGGGCGGCATGGGCGAAGTCTATCTGGCCACGGACGAACGGTTGGGGCGCAAAGTCGCGCTGAAACTGCTGCCCGCCGAATTTGCCGCCAGCCCAGACCGCCTGCGCCGCTTCGAACGCGAAGCCAAAGCCGCCAGCGCGACAGACCATCCGAACATCGTCACCATTCACGAAATCGGCGAAACCGATGGCATTCACTTCATCGCCGACACTTCATCGCCGAAGAGTACGTTGATGGCGAAACGTTGCGCCGCCAGATCGAACGCGGGCCTGTGGCGATGCTTGAAGCCCTGCATATCACACGGCAGGTCGCAGGCGCGCTGGCCGCCGCGCACGATGCAGGCGTGGTTCACCGCGACATCAAACCCGAAAACATCATGCTGCGGCCCGACGGCTATGTGAAGGTGCTGGATTTTGGCCTGGCTTCTACTGAACAGCCCCTTGCGCCGGGGCTTGGCCACGATTCCGGCGCGCAAACCATTCCGGCGATGACCACGCCCGGCACGATTCTGGGCACGGTCAGTTACATGTCGCCCGAACAGACGCGCGGCCAGAAATTGGATGCGCGCAGCGACCTGTGGAGCCTGGGCGTTGTGCTGTACGAAATGCTGACCGGACAGCGGCCATTTCAAGGCGAAAGCGCGCCGGACATCCTCGTCGCCATTCTCGACCGCGAACCGCAGCCCTTGTCCCAGTCCATCAGCAATCCGCCCAACGAAGCGGTGGAACTGGAACAATTGCTGGCCCGGTTGCTGGCCAAAAGCCGCGAAGATCGCTACACCTCTGCCAGCCAACTTGCTGCCGATTTGAAACGCCTTCATCACCGGTTGGAACTGGATGGGGAGCGCGCTGCCAGTGTAAACATAGAGTCGGCTACGCTCATTAAAGTGCCAACTCCCACCGCCGAACCTCGCGCGGCTGCTTTAGCTAAGACCGAGACACAACCGCACTCTCTTGAAACACAGTCAGACCGCAACGAACCCGTGACCAAAGAACTTGCCGTAGTCGCCCGGCTTTCTCGCGCAACGATAGTTTTGGTCGTCTTTCTATTCGTAGCTCTGATCGCAACGGCGTCTTGGTTTTTATTCCAGCAGAAAGCGCCTGTCACCACTCCGCCTGCGACAACCATACTTCTGCCGGAACGCTCGTTCAGTTACTGGCTGACCGTGCAACGAATGCGCGACGGCAAACCCGACCGTGCAGAGTTTCAATCGTCTGGCCGAGACTTTTACGAAAGCGGCTGGTGGTTCCGCTTCAACTTCGTCAGCCCGCAATCCGGCTACCTGTACCTGATCAACGAAGGCCCAGCCGAAGGCGGAATCAGTTATTGGCTGATGTTCCCAATGCCTTCGGTCAACGAAGCTTTGGCAAAGATCGAAAGCCGTCAGACTATGACGACTGGCTGGTTCACTTTCACCAAAGACACCGGAGATGAAAAGATTTGGGCCATCTGGTCGGCAAACACCATCAGTGAACTGGAAGAAATCAAAGCCGACGTCCTGAATCCGATAGAACAAGGGGAAATCCGTAATCCACAACAACGCGACACCGTGCGCAGATTGCTGACTTCACTTAGTCAGTTGAAATCCGAAGCCGAGGAAGATCGCACCAAACAGCAAACCGTCGTCAAAGGTCGCGGAGACAACCTGATCCATCTTGTGGAACTGAGACATCATTGAGCCACTCCAAGGTGGCTGAACAGCTACAAAAAAAAATCTTTGATGGACTGAGGGAAAACGATTGGTATTCACGTTGTAATCAGTGAAGTAGCTCGATAGAGAGTGCGAACCGGCGAACGGCAGTAACTTGCGTTTGTGCTTTCGGCATTATGCTTTGCAACTGCGCCGTACCCCAGTTATTACTGGTCACCCCTGTGGTAACGCCGACGTGCTGAACGCCGCTTAACAATTAAAGGAGCAGAATATGCCTAGTACGCCTCAAAAGTTTGCACTTGATGTCGCTTACAAATCTGATGTTGAACACTATGTACCAGCGAATTCGCATCACCCTATTGCCATGGCTTATGGCTTTGTCTTGCTAGGGCAACTCAGTTCAGAAATTGGTGAAAAGGTGGATTTGAGCATTGATCCTGGCGACTCTGTTGTCTTTTCATTTTTCGACATCGCTGATAAGGCAGCCAAAATTAGCCAGGTCGTAATCAAGTGCGATGACGTCACTGACCCCAAATATCCCATCAAAGGGGGTGTAATTTCGTCCTGATGTAGCGATAAATGTAATATCTGCAATAAAATCGGCCCTCCATAAAACGAGAGACTACCTCGTTTGTAGCTTGTCGAGAGCATCAGGAGGACCGAAAATGAAAGCTAGCATAGGCGTCAAC
>JBBQVH010000054.1:0-50308 GCA_038211695.1 Blastocatellia bacterium | reverse complement strand
GGTTGGCAAGGGCGAGGTCACCATTCAATTGACGGCTGACAACCGGTCGGCAAATGGAGTCACGGTCAATATCAAGTAGACGCACAAGCCATCGGTACAGTACCGCGCGCGTGAGCAAGCGGGTTGTCTGCAAATGCCAACCCGCTTGCTCACGCGCGCGGTACTGTACCACCTTCAAACTCTGGCCTGTACGTCTACTTGATATTGACCGTGACTCCATTTGCCGACCGGTTGTCAGCCGTCAGCACGATGTTGACTTCGCCTTTGCCGATCAGGCTTCGCGGCACGCGCACGTTGGCTTGATCGAGTCCGGCAAAGCCCGGGGCAGGACCGGCATAAAGTACTTCGGCTTCTTCGTCGCCAATCATCACCATTACCCCGGCAGTGCCTACAGCGCGAAAACCGGTGCCGAACAAGATCAAAAAGACCTGATCGCCTTCCGGCCCCAGATCAATCGGCACGGGGACGAACTGTTGCTGCTGAGCGTCGTAACGCGCCAACGGTTCGTAGAATTGCTCACCGCCGCGCACGCGCAACAACAATGCGGCAGGGACGCCTTGTCCGCTGGAGTTGGCCGAAAACAATCCGGGAGAGGCCGTGACAATTGGGATCGTGCCGCCAGCCACCAGTTTGTCGCCGTTGTAAACGCCGAGTTGGGCAATGCCAACACTCGCGCCAGCCGGAATCTGATAATTGATCTGCCCTGATGAGACAAAGAAAAGCGGCGCGTTGCGTTCGACGCCGGCGCTGTCAGTGACCTTGACCGTCACGCCGCCCAGCGTAGTCGGCAACGGCAATGAAGTCGCCACTGCCACGCCGGCGGCCAGATTTTCGCCAAAGGCCGCCGCGATGGCTTCCGCCGCGAGTTCGCCGTTGTAGCTGGCGGCTGAAACTGACGCCAGCGTATCTTCGGCCACTCCCGCTAGTCTGTTGATAGTGACGCCGCCGAGCGGTGCTCTGATGGTGATCATTTTGGTCAACTGGTTGGCGCGATACACGCCTGGCTGCAACCAAAGCGTGCCGCGGATGGGTGTCGCGTTGATCCCAACAGACAAAGACTGGTAAGGCCGCAGAAAAGTGCCATCGGAAGGGCCTCTGCCGCCGGTATAGGTCGGATCAACAAAGCGCCAATCGCCGCCTCGCGGGTAAAGGAAGAAGAGGGTCAGCGCATCAAGACTGCTGAGGTGAGTGCGCTGCCCGATCTGGGATTGCCATTGTGCGGTGTTGGGAGCTTTGACTTGAATCGTCTCCTGGCTTGCTGCGCAATTGCACGTCATGCCAGGAGGGCAACCAACCGAAAAAGCACACCGGTCGTAATGCATCAGCGAGTCGAAATCATAGTAACCATAGACCGAGGCGTCATTACGAATACCGAAATCTACGTTCGTCTGACTGGTCGTGCAATCGCCGGAATCGCCGAGAATGTTGCCGCAATTGATGGTAACGAAATTGCCGCGATCCGGGCGTGATTGTTCGTGATAGAAGCCCAGACAGTGCAACCACTCATGAATAATGACGAATGGCGATGCCCAGGAACTGATTCTAAGAATCTGGCTGCCGCCCTGCATGCCGACCTGCGAACTGTTGCCCGTGTCGTTCTGGATATGCACGAAATTGCCGGTACATTTGTTGCCGGGGCATTGCTGGAAACGCACGAAGGCCGCAGCTTCCAGCACGGCGATGGTGTTGGAAATAACCTTCTGGTTGGCGAATGAAACACAGGTGGTTGGCGCGTTGAGCGGGCAACCGGGAGTATCAAACTCAAAGGGAATAATCCCATTCGACCAGAGTTTGGCGGTGCTGGGAAGAGTCCCTGACTGCGGAGAAAACCGCGCGGCGATGAGTTCTTCATACTGTGCGCGCGAAACTTCAATATCGCCTTCGATAATTACGTAATCTTCGGATTTGCTTGTCTGTTTGACAGGCTGTTGCGGCCTCTGCCCATGAACCGCG
The DNA here is from genome assembly GCA_038211695.1 of Blastocatellia bacterium. Taxonomy (GTDB): domain Bacteria; phylum Acidobacteriota; class Blastocatellia; order RBC074; family RBC074; genus RBC074. The sequence goes on along the minus strand of JBBQVH010000054.1, from coordinate 48,355 downwards.
CGGAGCGCCACGAACCCTAAAGAAAACAGGCAAAGCAAAAACAACGTGAAGCGGACAAAACTTCGCTTAATCGTCATCACGACCTCCTTTTCGATTGAATGCCTGTGAATGGGCGCGTTGCGCGTTGGCGTTCGCCACCTGATTCACAGGCTGGTTGAGTTATTGCAACGTGACGAGCACGAGCACGAGGCCTTTGCCGGTTTTGAGTCCGGTCATTGCCTTGCCAATGATTGCGCCTTGCGCTTTGGCCGAGTTGCCAACCTTCATCGCGTGGCCGGGAGTCGTTGAGGTCGTCAACAAATCGCCGGGACGAATCGCTCCGCGCGTGGCGTCAGCCCAAACATAAACGCGTCCGCTCAACGCCACCGGGTGTTTACCGTCGGCCAGCGTACCCGCCTGACCCATTCGCATGCCTGTTTCAACATTGCCTGCGCCGCTGATGATGCCAGCTACGCGATGGTCGTAAGCGCGATGGCTGAGGCTAAGTTTTCCGGGATTAACCGGGTCAATCGCCACGACCATGCCCGGCTGAATCGCGGTGACGGAGGCAGCGCCTACATCAAAGTTTTCCGCGAAGTCCGAGCCGCCAGTGATTTGCAGGGCTTTCACGCTGACCAGCATGTTGCCGTCAATCGTCAGCCCTATCTTGTTCGCATTGACGTTGTAGATGCCGAACAGGCTGGGGAATTGGCCGCCGACGCCGCTTTCCAACGTCCAGGTATAGCCTTGTGGATTAAGGCTGTTAGTGAGCGCTAAAACCGCGCGATCATTGCCGCTTTTGATCGTTGTCACGACGGGACCCACGCCTTCAACTTGCAGCTTGGTCCCTGGATTCGCCGTCCCGATGCCGACGTTGCCGTTGGTGAGTACTGTGAGGGCTCTGAAAGTGTTTGCCCACAGCGACGTCTGGGTTCCCTGTCCGCCAAACAGGATCATTTCCCCTGGCGCGATCCCGGCAGTCGTACCGGGTACCCCAACAAAACCCTTTCCGGTAGTCCCATGATAAAAATCCCAACCAGCGGCAAAACTCGTAGTGCCGGAAGATTCGAGGCGCGGCGGGGATTGACTCGGGCCCGAAAGAACGTGGAATTTCGAGAGTGGGGTGGCCAGCCCGAGGCCGACGTTGCCGCTGTTGTCGAGCCGGAAATAGGCCTGTAGGTTCGCACCAGTCAGATAGCTATTGGTGAATAGATTAAGCCCACCGCCTACTTGTTGAATGGCACCACGTGCATTGCCAGCGTTACTATCAACCAAGGTCAGGAATGGCTGGAAGCCATTGATCTTCAGCCCATCTTGCCCGGCGATTTCCAATTTGCTGGTGGGGCTGGTCGTGCCGATGCCGATGTTGCCGTTCAGCTCGGTCATGACTGAATCGCCGACCACCGTGGCCGTAGTGAATTTGGCGATCTGTCCGACGGTGGCTGCGGGTGCGGTGGCGGCCTCCGCTTTACCCTCTTTCGCGGCGCTCTTGGTGGCTGGTTCAACCGTGCGACCGGCGGCATCGCGGTCTGCGATTTCGGTTCGTTGGCCAATCGTTCGTTCGCTGCCGCCATTACTGCCATTACTAATTGCTGCCCCGGCCACAGTGGCGGCTTCGTCTTTGGCTACGGTCAGTTCCGTGCCGACGCCGCTCTCGTTCTGACTGGTTACCCACAGCTTGTCAGTGCCGTCGCGATCTTTCGCGCGATCCACAATGAAATGGCCGCGCCGCAGACGCGTCGTTTCCGAGCCAACCTCTTTAACAGAGAGCGTGTAGGCATATAGCCCGCTCTTGAGCGTCTCGCCATTTGTCGCTTTCAGCGGCCAACTGGCTTCAGCGGTTTCAAGCAAGCCGCTGTCAAACACGGATTCGCCCGCTTGATTGAAGACCTGCAAGCGCATCTCGGCGACGGCCTTCTGCGCGGTGAAGCGCACCTTGTCCTGTTGAATGATGATTGTGACGTCTGATGACGCAGCGGTTTGTGGCTGTTGTTGGATTGTTTGCGCCGGAACGGCGGGCAGGCAGAGCAATGTGCAAATGAGTATGGCGACCAAATGTTTTGCTGCCAACTGTTTTACTGAATGCTGTTTTGCTAAATGCATGGCCTTTTTCCTCCTGAATTGGAAACGTGGTGATTTGCAAAGCCGCTCGCGTTTTGACGAGCGGCGCTTTTTCGCTTTCACCCTCTACTGGTGGCCGTCGCAAAAGCATGTCGCTGATTTTGTGAGGATCAGAAAAGAAATTATTGGAAAGTTGGTGAAAGGCAGAAAGAGGCGAGAGAGGCGAGTGCGATTCAGCGGATTGGTATGAGCTATTTGTTGCCGACCCTGAAAAAGTAACGATCAATCTCTTCCGCCGTTCCGGCGGCGTCAATCCCTGTCAGCGTCAGGATGTAATCGCCGCGCTTCAATTTGGCGGCAGGGATGAACACGGAAACCAGCGCGCCATCTTTGTCAGCAGCGGCTTTGATGGATGTCGCTTGCCAGCTTTCGCCGCCGTCCACCGCGCGCACGCTGGCCCGGTAGCGCCGGGTATCGCGGCGCTCAATCTTCATTTGTAAGCGAACCTGATTAGCTTTGGGCGGAAGTTTGAGCGTTTGCTGTTCGCTGTTGGCACGCACCGACGGCAACAGCAGGAAAGAGAAGATTGTCGGACGTAAAGATGACGCAGAGGCTGCTTCGGCGGCGCGGCGCAGTTCTTCTCGCAATCGCTCCAACTCCGCGCTGAGTTGTGAATTGCGCTCGTGCTGCTGGGCGATCTGGTTTTCCAGTTCGCGCATGCGCTGTTCCCTCACGGTCTGCTCGGCTTGGGACTGAGCAAGTTGCTGTTGCCACCGGGCGCGCCAGGCCCCGCCGATCAGCATCAATGCGACAATCAAAGCCGCGCTCAGCGCAAACTGCGGTGTGCGCAACATTGCCAACAGCTTTGCCCAAAAAGATTCAGTGGCTTCAACAACACCGCGTGCCGGAACTGCCGTTGTGCTTTCATCCATCGCCGCTTTGTTTGTCATCGGCAACAGGGTTTGGGCAAAAGCGACGCGTTCACGATGCGCAGGCGATGCCAGATAGTGTTGTTCAAACTGCTTGCGCTCGTCGGGCGGCAACTGGCCGCGCACATATCCATCCACCAATTCATTTTCAACAGCCCAGACGCAGTCGAACATCTCGCCATCGGCAAAAAACTGCTGTTCCAGCGCGACCTGCTCCGCTTCGGGAAGCGCGCCCAAATGATAGCGGCGCATCAACAGGGTTTGGGCAACCTGACTGTAAAAATCTGTCTTCATTATTCTGCTTTCAGGGCAAGGAAAGGTGCGGGCAAAAAACGCGCCGCTCAAATACTACTGATTACTGCTGCCAATCCATGTCGCTCATTTAACGAAACGCCGGATAATTTTTTACATCGAAGGCGTAGCCGCCCCCTGCCATGCAATGGCATTAAGTTAAGCAGTAAGTGGCGTGGACTTTAGTCCGCGCAGGGCTTTAGGCGCGGGCTAAAGCCCACGTCACCTTTGTTCTAATTCTACCTAAGTGAGCGTAAAAATTTAACTTCCCGGTTTCGGGGCATCCTCTGTCGTGAGACAAGATGCCATCTTGTCCCACATCGAGAAGTTAATTTTTTATGCCTACTAACTTAATGCCATTGCCCTGCCATGCGGCGTTTCAGGCATTGCTCCAACCGGTCGCGGATGCGCTGTACACGACTGCGCAGCGCATTGAGCGGGATGCCTAATTGATCAGCGATTGCCGCGCGGACGTCAATCTTCTGCCGCCGTTCGTCCTGATAATAGCGCAAGACCAACTGGCGGCTTTCGACCGGCAGTTCACGCATGCATCGCTCCAAATGGTCTTGCCGTTCGTCTGTTTCCGTTGCCTGTGACAGCGCGGCAAAGGAGCTGATCTCTTCGACTTCTGCGCGACGGTTGAGGAAGCCCTTGCGATGTTCCAGCAGCACCAGCCGCGCAACCCCGTAGCAGAACTGTGGCACGTCGCGCAGTTCGTCGCCTTCGCCAATCTTCCGGGCAACGCGATTGATCACTTCGTCGGCTAAATCTTCCGTCGCGAATGCGCCCTGCCAGTCGAAGAATTTGACCAGCGCCAGCCTGATGGCTTCGTATTGTTCCCCCGCGCGCTCTGGCTCTGCGTGAAGGCGAGCCAGAAATTTATTGAAGGCTTCGCCCGTCAGTTCCCATTTACCGCGTGTGGTTCCGATGCTGCTCATAATTTTTCTGTCATCCCAGGATGCCTGCATTGTTGTGCAAGTTGTCGGCGTTGAGCAACCAAAAGGTACCGCGCGTGTAAGCAAGAGGCTGGCCGGCGAGAAAGCCGCTTGCTTACGCGCGCGGTACCGTTCTCTATTGCCTCTGGCCGAATTCGTTTCCATAATGCCCGCGGCCTGCAAACAGGCTGCGTAAAACAACCGGAATCAAAAGAACCCAAACAGACAATGAAGACTTTGCAACGACGATTTAATTTGCGCCTGCTTATTGTGCTGATCGTGCTGATGGGCGCGATGGCGGCTGGCACGCTGTTCGCGCCGAAGCTTCAGGCGCAATCCGCATTGAAACTCGTTCGTCCGTTGGGACTGCCCGCGGACACCTGGGAATATTACGTGCCGCGCGACAACCCGATGACGGCGGCAAAGATTGAGCTTGGCCGCAAATTGTTTTTCGATGCGCGGCTGTCGGCGGATGGCAAAGTTTCCTGCGCGACCTGTCACGATCCCAAGCAGGGTTTTGCCGACGGCAAGCCATTGGCGGAAGGCGTCGGCGGCAAGATGGGTGTGCGCAATTCGCCGACGCTGCTGAACATCATGTTTATCCCGAATCAGTTTTGGGATGGCCGTGCCGGTTCGCTGGAAGAGCAGGCGCTGCAACCGCTTATCAATCCGTTGGAAATGGGCAACGCGTCGCACGATCAAGTCGTCGCGCGATTGCGGGCCTTGGCCGAATATCGCGCCGAATTTCAATCCATCTTTGGTGGCGAAGCGACCATCGCCCGAACCGGGCAAGCCATTGCCGCCTACGAACGGACGCTGATTGCGGCCGATTCGGCCTTTGACCGGTTTATGGCCGGAGACGCAAACGCTGTGAACGACAGTGCCAAACGCGGCTTTGCGCTCTTTCGCGGCAAGGCGCGCTGTTCGCGCTGCCACACCTTCAGCGACGCCATGCCGTTCTTTACCGATTTCGACTATCACAACACGGGTGTTGCGGCGAATCATTCGAACTTCGACAAACTGGCGCGCGAAGCCTTTGCCGTGGCCAATACGGATCGCGCAAAAACTGTGATTGACCGGTTGGCACAACAGAACGGCGGACACGAGCTGGGCCGGATGTTGATCAGCTATCAGGTCTTCGATATTGGCGCATACCGCACGCCGTCTTTGCGCAACGTCGCGCTGACCGCGCCTTACTTTCACAACGGCAGCGCGCGGACACTGGCCGATGTCGTCAAGTTTTATAACGAAGGCGGCAAGGCCAATCTCAATCGCGAATGGGAACTGGCCCCGCTGTCGCTGACTGCCGATGAACAACGCGACTTGGTGGCGTTTTTGGAATCGTTGACAGGCCAATTGCCCGAAAGGCTGCCAGAGCAAAAGGGCATGGAGTTCAGCCTTCAGGCTGCTGGCGTTGGAGCAAAAACTCATTGAAGAAAGCCGGCAGGCTAAAGCCTGAACTCCATGCTTTTTCCCCATGACCAATCAAGATATTGCCGATGTCTTCCGCCGTTTGGCCAATCTGCTGGAACTGCGAGAAGACGATCCGTTCCGGATTCGATCTTACCGGACGGCGGCGGAGACAATTGAAGACTGGCCGAAGCCGCTGGCCGAAATCGCTGCCGAGGGCGATGGCGCTGCCTTGCGCGAACTGCCTGGCATTGGCGCGGCGATCAGCCAGAAGATTCTTGACCTGCTTGCCACCGGCACTTTCAAAACTTACGAAGACCTCACCGCTGAAATCCCTGACACTGTGTTAGACCTGCTGAAGGTGGATGGCGTCGGCATAAGGTTGTTGCATACGCTCTACTCACAATTCCACCTGACCAACCTTGATGACTTCGCCAAATTCGTCGCGGGCGGCGGGCTGAACAGTGTCCCGAAACTTGGCGAAAAGGGACAGGCGCGAATCCGGGAATCGCTCAAACAGCTTGGCTATTGAACTGCCTGGAATCCCTCGCTAGACAACTCTTACCCTCGTACCTAAAATGCCAATGAAGGTTTAAATCAATTCATTCCAAGTAATTGCTCAATCCGAATCAGTACCGCGAACGGTCGCGAGCGCGCTTCCGCAAATATCTGTGTCGTATGACAGGCGCGGGACTGATTCGTTGAAAGAAAGGATTGTCTAAAATGCGGGGTCAACAACCAAGGGTTACAAACCAGCAACCAGTGTATGACGTAGTGATTGTCGGTTCCGGCGCAGCAGGCGGCACGGCAGCGTGGAATTTGGTGCAGGCCGGATTGAACGTCGCAATGCTGGAAATCGGGCCGTTACGCAAACGCGAGGACTTTCCCTATCACCCGACCTTCCCGTACGACGACGATCACCGTGGGTTTAAGACCGAACTGGATCGCAGCGAGGAATTTAAGAATAAGTATTCGATCACCGGCCCATCGAAAGACGAGCCGTACACGACGCCGGACAAGATGCCTTATGAATGGTTCCGCGCGCGCAACGTCGGCGGGCGCACGCTGTTCTGGGGCCGTTTTTGCAACCGCTTCAATGAAGCCGATTTCAAGATGCGTTCGCGTGATGGCGCAGGCCAGGACTGGCCGATTCAATACAAAGACCTTGCTCCCTATTACGACAAAGCCGAAATTTTCATGGGCGTCTGTGGCCAGAAAGAGAATCATCCCGATCTGCCCGACAGCGATCATTACCTGCCTTCGGTGGCGCTGAAGTGCCCGGATTATCTGCTGAAAAAAGCCGCAACCAAGATGGGCATCCGCGCCATCAATGCCCGCCGCGCTCATCTGACGCAGAAACCACCGGAACCGTACAACGGCTACAAAGCCTGTCATTATTGCGCTGAATGCCCGAACGGGTGCGAAACCGATTCGTTTTACAGTTCAGCATTTCGCCAGGTCGCGCCATTGCTGAAGAAATATCCGAAGACCTTCACACTGATTCCGAACGCGATGGCGCACAAGATCAATTTGAACAAAAAGGGACAGGCAAGCAGCGTCAGTTATATTGATAAAGAGTCTGGCAAGACAATCGAAGTCAACGCGCGCGCCGTCGTGGTTGGCTGCGGCACGCTGGAAACCACGCGGCTGCTGCTGAATTCCGGCATCGCCAATTCCAGCGGGCTGATTGGCAAAAACTTCATCGAGCATCTGGACGTCAGCGCGCAGGGATTCCTGCCTGACCTCGCCTTCAACCAACGCGAGGGGGGGGATGGCATTGGTGGTTCGCACATTATTATTCCGTGGTTTGGTTATTTCCGTCCAAACGAAAAGCGCGACTTTCTGCGCGGCTTCCAGATCGAACCGTCAGCGCGCAATCCGATGAACCCGCCCAAGAATCCCAAAGGCATTACCGGATTCGGCCCTGACTTCAAACGCGAAGTCCGCCGCTGGCAAGGGACGCGCGTGCGCCTGGCTTCGCACGGCGAGATGCTGGCCAGTCCAAATAAATTCGTTGAAATTGACCCGGCAGTGAAAGACAAGTGGGGCGTGCCCGTGCTGAAGATTCATCATCCGCTGGAAGACAACGACCGCGCGATGTTCAAGTACATCCGGCAGACCTACGATGAACTGTTCACTGCGGCCAAGGCTGTGGACGTGCGGTTGCCGAAAGACCCTGATGTCGCCGGCCATTCGATTCACGAAATGGGAACGGTGCATATGGGCAGTGACAAGAAAACGTCGGTGCTGAACCAGTTCAACCAATCGTGGGACGTGAAAAACCTGTTTGTGATGGATGCCGCCGCCTTCGCTTCGGGCACACATAAGAATCCGACGCTGACGATTATGGCATTGAGTATGCGCGCGTCTGACTTTATGCTCGACGAGATGAAGAAGGGCAATTTATGAAGAAGAAGGCAGTGGCAAAAAATGGGAATGGCAACGGCGGCGGGTTGACTTACGAACAACTCAAGGAGTTGTTCGCTCAGGTTGCCCAGGCGCAAGCCGAGTTTGCCCAGGCGCAAGCCGAGGTTGCCCAAGCGCAAGCCGAACTTGCCCAAGCGCAAGCCGAAACCAACAAGCAAATTGATCGCGTGGATAAGCAACTCGGTGATTTGGGTAACAAGTGGGGAAGATTCACCGAAGGATTAGCCTTTCCTTCAATCTCGCGGTTGCTCGACGAACACTTTGGCATGAGAAAGGCGCAATTGCGCGTGCGCAGCAAGCTCGACGGAGGCACACTCGAACTTGATGTCTTGGGTTACAACGATGAAGCAGCTTGTGTGGTGGAAGTAAAAAGCCACTTGCGTGAAGACGGCGTCAAACAAATCCTCGGCACGTTGGCCAAATTCTCAAAGTTCTTCCCTGAACACGGCGACAAACGGCTTTATGGAATGATCGCCGCCGTAGATTTCCCCGAAGCGCTCAAAGATAGAGTAAAAAAAGCCGGCCTTTATCTGGCGCGAGTGCAGGACGAGACGTTCGAGTTTGAAGAGCTTTTCCCGCTCGCCCGCGCCAAAGACTTCAACCCTGCAACGAAAGGCCAACGCCAGAATGGCCACCGCTGAATCCCTTCTTCCCATCAAACGCTGGCTTCCGTTGCTGGTCTGTCTGGCTCATTTTTTCATCCTCGTTCCTCTCGCCCGCCAGCACCCGTTTGGCAATTACGCGACCGAAACGGATTTCTATCACCTCTACGCGCCTGACGCTGAGCGCATCGCCGCCGGGCAATTTCCACAAAATACATTTCAAGGGCCGGGCTATCCGGCGTTGATTGCGCTGATCGGCAAGCTGACTGGCCTCAGCGGCGATCTGTTTACCGTTGGCAAATGGTTGTCGGTAATTTGCGCCGTGCTGTGCGGCGGGCTGATTTTTGTGTTGTTTGCGCGGCTCTTCGGATTCTGGGTAGGCCTGGGCGCGCAGTTGGTTGCGATTGCCAGCGGCCAATTCCCGCAGTTTTCGATCAATGCGGCGACGGATGTTTTCTTTCTGGCATTGTGCCTGACGGTGCTGGTTGTTTTTACCGAAGGGCGATTAAGTTTGCGCTGGCGCGTTGTGCTGTCTGCGGCGCTCGCGGGTGTGGCGTACGTTGTGCGCTACAACGGATTGTTTCTGTTGGCGGCCTGCCTGTTCGCAATTGTCTTGCTGAATTTGTTTGAACAACCCCGGCGGCCACGGCTGAAGTGGGCGGCGCTGTTCATCGCTATATTTTTCATCGCGGCTTCGCCGTGGCTGATTGCCAATTACAAACATCGCGGTTCGCCGTTTTACAACGCGAACTATCTGAACATTGCCACGGAGTTTTACCCGGAACTGGTCGCGGGCAAAACCAATCAGGACGCCACGCGCGCGCTGGATGCAAGGTTCAAATCTTTTGGTGATGTGCTCCGGCACGATCCTGCGCGGCTGCTGAAACAGTATCCTGTCAATCTGTATGACAGCTTGCGCGACAGCATCAAAACAGATTTGGTCAATCAGTGGGTTGGGTGGCTGGGCTGGCTGGGGATATTGCTGGCATTGTTTGCGCGCCCTTCAAAGGCTGTGATGCTGCTGTTGGTGGCAGGCGCGCTGTATCTGTTGTTGATGGCACTGAATCATTGGGAAACGCGATATTACTTTTTCGTCATGGCGTTGTACGCAGGGTTTGCGGTGTACGCCGTCGCGCGCTGTTTCGCGCTTGTGCATGCGCAGGGCTGGTTGCGGCAACCGGCTTTTGTCGCGGTTCCGGTGTTGATGATTGCGGCAATGTTTGTGATGTCGCTGGCTGAATCGCGACGGGATGTGCTGGCGTTTTTGGCTAGCAGGCCGACAGAAATAATTGGCGCTCGCGACTATATCCAAAGCACTGGCGCTACGCCGCACAGTTTGCGCATCGTCGCGCGCAAACCGCATCTGGCGTATTTGAGCCGACAAGAATGGCTCTTTTTTCCGCAGGTCAAATCGCTGGATGAATTCCACGCGTGGGTCGAAAGCAATCATGTGGACTACATCGCCATCGGCAAACGCGAACTGAAAGAACGCAAGGAGCTGAAAGCGTTGGGCGATCCGAAGAAAGCGCCCGATTGGCTGAAGGCGGTATGGGTGAATGACGATCCCGATCTGATTCTGTATCAGCCAGTCAAATAAAAAGCATAGAGAAAAGCATGGAGTTCAGGCTTCAGCCTGCTGACTTGGCAAGACGCTGCCTGGAGAAAACCAGCAGGCTGAAGCCTGAACTCCATGCTTTTCTATACTGTCTTGGTTACCTTCGACAACGATCTGGGCCGGTCAGGAGTCAACCCCTTCGTTTCAGCCAGCAGCGCGGCGAGCAGTTGCGCCGGGATGATGTAGGGAATTGGCGATAATAATTCGCTGACGCGGTGCGGGATTTTGATGCCGCGCGAAGCCAGTTTCAGCGCGGCAGATTCACCGGAAATCACGATGGTTTCCGCGCCGATGCCTTTCAGCTTTGTCAACAATTCTTTTGTTCCGGTCATCGTTGGCCCCGGCGGCGCGAAGATGAAAACCGGGAAGCCCGGATCAACCATCGCGATTGGCCCGTGCAGGAAGTCAGCGCCGGAAAATCGTTCGGCCACGACGTAACATGTTTCCATCAGCTTGATCGCAAATTCGTAGGCATTGGCGTAATTCAGCCCGCGCCCGACGACCACGCACTGCTCCATAAACGCATACCGTTCGACCATTGCCGCGACTGCTGGTTTCAGCTTCAACGATTCGGCGGCGAGTTCCGGCAACCGTTCAATTTCCATCTCATTGCCCTTGTCGCTTAATGCTTTCGCCAGCAGATGAAAGATCAGCAATTGCCCGGTGTAAGTTTTCGTCGCGGCGACGCTGCGTTCGCGCCCGGCGTGAATCAGAAAAGTTTCGTCGCTCAGCCGCGCCATTGTTGATTCCGCTTCGTTGGTGATGGCCAGCGTGGTTGCGCCGCTGCGCTTGGCATTTTCCAGGGTCAGATTGATGTCGTCGCCTTCGCCCGATTGCGAAACGCCGATGACCAACGCGTCGCGCAAATCCATCTTTCGTTTGTAGAGCGTGTGAATGGCGGGCGCGGCCATCGAAACAGGAATGCCCGTGGTCAGTTCCAACAGATAACGGCCAAATAACGCAGCGTTGTCGGAACTGCCGCGCGCAACCAGCACGATCAGGCGCGGGCAATTGGCTTTGAATTTGGCGGCGAAGCTTTCGATTTTCTTCGCTTCGCGTTTGATGGTGCGTTCAATGGCGGCGGGTTGTTGTTCAATCTCTGACAGCATCAACGACATGAGGTTGGATGTTTCCTTCTTTGAAATCCTGGGTACACGCCGCTTCCAGCGCGCAGTCTTTCTGCCATGATCCGTCCGTCAAGCAACAGATTACATCACAACACCGCACGCCGGAGGCGGTGCGTACCCAGGGTGGTTTTCATTACTTCGTCATTGGGACAATGCCTTCGTAATAGGTGTGGATGACCTGTTTGATCTCAACACGCGAAGCCTTGGGCGTTGTGAATCGGATTTGCAGGCGTTGCAGCAGACTGATGCGGAATTCGGCGCGTCCGCCGCTATTGAGCAGGACGGCGTGCGTGTTGCGGCGGAACTGTTCGTCGAAAAGTTGCTGCGCGATTGGCTGCAACTGATCGAAGGTGAATTTTTCAGCGCGATCAACGGCGGCATCCGGATTGTCCGACAGATTGTTCGGATCAGCTTTTTGCTCCCGCAAATAAGCATCAAGTTTTGGGCGCACGGTCAGGTGATAGGCCCAATCCTGCAAATACCGGCTGAAGATCAATGCGACCTGCGCGCGGTCAATGCGGAAGACGCGATCCAGATCGTTGCGCAATGACTTTAATGAAGTGAATAGCGTCACGGCCTGTGCCAGCGCGCGGCTGGCGGCTTCGCGCGTCAGATTGCCGGTTGAATTGGAGGCCGCATCGCCCGCCAGTTCTGAGGAGGCATAGGCAGCCAGCTTGTCCAAAAGCTTTTGGTTGCGAAGCTCAGACAGAAACGCTTCCTTTGCCGCCTTGGTTCTGGACAGATCAACCACCGCAATGCGACCTCCGCGTTCGATGGTTTTTACCAGCACTTTCGTAAATGCGGTGCGCTGTTCTTCAGTGGTCTGTGCCGCGTGGATAAACAGCAGTATATCAATCGCGGGCGGGGTTTCTGAATCTTGCACAGGCAACGTACCGCCCACCAGCTTGATCTTTGCGTTGATGGACTGATTCAGCGCAATCGTATCGCGGCTTTCGGTCGAAATTTGGCCCATCTTCGAAGAATAGACTGCCAGAATGCGAGGCGATTGATTGTAACGGCGGGTGACCAGGCGCGCGACTAAAGTCGTTGCGGCTTCGTCCGGTGCATCATCAAATGCCACGCGGTCTTCGATCTGGCGCGAAGCAATTTCGCCGATCAGCCGCGCGCGGGCAATCTGCGCTGGCTTTTCGCTTAACGATTCCACCTGTTCAATCAACAGGAAACTAAGCGTGCCGTCGGCAACCAGTTCCAACCCTGTCTGGCAGAATTGCCTTGACGTGGCCGAAGCGTCAAGTGAGACGAAACCATAAAGCGGCAGCTTCGGCTGTTGTGCGCGAAGCTCTTTCAAGGCTTGTACTACGGGCGCCTCCTGTGCAGTTGCGGCGATTGTTTCCAGCGAAAGGATGACGCCGTTGGTCTCCGTCAGATTCAAACTCTTTGCCCATTCGATCAACTTATCAGCTTGTGGCGTGGGATCCAGCAATCGCGATGGTGGCAGAACCAGGTCTTGATCGGCGACCTGTGCCAGTAACCGCAATTGCAGAAACTGGTCATCACGCGGGATCAGGACAATCTTTCCGGCAAAATAATTTTTGGTCGCGATCTGAAGTAGCGGACGTTTGCGTTGTGCGAACCGGGAAGCAGGGAAGAGAATCGCCAGTAGAAGCAGGCCGGAGAGAACGCAAAAAAACAAAGATGAATACCGGCGATTGCCAACCGTTGAGTTGTGTCTTTCGGTATTCATCTTTGCGTTACTAAAAGCCGACAAAACAAGCTTTACTGCTTTGGTACTGCTTACGGGCGCGGACGCACTTTGCGTGGTGGCGCAGTTGTTGTGGATGTCCCCGCGTTGGGAATCAAGCCTCTGATCCGCTGATATTCATTTGAAGTGGACAGACCGGCCCGGTCGCTGCCACTGAGGTGATCTTGAATTTCGAGCCGCGTGTTTTCCGCGCGTTCGCCTGCGGGCGGATGGCTGGCCAGAATTGAACCCAGCGCATTGGGGTTGCTGCTGGAAACCTGGGCGAGTGTCTGGAACATCTGGAGCATTCCACTGGTGTTGTAGCCGACATCTTTGATGTTGTAGAGGCCCAGAAAATCGGCTTCGCGTTCGGCTTCGCGGCTGTGTTTCATCAGAAAGCCGCCACCGATCAGGTTGCCCGCCAATTCGCCGATCTGCGCGCCGCCCTGTCCGCCAAGAATCGCGCCGGCGATGGTTGCTCCTGCTGCGAAGATGCCGAGCTTCTGTGACCGCTTCACGTTCTCAAGCCCATGCCGGGCGACGATATGGCCACATTCATGACCAATGACGCTGGCAAGCTGCGCTTCACTGCTGGTCGCGGCAATCACTCCGGTGTGGACATAGACGCGGCCGCCGAGCGTTGCAAAAGCATTGATGGATTTGTCGTCAACGACATAAAAGCGCCACGGAATGTTCGGGCGGCCTGAACGTCTGGCCAGCCGCTGCCCTAAATTGTTGACGTAATCATTCAGCGTGCGGTCTTGAACCAGGCGGGTCTGTTTGAGAATTTCCTGGTGAACCTGTTCGCCCAGTTTCAATTCATCTTCTTCGGACAAGTAGCCCTTGTTCGAATGCTCGCGGGTGCGGAATTTGTCGTACACGTTTTCCGCTGCCAGCACGCTGATGAAGAGCGCGCCAATGATGGCGACAGCGAACATTCGATGCCAATTTGCAAACAGTTTCATTGCATATCCTCCTTGAATGACGCGACAACCGTTGGGCTGTCGCAGGGCCTGTAAGTTAGGGAGTTCACCGGCGAATTTGTTCGCCATTTCATTTTGCGATTTCATTCGGAAAGCAAATCAATCGCGTGCGGCAAAGTGCGCGCAATCGCGGCGAAGTTTTCGCGCGCGCCGCGCACGCTGCCGGGCAGATTGATGATCAGCGTTCGATTGCGCGTGCCACATACTGATCGCGAGAGCGCGGCCAGCGGCGTGATCTTCAAACTTTCGGCGCGCATCACTTCGGCGAGGCCCGCTGCTTCGCGCTCAATCACGTCGCGGGTTGCTTCGGGCGTCACATCGCGCATTGCCAACCCCGTCCCGCCCGTCGTGACGATCAAATTCGCCGCGCCCGCGTCAGCGTAATGCCGCAATCGTCCGGCGATCAATTCGCGTTCATCAGGCAAAATCTCTGTCGCGACGATCTCGGCTTTCAATGATTGCAGCTCCGTGACCACCGCCGGGCCGGACAAATCTTCGCGCTCGCCGCGCGAAGCGGAATCGCTGATGGTCAATACCACTGCCTTGATCGTTGCTTTGCTCATGAGTTTCTGTGGGAAGTGGGCGAAAGTGTAAATGGTTAGGGCAGGTGATTCAATACACGATGAAGAACTCAACAGAAGCTATGGCTTTCGTTCAGCAGGTTTGGGTGTTTCGGTCTGCTGCCACAAACCGCGCTTTGCTTTCTGTGCCTCTGTTTCAATGATCCGATACACACAAGCCGTATAGTTGGACATTGTATAAGGGGCAGGCTGTTTGTAATGAACCAATCCCAGTTCAATCATTTTTTCATTTACACCATCGATGACTCCGGTGAATTCTCCAGCCTTGGCGTTACTTGGATTCACCATAACCCAGACTCTCTTACCAAGGACAAGTTTGGTAAGCATCTTGTGAGCAGCTTTTCCAGTATCTTGTTTGAGATCAGGAGCGGTAGTTGCGGCTAAATGAACACGTTTTCTTGTTTTGTTGTCGAGGACGATTGTGATCGTGTTTCCGTCCAAAACCTTGATTACCCTGCCTATAACCATTGACCAGGCCATGCTCTCATATAATGGGTTCCCGCATTGATCTTCATACCTAGCTTTCAGTACCTGGATTTTGCCCGGCGTGGAAGAGCTTTGCCCGTGAATACTCGCATAGAAGGAAGCAGCAACAATTAGAATCAAAATCATCCGCAATGGTTGAGAGATTCGGTCTGTGAGTATCATAAGATAACATCCTCAATTGGAATGAACTTTTAGTCTTGCCCATCACAAGGCGATTCAGGATTCGCAATATTCCCACTGATAACTCGCTCGTATAACCGTTCATACTGTGGGATAACGCGTTCGGTGTTGAATTGTTCGACTGCCCACGCGCGGCCACGCTGTCCCATCTCGCGCTGCTTTTTTTCGTCGGACAAAATTTCAATCGCACGGTTGGCGATTGTCTGCGTGTCGCCCAAAGGCACCAGATAGCCGTTCTCACCGTCAATCACGACTTCTGGCAAGCCGCCAGCATTCGTGGCAATGACGGGAACTTCGCAGGCCATTGCTTCCAGCGCCGCCAAGCCGAAGGATTCGGTTTCGCTTGGAACCAGCAGCAGGTCGGCGACCGACAGATAATCCGCGATGTTCGGCACCTGTCCGACGAACAGAACGTCATCGGCCAAGCCGTATTCTTGCGCCAGCTTTTCTGCGCCCGCACGTTCAGGGCCGTCGCCGCACAACACCAGCCGCGCGGGCAGATGCGGTTTCACTTTGGCAAAAGCATGAATGCAATCGCCGATGCGTTTGACGGGACGAAAGTTCGACACGTGCATCAGCAGCTTTTCGCCGTGCGGAGCAAGCTCTCGGCGCAGGGCTTTGTTTTCGCGACGCTGGTATTCTTCAGCGTTGATAAAGTTCGGAATGATTTCGACGCCGCCCAACCCAAACGTGCGGCAGGTTTCGTCCGCCAGATACTGCGAGATCGCCGTAACCGCATCCGATTGCGCAATGGAAAATTTGGTGATCGGCAGAAAGCTTTTGCGCGAACCCACCAGCGTAATGTCCGTGCCGTGCAGTGTTGTAACGAACGGCAGGTAGCGCGTCGGTTTGTACATCTCCCGCGCCAGATAAGCCGCTGTCGCGTGCGGGATGGCGTAATGCATATGCAGCACATCCAGCTTTTGTTCTTCAGCCACTTCCAGAATCTTCGACGCCAGCGCCAGATCGTACGGCGGGAATTCAAACAGCGGGTAATCGAACACATCCACCTGATGAAACTGCACGCGCTCATCCAGCAGACAAACCCGCGTCGGCAACGCGTAGCTGATGAAGTGCACCGTGTGCCCACGCGCCGCCAGTTCGCGCCCCAGCTCTGAACCGACAATGCCGCTGCCGCCGTAAGTAGGGAAGACTGTGATGCCGATGTTCATTTACGAGTATAGGTTCATGGGTTGCGTCAACAGTGCGACCGGATCAACAACATTCAATGCTTCGCGCACGAAGAAGGCCTCGCCGCGCGCAACGCCGATCATCGCGCCAAAATAACGATCGCGCGCTTCCACCTCATCCAGAAAAGCCTGCGTGCTGACGCGGGATTGGGCTTCGTTGCTCGCTGGGTTGAAAAACTGCGAAGCGTGGGCGCGGATGGCTTCCCATTTGTGCTCGCTTTCATCGCTGATGTTCACGATGAACGTGGGCGCAACGGTGCGCGGAAGCAGAAAGTAGGCGACACAGTTAGGACGCCATCTTTCCTGCGGAGCCTGCCCATCTTCTGCGTCATATTTTTTCAGGCCAGCAATGTGCGCGGCTTCGCGGACAAGTTGGGCGGTGTGCGCGTGGTCGGGGTGCGGATCGTCCTTGAATTGCGAAAACACAATGCGCGGGCGCAAACGGCGAAGCACGCGAACCAGCTTGACGCGGGATTCTTCGTTGACCCAGACGTGCGCGTCGCCCAGATCAAGATTTTCACGCACGGAAACGCCCAAAATTTCCGCCGCATGTTCAGCTTCCCGTGCGCGAAGCTCCGGCGTGCCCCGTGTGCCTGATTCTCCGCGTGTCATATCCAGAATGCCCGTGCGGTATCCCAGTTTGGCCAGCTTGATCAATGTGCCGCCGACAGACAATTCAACATCGTCGGGATGAGCGGCAATGGCCAGCACGTCCAGTTGCGAATCTTGTTCAACAGCCATAGCGCGGACAGGGTAGCACAGGCTACAGACGGCTTCATTGTAATGATGGAAAATCCACGCGAGATGGCATATTCTGGCGCAGCTTTGAAAGAGTCGCTTCCTGCAAATGCCCTGCAAGCCCTGCGAGTAGGCTAACTTCTTCTCAAGAATCAAAATTATATTTTCGGAGGAATGATCCACGGTGCAATCTTCTGTAAAAGCGAAGGCTGGCAAACAGTCTGGGCAGTCCGAGTCAGTGACGAACGTCGTCGCGTCAGATTACGCGGCCTCCGGTCTGCAAACCCTGATGCTGCGCGCGGCGGTCATCATTGGCGGCGCTTCCGTCATGGTCGTTGAGATTTTAGGCTCACGTGTGTTGGCGCCGGTCTTCGGCACGACGCTGCATGTTTGGAGCGCGCTGATTACGGTAACGCTGGCGTCGCTGGCGATTGGTTATGCCTGGGGCGGGCGGATTGCCGACAAACGTCCGGGCTTGGGCATGCTGATGACGGTCATGGCAATTGCCGGAGGCACGTTGCTGATTGCCGATCTGATTACCAAACCAGTGCTGGGCGCGGCATATGCGGCGGGAATGGTCAGCGGGACGTTCGTTGCGGCGCTGGTGCTGTTTCTGCCGACGTTGCTGCTGCTGGGCATGGTTTCGCCGATGGCAGTGCGCGCGGCGGCGGATCAATCACATTTGGGACGCAGCGTCGGCAACCTGTACGCCATCTCAACTGTCGGTTCAGTTGTTGGTAGTCTCGTGGTTTCTCTTTTGATTATTCCCAACTTGAATGTTCACGTTGCAATCATCGGCACGGCGGTGACGTTGGCGATTGTCCCGCTGTGGTATCTGCTGATGAATAAACGCATGCAGCAGGCGGCGTTGCTGGTGGTCGGGTTGGCATTGGCATCAGTGGGCACTGCGATGGCGGGCCAGGAAGCCGATCGTGAAGTGCTTTATAAAAACAAAGCCTTCCGCGTCACGGCGCGTGTGCCGTCGGCGTATGGCGATTTGGTCGTCAGTGACGAAGGCAGCGCGCGCTACCTGTTTTTGAATGGCGTGCAGCAGGGTTCCCTGATTGGAGATGTTTCGTTCGCGCGTTATGCCTACGGGTTGGAGCGGCTGGCGACCGCCAAAGGCGTGCCGAAGACAATGTTGATTTGGGGACTGGGCGCGGGCGTGTATGCGCGCGCAATGGCCGAAGCGGGAACGCAAGTGACCGTCATCGAAATTGATCCGATGTCTGAAATGGTCGCGCGCAAATATTTCGGCCTGCCGTCTTCAGTCAAAGTCATCCTTGGCGATGCGCGCACTGAAACGGCGCGGATGAAAGAGAAATTTGACGTGATCGTGCTGGACGCCTTCAGCGGCGATTCGCCGCCGTTTCACTTGCTGACGCGGGAAGCCTTTGCCGACTTGAAAGAGCGGCTTGCGCCCGGCGGCCTGGTCATTGCCAACATCGTCGGCGGATTGACGGGCAACGCGGCAAAGCTGGTTTCGTCCGTCGCGATGACATTGGAAACGTCGTTTGGCAAAACATTGGCCTTTGCGCCGAACTGGTACATGAGCGGCAAGCCCGACAAGATGGTTTCGACGATCTTTCTGGTTTGCGGAGAACTGCCGGAAACACCCGAACCCTTCACAATGAAAACTTCGGAAGAGATGCGCAAGTTGAAATACATCGAATCGGTTTTTGCTTCTCGCCTGGAACTTCGGCGCGAAGGCGCACTGGTATTGACCGATGCATACGCGCCGCTGGAAGCCTGGTCTGACGACGCGGTGCAGGCGATGCGATACTGACAATTTTTGTCAGGCATCCATTCAACGACTGGTGTCAACTGAGGATGAAGTTGGACAGATGACCTGACAGATGACCGGATGATAAAGTTGACGGTGTTAAATTTCTTTTGCGCCGACCGGTGCTTGGCAATGGACAAGCGGCATCGGGATATGCAGAATAGCCGCTCGATTTCCCCGTCCGACCCCGCAATATTAATTCTTGCCTTGATTGCTGCCCTGATTCTGCCCCGAACAGGTATACACACAGACTGCTCACACGAGCGTAAGGAGTAGTGACGCAATGAGAAGATCGCGTTTTGTAAGGCTGTTGCTGCTGCTCATTGCAATGGGATTACTGGCCGGTGGTTTGGTTGCCAGAGCCCAATTTGCAAACGAAGTTGCACCCAGTGGGAATTCACAAGACCTGCGGCAAACTGCCATAAAGAAGATCGCGCCGTGGGTATTGGCCAAGACCGCAGATGGCGAAGACGCCGAATTTTTAGTCCTCCTCGGCGATCAGGCTGATTTAAGCGCCGCCGAAAAACTCCGGACAAAAGAAGAAAAAGGGCGTTACGTTTTTGAGACGTTGCGCGCCAAAGCCGAGGCGTCGCAAGCGTCGCTGCTGGGCTGGCTGGACGAACGCAAGGTGGAACACCGCGCGTTCTACATCGTCAATGCCATCTGGGTCAAAGCTTCACGCGATGTGGCCGTGGAAATTGCCGCGCGCGCCGATGTCGCCAACATCGTCGGCAACCCGCAACTGCGCGGCGTGCGCCCCGTCGAAGCGACTGAAGGCGAGAAACAGATTGCTTTGGCCAATGCGCCCACCAATGCACCCGAAGATGTTGAAGCGGGCGTCAACGCCATTCACGCGCCTCAGGTGTGGGCGCTTGGCTTTACCGGCCAGGGCATTACTATCGGTGGACAGGATACGGGCGTTGAATGGGATCATCCGGCGTTGAAGTCGCACTATCGCGGCTGGGACGGCGCCAACGTCAATCACGATTACAACTGGCACGACAGCATTCATTCCGAAGCGAAAAACGGCGGTGGTGCGTGCGGCACAGACAGCAAGGTTCCGTGTGATGACGACAGCCACGGTACGCATACGGTAGGCACGGCCATCGGGGCGGATGGTGCGCTGAATCAGATTGGCGTTGCGCCAGGAGCCAGGTTTATGGGCTGCCGCAACATGGATCGCGGCGATGGCACGCCCGAACGATATATTGAATGTTTCCAGTTTATGCTGGCGCCGTATCCGGTTGGTGGAAGCCCCGCGCAGGGCGACCCGTCAAAATCGCCTGACATCACGACCAATTCCTGGGGCTGTCCGCCATCAGAAGGCTGTGATCCGGGCAGTTTACAAGCGGCCATTGAAGCGCAGCGCGCTGCCGGCATTATGACTGTCGTGGCGGCGGGCAACGAAGGTTCGCGCGGTTGCAGTTCTGTCGCAACGCCGCCTTCGTTTTACGATGCCAGTTATTCCATCGGCGCGATCAACGCCAGCAACGGCTTGATTGCCAGTTTCAGCAGTCGCGGCCCGGTCACGATTGACGGCAGCAATCGCATAAAGCCCGACATTACTGCGCCGGGCGTCAGCGTGCGATCGGCGGTGCGTGGTGGCGGGTATTCGTTTTTGAGCGGCACTTCGATGGCCACGCCGCACGTCGCAGGCGCAGTGGCGCTGCTGTGGTCGGCGTATCCCAGTTTGCGCGGCAAGGTTGATCTGACCCGCAGCATCCTGAACGAATCCGCCGTCCATGTTCTGACCGGCGATTGCGGCAGCAACAGTACCAGCTTCCCGAACACGGTTTATGGATATGGGCGATTGGACATCCGCGCGGCAATTGATCTTGCTGCAACGATGATCGGCACAACCGAGTTCAAATACGGTGTCAAAGGTGGCAATGGTGAAGTGGTCGTGGCTGCGCTGCCGACGGTAACGTGGCGGGCTGTCAGCAACAACGACTGGATCACAATTACTGCCGGGAACACTGGCACCGGGCTGAGCGTGGTGTTTTTCAAGGTTGCGGCAAACACCAGCCCGGCTGCGCGTACGGGGACGATCACGGCGGCGGGCCGGTCAATTACGATTTCGCAACCCGGCGTTGCTCCGCTGTTTGTGGTATCGGGGCATGTGCTGACGCCAAACGGGTCGCCGATCAGTAGCGTGAATCTGACGTTTTCACGCGTGTCCGGCGGCGGTGACGTGCCGGATCCTGTCTACACGGATGATAGCGGCAATTGGAGCCAATTGGGTTTCGAACCGGGCACGGCCTATCGTGTCACGGCCAGAAAGATTCGCTCCGCCTTTTCTCCGGACTCGCAGGATTTCAGCGCGGCGACCACAACGCTGGATTTCACCAGCGTCGCCCGTGGCATCTCGCGTTAGTTCGGTGATTGGCAGCCGGTGGCCAGTGGTTGGAAAACGGCCACCGGCCACCGGCCACCGGCACCAATGAATACGAAGCTTACACAATCTCCCTCCATCGCCGCGCGTTACATCGCCCACGGTGATGTTGTCGCTTTCCCAACCGAAACTGTTTATGGCCTGGGCGCACACATCTTCAACGAAGAGGCCATCCGTAAAATTTTCGAAGCCAAAGGTCGCCCTGCTGACAACCCGCTCATCGCGCACATCGCCGACTTGAAGCAACTCCCTACAATCACACGCGAAGTTCCGCCCATCGCGCGCAAACTGATCGAAGCTTTCTTTCCCGGCCCGCTGACATTGGTGCTGCCGAAACACGCAACGGTTCCCTTGCTGGCCACTGCCGGATTGCAAACGATTGGCGTGCGAATGCCGCAGCATTCGATTGCCGCGCAGTTTCTGCGCGCCTGCGGTGTGCCGGTGGTTGCGCCATCGGCCAATTTATCGGGCCGTCCCAGCCCAACCACTTGGCAAGCTGTCCGCGAAGATTTGAATGGTCGCATCGCCTGCATTCTGAAAAGCGATCCATCCAAGTTCGGCCTGGAATCTACCGTCGTGGACTGCACGCGGGCGCACCCCGTAATCTTGCGCGCGGGCGGCGTGACGCTGGAACAGTTGCGCGAAGTGATTCCTGAAACCAAACTGGCAAATGCTGATGACGCCAGTGCGCCAAAAAGTCCGGGCATGAAATACCGCCACTATTCACCCACGGCCCGCGTCACCATCAGCCGCTTCCCGCAACTGACCGCGCCGGTCGGTGAATCGGCCTACATCGGCCTGGACGCACCCATGCGCGCGGAATCCTTCAAGAAAGTCCAGCTTTGCAAAAATGTCGAAGAGTATGCGCACTCGCTTTTTCATTTCTTTCGCGAATGCGACGAGGAAGGGATTCAAACGATCTTTTGTCAGGCGGTCACGGATGAAGGGTTGGGGCTGGCGCTGATGGATCGTCTAAGTCGCGCCGCGCACGATTGAGTCTGGAAATGGGACGGCGGGCCGACGGCGTTATCATTTCGCTCTTATTCTTTTGGTTTGATTGCACGCGCGAATGCCTCGATGGCAGAGCGTAGAATCGAAGAGATTTCAGGGTCGGAAACAATCCCGGCTTCATCCAACTTTTTGCCCGGCAGCGGAATACTCACAGACGCTTCGGCAATCAGGCGTGCTGTCATCACCGTCAGCGTTTCTGTCAGCGAAGTCTGCGCATAGGTTGATCGTGGCGACGCATTGAGCAGAGCGACGGGCTTGTTCAGAAATTCTCCGCTGCCGACCACCCAATCCAGTGCATTCTTCATCACGCCGGGCACGCCGTGCGCGTATTCAGGGCTTGAGATCAACACGCCGTCCGCCGCCTGCAATTGCGCACGAAAGTCCATTACTGATGGGATTCCTGCTTCTTCCAAATCCGGATTGAAATGCGGAAGATCGCCCAAGCCATCGAACAAAATAATCTCCACCCCTTCCGGTGCCAGTGCTGCGGCAGCGCGAAGCAGTATTGTGTTTGAAGATAAAGCCCGCAGGCTTCCTGAAATGGCGAGGATTTGCATAAAGTCGTTAAATGTCCGCTCCAAATAACCGAACCTGTTCAGCGCCCTCAGACAGCCGAATCATTCGTTCAAATGGCAGCCCCAGCTTTTCCAGCAGCTTGCCTGACGCATGGTTGTCCGCAGAGGTGATCGCCACAATTCGCTTCAGGCCCAAAACATTTTTCCCATACGCCATCACGGCAGCGGCGGCTTCATAGGCATAGCCTTTTGCTCGAAAGTCAGGCAGAAAGGCGAAGCCGATATCCACATCGTCCAGCCCCGCCCGTTTGATCAGCCCGCAAATGCCAATTGGCATTCCGCCTTCTTTCAACTCAGTCAAATATAGACCGAAGCCCAGGCGTGCATACATTTCCCCCGGCCCATTCAAAATATAGTTTCGTGCGTCGTCCAACGTTCTGACGCCTTTATCGCCGATGAACCGCAAGAAGGCGGGATCGTTCAATAGCGTAAGGATAAACTCTGCGTCGTCCGTCAAAAGCCAGCGAAGGTTTAGCCGATCTGTTTCAAGAACTTTCAAAGTAGGGGCACCAATATTTCTGAGGTCTGATGCGGACGTTACCCGCGTTCTTGTTTTCTGTTTTGCACCACATCCGCAAGCAATCCCGTGGTGCGTTCAGTGATGCCCGGAACCGGTTCAGATTGGCCAGCCGGTGGCAATTGATTGGTAGGCACTGCGTTTGGCAATGGCCGGAATGGCGTCATCCGGAAAGGCTCTTTGGCCTCCTGCGTTTTCGGCAAGGTGTCTGAATACGCCAGCATGATGATGCTACTAAACAGCAATAACCCGCCGAAGCCGGCCAATACCAGGATCAATTGATTCAGCCCGGGCCATTTGGAAAGAAGCCCCACACTGATAGGGATCAGACAGCCCACCATCAAGGCAGAAAACAACGTGATCGTTCCCTGAATTTGTAGCTTGGCTTTCCTGCTCTTGGACGGTTTGCCGGTCTGCGGCGCGGATTGATCGGGTTCTACGGCCTGTAATTCAGGCGCAAGCATTCGTGACAGCGCCTGTATATCGAATCCACAGGACCGGCAAAACTTCTGTTCTTCTGAATGTGGCGTGGCGCATTTTGGGCAATACATCGTGATCTTCCTGTTATCGTTAATTTTCGTGAGTCCGATACGCTTACCGCGTCAGCAATGCCATTACGTGCATAAGGAAGCGAAGGTTGCCTGTTTACCCGCCCTGTCATTTTTCGGCTCGCTCCCGTTGGAGTTGTTCGTTATAGCTTTTTTCGTACGAAGCGATGTAGTTGCGGAAGCCGTCAGGATCAATGAACGGATTCGATTTGGCATCGGCGGTCATCCGTTTGACCTTGGCTTCCATGTCGAAAAAGGGCGCATGCGGCCCTAGGAATACGTCGCAGTGCAGCGATTTCAACGTTTGAAAAGACTTGGCATAGGCTTCGGCAACCTTGGGCCACGTTGGATTGTTGACCATCTTGACGCCGGGGTTGATGGACATGCTGCCCACGAAAACAACGTCGTACTTCTTGCCATTTTCTTCCACGGTGGTTGTCCAGGTGGTATTGCCTTCGGTGTGGCCGGGCGTCAGATGCGCCGTCAGCGCGATGTTCCCCAGCCGGATGACCTCGCCGTCTTTGATGATTCGATCCACTTTGACCGGCTTGTATGTGTTGAGCGGATGGAATCCCTTGGCGCCACCGCTTTCCAGCGTTAGAGCGTCCGCCGCTGTGGCAAAGACCTGCGCGCCAGTGGCGGCTTTCATGTCAGCGTGGCCCGCAACGTGGTCGAAGTGCGCGTGGCTGGACAGAATGATCCGTACGTACTTCAGTTTGTAGTTCAGCGCTTCGATGTTTTCGCGAACGATGGGCGCAGATTCCTGCATTGCCGTATCAATCAGAATGTGACCGGCGGGCGAAGTCAGCAGATAGCAGGCCAGATTGTTCGTGCCGACATAGTAAATGTTGCTGATGATGTGAAACGGTTTGAACGGCTGATTCCAGGCTTCCAGCAGAGACTTCTGATCCGACAGGTTTTGCGTTTGTGCTGGGAGTGAGATAAGAGAGAGGCTCAGCACGACGAGGCAGAAAAATACTTTGTTCCATTTCATAGGGGCTCCTTTCGTGATCAACTTTTCGTCACGATTGCTTTTCATATCAGGCTACGCGGGTTTGTAGTGGTGCTCGGTAAAACGGTTCCAGCCTTTCTTGTTTTTGGATTCCACGGCCCAGTGATAGCCCTCTTTGTCGTCCGGCCAGTACGCCATACGGGCCAGCCCTGCGGGCATCTGCGCTTCAAACCCAATTGCTTCGGGGTGAATGTCGGTAACGTCAGCAATTGTCCCGGTCGAGCTTTTCCCATCTGATGTGAACGACCAGAAAGCGATTTTCCCATCGGCATCCGGCCCGATGATGGCCAGTTCCTCGTAAACGCCTTTTCCAAATTCCCAGCGAGCAGTCAACTGGATGCGGGTGCCGCCAAGAATTGGTGTGAACGTTCGAGTGCATTTTACTGGCCCCATTGCGGTGGTCGCTTCCGCCTTCCAGGCACCGATGAGCGGCGCAAGCGCGCCCAGCTTTCCGCGACCACGTTTCCAATGCGATAAGGTCTTTGCCACGATCGGTTCTCCTTCTGTTCAGAAAAGAGTGGTACCGGACGTTTAATTGATGTTTGTCGCCCTCACGATACTCCGCTCCACGCTCAATCTCAAAAAAACTGAAAGCTGAATACTCGCTTTAGCTGTCCCGTAAGAAATCGGATAACGCTGCGTGCCAATGGCGCATTGGCGACAAGCCAAGCTCTTCCGAAACCAAACACCACATTGGCGTGTATCGCGGACGCGCGGCCAGCCGCTGCGATTGTGATTCGGAAACGGCTTCGATCAACGCATCGCTTTCCGCCGTGGTCAGATTCAAGCTGCGCGCGGCTTCCACGGCAAAATCGTAATGCGAGCAGAAGCCATCATTCACGACGTGATAGGTTGCGTAGCGGTGATGCGCAAGAATCTCATTGATTCTCGCGGCCAGATCGGACACGTGCGTGACGCTGGCCCAAATGTCGTTGACGGCGCGCAGCCCTTTTCGTTCCAGCAGTGCGCGAACCGCGTCGCGAAAGAAATTATCTTTCCCTTGACCAAAGACCCAGGAAGTTCGCACCACGTAACTTTTTGGAGCGGCTTCCAGCACCGCCAACTCGCCCGCCAGCTTTGTCTCTCCGTACACGTTGATCGGCAAGGCCGCGTCATTGATCGTGTAATAAGAACCCGGTTCGCGCTTGCCGTCGAAAACATAATTGGTGCTGATGTGCAGAATCTCGGCATCAATTTCGGCGACGGCTTCGGCCAGGAACTTCGGGCCGCTGACGTTGACGCCCTGTGCCAGTGCGGGATCGGCTTCGCAAATGTCCACGCCCAGCACCGCGCAGTTAATGACCAGATCAGGCCGAGCTTCGTTGACGATGCGTTTCACGGCTTCGCGGTTGGTGATGTCCAGCGCCTGATGGTACAAGGCTGTGACCTGATGGTCGGCGGCAAAGAAGCGAGCGAGTTCTTTGCCGACAAAGCCGCCTGCGCCTGTAATGATGATCTTCATGATTGCGGATGAATGGTTTCGCCTTTTTCCAGCATTTGTATGAATTGCTGAATGCGTTTGGTGCGCGTCTCGGCTTTCTTGGCGGTTTGAATGCGGAAGAGGATTGCGTACCGGTTGACGCTTTTCAGTGTGGCGAAGAAGGCTTTCGCTTTCGCGCTTTGGTCCAGCGCGGCTTGAAAGTCTTCCGGCACGCTGGCCTTGCTTTGCGAATCGTAGGCGGCGTCCCAGCGCCCATCCTGCTTGGCGCTTTCAACGGCCTTCAAGCCTGCCGCTTTCATCTGACCGCTTTCGATCAGCACCATCGCTTTTTCCCGATTGATCTTCGACCAGATGCTTTTTGCGCCGCGCGGCGTAAACTTTTGCAGCCAGGTTGCGTCGTCGTAAGCTTTCTTCTGACCGTCAATCCAGCCGTAACACAACGCAACGTCCAGCGCTTCGGCGTAGTTCACGGACTCGATGCCGGAATTCTTTTTCGCCAGCCGCAGCCAAAGACCTTTTGAACCGGCGTGGTTTGCCTTCAGCCAGACTTCCCAGTCTTTGGGCTTCGCAAACAGAATGACCGGAATTTCAGGCGGATTGTTTTGAGGTGTTTTCATCACGACTCACAACGTTCGATTAAGTCCCAAAGGTTCCCATACAAGTCTTCAAACACAGCGACCGTGCCGTAATCTTCTACTTTCGGCTCGCGGACAAACTTGATTCCGAGCGTGACCATTTCCCGGTAATCGCGCCAGAAATCATCGGTGTGCAGGAAGAGAAAGACGCGCCCGCCGGCCTGATTCCCGATGAACGCTTCCTGTTCGGGCGTAGCGGCGCGCGCCAACAGCAACGTTGTTTCGGTTGATCCGGGCGGAGCCACCACCACCCAGCGTTTGTCTTGCGCCGGTTGGTAGGTGTCTTCGACCAGCGTGAAATGAAGCTTCTGCGTATAAAACGCAATCGCTTCGTCGTAATCGCGGACGACCAGGGCAAGATGGAGAATAGACTGTTTCATTGTTCGATCTGTGTGATCTTGTTCCTCTCGCGTTTGTTGATCATGAGTTTTGATCAGGCGATGAAGTTCAAGTTATTAAAGCTTCCATTCAGCACCTGTGCCGCTTCCGCCGCCGAATTGCCAAACCAGCCTTGAATGACGCTGGCGTACACATCACGGAAATCAATGTTGTGCTTCAGATTGCCTTGTTGCAGATCGGTCAGATTGGGGTCCGCGCCGTAGGCGCCGCCTTTGACGCGCCCGCCAAGGAAGTAGATGTTGTTGGCCTGTCCATGATCGGTGCCATTGCTGGCATTGTCGGCGACGCGGCGGCCAAACTCCGACCAGATCATAATCAGGACTTTGTCGCTGATGCCGTGCGCGGCCAGATCGTCGTAAAAGGCCTTCAACCCTTCGCCCAAGGTTTTGTGCAGCGCCGGTTGATCTTTGTCCTGATTGCCGTGCGTGTCGTACCCGCCTTGTGAAATGTAATAAACCCGCGCGCCCAGCTTCGGCGCCGTCGAAGTCGCCATCTTGGCGATCAGCTTTAACCCGCCTGCAAATTGGCTGTTCGGATATTGCACGCCGCTGGTGTAACCGCTGGCCGCCTGCGCGACCGAATCAGAACTGCCCAGCGCGTCCAGCCAGGTGTTTTCGGTCAGATCAAAATAGGTCTTCGATGAAATTTCAGGATTGACCATTCGCGCGACGGCCAGCCGGTTGGCGCGGTCGCCGGGGAAGCGCCCGTCCGTGTTGAACGTGTAGCCGGAGGCATTTCCCTGATTGTCCGCGCCGATGCCCGAAATCTTCGCGCCCGGCGCATAAAGCGTCGTGTTGACGCCGCCAATGCCGACCGTGTCCAGCGGATTGGTGCCGTTACCGAACAGCAGCGAATGTCTGCCCAGCCAGCCCGATTGCGCCGTTACCGAAGGCATCGGATCGCCAATCCGATAAATATTGCGTGAACCATCGTGCGACAAATTCGGGTTGGGATAATGCACCGCCTGCACGATGGCCAGCTTGCCCGCATCGGCAATCGGTTTGATCGCGCTCAGATTCGGCGTCAATCCCATTGTGGTTGATCCATACAGCGGCAAGACCTGGCTTTTTGGAATTGCCAGCCGCGAACGGAAGCTGGCGTAGGTGTCGTATTGCCGAAGTGGAACGATCGTATTCAGCGGATCGTTGCCGCCCGCCAATTCGACGACCACCAGAATGCGGTCTTCAGCGGCAAGCTGGTCTCTCAGCTTTTCGACGACGGTCACGCCCAGCGCTTCGCGCCAATCGGGTTGCCAGTTGGGTTGGATGACGGGGAGAAGCACGCCCGCGCCCATCGCGCCCGCGCCGGTTTTGATGAAATCTCTGCGAGTGGTTTTCGACATATGCCTCCGAAGCGTACAGCCGACTGTTAGTCGGCTGGGGGTTCCACCGGTCGCCCTTTCCGGGAGATATCAGCCGACTAACAGTCGGCTGTACGTTTTAAAAACTCTGCGCCTCTGGCCTGGATAACAACAGATGAATCAGTCCGCGAATCTTTTTGTCCTTGGTTAGCTCGTCCAGGCGGAACGCCCCAATGACACCGTTGTCGTCCTTCTTCAAATAATCAACCAGGGCTTGCCGCAGTTCCGCAAACAGCGGCGTTTGCACCAGCAGTTTGACGAAGTAATCCACGACCTGCTCCGCCGTCGAATTCAGGTTCAAGCCTGCCGTCGCCAACACCGTGTCAATCGGAATGCCCGGCGGAATATCCGGATTGCCAACCGTGGTGCGCGCCGTCGAAAGGTTGCTGGCGAAGTTGGCGCGCGCGAACAGTTGCGAAGTCGTCACCCAATTCTCTTTGCCCGGCCAGCCGAATACGTCCGGCGGATTCAGCAGCACCTGTCCCATCGCGGCGATGCTGGCCGGGGCGGGAATGTTGAATCCGCCAAAGCCTCCGCCATATACCTGCCGTGTGTTGATCGTTGCTTGCAGCAATCGAGTGGCGCTGACGGCCACATACACAGGCCATTTGACCAGCGCCAGCATCGCGCGTTCGGAATAGAACTCTTTGGTGTTCAGGAACAGGTCGCGCAGGATCGCCTGGATCTCGAAGTTCGTGCGTAAGGCCACAGCAACCATGTGATCCAGGACCTGCGGTTCGGGATTGTCGTAGGCGAAATATTCAAACAGCTTTTTGCAGATCATTCGCGCGGCAGAGGTTCGCTGCGGTTCGCGGTCGAAGATCAAATCCACAATGTCATCGCCGTTGAAATTGCCGACAGTGCCGAAGACAGTCTTGTCCGTGTAATCGTGGCGCTGCGAAGCTTTTGAATTATTCGGCGTATCTGGCGGAATCTCGATGACCTCTGCGGGCGTAGCCAGCGGGCCATTCTGTTCGTTGAAGCGATCCTGATCGAACGGGCATTGCATCAGGTTGTCGCCGCACAACAGCCCCCAACCCGTGAATGCGCGCGCCGCCTGCTGCACGTCCGGTTCGGTGAAAATGCCCGCGAAGTATGCGTCCAGCCCCAGCGTGAAGATTTCAAACAGTTCGCGCGCGTAATTTTCGTTGGGCGAGCCTTTGACGTTTAGATAATTGTCCAGCCACCACAACATTGCCGGATCGCGGTTGATGGCTTTGACCAGCGCGCGAAAATTGCCCGTGGCCTGTTCGCGAAACAGTAGGTTCTGCCAGTAGAGAAACTTGTAGCCGTTCGGTGCGCCCACCTTGCTGACCGCCGTCGCAAAATGATCGTGCCAGAAGATGACCATTCGTTCCTGCAATGGCCGCCGCGTTTTGATCATCCGTTCGATCCACCACGAAGCCGTGTCTTCCGGCGTCAGCAATCGAATATTGAACGTGCCATCGCGTGTGATCGGCGTCGCAGGCATCGCCGGATTTTCCGCCACGTTTTCGTAGTTAATCAGTTGATCCACTGTCGCTTCGAACCCCAGCTTCAGGGAATTCTCGACCTCATCGGGCCGCGCGCCGAATCCTGCGCGGCGCAGCAGATGGGCCATTCTGTCGTACTGGGTGGGCATGAAAACTCCTTCGGGAAAAGTCAGGTGGTCACGTGTTCTACAAATCACCGGTGTAAGTATTCGGTTTTGGTCTGCATTCTGTCGCTGTTTTGTTTTTGAAAGGCCGTGCTATGCTTTCGCCTCGAAGCGGATTCTAAATACGTTGGAGGTGAAATGATACGTACTGTTGAAGCAACACAGGTTCAACTTGATTGGATGAAGCTGCTTGACGCCGCAAGTAAAGGTGACGAGATCATCATTACGCGCGATGCTCATCCGGTAGCCAAATTAGTGCAAGCGACGGATGACGACGGAGATTTGCGTTATGGCAGCGCGAAAGGACTGGCGACCATGCTTCCCAATTTTGATGACCCAATTGAAGGCTTCGAGGAATATCAGTGATGCGCCTCTTGTTGGATACTCACGCGCTATTCTGGTTTGTGACAGCCGATCCCCAGCTTAGCCCGGTTGCCCGGCAGGCAATCGCCGACCCGCGCAACGAAAAACTTGTGAGCCTGGTGAGCGTTTGGGAAATCGCCATCAAACACAGTCTGGGCAGATTGGATTTACAAATGTCTCTGCCCGACTTCGTCTCTCGGCATTTAGCACCCAGGCAGGCTACCTTGCTGCAAATCGAAATTTCCCATCTATTGAAAGTTGCCACGCTCCCACATTATCACCGCGATCCGTTTGATCGTCTGTTGATTGCCCAATCAATGACGGAAAATATTTCGTTGGTAAGCGTGGATTCCGCCTTCGATCAATACGGCGTTCGACGACTCTGGTAATCGGCTGTCACCTTCCCGCCAAATTTCGTTCAAACCTCTTCACTTTTCCAATGCCGCTTCAGTTGAATCTCCGTTCATAACGGTTGCAGTTATTAGGGAAGCTTGCCGTTCGTCTGCAGCAGTGTGAATGCGAAAAGCGTATCGCCCGCGCCGACGATCACGTATTGCTTGCCATCCATCATAAAGGTCATCGGCCCGTTGCTGACCAGCATTCCGGCGCGGAAGTGCCACAGGATTTTGCCGGTTGCTGGATCGAAGGCAATCAGATTGCCTGTCGCATCGCCCGTGAAGAGCAGCTTGCCCGCCGTCGTCAGAATGCCAGGGCCGGCGTTGCCCCAGCCGCCGCTTTCGTATTTGTGGCTCCACGCGATCTTGCCCGTCTTGATGTCAATCGCTTTCAGAATGGGTTCCGCGAACAGTCCGCCGCCGGTGCCGCCGTAGCCTTCGGGCTTGTCTTCAGTGTCGGTCAGATAGGCCACGCTGTAGCCTTCGCGCGCGTTGACGTAAAACAATCCCGTGTCAGGGCTGTAACTGGGAGGCACCCAGTTGGTGCCGCCGCCTGCCGTGGTGTTGATCAGCGAACCGTCTACTTTGGGTTCTTTGCTGGAATCGGGAATCGGCTGGCCGCGTTCGTCCACGCCTGTGGCCCAGTTGACGCCGACGTAGCCTTTGCTCAGCAGGTTTTTGCCGTTGGTACGATCCAGCACGAAAAACCATCCGTTGCGCGCCGCCTGCGCCACCAGCTTGCGCGGGCGTCCGTTGATCGTCGCATCGAACAGCACAGGCGTTTCGACGTTGTCCCAATCGTGCGTGTCGTGCGGCGAAGCCTGGAAATACCACGCCAGCTTGCCCGTGTCCGGATTCAGCGCCACGATGGAGCAGGTGTACAGGTTGCTGCCTTTGCGTCCCTGCCCGGCATACACCGGATTCGGATTGCCCGTGCCCCAGTAAGTCAAATTCAATTCGGGATCATACGTGCCAGGCATCCACGGCATGCCGCCGCCGTGTTCCATGGCGTCTTTGTTGGGCCAAGTATCTGCGCCCGGTTCGCCCGGCCGCGGCGTCGTGTTCCAGCGCCATTGCAACACACCGGTTTCAGGGTCGTAAGATTCCAGGTAACCGGGCACATCCATCGCATCGCCGCCGACGCCGATCATGACGTGATTTTTGACGACCAAAGGCGCGGTCGTCGTGAAGTACTGCCGTTTTTCATCGGCGATTTCTTTGCGCCAGCGTTCCTTTCCCGTTTTTGCTTCCAGCGAGATCAACCAGCCGTCCGGCCCCACGAAATACAGCCAATCGCGATACATGCCGACGCCGCGATTGCCGACCAGATGCCCGCCTTTGTCCTTCCAGACGTAATGCCACAGTTCATCGCCCGTGCGCGCATCCACGGCCCAGACGTGATCGGGAACGGTGAAATATAGAATGCCATTCACAAACAACGGCGTGGATTTAATCTCAGTATTGCCGACGCCGCGCTGCGGGCCGACGTTGGCGCGGAACATCCAGTTGACTGCCAGCGAACCGATGGTTTCAGCGTTGATCTGCTTCAAAGGGCTGTAGCGCCGCCCCGAATAATCGCCGTTGTATGTCGGCCAGGTATCAGTGGATGGTTGCAGCAGTTTCTGCGGATCCAGGATCTGCGCGCTGCCTGTCGCTGGCAGGCTCAGGGAAGCCAGCAACGCCAGTGTGATTTTAAGCAGGAGAGTTTTCAGATTCATTTCAATGTCATCAGATAGGCAGTCAGGTTGTGCATGATCTCATCGGTGTACCGGTCAAGCAGTTCGCGATGCGCTTTGAGCGGGTCTTCGACTTCGATTTTGATTTTGCCGATTTCGCGCGGCCACGAATGAAAGTCGCCTGCTTCGTCATAAAGCGAAATGTTGAAATCATCCAGTCGCTTGATCGTGCCCGTGATTTTCTGTCCATCCGGCAGTGTGACGGTTGCTTTGCGCGCGCGCGCGGGTGCGCCGAAGCCGCCGCCGCCCGGCCACAGAAAACGGTTTTGCACGGCATCGGGCGGATATTTGCCGCCGATTTTGGCCAGGTCGCCGGTGACCGAATGGCAAGCGCTGCATTTGCCTTCGCCATTAAACCAGGCTTCGCCTTTCTGAGCGTTGCCGGTGACGACGTTCAGACGTTTGTAGGTGCCACGGTTGGCGGCCAGTTCAACTTGCAAATGTAGGAACTGGGCAATGTCGTATGCCTGCGATTCGCTCAGCTTCGCAAACGAAGGCATGCCCTTTTCGGGATTGCCCTTCATCAGGTAAGGGCCGACTTGATTGCCACCTTCGTCGTGCAGCACAACGACAGAGCGAACCAGATTTGGGCCTTCCGCGCCGCGCGCTTTGGGCCCGTGGCAGAAGGCGCAATTGGCGGCATAGAGCGGCTCGCCCCGTTTGGCTGCGGCCGGATCGGGCGGCGGACCAAGCCCGAGAAATTCTCGAATATTGCCGCTGCGACGGCCCCCTTGGCCCGCAGGAGGATCCTGCGCACGAAAGCCGGGCAAGCCGATCGCAAGCGGCAACACGAGGAAAAGGGAAATGCCGAGAAGACGGATTTTCTTTGAGCGAGACACGCGAGCCTCCTAAATTGGAAATGTGAATTCAATTGGTGTGTGGACTGCCACTTTATAGTCGCAGCCATGCGTTCTCGCAAGATGAACTGATTACGAAACCCGCCCGGCTGAAGTGAGTGGAGCGATTTAACTAAAACAATCAGGGCTGATGTGAAATGTGGCGCGAGTAAACAACTCGCGCCACCTCTGCTCAAAAGGAATTTTTGATGTTGAATGCGTCAGGCTCGTCCGCCATTGTGTTGATGGCTTTCAATTGCCCGCCTGTGAATTCGAAGACCTTCCACAACGTTCCGGCGCTGCTTGGTGCAGTGAAGACTTGCACCTGGCTGTTGCCACTATAAACCCGGACAACCACGCCTGACTGGGCGATGCCATTGCTGCCGTTGGTGTCGCGGTTGGTGTAATTGTGAACGGAGAAGCGGTACGTGCTGGTTGCGTTCGGCGTGAACGTCACTGTTTCAGGGCCAGGGCTGCTGCCGTCTACATCCAGCATGGTTGTCACTGGCGTCAGCAGATCGGTTGGTTCCAGCCACCAGACATGGAATCGCGCGTTGCCGGAAGCAGGCCCGGTGATGTGCGCGTCCAGGTCAATCGAACTCTGCCAGGTGACAATAACGCGGTATTGCCCGCTGGTGAGCGGCGCGGTCAGCGCGAAGTTCGTCGTGCTGGTTTGGCCTCCCGCAATGGCCGTGGTTTGCGAAGCCGTGATGAACCCGCCCGCTGCGGCAGATAAGTTATAGCCACCGGGATTGATGACATAGATGCCGAATTTGCCCTGCGCGTCAGTGGTTGCCGTGCGCAGTTTGCCAGTCCCAGTGGGCTGAAGCGTGATGTTTGCGCCGGAGAGTGGCGAGCCAGACAGGGCGTTGAGCACGCTGCCGTTGACGGTGCCGTATTCGTTGCGATTGACGACGGCCAGCGTGGTGGTCAGGCTTTGTTTGCCTTTCAACGAAACAGCCATCGGTGTGCTCAGGTTCGTCGGCAGGCTGGCCGGGATGGCCACGTTGATCTGCCACAAGCCCACAAAGCCGGGCGCAAGGCCGCTGAATTGAACTTGAGCGGAGATGCCACCAATGGTCACGGTGGTTGCGCTGGTGGCTTGAGCCAGCGGGCTGCCAGGCGCGGCGGCTCCGTCGGCGACCAATGGGTTGGTGTTGCCGACGCCCGTGGCATAGATCACCACGACGTTGCCCGAAGCTTCGGGCCGCGCGCCGGGAAGTCTTTCAAAATCGGCGTTAGTCGAAAGGTCGGAGTTGAGTGCGACAGCCTGATTCTTGCCCGATTGGTCAATCGTAAAGATGCCAGGCGCGGCATCTGTAATGGTGACCGTGCCGGTGGCGACTGCGGCGGCAATACCATTGGTGAAAACCTGAATGTTGGCCGTGCCTGCTATCACTCCGCCGGGCACTTGCAGGTTGATTTGATTCGGCGAAACGAAAAACAGCGGTGCATCCAGACCGTTAATTTTGACGGTTGTGCCGCCCAGCGCTTTGGGCAAAGGCAGCGTGGACGCAATCATTGTTTGTGTCGCCATCCCCGTGCCGAATAGCGCGGCGATGGAGCCGGGCGCAACAGTGCCGTCATAGCTGGCGGCATTGACCAATGCAGCGGAGCCGCCCTGCGTGGTTTTGGCCGTCATTGCTGCCATCGCTGGTGAATCAATATTGATAGCCGTGGCGGCGGCAAATAGGCAGAAGGCCAGCACCGGCATCACCAGAGCCAACGGCACCATTACCTGCATTTGGCGCGACCTTGAGTGAATAAATTGTTTGATAGCTTGCCGTTTCATCGCGGAACTCCTGAAAGACTTGTCCGATTCATCTCACATCAGAAAGCCCAGATTGGCGAACGATCCATTGAGCAGTTGCTGTGCTTCAGCAGCAGTGTTGCCGAACCAGTTCTGAATAATCGTCGTGTAGACATCGCGGAAATCCAGACTGTTTTTCAGATTTCCGTTCTGCAGATCGGTCAGGTTCGGGTTTGCGCCGTACACGCCGCCTTTGACGCGATTGCCAATGCAATAAATGTTGTTGGCCTGGCCGTGATCGGTGCCGTTGCTGGCGTTATCGGAAACGCGTCGGCCAAACTCTGACCAGATCATTACCAGCGTCTTGTCGGCCAGATTGTGGGCGGCCAGATCGTCATAAAATGCCTTGACGGCTTCGGCCAACGATTTATGCAACGCCGGTTGATCGGTGATTTGGTCAGCGTGCGTGTCATATCCGCCCTGCGTCGCATAAAAAACCCGTGTCCCAAGCAGCGGTGCGGTCGAGGTCGCAAGCCTGGCAATCAGCTTCAGTCCGGCGGCCAAAGTGTTGCCGGTCGGATAGGTGACGGCGCTTTGGTACGTGGCCGTTGCTTGCGCCACCAGGTCTGCGCTGTTGAGCGCATCAACCCCAGTTGATTCGGACAGGTCAAGATAAGGTCTGGTAGAAACGGCATCGTCAATCACGCGGGCGGCAGCCAGTTGGTTGTTGCGGTCGCCGGTGTAGCGTTCGTCCGTGCGGAACAGATAACCGGATGCGTTGCCTTGTGCATCGTTGTTAATGCCAGAGACCTTTGCGCCGGGCGCGTACAGCGTGCTGTTGACGCCGCCAATGCCGACCGTGTCCAGCGAATTCGTCTTGTTGCCGAAGAGCACGGAATGGCGGCCAATCCATCCCGTTCCGCCTGTTGCCACGCTGCCGGAAGCGTCGCCTTGCCGGTAGATCGAACGCGAACCGTCGTGCGACAGATTGGGATTCGGATAATGGCACATTTGCATGACGGCCAGTTTGCCCGCGTCGGCAATCGGTTGAATGGCGCTCAAGTTCGGCGACAGACCCATCGTCGTTGAACCATACAGCGGCAGCACCTGCGCCTTTGGAATGGCGATGCGCGAACGGAAGCTGGCATAGGTGTCGTATTGCTGAAGCGGGACGATGGTGTTGAGCGGATCATTGCCGCCTGCCAGTTCGATAACGACCAGAATCTTGCCATCCGCCGCCAGTTCGTCCCGCAACATTTGCACAATGGTCGCGCCCCTGGCTTCTTTGTTAATGACGGGAAGGGCAAGCCCCGCGCCAACCGCGCCCGCTCCTGTTTTGATGAAGTCTCTGCGAGTGGTATTCGACATAAAATCCTCTGGAAGAAGGCATGGAGTTCAGGCTTTAGCCTGTCGCGGTTAATAATGATTGAAGGCAGTCAGCAGCCTAAAGGCTGAACTCCATGCTTTCAAAAATTCTGGCACTCAGGCCGCGACAGCAGCAGGTGAATCAGGCCACGAACTTTCTTGTCTTTCGCCGTCGCATCCAGCGTGAAGGTGCCGATGGAGCCGTTGTCATTCTGTTTCAGATAATCCACCAGCGCCTGGCGAACGTTGGAGGCCAACCGGCGCTGAATTAACAGTAGCGTGAAGTAATCAACCACTTGTTCCGCGGTCGCGGTTGCGCCCAGGCCGCCTGTCGCCAGCACCGTGTCAATCGGAATGCCGGTATTGCCCGCTGTGGTGCTGCGGTTGATGGCCAGCGTGTTGGCGAAGTTGTCGCGCGCCAACAGTTGGGCTGTCGTGATCCACTCTTCTTTTCCCGGCCAGCCAAACACATCGGGCGGATTCAGCAGTCCCATTCCCATCGCTTCCAGCGTCGTTTGTTGCTGTTGGCCGCGCACTCCGCCATTCAACCCTCGCGTCAGGGTCGAGGCTTGCAGCAGCCGCACCGCGCTGACGACGTAATAAACTGGCCATTTGACGATCGAATTAATCGCCCGTTCGGAATAGAACTCTTTGGTGTTCAGGAACAGGTCGCGCAGGATCAGTTTGATGTTGAAGTCATAGCGCAACGTGATCGCGGCCATATGTTCGACGACTGAATCCTCGGGATTTTCGTAGGCGAAATGTTCAAAGAGTTTTTTGCCCAGCATTCGCGCGGAAGCGGCGCGCTGGGTGCTGCCAGCGGCCAGGATCAGATCAATGATGTCGTCGCCGTTATAGTTGCCGGTTTTGCCGTAAACAGTCTTGTCCGTGTAATCGTGGTTACGGGCCGCTTGAGAATTGTCGTTGGTGTTTGGCGGAATCAGAACGGCTTGCGCGGGATCGGTCAGCGGGCCATTGGGATTGGTGCCGACCGGAACGTCCGCACCCCGGCGAATCGTCCAGCCGGTAAAAGCCCGCGCTGCCTGCTGCACGTCGGGTTCGGTGTAGGCTCCCGCGAAGAAGGCGTCCAGCCCAAGCATGAAAATCTCTTGCAGTTCGCGGGCGTAATTCTCGTTCGGGCTGCCTTTCAGATTCAGGTAATTGTCCAGCCACCACAGCATCGCCGGGTCGCGATTGATGGCTTTGCACATCACGCGAAAATCGCCGGTGGCATATTGGCGAAAAATCTGGTTTTGCCAGTACAGATACTTGATGCCGTTCGGCACGTTGACTTTACTAATGGACGTGGCGAAGTGGTCGTGCCAGAAGACGGTCATCCGCTCCTGCAGCGGGCGTTTGGTGAAGATCATTCGATCCAGCCACCACGCGGTGATGTTGTCAACGTCCAGAATTTGCACGTCGAACCCGCCGCCTGTCGTGGTTGGCTGCGCGGGGACGTTTGGCGAATCGGGGATGTTTTCGTAATTGACCAGTTGATCCACGGTCGCCTCAAACCCCTGTTTCAAATAGTTCGTGATTTCGTCAGGCCGCGCGCCGAATGCGGCGCGGCGCAGCAGGTGCGCCATTCTGTCGTAGGCTGATACCGCCATAACTCTTCCTCCAATCGGGGAAAACCGCTGGTCCAAATATCGGAGCATCAGAAACACTCCGCCCCAGTCATTCAGGCAGAACAATTGATAAATCCGGTTGATAGAGCTTGCCGTTGAGAAGAACTGTCGCGGTTGTGAAGTCTTTTCGCGCTTACCGTTCGGCGCTGTGACTCACCTTTGCCGGGCAAGCGTTGTTTGGGAGGCCGTACATGCCAAAAAAGTCTTAAAAAAAAGTTGCCAGGGGTGATACGGCGCACCAGCTTTTCTCGCTTATACAGGCAGAGAGAGACAATGGGACACGAAAAGAAGGAAGCAAGTTCATGAAATCGTACTTTTACTCTTTGATCTGGTTGCTGACGGCCAGTTTGATCAAGCTCCCCCAGTGCCCCCAGCGAATTGAAGTATCCGGTGTTGCCGGTGTTGCCGGTGTTGCCGGTGTTGCCGGTGTTGAAAGATCGCGCCGGATACTTCGATCGCGCTGCCGGGAATTGAGGGCAGGGAAGCAAAGCGGGTTGCGTCTTCTCAGCTAAGGGTTCTACCGAATAATCAGCCAACGGAATGCGGAATCGCTTCCGGGAAACCAAAAGCCGCAGGCAATGCATATTTCAGCGTTGCCTGCGGCTTTTTGGTTTTGAGAAAGATAGTGTCAGTTACTTGATGCGCTCGTCTTTGAAAATCTGGCCGTCCAGGATGGTCAGCACGCGATGGGCATGTTGAGCGATGTCAGGTTCGTGCGTCACCACAATGATCGTATTGCCACCCTCGTGCAGTCTTTCCAGCAGGTTCATAATTTCAATCGATGTCTTCGAGTCAAGGTTTCCGGTCGGTTCGTCAGCCAGAATGATCGAAGGATTGTTGACCAGCGCGCGGGCGATGGCGACGCGCTGGCGCTGACCGCCAGAAAGTTCGTTTGGCTTGTGGGTCATGCGGTTGCCGAGTTCGACCGATTCCAAAGCCTTCCTCGCCATTTCAATGCGTTTGCCGGATGGCGTGCCATTGTAGATTAGCGGTAGCTCCACATTGTGCAACGCCGATGCGCGCGGCAGCAGGTTAAAGGTCTGGAAGACAAATCCAATTTCTTTATTGCGAATATGGGCCAACTCATCATCGTCCATCTGCGAAACCATCCTGCCATTCAGCCAATACTCGCCTTTGCTGGGCGAATCCAGACAGCCAATCATATTCATCAGGGTGGATTTGCCTGAACCTGACGGGCCGATGATGGCGACATATTCGCCGCGATTGATCTCGAACGACACGCCGCGCAATGCATGAATCTCCTCATCGCCCATGACATAAGTCTTCCACAGATCGCTGGTGCGGATCATTACCTCGCGGGTTAATGGCTTGGGGGATTCAGTCTGTGTCTGTGTCTCGGGTTGAATCATTGTTGCTACCATTGCTGTAGACATCCTTTTTGTTGAGATCAGGCTTGTTTAGATCAGAGGTCAGGGGCGAAAGCCAAAAGGCGACACGGCTTTGATGACTGGTCGCCTTTTGACTTGTTATGCTTTTGATGTTTGGTTACTTGGTGTCTTTGTTATCCCCGCTGGTGCGCTTGTTCTTGTCCTCGCGCTTGATTGCCTGATCGGGTTTCAAGGTGCGGAGCTGTTTGTATGGGCCAATCACGATTTCCTGACCTTCTTTCAGTCCGCTTTTTACCTCGATGTCGTTCTCGCCAGTGATTCCGGTTTCGATGGGCACGAAGGTGGTTTTATTGTTTTCCACGGCGAAGAGTCCCTTGATCGGCTTCTTGTCTTTGGGGTTCTGAGCCTGTCCCTGCGGCTGACTGGCCGCGGGAGTGGCAGTGCCTTTGATCTGCTGCGGATCACGTTCGACCAATGCTTGCAGCGGAACCGTGATGATGTTCTCGCGACGGTCAGTCGTAATCACCGTGGTTGCCGACATTCCAGGACGCAAGCGGTCGCGGACGTCATCGGTCAAATTGATGAGGTGGATGACGACCTTAAAGTCCTTTGCTTCCTGCGATCCGGAAGTCGCCGTCTGTGCAATCGTCTGGCCGCTGCGCGTCAGGGCGGTTTGCGCAATCTCAACCACTTCCCCTTCAATCTCTTTTTCGCCCAATGCGTCCACTTTGACTTTGGCCCTTTGGCCCTTTGTCACATTGGAGATGTCAGTTTCGTCCACCTTCACTTCAACGTTGATGGTGGACATATCGGCGATGATCATCAGCGCAGTGGAAGAGAAGTTGGAGAGGGCGAAGGTGCCGACTTGCACAATGGGGCCACCGACGACGCCGTCAATGGTCGCGTACTGTGTGGTTTTGTTGAGCAGGTCGGTCTGTTGAGCCAGACTGGCTTTCTGTTGTGCGACGCGTGCGTTTGAACTCTCAAGCGAAGCTTTAGATTGTTTGACGCGAATCTCGGAGTCCGTGATCTGCACTCTTGCCTGCTCGACGCGCGCCTTTGCCGCATTGACCGAAGCATTGGTTGAGTCGTAACGCATTTTTGCCGTGTCGTAATTCGAGCGTGACGTAATACCCGTCTCCAACAGGTCAGTCGCCCGCTTCAATTCGATCTCGGCATTGGCGCGTTCGACTTGCGCCCGGTCAAGATCCGCCTGTGACGTGTTCAGCGCCGCGCGCGAAGTGTTGATCGCGTTTTCTGCGCCGGTGATGACCGCCAACTGATTCTGTACGTCAGCCTGCGCGCCGCGCATGGCGGCTTCCTGCACGGACGTCGCGTTGGCCAACTGTGTCGGATCAACGCGCAGCAGCGGCTTGCCTTTTCTAACCACGTCGCCTTCTTTGACAAACACGTCGGTGACACGGCCTGAAACTTCGGCGGTCAGGTTGATGAATTGAATCGGTCTGACTTCGCCATTGGCAGTGACCTTCGATTCGAGCACCGCTCGTTTTTCAACCTTTGCCGTTTGGACTTCCGGTAAGTCTCCTCGCCGCGCAAAGACGCTGGCGGCGATAATCGCCCCCAAAACGAGTATAACGACTACCGAGATAATGATCTTTTTGTTTCTGGAAACTGCCATTGCTCAGACTCCCTCCGGGTAAATGATGAGTTCGTATCCTAGTAATTCCTGCCTTACTGAATGTTCTGCCAACTTGTTGTGATGGAAATCTTTCGACCGCGAGCCTATACGAAAGAGAAATACATCGTGTTTCAAGAGACTGACAAAATGTTAAAAGTCATTGTAAAGACTCACCGTGCTTTTGGACAAGCTCGGATGTCGCTTATCACGCGTTTCAGCCAAACGCGAAAGCAAGATTTTAGAACGATGCGATCGGATCATTCATAAACAAAGGTTCAAAGATAAAGTGCGAAGACGGAATTTAATAATTGTCCGGAAGCAATCTCGGATAAATCGGTTGAAGTGATTTGGGGCGGTGTGTATAATCCGCCCGCCTGGAATCCGGATACGCGGTGATGCCTCATCATTTCTGCAATGGCCCGCAATGAAGACCGCGACAAGCACTTTAGAAAATCAGATCAACCGTTTCAGGGCGTTACTGGAATCGAAGTCAGAAAATGTGTCAGCATTGTTATTGCGTAATGAGTGACATCTCTGATTTCCTCACAAGAAATTTCGATCCGAGTAACTGCAAACGATCAATCATCTCGTTGCAATGAATAAAGTGAAGTGAGAAACGTGCTGCGACAGTGGCAGTCGGTTGGTTGACATTGTGCGCGACCGTTCTCACGAATTGTGTGTTCTTTGCTGAAACTGTAAATGCCTTAAACGATGGCTGCGCTCGTCGTCCAATTCGCCCCGCTTTCTTCCCCGCGACAGCAACCCTGGCAGCTAAAAATACCGCCACAAAATTGACCTTCCTGCGTGCCCCGCTGTGTTGTGGTTCGATGGATTTACGCTTTCGGTCAATTCTTATTAACTCATGTCTTAACTTGATCTGGTGCGATCAACTCACAGCTTGCAAGAGCGTCGTGCCGCGTTGCGTGCGCTGACGTTTGGCTCTTCGGCCTCACACACCGCAAGAGCACAGCCAGAGGAGGAAACAAATTGAAATCCAGAATTTTATTGATAATTGGACTGGTCGCGGCGGGGCTGACCATGTTCGCCTGGCGCGCAAACCTGCTGACTTTTGGTCAGACTGCGCCCAACCGAATCTATCCCAGTCCGGTCGGACAAATCACCTTGCCAACATCCGAAGGCACAGCGGGGACGCTCGGAACCGATTATGAATTGGCGCGATTAGCTTTTGGCTTTGCGTCGAATGTGCCTCAGGTGGGCGATCTGGCGGGTGATACGGGCAATGGCTTCAACGACCGCTACAATTTTGAAAACTTGAATGCGTTCAGCATTGGGCAGGCGGCAAACAACATTGGTGATCTCGACAGTCTTGATCCGCGCAATGCGATTCAGGTGGGCGGTCGCACCGTCAATCCGGGATTCCGCTTTGTGCATATCGGCCAGCAGCCTTTTATCTGGCAGATTGGCGAACAAAACGATCTGGTTGCCACGCAAGAGGTCACGGTCTTTCCTTCGATTGACCATCTCTTCGATCCTGAAATTCCAGGCTATGGCCCGAAGGCGGCCAATCCTCCATCAGGTGGGATTGGAAACGTTTTGCTGGAAGCAGCAGAGTTTACTGTGTGGGGAACGAATGATCGCGCCGAAGCTTTGATTGCCGCACAGACGCCGAATTACTTTGGCCGTGGCGGTACGGGTGTTGCGCCGAACAACAAATGGTTCCGCGCTTCGCTGGCCAAAATCTTTGCTGATGGGTTCAAGGACTACAACGGACTCAGCCCCTTTGCGACCCGTGCTGCCGGCACTGACCCATCGCCACAGGAAGGTGATGATTTTGCGTCGCAGTGGCAATTTCGTAATAGTGCCGGGAACTTGGTGGCGGTGAAATATGTTGCCGTCTATGCCAATCGCACGCGTGACGAAAAGTTTTATCGCGCTGACGCAAATGGCATGGTTCCGGGTAACCTGGCCCAGAGTAACGAAGCAGAGATTGATGCTGTCGGTTTCAAACGATTCATCATTCCGCCGACTGCGACGATCTCAGGCCGCGTGATTGATGACAATAACGCCAACGGCAAGATTGACCCGGGTGAACAGCCGCTTCCCGGAGTCACCATCCGATTGACTTCGACCGGCGATAACTCATTCAGCGAAATAAAGACCAATACCAACGGTGAATACACCTTCACCGGGGTGATTCCGGGAACCTACCGTGTGACGGAATTCAACCTGCCGAATTACGTTGATACCGGCGTGATTCCTGGCGCTGGCAAGACGGCAATTGACCTGAACAACATCGGCGCGCCGCTGGCGGCGGGCGAGGTCAGTGTCGAGAACGATTTCCTTGATGCGCTGCCGCCGCAGCCGCCGATGGATGAATGCGTGCCGGGCTGTTTTAACAGCGTGGATATGTTCCTACTCTATGACAGCACGCGACAAGCCATCTACGACAAGAGCGGCGGGGTGGGCAGCATCTTTATCCTCTCACTGAATCGCAATGCGCTCAGCGATGCTGAGGTCGTGACGGCGCTCTTCGGGATGGATACGGCGAAAGACAGGCTCGGTGCGCAGTTCGTTACCGCGCAACTCAACGCGTTGAACTTCCCCAGAACGACGCTGAACCGCGCGACCTGCTTCTACAATGGCCCGAATGTGATCGTGAATATTCCAGGCAATCCGCGATTGGTTGAACTGCTTGGTCAGGCGCGTACTACATTCGCCACGGGAAGTGATTTTGATATAGATCAACTTGCCATATACATCGAGTCGTTCAACAACATTACGGCGACCAGAGGAATCATCTGCCCCTTCGCAGACCCGTGATGCCATAAAGTTTGCGCGCTGACGACTTAACCGTGGAAGGCGCGCAATTTCCGCAGAAAATCGCTGTACTTGAGGCCGCCGGTCTTCGGACTGACGGCCTTTTTTCTGCGCACGGTTCGCAACGCAAGCGCCCGCAAAACGCCGGTTGCGCGGAGCCGCATCAGGATGGTATTTCTGAATTCCCCGATTTTCACGATTCAATTCAAGCCGGAGAAAACGTCAAAACGATGAATTATACGGAAGTGACTTCAACCGCCGCCTTGGCTGAGATGATGACGCTGAGCGCGCAGCAGCCGGTCTTATTTTTCAAACACAGCCGCACTTGCGGCATCAGCGA
This sequence comes from Blastocatellia bacterium, assembly GCA_038211695.1. Classification (GTDB taxonomy): domain Bacteria; phylum Acidobacteriota; class Blastocatellia; order RBC074; family RBC074; genus RBC074. The sequence continues at coordinate 3,631 of JBBQVH010000054.1, read as the reverse complement.
CCGCGCGTTCCGCGAATTCGAACGATACCTGCAATCGCCTGAAAGCACGCAAGTGCGGAATTGTGTAATCGTCGTGCAAAACGCGCGTGCGGCAAGCAACGATCTTTCTCGCCTGGTCAGTATTGAGCACGAATCACCGCAGGCAATTCTGGTTCGCGACGGGCGCGCCGTTTGGAACGATTCGCACATGGCGCTCAAAAGCGAGGCGTTGAAGATGGCTGTACTTCAGCATTGAAATGTTCGCGTGTGATCCCGTGCCGCGATGACGGGGAGCAATCAGCGGTCAGCAAATCTGTGCCGCGCGGTTTGACAGGCTCAAATCGTCCGCCCGCCAACAGCCGGTAACGTTCATTGCGCCAGATGATCTCTTTGCCGGTAAAGCCACCCAGCCAACTTGCGAAGCTCAATGCGTCTTGCAACGGAATTAGCCAGAACCGGTTCAGCACGCTTCGATCTTTCAGCAGTCGGCTCAACTGCCAAGCCAACAGAATCCGCGCGGACAGGGAAACCAGCAGCGCAGTCAGGCTCCAGGGCGATGGAAAGATCAGGCAGAAGAGCGCCGCCCAACTAAGCCCATAAGTGAATCCCTGCCCCATATACCCTTGTGGACGCGAACGCCGCGTGCTGCGATTCCAGCGCAGGCGATGTTTGAAGCTCGCCAGAAATCCCATTGCCGTCGCGTGGTGATTGATGGTGTGACAAGACAGCGCGACGCGATAGCCTGCTTGATCCGCCCAATTGCCAAGCACAAAATCATCCGCCAGGTAATCGGCCATGGCGGCGAAGCCGCCAATCGCGCGCAGACAATCCGTCCGAATCGCCATCGAAGGGCCGAGCGTGAACTTCATGCCTTCCATCATTTCGGCGACCACAACACCCGCCATAAATTCCGTGCTCATCCCGATCGCTTCCAGTTTCGACCAGAGGTCGTCGCCGCTAATCCCGCGATACAGGTTGGTCATCGCTCCGACCTCTGGCGCGGCAAACGTGTTAGCAATGTCTTGCAGATAATCTGGTGCGACCGAAGAATCGCTGTCAGTAATGACCAGAATCTGATGGTGCGCGGCTTCCGTCATTTTTTTCAGGCTGTATACCTTGGCGTTTGAATAGGGCGGTTCGCCAGTGAAGATCAGTTGCGCAGCGATGTGCGGGTAACGTGACATCAATCGCCGAACAACGGCAACTGCCGGATCGTCTTCCCGCCTGACCGCAAAGAGAATTTCGTAGGCCGGGTAATCCTGAAGGAAGAATGTCTCCAAACATTGGGCAAGGCCGGCATCCGCGCCACGCAGGGGTTTCAGCAAACTGATCGGCGGCAAGATGTTTGGCAGTTGGCTGCCCTGGTTACTGTTGCAGGAGACGTGATGTTTACGCGCGGCATAGAGGGCAATGCCATAGTAGGCAATCCCCCCGAGCGTGGCCACAATCAAAATCAGCATCGTCATGGTCTGGAAAATTGTCAGTGCGTTATTTGGCATCTTGAAGGGGTGTTTTTAGTTGAGGGAACGTTTTTAGTTTTGCCTCGCTTGCGTCAGCGTTTGACCGTTTGGGAGAGGCTGATTCGTGAATGCGCGCCAACGTTAGACGGGTATCAGCGGCGATTACTGTAAACCGATTTGCCTCCAGCCGAAGCGATCGGGAAAACCTCACCGGCCAGAACTTTTTTCACTTCCTCGAATTTGTCGTTGTTCGTGACCAGAAAGACGCGCTTCGATTCTGTCCACAGACGCGCCATTTCCGGCGGATCAATAAACACCGGCGGGCAATCCGGGTAATGCGAACCGAACTCCAGAACGGTCGTTTGTCCATTCAGCAACAACACCTGTCTGGCCAGATAAAATCCTACGCTGGAATGGTTCTGGTATTCGCCGTTGAAGACCACCACGTCATCCGGCTTCAGACGGCTTTGAATTGCCGTCGCCATGGGTTGGGACGATAGATAAGGCGAAAACACTCCCAGCGCCATGTGCGCAAAGAAGATCAACCCCGCCACTGCCAATGCCGTTGTAATTGATGCGGCAACCATCTGGCGGCGTGATCGAAAGAGGAATGCGAGGCCGAATCCAAGACCGAGTGCGATTGCCGCCCCTGCCGCTGGAACGCGCAACGTGGCAAAGGCCGCTGCCGTTAAATCAGAAGCGTGCCCCAGTGACAGCCGATAGTTTTCAGGATTGCTGGTCAGAAACTGCGAAATATCGCCGGTCGGTGTAACGTGTCTGGATAACCACAGCGCATATCCCAACACTGCGGCTACGGCCAACCCAATTACTAAGAGCAGGCCCTGCCCCACCAGAAGCCACTTGGATTTTTGTTTTTCGCCTTCGGCCAAACCATAACCAATCAGCAAGGCCAGCGCCGGGAAGACCGGGAAGGTGTAATACTCCTGCCGCGTCGAAAACGAAAAGAATCCCACAATCACCAGAAACCAGATGATGGCAAACAGGCGAAGTTGATCCGCGCGGCTGACTGGCCGCCATAAATCTCGCATGCGCCCGAAAGCCAGCGGCAAAAAAACGCTGAACGGAAAGAGCCACACCAGATGCCCAAGCCAGAAGGGAACGAGCGGCATGGTGTCGTAATCCATCGGATATCGAGTGCCCAGAAACCGTTTCACGTGTTCGTTGATAAAGTAGAACCAGAAGAATTTGTCATTCCGCAATCCCGCCAGCACGTGCCAAGGGACGGACAGCACCAGAAACAGCAGCGTCCCGCTGATCGGCTTCATTTGCCAGATGCGTTTCCATCCGCCCGTCAAAAGCACAAAAACAAACAGAATGCCGAGAGGGAAGATGACGCCGATCAATCCTTTCGACAGCACCGCCGCCGCCAGACAGGCATAAACAACGTAGCTCCATTTCGCGTCCAGTTCTTCATAATAGACTTTCAGGAAGAAGTAGAACGCGATTGTCATCCACAACGTCAGAATTACTTCGAAGATCAAAATGCGCGTAAACAGGTACACGCCCAGCCCGACGCATAAACTCAGACCGGCGTAAAAGCCTGCGCGTTCGCCGCCCATCCAATTGCCAAAGGCATAAACCATCATCACCAGCAGCAACGTCGCCAACGCCAACGGCAACCGCGCGGAGAACGTCGAGACGCCGAAGATTTTGTACGAAGCGGCAATCGCCCAGTACATCACCGGCGCTTTTTCCAGAAAGCGCACGCCGTTCATCTGCAGAGTCACCCAATCGCCGCGCGTCACGATTTCGCGGGCCGTTTCGGCATTCGCGGCATCCGCATCATCCAGCAAAGGAGGAGACCAGGTGCTGCCGCCGTAAATCAGAAGCGTCAGTGCAATCAGCAATAGCCAGTGATGTTTCATAGGTGGATTTGGAAGTAAGACTCCCGATATGGTTTTTGAAGTAACTGCTGCGTTATTACGGTTGCAATCGTCTGCGCTTCTGACACCAGCCGGGCACCTCTGCCGCCCGGCGCAGAGAGAGTTTATATTTCGATGTGTTGTGTCGAAGGCAGAGGTTGCAATTGCTCCGGGAGCAGTTGCCCATAGGTATACAGTGTCAGGCGGCAGATGGCAAAACTACCCGTCCGGGACTTACGCAAAAGAGCATGGAGTTCAGGCTTCAGCCTGCCTGGGGGAGCCTCAAGACAGGCTGAAGCCTGAACTCCA
>JBBQVH010000053.1:0-50343 GCA_038211695.1 Blastocatellia bacterium | reverse complement strand
AAAATGCGAGGCGTATGAAAGCGGCACTGCCGATGCCACTTTCATACGCCTCGCTTCAAGCTCCACTTCAGAGGGAAAGTTGAAATCAGAACGACAGACTATCTGAAGTATTCGACGATGTATTCGCGCCGGTTCGGGCGGTTGTTGTTGCGTCCGATGAAGCCGTAGTAGTTGTTCTGTTTGGCCACGGCCAGCGCTTCTTCCGCGTCCTGCTTATTGTCCAACTGCATCATCCGGTGCGTGCCGCCTTCGGTCAGCAGCCAGCCGTTCGCGCCTTCGTCAACAATGAACAGCTTGCTCGGATCGTATTTGATGACGTCTTCATTCTGAATCACCGTCCGGATGCCGGAATCGCCCAGCCAGTATTCGTGAACGTAATCGCGGCGGTTCGGGCGCGTGTTGTCGCGACCGATAAAGCAGTGCGCGTTGTGGCGGCGTGCCAGCGCCAGCGCACGGTCAGCGTCTTCCCGGTTGTCCAGAACCAGCATTCGCGAACGGCCATCGGTCAACAGCCAGCCCGTGGCGCCCTCGTCAACGATCTTCAAATCGCGCGGGTCATAAAACAGGCAATCGTTGCCGGTGCCTTCGCGTTTGAAAATGTACGTCGCGTTGTAGTTCGTGCGCCCGCTGCCATCGGTGAAGCGCGTGTAAACATCGGCTTGCAGACGGTCGCCGCCCAGCGGACGAATCACCACCTGTTTGACCGCAAAGCCCGGACTGTAGGTTGCGGTCAGCGCGCGCGCGGTCGCGTTCAGATTGCTGGACACATTCGGTGCGTAGGCTGTTGCCACCACGGTTCCCCAATCACAATCGGTCGGAACACATTTGCCAAAGGCGCGCAGCGTAATGATGTCCACGCCGAACAGTTGAAACTTCTTGATGTTCAGTTTGGTCAATCCCCCGGTGTTGGAATCAACGTTTTCCCAATCGCCCGTGAATTGGGCGGTTTGCGCAAACGCGCCTGAATATGCGGCCAATGCGAAGATGATCGCCGCAAGACTCAATGCAATTTTTTTCATAACGTCTCCTTCTCGGCTGAGAACCCCTGCTGGCAATCCGTTGGGAAGGCGCGGCCATCTGCCAGCAGTCATGGCCGCCCTTCAAATTAAGTTGCGATATGGCTGAATCGCCAAAAGAGCTTGATGCCCGAAGCGTTTGATGCCCGAAGCGTTTGATGCTTGATCTCGCTCTCACTCAGGTAAGCGGAATGCGCGCGGAAAAACTTGAAAGAGGAAACGAAAAATTGTGGTAGTGGCTCAATGAGGAGAGAAGAAGTCCGCCACAGATGAACACAGATATAGCTTTCAAGAAAATGTTTTGCCACGAATGAACACGAATCAACACGAATCAACACGAATTTAGACAATCCATTGCTTGACTGTTGCCCTTTTGCGATTCGTGAGAATTCGTGTCCATTCGTGGCAAAGAATTCCTTTTCTTGAATTCCATAGACACAGATCAAGACAGATGGCTTTCGGGATTGCATCATCTGTGTTGATCTGTGTTCATCTGTGGTTCCATTTCTCTTATCTCTCCGTTCAACAACTCGGCGGCGTGATGGGAATCGTGTAGACGGCGGAAGTCGTATAACTCAGCTTGTGCAGATTGTGTCCGGTGTTAAACGCATTGGCTTGCGCGGCGGAGTTTTGGTTTAGATTGATGGTCGCACCCAGAAAGGCCTCATCGGTATTGCTGTAATACTTTGCCCAGCCGCTGCGGCCCGATGGAATGACGGTGTCAAAGCGCGGCGTTGCGCGGGTGCTGGTCCAAACGTTGCCACGATATTGGCACGTCAGGTTGAATGTCAGACTGTAAGAGTTTTCGGAATCGTCATAGACCATCGAAGTCATGGCGCTGGCCGTCGTCCCCCCTGTCGCCAGGTTGCCGCCAATGCGATTCAGAATCAGCAGCGTTTCGTTGCCATCGGCGCGGCTTCCAAAACCATCGGCGGCCACGATGCGCGGCAGCGGCGCGTAGCTGATGCCATCGAATCGCAAGGCAGCCGTGGCCGAATTCGTGCCGCCGATGTTACAGGCAGCCAGCCCGCCCGCGACCGCTGGGATCGCATCGGCGCCGAGATTGGCGACGTGCCCGCTGCTCAGCTTCACGTATTCATCACCAATCAGTTGATTGAAATTGATTGGGCAGCCTTGCTGATCCACCGCGACAGCAACAAGAAAGCCCGTCGTTCCCGGATCAATATCCGATGCCAGAAACGCCGTGGTTTGATTTGGCGTCAGGCAAACAAAGGCATCGCGCACTTCGCAACTGCCAGCATCAATCAAAAACAGGTGTACGTTTGAGCCGCGCGCAGGATCCAGGTTCGTCAAGCTGAGCCTTGTGTTTTGGCTCTGCCCGCTGCTTGCCGCCGACGTGTAGATCGGAAAGATCAGCACCGAACCGGCGCGCTCATCACTGCCTGAAAACTGTGTTGGCAGCGGCTTGCCTTCGCCGACAGGATCGCAAGTCACGGTCACGCACGATTGCGCTATCGCCATTGGCCCATTATTGAAGCTGGCGGACGTGTTGATGCAAAGCTGCGTCCCTTTCACCGCGCTGTCGGCGACCTGCGCCGAATAACTGACCGTCGCCGTTTGCCCCGCGCCCAGCGTGCCTGTGAATATAACTGCCGAGGGGCTGACGACATTGCAATTGCCGCCAGTGCTGATGCCGCCAATGCTGTATGTGCATCGCCCGCTCAGCGCCAATAGTTGCGGTGGCAGACTGGCCGTCGCCGTCATGGTTTGCGCGCTGGCCGCGCTGTTGGTCAACGTGAAGCTGGCGTTGACGGCGCTGCCCGCCGCCAGACAGCCTGCCGGTTCGCTGATCGCCGCCGAAAGTTTATTGACCGAAACGTTGAAGCTGCACGCAATCGGATTGTTGTTGGCGTCACGCGCCGAACAATTGATGGGCGTTGTGCCCACTGCGAAAGTTGATCCCGATGGCGGCGCGCAGGTCACGGCGCTGACGTTCTGGCAATTGCCCGCCAGCGTCGGCAACGCATAACTGACCGTCGTGGAATTGCCAACGCTGGCGGCAGCCACGTTTGCCGGACAGTTCAGCGCGCAAACATTCGCGCAGTTGGGCAGGCCTTCGACTTTCAGTTGGTAGTTGCCGTTTATTTCGCCAGGGTTGGTCGTGTGAACGACGACAACAAAGGTCGCGCCCGCCGGGACGCTGTGTGAATAGACTGCCGGCTGAATGAGCGTCCCGCTGCTCAGGCCCGGATCGGCCAGATAATTCGCGCAGATGTTGTTCGGATCGAAGCTGCCCAGATAGCTGTTGGCTTGATAGTTCGCGCCGGTCTGTTGCGGCAGTGCCAGCGTCACAGTCGCGCAAACTTGCGCGCCGCTGTTGTTTTTGAACGTGTACGCATCATAAGCGCGCGCGCCTGTGCCGGTTGCCAGCGAACACGTCTTCGGCGCATTGCAGGCGCTGACAATGCCGTTACGGCTCAATTGTCCAATTTCCACGCCGCTGACGCTGGGGTAATCGGCGCTGCCCGAACCCAATCGCCCATTGATAACCGGCGGTGGGCAGGCCGGTTGCCAGGCTGGAAGCGGCCAGGCCGCATTCGCACTGTGAACAGACCTATGCTGGCTGAACCAGACAAGGCTCAAAAAAACGAACAGCGCGGCAAAGATCGCCGCGCGTGGCACCACGGTTTGCAATCCATTCATAACTTCACAACTCGGAATTGATTGAGAACTCGGCTGGCGGGGCAAATGAGCGGAAACAACGTATCGTTGCAAGAGCGGGCATTATAAGCAGACAACCAGTAAGAAAGCCAAACGGAAAAGGGCCGGGTAGTGTCCTAGTAGAAAGTTGCAGTTGCTAAGTCTTGTGTTTGGGCGTGAATTGGTAGGGCAAAGCACTTTGTTTAGCAAAGAGTAAAAGTCTGACGTATAATCTAATTGTTAGTGGAGAGGTGTCGCACTAAAGTAATCGGTGCTGCACAAAAGAAACATTAGCATCTGAACCGATCCCTAGCCCAAAGGAGAACCGATGCTGACCTGCCACGATGTTGCCGCATACATATTAAATCAGAATGGAGCAATGACAGCGGTAAAGCTGCAAAAACTCCTTTACTACTCCCAAGCTTGGTCTTTGGTTTGGGATGACACACCACTTTTTTGCGATAGGATTGAGGCTTGGGTGAATGGCCCGGTCGTGGCCGATTTTTACTATAAGCACCGGGGTGAATATATCATCACGTCTTGCACTGGCGACGCTAACGCGCTGACCAAATCGCAGGAGGATACGGTTGATGCCGTCCTCCTCGCCTATGGCGATAAGACTTCTCAATGGCTAAGCGACCTCTCACACCGCGAAAAACCTTGGCAGAAAGCGCGTGAGGGGCTCGTCCCTAGCGAAAGAGGTACTAACGAAATCACGTTAGACAGTATGCTCCGCTACTATTCCAGCATTTCCCTGAGTTAAGACATTGGGACAGCCAAAGCATCTTAAAAAACCTGTCATTGCTCAGCTCATCGAGTCGTCTAAAAAAGCAACGATAGTAGAACGCCCTACCGGGAACGCGGCTCGTCCGACTTGGCGTATATTTCTTTTGCAAATGCGTGATCCGTTTGGCTGGCATTTGCTCGACGCGGCGAAAATTCACTACGTATTAACTAAGCTAAGAGAGTATGAAGGGCAGACTTGGAATCAGATTCTGGTAGTGGATAAAAAGAAGAACCATCCAATACGAATTGACAAATTATGCAAAGATGCCCAAGACAGACTGAAAGAACTTAAGCTAGATGATGTTGACGAGCTGATTTCTCTGCATCTAACGGGAGAAGAGCGGATTTTTGGGATACGTGATAATGAGATATTGAATATTCTTTGGTGGGACTCTGAGCACCAAGTCTGTCCGTCGCCGTTGAAGTATACTTAGAAGCTTCCTATCAGCTCATCCATCGTCCAGATGTGATCCGCAATCCCTGCTTCCATCGCTGGCGTGACTCTCAGTGATTGATGTACTTTGCAGAAGTTGTAATAAGCGAAGTGCAATGCCAGCGCCTTATTGAAGTTCTCCCACTTCTTGCTGAAGCCATTCGTAAGACGCGTCAGGCGGCGCATAGACATTCGCATCGTCAAGTTCTGACGCTCAACATAAGACGTTGAAATCATCTCTTCATCAGGATTGCCGTTGATTGTGACTTTCTTCGCGCCGGTAAAATCGCCGGGACTATAACGGCGGTCAATGTTACCAGTCTGGTCTGACTTGTATGTCTTCACTAACTGCGCGTAATCAATATCAGCGCCAAACGTCTCTTCAACCGCGCTCAGGTAGGCAGCCAAGCCGTCTGTAGTAAGTTGGAAGATGCCCGCCGTTGCGTGATCCAGCTTCTCAGTGAACTTCAGCGCAGAGGCGCTATCACGACGGCCTAGATGATAAGCCAGCACCAATTTGGACTTGGCTTCAATGCCAACGAACGTATAGGCATCACCGATCTTCGTGTTCTTGATGTCTTCTTCTGTCTTCTTGTGACCTTCTTTCTTCTGCACAAAACCCCAAATCTCATCGGCTTCAATGTAGCCAACTTTGACGCCTTTTACCTTTTCTGCCATCACGCGTTCGCATCGCTCACCAACAACATTCAGTAAATTCAAGATCGTGTCACGATGAATGCCCGTGATGCGTTCGGTGGAACGAACGGAATTGCCTTCAACTAAAAGTTTGAGGCAGAGAATCGCGTCTTTGCGATCAATGCGAATCAGTTTCTTTTGAGCAATGAAAGTTTTCGGGCAGACATCACAGCGAAAACGCTGATTGCCAAGTTTGTCTATGCCGAATTTGCGGGTTTTGCCTGAGCAGTTTGGACAGTTCATTTTGAGCCTTGCCTTTCACCGGCGATTGGCTCAAGATTTGGTTGTCGAATCCTTCGTGAGCAATCGCGTTGGTTTTCAAGAGAGGCTCTGTTGATTACCAGTCAGCAGAGCCTTTTTAGTTGCCGTAGTGCAACTTTCTATTAGCATTATGCTTGAGCGGCAAGGCGAAGTCAAGCATTTTGATTCCCTGCAGGTTACTTATTTTTCAGGGTTTGGCGGCGGGAGATATAGCATCATTTGAATCGGAATACGGCCATATTTCTCTGCCATTCTACGGCGAAGTTCTTCCATTGACTCACACGCTGAGGCCATCCCGATAAGCATCCAAATGTGTTCTAAGAGCTTTCGCAATCCAAACTGACTGTTCAGCCATTGATGATAATTCTGACCGTGAGTCGGCTTAGGCATGTTGTCTTTCAGCCATTTCGCTACGTCAGGGTCTAAGTATCCATAGACCAATTCCATAACCAGCTTGCCCCAATATTTCGGGCGGTGATGAACAGCACCTTTCCACTTAGTAAGACGGCCAAATTCAATCCAAAGCTGATCGGGGAACGTCTTTTCCCATTTGCGCATTTCGTCTTCAAGAAACAGCTTCATCTTGAATCGGAGCGCATCTTCGGCCCTGTCGTATTGGTAGCCAGTCGCTTCGTCCACTAAAGCCACAATGCCAACTTTAGCGGACGCTCTCAGGAAGCTATTCGCTCGAATGGCAATTTCTCTCTGCCTCTCCGTCAGTTTGGTTTCTGACTGTTCGTTCATAGATTCCTGTAGGGCTGTTGAATAAGCTCCGCATAAGTCCATGAGCTTCTCTACTGGTAATCCGAAGGCGAATTGAACGAATCCTTCGCCGCCAGTATCAAACTTAATCAATGCGCCTATGTGGTCATTTTCTGCAGGAGTCAGATCGGCTGGCAGGAAGGGTCTGAGTGATCGAACCTTGATATATTCCGCAAGCTGTCCACCGTCTGTGCCTATCAATCCAACGACAACGCCCTTCAAGCTAAAGACTCTTTCGCCCGTGTTCAGTACATAGCAAGGCAAGACGGCATCGCCGATAGTAAGATCACCCCAATGGGTTGCCTTAGGGATATTACCGATTTCTCCGACTACGGGGTCAACTTCTGCAGGAGTTGAGAGGAAGTCGCCAGGGGATAAATCTAAGCCTTGCTGGGTGGCGAGATTGAGCAATGCGCTATGCCATTTGGCTGGAATTGTCCCCGTTTTTGTCCAATGCTGAATCGTGCTTTGATTTCTGCTAAGAAGAGAAGCAAGGGCGCTTTGCCCTCCAAATTTCTCGACTATCTGCTTTGCTGCGTTCATAGAACCTCCAAATATAAAGTTTGAACGCAGGCAAGCTAACAGAATTTTCGATAACCAACAAGTATAATTATCGAAAAACTTGATACTCTAATATTGATTATTCCGGTTTTGACCAACGCACCTTCGCCGCTTTTTCCGCGATAGCCCGCCGCTGATTAGCAGAAAGCTTTTCAGACCGAGCTTTGCCACCCTTCAAGCCGCCACGCCTACCGAGTTCGACAGCGGCAGCATCTTTTTCAGGTTCGTCGTCGTCGGCTGGCTTGTCTTCAGATGTCAGAGACTCAACAATTGAGAACGCCAGTTCGTTGATGTCTCTCGGTTCGCGCTTGGCTTTCTTGGTTGCTTTCTTCATAGCCCGACTATACCAAGCTCCGAATGGATGGCAAGAGAATTGAGGGAACTGCAACTTTCTATTAGGACATTACCAAGGGCCGCAAGGTGCAATCACCTCGCGGCCCTTTTCCCAGGGTTATGGTTCTTCCGTCAAGCTAACAGCTTTTAGCAACTGGGCGGGAAAACCGGGATGATGTAAGTGGCCGTGTCCGTCAGCGTCAGCGCGTGCAGGTTATGACCCTGGCTGAACGCCCCCGCGCTCGTCCCGGCGTTCGGATTGAAGTTGATGACGCTCCCCAGCAACGCGTTTCCGTCGCGCTGGTAGAACTTCATCCAACCCGTCCGGCCCGCCGTCACGAACTGTTCGAACCGCGGCGTCGTCCGCGGCGTCGTGTTGTTGACCGTGAACCGGTACTGGCACGACGTCGAATTCAGCGTGAAGCTCAACTGCGCTTCCGAATCGTTGTAAAATACGCCGAAGACATTCCCCACGCCCGATGGCCCCGTCCGCAGGTCACCTCCGATCCGATCCAGCACGACGATGGTATCGTTGCCGTCAGCGCGGCTGCCGATGTTGTCCACCGCCAGCACATACGGCAACCGGTTGTACGATCTGCCGTCAAAAGGCAGCGTCGCCAGCACCGCGTTGTTGTTGCAACTGACCCAGAACGCCGATCCCGCAATCGCCGAGATTGACTCCGCCCCCAGGTTCGCCGCATGGCCCGTCGAGAACTTTACGTACGCGTCGCCGATCAGATAGTTGAAATCTATCGGGCAACCCGTCGTGCCGTTCGTCGCCACCGCCACCAGATACCCCGTCGTCCCCGGATCCAGATCGCTGGCCAGGAACGTCGTCGTCTGGTTCGGCGTCAAACACAGGAACGCGTCCGACACCGCGCAAGCGTCTGACACGAAGAACAGATGCACCCACGCACGCAGGTTCGGATGTGTGTTGGTGATTGAAATCCGCGAATTCTGCGTGTTCCCAGCCACACTGGACGTGTAGACCGGATACACCAGCACACTGCCCGGTTTCTGATCCGTCACTTCGGAAGTGGCCGGGTAAGTCGGCCCAGGCCCCGCCGCCTGGCAATTCGCCGTCAACGACGCGGTAGCCGTAATCGGCGGCCCGCCATTGAATGTGGCCGTCACGTTCGAAGTCAGCACCGCGCCCGGCAAGACTCCATCGTTGACCTGCAACTGGTACGAGATGGTTGCCGATTGCCCACTGGTTAACGTTCCTGTGTAGGAAACCGAAGTTTGATCCGGCGCAATCACACAGGTGCCCGGCCCCGTCACCGTGCAGGTCAACACCAGCAGATGCGGGAAGAGGATGCCCGGCGCAGGTGGTTTCGGGCCGAAGCTGGCCGTTGCCACTACGTTCTGATTGACGCCGCCGTTGTTGGTCAACGCGAAGGAGCCGTTGATCACATTGCCCGCGCCCGTGCACGCTAGAGGATCGCTCAACGCTGCTTGTACAACCTTGTTGACCGTCACCTGGAAGCTGCACGCCGAGGTGTTGTTGACCGCATCCCTGACCGAACAATTGACTGTCGTCACGCCCACCGGGAAGGCAAACCCCGAAGCGGGCACACAAACCGGCGCTTGCACACCCGGACAGTTGTCGCTGACCGTTGGAGCCGCATAAGTGACCACCTGCGTCGTCCCCGTCGTCCCAACGAAGATATTTGCCGGGCACGTAATCGCGGGCGCTTGCGTATCATTAACCGTCACCGTGAACGAACAGCTAGCCGGATTGCCCGAACCATCCGTCACCGTGCAGTTGACCGTCGTCGTCCCCTTGTTGAAGCTCGTTCCCGACGCGGGCACGCAGACTGCGGCATTCACGCCCGGACAATTGTCCGTCACGGTCGGCGTCGCATACGTGACCGTCGCCGCGCAGGTGTTGGTGGCCGTGCTGACCGTGATATTCGCCGGACAGACGATGACCGGCGCTTGCGTGTCATTGACCGTCACCGTGAAGCTTCCCACTCCGCCGCCAGTGCCGCTGGTGCAGGTCACTGTCGTCGTCCCCTTCGCGAAGACTGAACCGGAAGCGGGCGAGCAGGTCACCGTCCCGCACGTCCCTGTTGTCGTTGGCGCGGCGTAGGTCACCGTCGCCGTGCATCCGTTCGCATCCGCGGGCACCGTAATGTTCGCGGGCGGCGTCAGCGTACACAGCGCACACGTCGCGCAATTGGTCGGGAAGCTGACCGTCGTAAAGCTGATCGTCCAGCCGCCGGAAATACTCCCGCTGTCGCCAGCGGCGTCATCCACCACATACAAACTCCACGTTCCGTTCGGAGCCAACCCGCCATACGTGCTCAGCAGCGTCGCGTTGCCTGCTGTTGGCGCATTCACGAAAGTCGTCGGCGCGGGAGTCGGGAACGTGTCGCCCGTACCCGAATTGCTCGGCCCAATCGTCGTCGTCACCGCCAGCGAAGCCGGCAGCGTCGTCGAGCCGTCCTGAATCGTCAGGTTGACGCCAGATAAGACATTGCTGCCACCGGCATCCGACAGGACCGTGTAAGCCTGGCCCGTCGGCCCCACCAGCAACATGTCCATATCCGAGGGGAAGGTGTGACTCAGGCCATTCAGCCCGACCTGGATGTTCCGGATCGTCCCCGCAACTCCGCTGACATTGATTGTCGAAGGGTACGGCGACGCAGCGCCGGAACTTGGGATGGTGATTGCCGCCGCATTCGTGAACGGCGTGCTGGTGATCGTCGGCGTCACCGAAGTCGTCGTCAATTCGATGCTCCAACTCGTGATGCTCCCGCCGTCGCCGCTCGCGTCGTCCATCACATACAGACTCCAGTTCCCGTTCGGGTTCAAACCGCCAAACGTCGTATTGAGCGGGCCACCCACAGAAGCGGCAGGCGCAGGCAGGGAAAACGTGTCGCCTGAGCCGATGTTCGTCGGCGTATAGCTTCCCGTCGTGATTGCCCCCGTCGTCAGCGAGGGCGAGCCGTCCGCAAACGTCAGATTGACATTGCTGATCGCCGTGCCGCCACCCACATCCGACAGCAAAATATCGCTGGCGCCTGTCGGGCCGACCAGCAGCGCGTCAATGTCTGATGGAAAGGTGTGGCTCACCCCGTTAAGTTTCACTTTGACCCCAATCACAGTACCCGTTGCCCCTGCCACATTGATTGTTGACGGATACGGAGAGGCGGGGTTGGGCGGCGCAGCGGTCGAAATCACAATCGGCGTGTTCTGCGTGAACGTGCTGACTGTTGTCGGCGCGTTCGTCGTCCCGATCGGGAAGACGTAATTGAACGTCCCGACGCTCGTGCCGCCATCCGTCACCGCCAGCGGCACCGTGATCGTTCCGCCGCAGGCCGCATTCGACGGCACTGTGAACGTGAAGCTCCGGCACACCGGCGCGCCGCCTGTCGGCACCACGCCATACGTCTGCGCTCCGCTCGGATTGATAAACGTCCCGTTCGGCACCAAGGTCCCGACCACGCTGCCCGACGCCGCGACTCCCGTATTCGACAGGCACAGGCTGACCGTCACCGTCTCGCCCGGATCAAGCACGTTGTTGGCCGCCGTGCAGCTTTCACTCGTGATCGTTCCCGCTCCCTTGACGATCACGGCCGGAGGCGGCGCCAACGTGTAAGAGAACGTATCTATTCCGATGAAGTCCGAATTGTTGCCCGAAGGCCCGCCATCCGTCACGAAGTAGCGGAAGCCCACGCGGCCTGGCGTCTGACCCGCAGGCAGGCCGCTGATCGTCACCGTGAATTCCGTGAACACCGTCGGATAGACTCCCAGCGTCAACGTTGGGTTGATATCCAGCAGCAGCGTCGTGAAATCGCCCACGGTTGTGTCCGTCGCGCCAACGTTGGTACTCGCCCCGTTCTTGCTCAACCGCACCTGCAACCGATCCGCGAAGGAATCCGGCGACACCTTCCGCGTCCAGAACTTGATCACGTCGCCGTTCTGGAAGTTGATCTGCGGCGTCAGCAGCCAGTTGCTGATATTGCCCGCGCCCGACGTGTTATTGAAGTTCGCTCCGATATACGAATTCGTCGCCCCGCCCTGCGACGGAAACACCGCCGGGTTGCCCTGGAACCAGTTCGTCGTTCCCAGCGGGTTGCTGTTGTTCTGCAAAAACCAGCCTGCGGGCGACAGCGTCGTGATGTCGTCAAATCCTTCGCTGAACGACGCCGTCAGCACATCATTTGGCGCGGCCGGCGCGGCCTTGCTCGATGGCCCATTCGCTGCTTTGCCAAAGGCATTGATTGGCGCTTTCAACGAACTGCCTTTCTCGCCGCCCGGCTTCTCGTCCTCAATTGTCCGGCTCGACGTCCGCACGAAGCCACGATACTGCGTCAGCAGCCGGGCCATTGATTTCGAGTACGGGCGCTTCGTCACATACTCTTCCAGCAGCACCCGCGAAATCAGCGTTGTGCCTTCCACTACTGTCAGGCTCTCTCCCGCGCGCGCCTTCTCCAACAGATACTTCTCTTCCCGCGAATACTCCCCGCCCGCGTCCAGATCATCCACCATCTGTTTGATGATCTTCAGTTGCCCTTCCGTCAGCCCGGTCTGTTGGGCCGCGGCCGCGCTGGCCCTGGCGTTGGCGTTGGCGTTGGCGTTGGCGGGTGAAGCCGTTCCTGATGCCAGCCCATTGCTGAACCTGGCCCGCGCCGCCCGCGCCGCTTGGCTTGAATACGCCAGTGCTCCGGCGCCCAGATGCGGCAACTGCCAGCCGATCAACCCCAGCAGCGCGAACAATGCGATCACGGCCAATGGTCGGTGTGTGCGTTTGTGTAAAGTTCCCATGACTTTAATTCCTCCTGAACTCAACTCTCGTTCGGTTAGGTGATTAACAATTCGCTTCGCTCCGATGAGCATTACTTAGAAGCTGCTGACGGCCAGTGGCGGCGGGGAAACCTGTTTGGCCCCCCCGCCTCTGGCCGCAGTTCGCCTTCGCTGCCACCGACTACTGGCAGGAGACCGGCAAGACCGGGACGGTGTAACTCGCCGCAGTCGTCAACGTCAGCTTGTGCAGGTTATGCGCCCCGTTGAACGCTCCCCCGCTGGCCGCCGAATTGGCGTTGAAGTTGACCGACGCCCCGATCAGCGCCTGGTCGCTCGTGCTCGACAGCTTCAACCAGCCGCTCCGGCCCGCCGGAATAAACTGCTCGAAGCGCGGCGTCGTCCGCGGGAAGTTGTTCGTCAAACTCGACCGGTACTGGCACGTTCGCGGACTGATCGAGAAGCTCAGGCTGGTTTCGGAATCGTTGTAAAGAATCCCGAACACGTTGGTCAGCGTTGCCGCCGTCGTCAGCAGATCCCCGCCGATCCGATCCAGCACCAGCAAGGTGTCGTTTCCATCCGCACGCGAACCGACGTTGTCCAGCGCCACCACGCGCGGCAGCGGCGCATAATTCACGCCGTCGAACCGCACCTCCGCCGTCGAACCCGCGCAGACCGTCAAGCCACCTGCAATCGCAGGCACCGATTCGGCTCCCAGATTCCCCGCGTGACCCGACGCGAACTTCACGTATTCGTCACCGATCAGGTAGTTAAAGCTCGTCGGACAACCCGCAAGATTGACCGCCAGCGCGATCACATACCCCGTCGTTCCGGGGTCCAGATCACTCGCCAGGAACGTCGTCGTCTGATTCGGCGTCAGACAGATGAACGCATCCGCCACCGAACACGTGTCCCCGTCCACGAAGAACAGATGCACCTGCGCACTGAGCAGCGTATGCGTGTTCGTCAGACTGATCCGCGTGTTCTGCTTGGTTGCATCCGCCGACGAGGTGTAGACCGGATAGAGCAGCACGCTGCCCGGCTTCTGATCGCTCAACGGAGACACCCCGCCTCCCGGCAGCGTCGTCGGAATAATCAACCCCGGCCCCGCCGCCGGACAATTGACCACCACGCAAGCCGTCACCGGATTCAACCCCGCTCCCGCGAAGCCGCCTGTGACAGTAACGCACAACTGCGTCCCCGGTTGCACTTCGCTGACCTGCGCCTGATAGCGAATCGTCAGCGTCGCGTTCCCCGCCAGAGAACCCGTCCAGGTAATCGCCGTGGGGGAAACCGTGCAAGTCCCCACCGCAACGCCCCCGACTGTCGCCGTGCAGCCATCCACGCCGATCAACCCTCCGGGCAAGGTGACTGTCACATTGCCGCCATTGAGCGTCGAAGCCGTCGGATTGACCACCGTCGCCACACCATTGACGTAATTCCCCGGCCCCGTGCAAGCCAAAGGATCGGCCAACGAAGCCGTCGGCGTGATCTTCACACAACACGCCAAGCCGCCCAGAATCTGAAGCGTGTCAACCCGCCAACCGTTGACCCCTGCCGCCACGACGCTGTCGTCAATGCCGGCGCGGAAACGGAGTTGGATGTTCTGTCCATTCGCCGCAGCGGGCAGATTGATCAGCGTCGTGACATAAGCCGGAGCAGCGGTCGAACCCGCGCTCAAGCCTGTCCACGCGCTCCTGCCGCCCAGAGGGTTGCCAAAATTACTGCTAATCGTTCCCGTGTAACCGCCGCTGACGAACGAACCGCCCGCCGTCACGATGTCGGTGAATGCGCCCGCGCCGATCTTGATGTCCAACACGCATCCGTCAAACCCGCTCTCCATATTGAAGAGGTTGCGGAAGCTCAACTGCGCGCTCGCGCTGGCGATTGGGATTGGAGGCGAGACGAATTCATTCGCCAAGCCGACGTTCGTGACACCGGACGCAACGTCCGGCGAAAAGATGTCATTCAACGGAGTGTCAGGAATGACAGTTGAACTGACCGGCACCGGGAGAGGCGCGCCCGATGTGGCAACCGTCCATCCCGCAGGTAGCGCCGGAGCCGTCACGCCATCGAAGTTCTCACTGAAGGTAACAACCGGCGTGCCGCTGCCGAAGGTGACAGTGAACGTGCCCAGGTTGGTCGCGCCATCGGTCGCGGTAAAGCTTGCCACGACGTTCGCGCCGCAAGCCTGCGCCGGGTTGACGCGGAACGAGAAGGTGCGGCAAACAGCCGCGCCGCCCGCCGGAACCGCGCCGTAGCTTTGCGAAGCCGGTGTCGGGTTGGTCACGCCGCCGGTCGCGGCCAGCGAAACCACCAGATTGGCAGGGTTCGCGCCGCCGGTGTTGTTGAAGCAGACCGAAAGCGTAATGTTCTCGCCCGGATCAGCCCTGCCGTCAGTGCTGCAATCCTCCGCCGTGATCGTGCTGCTGGCCAGCCCGATGATCGGCGTGCCCACCAGCGCGCAGTTGAAGGTCGCCGTGGCATTCGCCGCCACCGTCACCGATCCGGTAACGCTGATGAAGCCCAGCTTGCTGCAGGTCACCTGGTAAGTGCCCGGCGCCATGCCCGCGATGGCATTCGCGCCAGAACTTGTGAAGGAGTAGTTGCCCGCGCCATTGGTCGTGCGGATGTAGCCTTCCGGCGTGCTGACCGTTACGCCCTGAATCGGAATGCCGCCCAGACTGCTGTTGGTCGCCTGCCCTTGCAGACTTCCTTTCGCCGCTGTTGCGCAAGCGGGATTGACCTTGAAACTGAAGACGCGCGTGTTCCAGTCGAAGCTGGCCGTCGGCGCATCCACATATTCGAACGCGCCCCAGAAGGTGCATTCATCCACCGGGTCAACGCTCAGGCTGCTGTAATCGCCCCAGCGATTGCCAGTGCCGGTTTGAACGCCGCGCGTGACGGAGGACATCGCGTCCACTTCGCCTTGTGGCAAACTGTTGGCTGCATCACCTGCCAAACGGCCCGTATAAATCGCGGTCGGAATCAACGTCGTGCTGGAAGCGCTTGCCGCCAGACCGATGTTACCTTGGCCATCCTGCGCAATGCTTCCCATCCACAGGTTGCGGCCCGTCGCACCGTTGCCAGAACCGGGCGCGTAAGTAGCCTGCTGGTTAATCGAGATGAAGTTGGGGGCGGCAGCGCTTCGCAATTCCATCCAGCGCACGCCGCCCTGATACGTCGCGGCACTGGCGCCATCCCCGCCGCTGACGTTGACCGTGAAATTAAGCACGTAGGATTGATCGCCGTTCGGCAATCTGCGGTAAGCCAAACGATGCATCAACCGGTCAGCGATAACGTCGAGGTTGTCGGCGGCGGCCGATGGCGCAGGTTGTTCCGCCACGGCGCGGCTGCTGGGTGAGTTGGCGTCAAACGCCGCAGTCGTGACATCCGTCCCTTGGGTCAGCGTCGAACTGAGCGGGGTGGTGAAATCTACATGGAAAGCAAAGGCGCGAATCAAATCATTCATTGCGCCGAATTCGTCGGCGTCAAATTCCATAAACAGATTGGGAGCGCCCACGGGCGGCGGCACCACGCCATCAACATCCGTCGGCAGCATTCCGCCGTGCGTCGTGCCCAGACTGAAGCCGATGATCAGCGCGGTCGGATCGCCAGAAAGCATTTTCTTGCGGTCGAAGGAGTACAGCCCCGCGCCAAGAAATGTCGTGCCCGCCAAATTGAAGTCATTCGTTGACATGTAATAACCGTCTGGCCAAACGCCCAAATGCGGGTAATCGCCAAAACGGTTCGGGGCAAGCAGGAAGTCGTAAGCGAAATACGCTCCGGTCGGATCACCAGTTTGCGAAACGGCAATGATTTCATGGGAACTGCCATTGGTAATGGTGGTGCCGAACTGAGTCAGCAACCAGCGGTCGGCCAGCGGGTCATAGAGCACGACCGGGTCACCATCATCCGTTGTCGCGGCAGCAATGCCTGGCGTCATCTGGCTCATCCTGAATTGCGGAACCACCACTGTGCCCGTCTTGCTGTAAATGGTGACGCCGCCGTTGGTTGTCACAACAACGTGGTTGGGACCAACATCGGCGTTTGTATCAGGCGGCGCAAACCGTCCGCCAAACAAGCCTGCGCCAATGTCCATATCCGGCCCGTCAAAATTCTGAATTGGATTGGTGACTAACGCTGGGCCAGGAGGAATGGAAGACTGAAGCGCAGCATCTGTGCCGTGGCTGCCCGAAGGATTACGAATCGGCAGTTCGTTTTCTTTATTCTTATTTTGAATGACGACCTTCGCCGCATTCGGAGCAGGTGTGCCAGGGGCCAAATCGCTGACGCGCGGCGTGACAACGAAACCCTTTGCCCCGCTCACGTAGGGAGCGGAAGTATTTTGAACCGGCTCGGCGGCACCCGCCGGATTGGCTTTCAGCGCGGATTTATACGCGGCCAATGCCTGGTCGAAGTGGGAAGTATTTTCTTTGGTCGGACTGGCCAGATACTGCGACTTGGCTTCTTGAAGCCGGGCGCGCGCCGCATCCATTTCGTTGGCGCTGGCCGTCCAGAGTTCCGAACGGAACGCGACAGCAACTGTCAAACCAGCAAGAAAGAGGACTGTGACCATCAGCTTCAACCAGTTTTTCTGGCAGTTTTTTTGCCAGGCGCTGCGAAGCCAAACCGGGAGCTGTGTGTGTGTACGTTTGTGCGAGGTTCGCATGTCAATTCCTCCTGAGTCAGGATAGGGTTTCGAGTCTTACAACTCTCACCGTTTAGAGGTTGATCAAATTTGAAGAAACAGCTTCAAAGAACAAACACAATTGATGAAATGGCATGGGAGACAGCGTTATGGCTGCCATCTTCCGAAATCGTCAATTTTTTGAAGTCGAGTTTTGCACTGCTATGGTGAAGATGAAATCGCTCAATTCACCTTCCACCAACCGTCAATTTTTCAATTGCGGCAGGTATATCAGGTATATGAAGATGAAGCTTGCAATAGTAGCTCGTTACATTGGCGACGACCACATCTGCCGCGAACTGTTCACGTCTACTACTACTGATCAAGCGTATCCGTGGATGTAAGAGAGCGCTTGCTCAATCGGGCGCGTGCCGACTTCACAAGTGTGACTTTTTCCAGTGAGTGTCTTAGCTAATAATTATCTTGTGTAAGACCGCAGAAACTGCTTACGATGGTATTTGCCAGCGGATCCCTTGCTGCCTTCGCAGTGTGAGGGGGCTTCCCTTTTGAAATTCCAAAAACTTTGTATGACAGTCGTTGAGGAGGATCCACCAACGAGCCGGAGTCTACCCCACGCATCTTGGAATGGTCAACGGCAGGAATCACCTCGTTTGTAATAAATTGAATTTGATCTGCCAATCGGGTTCAGAAATAACGCTGTCTGCCGGGATCGCCCGGCTCAGGCTTGCCCGCGATTTCGGCAGGCGCTATCCTAGCGCCCGCTTTAACAGAAGCGTTTCCAATCAACAATAAACTTGGTCAATCAGAAACTTCGCTCAAAAACTTCGCTATGCCATCTAACAACCAATCTTCACCTCAAACAACAACCTCCGGCTGGACACTGACACGCATTGGCTTGATCGGTTCGGCAATCCTGCTGATCGCGGCCATTGCTTCCGCACTGTATAAGAAAGAAGAGTCCGTCGTTACTTCAGATGGGCCGCGCGCCGCACAATCAACGCCCCTGGCGCCTGCCAACCGCCCGCCTTCAATTATCACGCAGCCCAACACGCCATCTTCATCCGCCGAACTGGCGGCAACCGTCATGCAGGCGGGCTTCAAAACGCTGGATGGCAAAACCAAAAAGCTCTCCGATTACTCAGGCAAAGTCCTGATCGTGGATTTGTGGGCAACCTGGTGCGGGCCGTGCCGCCAGGAGATTCCGCACTTGATCGAGATGGCCAAGGATTACAAAAGCAAAGGCGTCGAAGTTGTCGGCCTGACCACTGAAGACCCAGCCAGCCAGGGCGATCAGGTCAAACAATTCTCTCAACAGTTCAAAATCAACTACCCGGTCGGATTTGCTGATGCGCAGATGGCGGGCGGTTTGATGAACGGGCGCAATGGCATTCCGCAAACAATTATCATCGGGCGCAATGGCAAGATCGTAAAACACTTCGTTGGCTTCAGCGCCGCCATCAGCGTCCCGCAGATGAAAGCCGCGCTGGACGAAGCATTGTCGGCAAGCTAATACGGAACCGGGAGCGGTAGCGACCGGGTGCCTCCGATGTCACGCATCCGGGATGCCTGGTCGCTACCGCTCCCGGTTCCGTACCAGGCTCAGCGCCGTCGCCACCACGCCAAAGATCATCAGCAAAGCGCCAGGCGGAACAATCCAGATCGCCAGGCCCGGATCGCCTTCTGGATGCCACACCCCCGCCAGCAAAAAACCGACCGGCATCGCAACTGAGCCTATGCGCAAACAGCTTTGCGCCAAACGGGGCGAGGTTCCGAATTTCGCGCCCGTCAGCGCCGCCAGAATCAGCACCGCACTAAGCAACGTGCCGTGCGTATGCGCCAGCCGGAATAGTTCGCGACGCTGCGTATCATTCAAATATCCTGGCGCTTTGTAACCAAGCAATCCTTCCAGCAACAGCCCCACCGCCATCCAACAGGCAATGCCGATCCAGCCTTGCCGCAGCATCCCTGTCATTGAATCTGACACTGTGGCCTGTTTGGGATTCTCCTCGCTCACTCGCCCACCTCCACATCAATGTTGATGCGCCGCATGCGCAAACTTTCAGCCAGCGAAAAGACCTGTTGCCGCGATTGCCGATAGTTCGCCCACCACTGTTCGAATGCGACATTCCGCGCGGCGCTGGCACCCAGATAATCCGGCAGATAATTCGGCTTCGGCAATCCCGCTTGTCCGATTGCCGCCAATCCATTCGCGGCAAAAAAGCGCACGATCGGATAGTTGTCGTTGAAGGCTTCGATCAAATACGGCGCGGCCCAGTTTGGACCAGGCTTCATTGGCCCGCTTCCGCCACCCAAGCTTAATGCCTCCGCTGCCATTGCCCGCGTCAGCGCATCGCCCGCGAACAAGGCGCGAACGCCTTCCGGCTGGTTGAACATATCATCCAAACCCGCTTGCGCGTTGGCCAAACCCGCTTGCGCGTTGGCCAAACTCGCCTGCGCGCCCGCGAACCGCTGCGGCCAAAGTTGTCTGCTGGCCGCAATCGCCCAATTCACGGATTTGTCCAGATGGCATTGGCTGCAAGCGTTCGGCACGTTCTGCGAAGCCGTCAGCCTTGGATCAGGCACGGTGATGTCGTGGGTACGATGAAAAGCCATCACGCCGTACACCACGCGCGGCATGTGACAGTTATAACAGCGGCTGCCAGTGGAATCCGTTTTATGGCCCGTGTGCGTGGCAAGCTGCGGCGCTTGTGAATATTGCTGATGGCAACTGAGGCAAGGCTTGTCGGTCAGATTTTCCGGTTTGATCTGCCCTTTGATGTCCCCTTCGTGCATGGAATGGCAAGTCAGGCAGTTGATGCGATTCTGATGATCCCCTTTCGTAAAACAGGCGGAGCGCAAAATCCCCTGATATTCATACGCCGTCAATCGCGGCGAACCGTTCTGCCAGAAGCGCGCCGCAAACGAGAATTCGCCAATTTTCGTGTCGCGCGTGACTGGCTTGTAAAAGTGCGACAGGTCATCGCCCGCGTTGAAGGGGTCGCCTTTGGTCAGTACCTCCTGAATGCGATCCATCGGCTGCGGCACGCGCTGGCCGTGGCAATGGCCGCAAACCATCATCGAACGTTCTGCCGCAAGCTTGCGCGGATTGACAATCTGTTTGTCGCCATCAGACCAGCGCCACCACTGGCGCGTGACCGGCGATGAAGCTTGTTCGGCATGCGCCGCCGCCGCGCCGTGACAAGCGCCGCAGGCAATGCCCAGCTCTGTCACTTCCGTATCGAACTTGCGCGTCTTTTGATCCAGATGCGGCTGCGCTTTGACGTTGTGGCAGAAGACACAATTCGCATCCCATTGCGCGCGGTGCTGAAAGTAATTCTCGCCGTCAGGGTAAAAGAATGACCCGTTCAAGCTCATCCAACGGCGATTGACCAGATCGTAGGCCAGCGGCAAACGAATGTACTGCCCGTCCTGCTTGCTCAAATATTGTTCAATGCGCCGCGAACCGACCGTGCGGTCAATGTTGAACACCTGCTGACGGCCATCGGCAAAAGCGAGCGTCATCGTAAAACGATCCCCGCGCCGCTCCATCTTCGCCCGCACGTTCAGATAATCCAGCGTATTGTCGCGCGTGAAATCTCCCTGCACATTTGCAGGCCGCGCTTCCTGCGTCATGCGGCTGTGATGCGTGCGCGCCCACGAAGCATAATGATCCGTGTGGCAGGCCAGGCACTTTTGCGAATCCAGATAGTTTTCATCCGCATGCCCGGCGCGACGACCCACGTAATCGGGCTTCGCGGCAAAGACCATCACCGCAATCGCTCCGGCGACCGCGATTGTGATCAAGGCGGATTTGATGACCAATGTTTGTTTCATGTGTAAATGTGGTTGCGGCGCGGTTGTGTCGCATGCCGCCGCCGGAGGGTAGGGCGGGTTGAAGTTTCAGTCAACGGCGCAAGATAATCGCGTCATCAACCCAGCAGCAACGCAACCGAAGGAGAAAATTACGTGCGCATTTTGAAGTCTTTCACGATCTTAAGTCTCTGCACATGGGTGGCAATTGGGATTGCCGCTTGTGCCAGCGTCAATTCCGCGGACAATTCCACCTCACCTGTTCAGCCAACGCCAGTCAGCGGCGGAGCCAGCACCCCGGCGATCACGCCAATTCCAATGCCTGAACAAATAGGAGAAAAACGCATGGATGCCAATCTGGTCGCTGCCAACAATGCATTTGGCTTCGACCTTTTCAGCCAGCTTTTAAAAGAAGACAAAGACAAGAACGTGTCCTTCTCGCCGCTCAGTGTCGCATTGGCGCTGGAAATGACCTACAACGGCGCGGTCGGCGAAACACACGACGCCATGGTCAAGGTGCTCAAGCTCAACGGCATGAATCATCCCCAATTGAATGAGGCCGCCGCCGGATTGATGAAGACGTTGAAAAGCAATGATCCAAAAATCGAACTCGCCATCGCCAATTCGCTGTGGGCGCGGCAGGGCACGAAATTCAATCCCGCCTTTCTGGAACGCAACCAAAAGTTTTTTGGCGCTGAGATCACCGCGATAGATTTCGCCTCGCCGAAAGCCAAAGACACGATCAACGCCTGGGTCAGTAAAAACACCAAAGGCAAAATCCCCGCCATTATTGACCGCATTGATGCGGGGCAAGCGATGTTTCTGATCAACGCCGTCTACTTCAAAGGGCAATGGCAGAAAAAATTTGAGAAGGCGATGACCAAAGACGAATCCTTCCATCTGGCTGCTGGTGGGCAGAAGAACGTCCCGCTGATGTCGCAATCCGGCAACTACCAGTACTACCGCGGCGAGAAATTTCAGGCCGTCAGTTTGCCGTACGGTCAGGGCGGCACAAACCTCTATCTGTTTTTGCCCGACGAAGGCGCATCGTTAAACGAGTTTTTGAAAGGCTTGAGTTTTGAGAAGTGGGAGCAGTGGACGAGCAGCTTCCGCAGTATGCCAGGTGACATCAAAATCCCCCGCTTCAAAATGGATTACGACCGCAGCCTGAATCAGGCGTTGATGGCTTTGGGAATGGGTGTCGCCTTCACCAGCGGCGCAGATTTCAGCGGTATCCGCGCCGAACGCGATCTGATGATTTCAGAGGTCAAGCACAAAGCCATTGTCGAAGTGAATGAAGAAGGCACGGAAGCAGCAGCAGCGACTTCAGTCGGAATGGTTACAACATCTATGCGACAACCGCAGCAACGGTTCACATTCATCGCCGACCGCCCATTTTTGATGGCGATCCGCAATCAACAGACGGGAGCGATCCTGTTTCTGGGCACGGTCATGGAACCGAAGTAAAGGCGAGCCGGATTGAATTTGATTTCGCGGGGGGAAAACATCCCCCTACTTGCCACCGGATTCTGAAAGCCATAACGCGTACCGCATAATCGTCATCACGCTCAGTGCATCCGTGATCTCTCCAGCCATTGCCATCCGCAAAGCCGCCGCAAAAGGAACGCGGCGCACTTCCAACTTTTCAGTCCCTTCCGGCTGCGCTTGATGCTGGGTCAGCCCGGTTGCCAGATAGTAGATCGCTTCTTCGTCACTGACAGAATTCGAAAGATGAGCAATGCCCAGTGGTTTCCATTCACCGGCCACCAGGCCTGTCTCTTCCAACAACTCCCGCTTCGCGGCCTCCAGCGGCGCTTCACCTTCCGCACAACCGCCTTCAGGAATCTCCCACGAATAAACGTCGAGCGTGTAACGATACTGCCCGACCAGATACGTGCATCCTTCCGCATCAATGGGCAACACACCGATGGCTTTGTTCTTGTAATGCACTACGCCGTAAACGCCGGGCTGTCCATCAGGCCGAATCACGGCATCGTGCCGCACGCGAATCCAGGGATTGTCATAGGCAATGCGCGTCGAAGTGGTCTGCCAGGGGTTTGAATATTTATCAGCAACATCGTTTGGTATATTTTTCACCATCACTTTTCCGGGCGCGAGTCTAACCGATAAGATCAGGCCATGAAACTTGGGAAACTTGGCGAATTCTGGCGCAGGCTTTGGGCAGCGAAACCCGCCGGAGACAACAACGAACCTCCGCTTGGGCCGGACGAAGACCCGTTCGGCGAACCTGTCATTATCGAAGTCCGCGATGTGATTGATCTGCACTCCATCCCGCCAAAGCAGGTCAAAGAAATCGTCGAGGAGTATTTGCAACAGGCGCAGGCGCGCGGCTTTTCCGTCGTCCGCATCATCCACGGCAAGGGAATCGGCGTACAGCGCGAAACCGTTCGCAAAATCCTGAGCCGCACACCATTTGTCATCGTCTTTTACGACGCGCCACCGCAAGCCGGGGGGTTGGGTGCAACCATCGCCGAACTGGGAACTTCGACGACGGCACCGCGCGCGTGAGCAAACGGTTGGCCGCCTGATGCGCCGCTTGCTGACGCGCGCGGTACTGTACCAATCCCAAGTCGCTTGATTTAGAATGACCGGCCTTAACATTCATCCGGCAAAGAAGGAATCTTTATGTTCAATCTTCCTGAGTTCAAAAACGAACCGTTCGCCGATTTCAGTGACGAACGTAACGCGCAAGGAATGCTCAACGCATTGGAGCAAGTCGAAGCGCAACTGGGCCGCGAATACCCACTGGTCATTGACGGCAAGCACGTACAGACCGGTCAGTTTGTTGATTCGGTTAATCCATCGGCTTTCAAACAGGTCGTGGGCCGCGTTCATCACGGGACGCGGGAACTGGCCGATCAGGCGATTCAATCGGCGTGGAAAGCCTTTGCGACGTGGCAGCACGTTCCGGCGGAAGAGCGCGCGGCATACTTGATCAAAGCCTCCGCCGAAATGCGCCGCCGCAAAAACGAATTCAATGCCTGGATGGTGTACGAGGTCGGCAAGTCGTGGGCGGAAGCAGAAGCCGACACCGCCGAAGCGATTGACTTCATGGAATTTTACGCGCGCCAGGCGCTGCGGTACGCCGATCATCACCCGCTGACGCAATCGCCGCTGAAAGACGAAGTCAACGAAGTAAAATACATCCCGCTGGGCGTCGGCATCGTCATTCCGCCGTGGAACTTTCCGCTGGCGATTATGGCCGGGATGGCGACGGCGGCTATTGTCACGGGCAACACCGTGGTGCTGAAGCCTTCTGACGATAGCCCCGTCATCGCGGCGAAGTTTGTCGAATTGATGGAGCAGATCGGACTGCCGCCAGGCGTTATCAACTTCCTGCCCGCTGATGGCCCGACGGTTGGTGAATATCTGGTCACGCATCCAAAGACGCGCTTCATTTCCTTCACAGGTTCGATGGCCGTCGGCTTGCGCATCAATGAACTGGCCGCCAAAACGCAGCCCGGCCAGATCTGGATCAAACGCGTCGTCGCCGAAATGGGCGGCAAAGACACGATCGTGGTGGATGAAACCGCCGACCTGGATGCGGCGGCGGAAGGCATTGTCGCGGCGGCCTTCGGATTTTCCGGCCAGAAGTGTTCGGCCTGTTCGCGCGCCGTGATCGTCGAATCGGTTTATGACGAAGTGCTTGGCAAGGTTGCCGAACGCACCCAAAAGCTGACCGTCGGCAATGTCAAAGACGTGCGCAACTTCACCGGCCCGGTTTCAAGCAAACGCGCATTCCAAAAGATCAGCGGTTACGTCGAAGTCGGCAAGCAGGAAGGCCGCGTCGTCGCGGGCGGAGAGCGCCACCCGATGGCCGGCGAAGGTTTCTTCATTCAACCCACCGTCGTCGCCGACGTTGATCCCAAATCCCGCGTCGCCCAGGAAGAAATCTTCGGCCCGGTACTGGCAGTCATTAAAGCCAAAGACGTGGACGAAGCGCTCGACATTGCCAACAACACCATCTACGGCCTGACCGGCGCGTTTTATTCCAGCAAGCGCGACCGCATTGAACGCGCGCGGCGCGACTTCCACGTCGGCAATCTGTACATCAACCGAAGATGCACCGGCGCGTTGGTGGATGTGCATCCGTTCGGCGGCTTCAATATGTCCGGCACGGATTCAAAGGCGGGCGGGCGAGATTATTTGGGCTTGTTCCTGCAAGCAAAATCTATTGCTGAGAAAATGTAAGCTTAATCGCATTCGCGCATGATCGTTTGCAGTAAGCTCCGCGTCTAAAACATATGCGGCAATTTCGGGAAGAGTATGGCAACACCGTTAGCACAACTTTTGTACACGGAAACCGAATACCTGGAAATGGAACGTGAGTCCGAAGAGCGGCACGAATACATTGATGGGTACGTTTATGCGATGGCCGGGGAAAGTACTGAGCACGGCGACATCAGCGTAAATCTGGGTTGGATTCTTGGGTCGCAATTGAGAGATACGCCTTGCCGTTTGCGAATTGCTAATTCCAAAGTTCGCAGCGGGCCGCGTCCCACCCTACCGCGCAGCCACAAAGGGTTATTCTCCTATCCTGACCTGTTTGTGCTCTGTGGCGAGTTGGAATTTTACGATGAATACAAAGATGTCTTTCTCAACCCAACGGCCATCTTTGAAGTCCTCTCTTCCTCAACTGAAAACTATGATCGCGGCGAAAAGTTTTTACGCTATCAAAACTATAACCCCTCGCTGCGTGATTACATTCTGATATCGCAAACCAGCCCAAGGATTGAACATTATTCGCGCCAGCCGGATGGCAGTTGGACCTATCGCGTGTATCAGGGCTTGAATGCAAGCTTTTCCATCAAGTCCATCAAATGTTCGCTGAAGCTGGCGGAAGTGTATGAGCGGGTGAAATTTCCTTTGGATAAAACAGAAAAGAAAACCAGCGCGAAAAGGCCTGCAAAGAAATCGGCCACCGCTGTGAAAGGGAGAAAGAAATGATTAAACGTGTCGTGTTATTTTCGCTTATTGGCATTGCGTTTTTTGTCATCGCCAATGGCAGTATAGGCGTACAGGCTCACAACAATTTAGCAGTCGGTGCCGCCGCGCCCGAATTTGAATTGAAAGACTTGTCCGGCAAACCCCATGCCCTGAAAAGCTATCGCGGCAAAACGGCGGTCGTGACGTTCATTTCGGCGCGCTGCCCGATTTCGAAGATGTATCAGGATCGCATTCGCGCCGTGGCGGATGAGTATGCCAAACAGGGAGTTGCATTTCTGGCCATCAACGCCAATGCCGACGAACTCATCGCCGAAGTCCGCGCGCACGCCGAACAGAACAAACTCAACTTCACGATTTTGAAAGACGATGGGAACGTGGTGGCGGACGCTTACGCTGCCGAACGCACGCCGACGGTGTATGTGGTGGATAAAGACGGTGTGTTGCGCTATCAGGGCCGGATTGATAATTCGCAAAACGAGCGGCTGGTCAAACGCAACGACTTGCGCGAAGCGTTGAATGAACTGCTCGCCGGGAAGGCGGTCAGTGTGGCGGAAACCAAAGCGATGGGCTGCGTCATTAAACGGGTAGCACAGAAACCAACGGCGAGGGCCGTAACCAGGGTCGTAGCTCCTGATCCAACCGTCGCGCTACTCAAACCCGCTGCGTTTCCCGATCTGGTCAAACAGTCAGCGGGCAAAGTCTTGATCGTCAACTTCTGGGCGACGTGGTGCGGGCCGTGCGTGGCGGAGTTTCCGGAATTCGTCAAACTGGATCAAAGCTACCGCGACAAAGGCGTGCGCTTCGTCCACATCAGCGCGGACGATTCCACCGACCTGAAGACAAAGGTCATCCCTTTCCTGAAAGAGCAAAAAGCGCAGAGCGATCAATTTCTACAGGACACGGACGACCCGCAGGAGATGATTGACGCTGTGCTGAAAGATTGGTCGGGCGCGCTGCCCGCGACCTTCGTTTACGACAAAACGGGCAAACTGATCTTTCACCGCCTGGGGATCATTGATCGCGATGTGCTGATGGCTGAGATTGAAAAGGGGTTGAAGTAAGTTCACGCCTACTTCAACTGCGCGCGCAATCGCTCAAGCTCTTCGCGCAGCCTGACGTTCTCGCTCTCAGCTTGTGTGGCGCGGTCTTCGGCCTGCGCCGCGCGGTTTTCGGCCTGCGCCGCGTATTCGTAGGCGGTCGGAAGCAGTTTTCCGTCAGCGTCGCACCAGCGCAGCCACGTGGCTTCCGCCTCTTCAAAGACGCCGTTCCACAAGGTCACACTCAGCCCAACGTCCGGCAGTTTGGTGTCGCGGCGGCGGCGATAGCGATTGCCGAAGCCGGGTTCGTAAACATAGAGTTCATCGCCTTTGAGCACGCGGAATGGATCGAAGACCACGTAATAAGTCACGCCCAGGCGGGCATATCGCTTCCGTTTGCTCTCCATCTCGCCGCCCTTGCGGTTCGAGACAATTTCAACCACCACATCGGGGACTTTCTCGAAATGCCAGATGTAATAAGCGCGAAACTCTTCGAGTTCCCAACCCGCGGGCCGTTCGACATCCAGGCTGATGAAGGCATCGGGTACGATCGGCGGCAAAAATGGCGAACTGAAGATGCCGACGTTGGCGTCGGCCATAAACGGGCGGACTTCCTCCGGCGCATCTTCATCGGGAGGGGGTGTCCATCCACTGTAAAGAGACTGAACGAGCAGCCGCTGCTGTTGGGCTGAGAAAATGTTATCCACTGGTTCATCGTCCTCCGTAACCAGATTCTTGACGGCTTCGGCGAAATCGTCTGCGACTTTCTGAGAGATGTACGACATGGGCAATTCCTTCGATAGAGTTGTCGGCTTCAAGCGCGACGAGTCTAGTGCAATTCATTCAGAGGAGACAAGACCTCCTATGCAATATGAGTTGGTTGAGTTGGCCGCAATCTTTCTGGTCGGCTTTATGGCCTGCGGCAAGACGACGGTTGGCGCGGCGTTGGCGACCAGGCTCGACCGTTGTTTTGTTGATCTCGATCCGTTGATCGTGGCCAAAGCCGGATGCACGATCGCCGAGTTGATCGCGCGCGACGGCGAAGAGCAGTTCCGGCGGATGGAAACCGAAGCCCTGCTTGAAGTCGCGCAAAACCCGGCGGTGGTAATCGCTCCCGGCGGCGGCTCGATTACACGAAAGGAGAACCGCGAGACGATGTCACGCTTCGGCGTGACGATCTGGCTGGATGTGCCATTTACGTTGTGCTGGCGGCGGATTCAGCAAGATGCGGTTGTCCGCCCGCTGGCGCCCAACGAAGCAGCGGCACGTGAACGTTACGAACAACGCCTGCCGCTTTATCAGCAAGCCGCCCTGCGTGTCGTGATCAATGAAACGCAAACTCCGGACGAAATCGCCGACGCTATCGTTCTGCAACTCTGCCGTCAACTTTCCCTCCGGCATTCTCCCCAGCTTTCAACATGACACCAAAGCGCAT
This sequence comes from Blastocatellia bacterium, assembly GCA_038211695.1. GTDB lineage: Bacteria > Acidobacteriota > Blastocatellia > RBC074 > RBC074 > RBC074. Next base: position 22,184 of record JBBQVH010000053.1, on the reverse strand, counting down.
TCTGGTTCGCGGAACAAACTGGCTGGGCGATGCCGTCATGACGACGCCCGCGCTGGAACGATTGCGCTCTTCGTTCCCTGCCGCCGAAATTACGCTGCTGGCCACGCCGCTGACCGCCGGATTGTTTCAGGGTTCGCCGTTTATCAATGACATCATTGAATACCGCCGCCGCGAAGAAGGCGTGAAGGCGTTCTTCAACACTGTTGCGCAGATTCGCGCTCGCCACTTTGATCTGGCAGTGCTGTTTCAAAATGCGTTTGAAGCCGCGCTGCTCACGCGATTGGGCGGCGTTGGTTTGCGCGTAGGCTACGCCGGGCAGGGACGCGGATGTTTATTGACGCACCGGCTTCATCGTGGCGCGCAGCACCGTGATCGTCATCAGATTCACGACTATCTGGACATCGTCGCCGAATGCGAGCGCGTTTGTTTGGGCGAAGATTTCAAACCTGCCGTCGCACAACCGCTTCCTTCGGTGATCGCCAATCGTGGGCAGCGAGATGCTGCCGCAAAGTTGCTGCAACAGTTCGGCTTGGGCGTTGGCCTCGATTCGCGTCTGACCGTTGCGCTGAACACCGCCGCCACCAACAGCCGCGCCAAATGCTGGCCGGTGGAACGATTCGCCGCATTGGCGGATTGTTTGATGGCTGAACTGAACGCACAAATCATCCTGATCGGCGCGGCATCTGAACGCGCAAATGCCGAAAGCGTCATTCAACAGATGAATCAGCGCGGCGCGGTCAATCTGGCGGGCGAAACGACAATGGCCGAATTGATTGGCTTGCTGGCCCGCTGCAATTTGCTGGTCACGAACGACACCGGCCCGGCGCATGTTGCGGCAGCACTGGGCACGCCGACATTGACCATCTTCGGCCCAACCAACGAATTTGAAACCGCGCCCACCGGAACGCGCGCCGAATTGATTCGCGCCGAAGGCATTGAATGCGCGCGTTGCATGCATCGCGATTGCCCGATAGATCATCGCTGCATGACGCGGATCGCGCCGGAAGATTTGCTGGTAAGGGCGCGGCAGTTGCTGGCATAAGGCCGCAAGGAATTCTTTGCCACGAATGGACACGAATTCTCACAAATCGCAAAAGGGCAACAGTCAAGCAATGGATTACCTAAATTCGTGTTGATTCGTGTCCATTCGTGGCAAAACATTTTCTCGAAAGCTGTATTTTTATGATTCGTCCGTTGATGCACCATTTGGAAAAGCGATTGCACGCGCGAGACTTCGATCAGCGCGTGGCGCATCCGTTCGATTGGGGATTGGAGTTTTTGGGGAATGGCGATGTGGACGGCTACCCGCGTGAAGTCATCAAACGCTTCAACGCCGAAGCGATGGCCGACAGCAGCGCGTTTTTCACGCCACCGCCAAGCCGCGCCAGCGAATTTGAATTGACGCCTGACGCTGCCGGCCATTTCAACTTGCAGTTTCCCAGCGGGCTGACCACGCCGTACGAAAAGAACAACCTGGTTCACGCGCGTTTCTTCTCCGCCGCCAACAGCGACCGAGCTGTCATCGTTTCGCCGCAGTGGAATGCACAGCCCGATTCGCATATTGCGCTGTGCCGCGCACTGAATCGTTTCGGCATTTCGGCGTTGCGGTTGAGCCTGCCGTATCACGACCGGCGAATGCTGGACGGGTTTACGCGCGCCGATTTCATGGTCAGCCCAAACATTGGCCGGACGATTCAATCGGTTCGCCAGTCGGTGTTGGACATTCGCCGTGCGGCGGATTGGCTGTTTTTACAGGGCGTCAAACACGTCGGAGTCATGGGAACCAGCATCGGGTCTTGTGTGTCGTGGCTGGCGTTCATCCACGACGAACGGTTGGAAGCGGGCGTGTTCAATATGGTTTCAAGCTGGTTTGGCGATGTGGTTTGGCGGGCGCTGACGACTTCACATTTGCGCCGCGAACTCGAATCTCAAGTGACTGCCGAAGATTTGCGCGAAGCCTGGCGGACAATCAGTCCCAGCGCACACGCGCATCGGCTGCCCGAAGTTAGGCGACCGGCGCTGTGTATTTCGGCTGGATACGACATGACATTTCTGCCCGATTTGACCAAACTTTTCCTGGACGATTGCGACCGCCACGGCGTTCCCCTGCAAAAGAAGTTTTTGCCCTGCGGCCATTACACCATTGGCCGGACGCCGTTTAAGTACATGGACGCTTTTCACATCGTCAATTTCTTTCGTAAATTGTGGCGGTAAATTCAAGGCATAGGAAGGTTCATCGTTGAAGACTCTCCCGCACGGAATGGCGATGGCGATTTTGCTGGTCTGGCTTGTATCGCCTGCGTTTGCCCAAAGCAGCGACCCGCAACGCGATTCACAAATTTGGCCGGACACAACCATCACCTTCAAACTCAAAAACAATTTCAGCTTCTTTCTGTTTGGCACGATTCGTTTGGGCCGTGACGAATCGGCTCTGGTCAGCCAGCAAGCAGGCATCGGCCTGACCCGTAGTTTCGGCAAATATTTTTCAACCAGTCTCGCTTATCGCTACATCGAAAACGAACCGACGCCAACCAAAAGCTCCACGGAGCAGCGCGTCTTCGCCGACTTCACGCCGCGCGGGCCGCTCAAGTTCGGCGTCAACGTTTCCGACCGCAATCGCGTTGAATGGCGGAACATCAACGACCGGATTTCATGGCGCTACCGCAACCGGCTTCAATTTGAACGCCCCTTCAGCATTCAGTTACGCGGACACGAACGCAAGATCACGCCGTACCTCTCCGCCGAGTCGATGTACGACACGCGCTACCGCACCTGGAACCGCACTCAGGCGTACATCGGCGCGCGCCTGCCGCTGACGAAGCATGTCACATTCGATGGTTTTTATATGAAACAGTGGGACGCGCGCGCCAGACCCGGATTTCTAAATGTCTTCGGCGCGTTATGGAAGTTCGAGTTTTGAGACCTCCTTCACGGCTTATACACGGCGTGTTATACGAGTAACGCACAAGCAATTCGTCAAAATCCGAACCGAACTAACCAACAAAATCAGGGAAGGAAATGGCAATCATGAAAGCAGTACGCATCCATTCTTACGGCGGGCCGGAAGTTTCTGTATACGAAGACGCGCCGCGCCCCGAACCGGCAGCGGACGAAGTGTTGATCCGCATTCGCGCTGCCGCCGTCAATCCGGTGGATTGGATGATCCGCAACGGATACGGCAAGGAATGGTGGCCGCATCAAATGCCGCTCACCCTCGGCTGCGAATACGCTGGCGTGGTGGAATCTGTTGGCGCAGCCGTCACCAGCGTCAAGCCGGGCGACGAAGTTTATGGCTACATCAATCTGGTCAAAAACGGCGCGTATGCCGAATACGCCGTCGCGAAAGAAGCGGAAGTTGCACACAAACCGAAATCACTGAATTTTGAGACCGCGTCCGCCGTGCCTGTCGCGGCGCTCACCTCTTGGCAGGCGCTGTTCGGCATCGCCAAACTTTCCGCCGGGCAAAAGGTGTTGATCCACGCGGCGGCGGGCGGCGTTGGCTCTGTCGCCGTACAACTGGCCAAAGCCAAAGGCGCGTATGTCATCGGCACGGCCTCAGCCCACAACGCGGACTTCCTGCGCCAGATCGGCGTGGACGAAGTGATTGATTACACCGCAACCCGCTTTGAAGATGTTGCCCGTGATGTGGACGTAGTCTTCGACACGATCGGCGGCGAGACGCAGGAGCGGTCTTACAGCGTGCTCAAGCCGGGCGGCTTTCTGGTTTCTACCGTCAGCCCGCCTTCGCAGGATTTGGGCAAAACGCATGGCGTCAACGTCGGGATGGTGCAGGCGCAGCCCGATGCCGCTCAACTGGCTGAGGTCGCGGCGATGGTGGATGCAGGCAAAATCAAACCCAGCGTCGAAACCGTATTGCCCCTGGCAGAGTTTCAGCGCGCCCACGAACTGAGCCAGAGCGGGCGCACGCGCGGCAAGATCGTGTTGCAAGTGGCGGCTTAACGAAGAAAACAGCAGTTCACCGCAGAGGCGCGGAGGGCGCAGAGATTACGCAGAGGTTGTGCTTCCTCTCTGCGCTGCCTCTGCATTCTCCGCGCCTCTGCGGTGAATCCTGGGTACATTCAATTGCAATCCGCTATAAAGAGGGCGGCGTCGCTTCTTCCCAACTCAGATTGGTCAACGAAAAGCCCAGCCTGCGCTCGTCGGTGCTTTGCGGATTCAGTTCGTGAGGGCTGAAGGTTTGGTCGGTGCGGATTTGCAGTTCAGACCATTTTTCGCGGCCTTGCTGTTCGGGCGAAATGACAAGTTCGATTTTAAGTTCTTTCCCTTTGGCCGTGACTTGATGAATCACCGAGCCATTCAGGATAAGTTGGATCGTGGCAGGCTGCGGAAATGAATCAAGCGGCACGGTGCCTTCGATCCGCAAACGCATGGGCTGGCTGCTGTTTTCCAATCGCACGACGCCTTCGCCGCCCATCCAGCGCCAGCGATCGCCCACCGCATCACGTTCCGGATTTGAAAAGCCTCGCAAGTATTCAAGCTGCGGCGGCGTTTTATCCATCGCTTCAATCTGCCACAGGCTAATGTGGCGCAGCCTTCCCACTTCCGTCCACTTGCCCGGCACATTCTGTCGCGCCTGGTCCAATTCGTGCGACATCAGCAAGGCGTAGAACTGATAGCCGCTCTTCTGCACCTGCTTTCTCAGATGCGGCCACATCTCCGGCGTCACATAATCCCAGCGTACCATCGGACGGCCCGTGTAATACTTCAACGAACCGCTCATCTCCGACGCCACGACCAAAGCTTTCGAGGGCAATTGCGCGTTCGCCCAATTGCAGGACTCGGCGTGAAGGTATTCCCATTTGCCGACGCGGAAGATTTCGTACTTCGAAATGTAGTGCGATTCGAAGCCCAGGGCCACGGCCAACAGCGCCAGCCCAACGGCCCAACCGAGCGCCTCCTTTTTCCGAGCCAGGAATTCGTATAGCTCACGGCCGGTGAGCAGCGCGCCCAGCAGCAATCCCGGATACCCCGGCAACACAAACCGCGTGTACCACCAGGCGTCGTAAACGTCGTAGCAGATGTAAAAAACGAAGAACGCGCCAAACCAGGCGATCAGCAACGCGCGAATGCGCCATTCAACCCGTGGATTCACCGTCACGCCAAGCCAGCCCAGCAAGACAAGCGGGCTTAGCGTCATCCCCACCCAGTACGCATAAAACTTAACGCGCCCCATCGCGCCGACCGTGGTGATCAACTCTTGCAGGTGGATGGAGGTGTACCCGGTGCGCAGCGGATGGCCGTAGGCGGCGTAATTGAAAGCGCCAAAAATCCCTGCAAACGGCAACCCGCCCAGCACAAAAAGCAGTAGGACTTTCGGTTTAAGCCGCAGACAAAAGGCCAGCGGCGCAAGCAAGACAATGTTGGTCGGGCGCACCAGGAAGGCAATGCCGAAGGCCGCGCCCGCCACCAGCGCCCATCGGTCATTAGCGAGGGGTTGCCGCGACCGCAGTCCCGCCCAGACCATAACCAATCCCCAAAACATCGCTGTCGCATCGCTCATCGGCTGCGAGATCATGAGCAGAAAAGTCGGATTGGCCGCCAGCAACACGCAGCCCGCAAAAGCAAACCCGCGCGACAATCCCAACAGTCGCGCCGTCAAAAAAAGCAGCAACAAACTCAGCGCGCCCAGCAGCGGGTTGACCAGAAACGGCCCATAACGCCAGCCCATCAACAAAGCCCCCGCCGCCAGATGCAGCGGGAAACCGACGGGATAAATCGGCGCCATCGTTCTGGTCAGCTTCTGATCCTTCACGATCGGGTTGTAAGCCAACGAAGTGAAAAATCCGGCGTACTCATCACCAAGGCCAAACCGGTCAAGGTCTGTGATTGGCTGCGCGATGGGGCCGTTGAGCAAAGAGCGCGCAATGTTGGCGTAGCCCGCGCTGTCAGAACCGCCGACCGCGTAAGAGGCATGCTTGACGACCTCAAACGCATACACAGCCAGCAGCGCCAGCATCACAATGGTCAGCCGCTGCGCCCCGGTCAGGCTGCGCACCTTTCTGGCCAAACGCGCTGCCAAGCCCGTGTCAGTGGAGTTTCCGTTTGAACGATTGATGCGCATGGCAATCGCGCCGCCAATCAGCAACAGCAAACCCAGCAACGACCAGGCCGCGCCGTTGCGGAAGCTGTGGGCGCGGTAAATGAATTCAACGCGATGATCGCCCGCCGGCACGAACACACCGCGCAAGGTGTAGTTGATCTTTTCAACCGGCGCGCGCTTGCCATCAATCCATGCCTCCCAGCCGCGATAATAAATCTCGCTGATGCACAGCAGGCCGTCCTGCTGATTGCGGGTTTGCAGTTCAATCCGGTTCGGTTCGAAGCGCGCGACTTTGGCTTCGGCCCCCGCTGGATCGCCAATTGGCGGCAGTGACGCCTGACGATTGCCAAAGTCTTCTTTTTCAAACAGCGCCGTCTCCGCCGGATCGAATGGCGAACCGGCATTTAGACCTCCGGGCAACTTCCCAGTCTTGATCGCTTTCAGCACGTCGGCGCTGGGCGCGATTTCCACGCGCCGCACGAACCACGCGCGCGGGCGCGCCTGCAAATTTTCAAACACAAAAACGTTGCCGAAGTTGGCCAGGCTGCGCCAGCGCGCGGGATGAAAATCAATCGCTTCCAGCGGCGTGCTGGTGGCCGTCGTTGCGTCGAACAAGGACGCGCGCAGGATCAACATGGTGGCGTCCGGCAAAGCGTAATTCATCTCGATCCGATCAATTTCCGCGCGGTCGAACGGAATTCTGGCCAGATAACGGTTGGCGGCGAAACCTTCCGCCGGTTCGCTTTCGGCCACCTTCGGACGCCCGTGCTTGATGGCGGCGCGCACGTCCGGTTTGTCGTAGGCCCATTCGGCTGTGTCGCGCCCGGCTTGCAGTTCGCGTTCGATCACGCGCCCATCTTTGGTGTGAAGACGAATCTGCAAGACAACGGCGCCATCCGGCACATGCGTCGAATTCGCCATCGTCGTCACCAGCACCAACTCCGACGCCTTCACGCCGCCCGCCGCCACATTCAGCCGCGATCCGGGCTCCATCGGCTGGTAAACCTGCTGGCGGCAAAAATAAACATCTTCGATTTTGACGAAGCTGCCGGGATTGCTGGGAATGTCCACCGGAGCTTTTTCGTAAAGCAGATATTTGACGTTCAGCAGATTCAGCCCTTGATGCTCAACGGCGAAAGCGCTGCCGCCGCTGATCACGCCGTCCGAACCCATATCCCCCGTGATGGCCGATAGGCGCAGCAATCGCAGCGCGTCGTAGCCATTGACGCTTTGCAGCCCGCGCGCAATCGAAACATTGGGGCCATCCAGGTAATCGTAGTTGTACGAAAACAGATTCGGTGAATAGCTGGCAATGCGAAAACTGTTCAGATCGCTTTCGCGCGATTTGATAAAGGCGACAGGCGGCGAATCTTTTACCCGGTTCGCCACGCCCGCCATAAAGTCGCGCCAGCCCCAATTGAACGCCAGCGTGAAAGTTGCCAGATCAATAAACAGCACCGCGACCAGCAACGCTCCGCTCGCCGCCGTCTGCCGCCGCGCGTAAAACCACGCAGCCGCCAGGCTGAGCAGCGCAAACAAAAGCGGGATCAGTGCTTCAGGATTGGCCAGTAAATTGAAGCCCGGTCTGCGAACGCCTTCCGCGCCGATGGTCATGGCTCCGCTGGCAAAGCGGTAGACAATCCACGTCGCCGCAACAATGGCGACAAAGACAATCGCCGCCAGTTTGAATGCGCGCTTGGCGCGTTCGCGATCCGCTTGCGCCAGATAAGTCGTCCCCAACCCTGCCAGTATTCCCAGGCTGAACGTGAACTCGTACAGATGCCGCCCCGACGCGCGAAACAGATTGTAGACCGGCGTCTGGTGCAGCACGTGATTCAATCCGAACGGCAGAAATCCGCCGAATGACAGAACCAGCGAAACCACTGCCACGCTGAACCAGAACCAGACAAGCGCGCGCTGCCGATTGGCGAAGCGGCTCCCGACAAGTGCCACCAGCGCCAGCAACAGCGTCATCAGTCCAAAATAGCCGCACAGTTCATCCAGCGTCGGGCCGCCCCAATATTCCACCTTGTACGGCCACGACACCGCGCCACCGAAAAAGAAGGGAAAGAGAAATGTGAAAATCTGCGAAGGCGGAAAGGAATAGCCGGAGAAGTATTCGTAGCTGATGCCTGCGCGTTCGCCCATCTGCAACAGTTCGCGTTCCGGCAACAGTTGAATCATCGAAAGCAGCAAACCGCAAACGCACATCGCCGCCAGTCCCCAGATGAAGCGTTTGCGCGTTTCCTGCCGTTCGCGCACCGTCAGCGAAACCAGCGCGTATGCGCCGCAGACCAGAATCGCGTAAAAGTTCATCTGCGGTTCGCCCGCAAATAATTGCAACGCGATAAAGGCCGCACCAAGCGCCACCCAGCGCCACGACAGACGCAAATACAAATGCTCAATCGCCAGCAGAATCCACGGCAGCCACGCGGCGGCGGCAATGCGCGACGTATGTCCGGCGTGCGCCATCATAAAACCGCCGAACGTGAAGGCGAGTCCGCCAATCAGCGCCCCGATCCGATTCACTCCAATGCGCCGCGCATACAGATATGTGCCAATCAATGTCAGGTGATACGTCGTGATGACGACAAAATTCATCGCCGCGGGCGGCGAGAGGATTGCGAATATCCAATTCGGCGGATAGAGCGCGCCGGGATAGATACTGGCCAGCAGGGGCGTTCCGGCAAAGATATATGGATTCCATAACGGCAGTTGCCCCGCACGCAGCATCTGGCCAATCAGGACGCGCACGCCCAGGTTCTGCGTCAATCCATCGCCAGGTGCCAGCGTCAGGTTCCAAATAAACACCGGCAAAAAATAGATTAGCGGCAGCACAACCAGCGCGACGGTCGCAGCGATGCGCTGCGACCGTGTGCTCTTGTTTTCATCTTCATCAATAATTTTCATAGTTAGGAAGACGGCGTTCAGAGTACCGCCTTTAGGCGGCAACGGCGGCTTTAGCCGCACTGCCTGGCCCTTAAGCGGGCCGCTTCCGCCAAATGGCGGTACTCTGAACGCCGTCGCTCGAAGTTTCGAGTTGGCTCAATCGTTCATTATCGAGTGAATTTTTTGCGATTGCAGTAAGTAACAAGTCCGCCCACGCACAGCAGCAACAATCCAAAAGCAGACCAGGCCGCGCCATTGCGGAAGCTGTGCGCGCGGAAAACGAATTCGACGTTGTGATTCCCCAGCGCGAGTTCAATGCCGCGCAGCGTGAAATTGACGCGATCAATCGAAACGCGCTGGCTATCCACGCGCGCTTCCCAGCCGCGATAGTAAATCTCGCTTAAACAAAGAAAGCCCGCGCTTGCGTTGCTTACTTGCAGTTCGATGCGCTGCGGCTGGTAGCGCGTAATCTTCACTTCGCTTTTTGGCCCTTCGCTTTTTGGCCCTTCGCTTTTTGGCATGGACGGCGCGCCCACAGCCATCAGCGGCGTTTTCAGCGCGCGCGTTGCGAAAAGCTCACTTTCCAGCAAAACCGCCTCTGCCGGATCGAACAGCGAGCCGTCCATCAAGCGGCCCGTTTTGATCGTGCGCAACACTTCGACGCTGGGCGCTAGGGTGGCGCGCGACACAAACCAGGCGCGCGGCATCACCCTCAGGTTTTCGTAAACTTCCACCTCGCCAAACTGCGCCAGTTTGCGCCAGCGTTCGGGCGATAGGCTTACAGCATCAAGTGAATGCGATGTCCCAGTGACCGCGTCAAACAGCGATGCTCTGGTGACAATCAGCTCACCTTGTCCGATCACACTCTCGAACTCAATGCTTTCGATTTCGGCGCGGTCGAATTTCAGATGCGCCAAAAATCCCCGTCCGCGATAGCCCACGGCATTCCAACTTGGCCAGCTTGGTATCGCTGCCGCGCTATCGGGCGTCCATTCCGACGTATTGCGCCCGGCCAGCAGTTGGCGTTCGATCAGTTGACCGCTCGCCGTATGCAGTTTGACGTTCAAGACCGGCGCGCCCACAGCAAGCCCCTTCGCGTGTTCCATTGCCGAGATGATCACCAGTTCGGTGGCGGTGGCCTTCGCATCAATTGCCGCACGCGCCCATCGAGGCATCGTCCAATCCATCCGGCGTGCGTCGAAGCGAACGCCTTCGTAAATGACCGGCGCATCTGCTGAAGGCGTGACGTGTTCGTTGAGCAGATATTTCGCATTCAACAAATTGAAGCCCTGTGCCGCAGCCGACAGCGCGCCCGGTTCGGCAATCACGCCATCCAAAGTGACGCGGCCCGCGACCTCTGCCATTTGCCCCAGCCGTACCGGATCGTATCCGTTGACGCTCTGCAAACCGCGCGCAATTGAGATGTTTGGATAATCCAGCAAATCCGCGTTCCGCGCGTATGGTTTGTCCGAACGGCTGACAATGCGGAATGCGTTCAAATCCGATTCGCGCTGCTTGATGAATTTGACCGTTGGCGGGTCGGCCAGCTTGTCAGCAACGTTGAAATTGACAGCCCGCCATTCATAGAAAAAGCCGAACGACAACAAGTCCAGAAACAGAACCAGCACCAGCCCTGCGCCTGCGGGCACATTCGCGCCCTTGGCAAAAGCAAATACCACCACCACGCTCAACGCAAAAAAGATCAGGGGAATGTATAGCTCAGGATTCGACCACGCCGCAGCTTGTGAGGGCAGCGGCGTATCCATCATCAGCCATCGGCCCAGAAAGCAATACGCGATCACGCCCAGCACAACAATCAAAGCCAGCAATGACGCAGCCTTGAACAAAGCTTGCTTGACTCTCTTTCGATCTGCTTCCTTCAGCGCCGTCGCGCCCAACCCAGCCAGCACGGCGATGGCAAAGTTGAACGTCACCAGATGACGCCCGGACGCCCGAAACAGGTTGTAAACGGGCACGTGATGCAGAACGTGATACAGCCCAAATGGCAGGTATGCCCCGAATGACAACAGCAACGCCACGCCCGCGCAGCAAGCCCAGAACCAAACCAACCGGTCGGCGTTGTCTTTGCTACTACGCCGAGCCACAAAGACGGCAACCAGCGCCAATAGCCACGCCGCCATCCCCACATATCCGCAGCTTTCCGTCACATTCCATTTGCCCCAGTACGGCACGTGGTACGGCGGCATCACCGCGCCACCGAAAAAATAGGGAAAGAACAATCCGAGCGTCTGGCGCGGCGGCAGTGAAAACTGCGAAAAGTATTCGTAATCCAGCCCCGCACGGTCGCCCAACTGCAACAGTTCGCGCGCAGGCAACAGTTGAATCATTGAAAGCAGCGCGCCCCCAGTCAACATTGCCGCGAGTGCCATGACAAACGTCGCGGTGCGTTGCGGCCTTGCGCGAAGCAGCAGCGCGAACAGCGCGTATGCGCCCGCCACCATTCCCGTATAGAGCACCATCTGCGGTTCGCCCGCAAATATCTGCAACGCGATGAAGAGCGCTCCCAACGTCACCCACCGCCAGCGCACACAGACGTAGAGTTCTTCAACCGCCAGCAATATCCAGGGCAGCCACGCCGCCGCGTTGGTGCGGTTGGTGTGGCCCAGATGCGCGATCATATAGCCGCCAAACGTGAACGTGATGCCCGCAATGATTGCGCCAATCCGATTCGCGCCAATGCGCCGCGCATACAGATAAGTTCCAATCAGCGCCAGATGATAAGTCGTAATCACCAGCACGTTCATCGCCACTTGCGGCGACAGCACGGCAAACAGCCACGTTGGCGGATACAACGCGCCCGGCTGAATCGCAGCCAGCAGCGGCATTCCGGCAAAGATATACGGATTCCACAGCGGCCATTCGCCGCGCGCGATCATCTCACCCACCAAAATGCGAATGCCGAAAATCTGCGTCCAGCCATCCCCCGGTGCCAGCGTCACCTTGCCCAGCACCGCGGGCAGGAAGTAGACCAGCGGCAACAGCACGAGCACGGCGGCAACCGCGATTCGTGGCAGACGGTGTGAATTGGCAGCGGAAGTTACGGACATACCTGAAACGTCGCATTCAAATTGGAAATTGGAAATCGAGCATTGCCAATGTTCCCGTTCAAGAGGCCTTCGCCAATGGCTCGCTGCGCGGCGGGCTAACGATTTGGTCGTTTGCGCCGCGTATAGACCGCGCCCGCCAACAGCACTGCGACGCCAAATGCAAAGCCGATCGCGCCCAGCCGGAAGCTGCGCGGGCGATAGACGAATTCAACGTGATGAGTACCTGCTGGCACGCTGACACCGCGTAGCGTGTAATCCGTTCGATAAATCTTCGCCGGCTGGCCGTCCACGCGGGCTTCCCAGCCGTCGTAATAGATTTCGCTCAAAACCAGAATACCCTGCGCCGCGGTTCTCGCGTCAATCTCGATGCGGCCCGGTTCATATCGTTTGATCTCGGCTGCCGCCCCGACGGCTCCGGCGATTTCAATTGGCTTACTTTCCAACCGGTCGAGCAAGGCTACGGATGCCGGATCGAATCTCCCACGATCTTCCAGCGAATCGTCTGGGCCGGTGCGAATCGTTTTCAAGATTTCGCCATCCGCTTTGGCCTGCATTTCTTTTACAAACCACGCACGCGGCATCGCTCGCAGGTTCTCGAACACCTCGACCTGATCGAATTTGCCCAGCGAATGCCAGCGCTCCGGCGGCAGATAAAAGTTCGCCAGCGGCGCGGATTGCCTGGTCGTCTCATCAAACAACGACGCGCGAATCATCAATAACGAGGCGTCTTCGCGGGCATAAACCCATTCGATCTTTTCGATCTCGGCGCGGTCGAATTTTAGACGGCCCAGATAAGCGTGCGATTTGAATTCGCCTGCGTCGAAGTCTTCGGCCACGTGGGCACGGCTGTGTTTGATGGCGGCTTTGACGTCGGCGCGGTCATATGCCCATTCGGACGTGTCGCGCCCGGCTTCAAGCGTCCGTTCGATGATGCGGCCATCGCGCGTATGAAGTTTCAAGATCAGAATCGGCGCGCCGTTCGGCAAGTGCGTGGAATTGGCCAAGCTGGAAACAATCGCAATCTCGGTCGCGGGCGAACCGTCACCAGTTGTTGTCAGGCTGACACCAGGTTTCAACTCCGCGCCGAAGTTTGTCCGCGCAAAGTAAATGCCGTCGTGCTCAAAGCCCACCTTTTTCCCCGTCGCGCCGCCGTAGCCAACGATCAGGTATTTGACGTTCAGCAGATCGAAGCCGCGATCTTCCAGGCTGAACGATTTCGCGTCCTGCACGTATCCATTCAGCACAGACCCAGCAGTGCCCGTCATCTCGCCCACGCGCGCCGGGCGCAAAATGTCGTAACCGCTGATGCTCTGCAATCCGCGCAGGATGGAAGTATTCGGCTGGTTAATCAGATCGAAGTTCGGATCTTCCGGCCAGGCATAAGCATAATCGTATGCCTGCACCGCGTAGCTCATGACGCGGAATGAATTGAAATCCTTCTCGCGCGATTTGATCAATTGCACGGCAGGCGGATCGGCCAAGCGCGCTTCGACGTCGAACTTCGCCGTTCGCCAATGAAAGAAATGGCCGTAAGAAGCGAGGTCGAGCAGCAACACCGCGACGAGCGCGGAATTGCGGATTGCGGATTGCGGATTGCGGATTACAACCCACAGCGCGGCAGTACTAATGAGAAAACAAACAATGGGAACAACGAATTCGGGATTGCTGAGCGAAGCCGCGTCCGCCGGTCGCGGCGTGACCGATGCCAGCCGGTCGCCAAAGAAGCGGTACAAGACGGCGACGACAGCGACAATCACGGCCAGCGCAATCGTACTGAAAAACAAAGCCCGGCGAGCAACTTCAGGCTTGAGCCTTGTCAGCGCGGTCATCCCCAGACCCGCCAGCAGCGCCATCGCGAAGGTGAATTCGAATTGATGGCGGTACAACCCGCGAAAGGTCTTGTACCCCGGCACGCGGTACAGCAGATGATTCAGTCCGAACGGCAGATGGCCGCCGAAAGCCAGCACCAGTGCAATCACCGCAATCCCCAGCCACAACCACACGCGTCCGTTGCGCCTGCCCGCAATTAATGCGACCAGCGCCAACAGCCACACCAGCAGCCCGACATAACCGGACATGACCGCCGCAATCTCTGCCCCCCAGTACGGCACCTTGTACGGCGCGACCAATGCGCCGCCAAAGAAATACGGGAAAATCAGCGCGGGCAGTTGCCAGGGCGGCAGCGAATAGGAATCAAAGAACTGCGCGCCCGGATCGCGCCGTTCGCTTTGCGCCAGCAGTTCCAGCGAAGGCAGCAGTTGAATCAAACATAAGCTAACAGCAACGGCCAACATGACAGCCAACGCTTTGACCGCGCGCAGAATGTTTTCGTGCTCTTCCGAACGGTTGATCGCAAACCACGCGCAAGGCAGGCTGACCAGCGCCGTAAAGACCATCATCTGCGGTTCACCCGCAAAAAACTGAAGCGCAATGAACAGCGACCCCAGCCCCGCCCACAACCAGCGCCGCCTGTTGCCTGTGCTGACGCCGCCGGTGTTGCGCAAACTGTCAGTTTGCGTCGCGTCATTGGCAGAGCCATCGCGGCCTTGAATGCCCGCTCCAGCCACCATCGCAAACTGACAGTTTGCGCAACATCCTTCGATTGCCAGCAGCACCCACGGCAGCCACGCCGCCGCGGCAATCCGCGACGTGTGACTGAGGTGGTTGATCATGAATCCGCCAAAGGTGAACGCCGTCCCTGCGATCAATGCGCCAATGCGCGTGTTGCCAATCCGCCGCGCATACAAATATGTTCCGACGATGGCGATATGGTACGTCGTCAGCACGACCAGATTCATCGCCCACTTCGGCGACAGAATCGCAAACAGCCAGTTCGGCGGATAGAAGCTGCCGGGATAAACGCTGGCCGCCAGTGGCATGCCGCCAAAGATAAACGGGTTCCACAGCGGCGCCTGCCCGTGCGCGATCATTTGCCCCGCCAGCGCGCGCACCCCCAGATTCTGCGCCCAGCCATCACCGGGCGCTAAAAAGACTTTTCCAAGCAGAACGGGATAGAAGTAGGCAAACGGGATAAGGAAAAGCGCGAGGGCAACGGCGGATTGCGGATTGCGGCCAATACTGAATGCGGGTTTCGGATTTTTTGCCATCGCGATTGCAGTTGAGTTTAGAACTTTATTGAATTTGGTCTGAGAGTAGCTTCCTCTCCCATTCGCTTAGCGGAGTTTTGAATTTTGGAGAGGCAAGCAACTGCTTCAAGGCTTTCTGCTTTTGCTCCTCGCTTTTCACTTCAAATTTATAAGAGTTCCAATCGCAGTTTTCGATACAATAGCCGATGTAGTCATAAGCTGGCTCTGCTTGTCCAAACAACATATATCCTTGGACAATTGAGAATGGAACACCATCAACAATCTCAATCGGATCAATCTGCCAATCTTTGTCATCAGAATCTCCGAAGAATCCCGGCGCTCCGATATACGCTGATCGAAACTCCGACCCCGGACGTTTCACGAAAAACATTCGAACCAAAGCAATCAGCGAATTTTCTTGGTACGAGTAGTGCCTTTCATCGGCACTTAGCTTTTTAGCAAAGGAATACAGGACATCACAGGCCAAATCTTTCCCCAACGCTTGCAGTTCGATTGCTGCACGAAGGTGCCGATCCACTTTGAAATCTGCCAAGTCCCACCACACAAGGCTGGAAAGAGCGTCAAACGCTTTGGCTGTTTGTTTTTCAGCCCCAGGGACATCACCGCGCAGGCCGAATCCAGCTAAAATTCCAAACGATACGGTAGTTAGAAAATCTCTGCGCGGTATCAGATGCTTCGGATTTATAGTCATTGCTTTCGTCTCTCCCATTCGTCAGGCAATTGGATTACTTATTCCTAGTTTCCTGAACGAGCCGCTCAATTACGGTTGCAAATGCCTCTGCTTCTTGAAATCCGCGCAATTGCCGCAACACGTGGCCATCCGGCGCAGCAAAGCGAATGTCAGGCAAGCCAACGACACCTAGCTTCCGCGCAAGTTCCGGATGCTTGTCAGCATCCACACGAACGAAGACAACTTGTTCAAGCAATGTGGCGACGCGCGAATCTACCAGCGTGGTCTTCTCCATTCGGCGGCACGGCACACACCATTCGGCGGAAAAATCCAGCACGATAGCTTTGTGTTCGCGTTGCGCTTGCGCCAACGCCTTGTCCAAGAAAGCAAAGCCAGCGGGCAAGCTCGTTGCAGGCGCGGCGGCATTGATGTTTTTTGTGGTTGCAACAACCTGCGCGGTGTAGCCGGATTCTTTGACCTTGGCGATCAACTGCGCTTCGTTGGCTTTTGACGGATCAAAGGTCACGACGAACAGATCGCGATCCAGCAGCATTTCAATTTTGCGAACAGCGGCAAGCTCTTCCAGAGCCTGTTTGACCGTCTCCGGTCAAGCCATTCAGACCGCGCCGCTCTTGCTCTTTTGAAAGCCGTCAATGTGCAGTCGAACAGTTTTCATTTTCGGTTTAGTGTTGCCTGATTGTTTCCCAAGCTTGGGAGCTTGCGCCAAAGCGATTCCGGCGAACAGTACCAATGCAATTATGGTCAACGTTAGTCTGTGCATTCGCTCTCCTTGCTGCACCATGTTGAATGTGGCGCGAGTTGTTTACTCGCGTTGGTCACGCGACAGCGCGAGTAAACAACTCGCGCCACACTTTGCGTAAAACTCATCGTTCAATCCACGAACCGGTATTTGACCAGCGCCCAGATGGCCGCGAAGCCATCGCGCCAGGTGATTTTTTTGCCTTCGGCAAAATCGCGCCCGTAATACGAAATCGGCATTTCATAAAGCTTGTATTTGCGCTTCAGGACTTTGGCGGTGATTTCGGGCTCGAAGTCAAACTTGTTCGATTTGATCAGGAAGCTTTTGATAACGTCTGCGCGAAAGACTTTGTAGCAGGTTTCCATGTCGGACAGGATGGCGTTATAGAGCAGGTTCGTAATGAACGTCAGCATCTTGTTACCGATGTAATGCCAGAAGTTGAATGCGCGCGAGACCTTTGCGCCCGACAGCCGCGAACCGTAGACCACATCGGCGCGCCCTTCCAGAATCGGCTTAATCAACTCAGCATATTCCGCCGGATCGTATTCCAGGTCGGCATCCTGAATCAGGACGATGTCGCCCGTGGCGTAATGCAGGGCCGTGCGCAACGCAGCGCCTTTGCCCATGTTCTGGCCGTGAAAATAGATTTTGTGTTGCGACGATTCGGCCAATTTTTTCAGCGCTTCGCGGGAGCCATCTTTTGAACCGTCATCAACAATGATCAGTTCTTTGCGTACCTGGCCCAGATCAGCAGCCTCAACACGCGAGATGATCTCGTGAATTGTGGAGACTTCGTTGTAAACGGGCATCAGGATAGAGAGCAAGGGTGGATTCTGCATGCAGATTTATTCAATGTTCCTTTAGGTCAATATTTCGATTGGGTTTCGCTTGGGCCAATTGGCGCGGGCATTCCGGTGGAACCCGCCATGCGGCTTTCGGTGCGTTCGCGGCGGGCAACCCCACTGCGGCGCGCGGCCTCTTCAACGGCCTTGGCGACCAGTGGCGCAACCTGGCGATTGAAGACCGACGGAATGATGTATTCGGGATGAAGCTCTTCGCTGCCAATCACGGAAGCGATGGCTTCGGCGGCGGCCATCTTCATCTCTTCGTTAATGTCGGAGGCTCGGCAATCCAGTGCGCCGCGAAAGATGCCCGGAAAACACAGCACATTATTGATCTGGTTTGGATAATCGGACCGCCCTGTCGCCATCACTTTGACATGCGGCCAAGCCTCTTCGGGCATGATCTCCGGCGTCGGGTTGGCCAGCGCAAAAACAATCGGATCACGATTCATCTTCTTCAACATTTCAACCGTCAGTACATTCCCGCTGGACAAACCCAGAAACAAGTCCGCGCCTGTGATCACGTCCGCCAGTGTGCCTTGCTGATTGTCCGGATTGGTGTGTTCGGCGTACCAGCGCGTCGCGTCATTCATGCCTTCCGTTCGCCCGCGATAAACCGCGCCGTACAGGTCGCAGCCAATGATGTAGCGCGCCCCTGCTTTGAGAAGCATCTTGGTGCAGGCCGTTCCCGCTGCGCCGACGCCAACCACAACGACTTTGATCTCGTCCATCTTCTTGCCGGTGATCTTCAACGCGTTAATCAGCGCCGCCAGCACCACGACTGCAGTGCCGTGCTGATCGTCGTGAAAGACCGGGATGTCCAGTTCGCGCTTCAGCCGCTGCTCAATCTCAAAACAGCGCGGCGAAGCAATGTCTTCCAGGTTGATGCCGCCGAAAGTTGGCGCAATGGCTTTGACCGTGCGGACAATCTCGTCCACGTCTTTGGTGTCCAGACAAATCGGGAAGGCGTCAATCCCAGCGAATTCCTTGAACAGCATCGCCTTGCCTTCCATTACCGGCAATGCGGCGGCGGGGCCGATGTCGCCCAATCCCAGTACCGCCGTGCCATCGGTGACGACCGCGATGCAATTGCGTTTGATCGTCAGGTTATAAACCTTCTCAGGGTCTTTGTGGATCGCCAGGCAGATGCGTGCCACCCCCGGCGTATAAGCGATGGAAAGGTCCGAACGCGTTTGCAGTGGACGTTTATTGGTGATTTCGATCTTGCCGCCCAGATGGCGCAGGAAGGTGCGGTCAGAAACGTTGACGACGGTCACCCCCTCAACGGCGCGAACGGCTTCAACAATGCTTTCCGCGTGTTCGTCGTTTCCAGCGGCGACGGTGATGTCGCGCATCAAGTGATGCGCGCCGACTTCGACAATATCCACCGCGCCAATGTTGCCGCCCGCTTCGCCAATGGCGGAAGTCACGTGTCCCAACATTCCCGGTTGATTCGCCAGTCGCAGGCGCAGAGTGATGCTGTAGCCTTCACTCGGTATGACGTTCATTATTGGATGATTCCTTGTGTAAGTGGTGGTGCTTCGGTGTCAATCAAAGAGGCTGAAGGATACCTTATGCATTATAGGCAGGCAAGAATATGGATTGGTACGGAACCGGGAGCGGTAGCGACCGGGTGCTTTCGCAGAATACGCTTTACGATCCCACCCAGTCGCTACCGCTCCCGGTTCCGTAACGGCGGATCACTCACATCGCAGTGCAATCATCGGGTCTACTTTCGCCGCCCGGCGCGCAGGTAGGTAGCTTGCCAACAGCGCAATCCCCGCTAGCAGCAGCGGCGTCAAAACAAAGGTCCAGCGATCCATGACGCTGATGCCGTATACCAGACTGGCCATCACACGCGTCAAAGCTAACGCTGCCACCAATCCGACGGCGATTCCCACTGAAACCAGCACCAGAGCCTGCCGGACAACCATCTGCAAAATGTTGGCGGCTTGCGCCCCCAACGCCATACGAATGCCGATTTCGTGCGTCCGCTGATTGACCGAATAAGCCATCACGCCGTAAATGCCGATGGCGGCTAGCACCAGCGCAATCCCCGCAAACATGCCCAGCAAAATCATGGACAATCGCCGCCGAGCCAAGGTGTCCGACAGTCGTTCATCCATCGTTCGGACATCGAAGACCGGCAGGTCAGGATCAAGCGATTGAATCGCCCGGGCGATAACCGGCCCCATCGCAGCCGGGTCAGAAGCCGTGCGAACCACCAGATACATATTCCGCGCCAGATATTGTTCGTATGGAAAGTAGACCGTGATCGGCGGTTCTTTTTCCGCGCTGAACTGTTTGGCGTCGTTGATCACGCCAACCACCGTTCGCCAACCACCCGCGCCGCTACGTTGCAGCCGTTTGCCGATTGGGTTTTCGTTAGGCCAGAAGCGTTGGGCCATTGCCTCGTCCACAATGACAGTTTCCTGTTCGCCCCGCGTGTCGTGTTCGGTGAAATAACGCCCCTGCCGCAGCGCAATGCCTATCGTGCGGAAGTATTCATGGCCGACGATGCGCGTGTTGGCGATGACTTTATTTTGCGTGCCCTTCGGCACGAAGCCTTCAACAGTGATCGGTTCCCACGCAAAGGCGACGGTGCTCATCGGCAGCGAATAAGTTTCGGCGACCGATTCAACTCCCGGCGCTTCTTTGATCTTTTCGTTCGCGCGGCGAAAGAAATTCAGGATGTCTTCCGGCGTCTTGTATTTGGCTGCGGGCAGCAGCAATCGCAGCGAAAGAACATTGTGCGGATTGAAGCCCGGATTGCTGTTCAAAATGTGCCCGTAACTGCGAATCAGCAGCCCTGCGCCCACCAACAGCACCAGCGACAGCGCGACTTCGGCAATAACCAGCAACTTGCGCGTTCGATGCTGGCCTGCGCCGTCTGCACTGCGCCCGCCTTCTTTGAGCGTTTCGTTCAGATCAACCCGCGAAGCCCGTAGCGCAGGCACCAGACCGAACATAACACCCGTCACCAGCGCAACCAGACAAGTAAACGCGATGACTCGGCCATCCACACCGACTTCGTCCAGCCGTGGAATGTTCGCCGCACCAAACACGCGCAGAGCCTTCACCGCCAGAAACGCCAGCCCCACACCCAGCAGTCCACCCGCCATCGCCAGCAGCACGCTTTCGGTCAGCAATTGCCGCATCAACCGCATTCGGCTTGCTCCCATTGCGGCGCGAATCGCAAACTCTTTTTGCCGAACGGCAGCCCGCGACAACAGCAGGTTGGCGACGTTGGCGCAGGCAATCAACAAGACAAAACCTACCGCGCCGAACAGCACACGCAACGCCAGATGAATATCGCCAACGACTTGTTCCAACAGCGGCATCACGCTGATGGTCAGGCCGCTGTGCGCAGGATAGTTTTGCGGGTACTGCTGCTTCATCCGAGCCGCAATCACGTCCATTTCCGCCTGCGCCTGCGCCACGCTCACGCCCGGCTTTAACCGCGCGAAGATGTTGTAGTCCTCATTGCCACGATTGGCCCGGGCGCTTTCGGGCATTGGCAATGGCAGGATCACGTCGGCGTTTTCAATGCCGTTGACGGCGGGCATGACTTCTTTGTTCAGCGAAAACGAGGCGGGCATCACGCCCACAATGCTGAGATTGTTACCGTTCAAGGTCAGCGTCTTGCCAACAATTCGCGGATCGCTGCTGAAGCGGCGCTGCCATAACTTATGGCTCAGAATGACTGCTGGAGGCTTACCCGGCTGATCTTCTTCCGGCAGAAAAACGCGGCCCAGCTTCGCATTCGCGCCCAGCAACGAAAAGAAAGAAGACGAGACGCGCGCACCATCCACGTGTTCCGGCCCCAACTGTCCCGTCAGCCCGGTTAAATTGAAGCTGCTGCCGATAGACACCGCAATCCGGTCAAAGACCTGGTTCTCGGCTTTGATGTCCAGGTACTGCCCCGGCGAAAACCAATCCCGCTCCACGCCCAATCCGGGCGAGCGATTCCACAAGATCACCAACCGATCCGCATCCCTGTACGGCAGCGGACGCAGCAATAGCGCATTGACGACGCTGAAAATCGCGCTGTTCGCGCCAATGCCTATCGCCAACGATAAGATGGCAACCACCGTAAAAGCAGGCGTCTTCGCCAACACCCGAAGGCTGTAACACAGATCACGCCACAGAGTTTCCATTGAGCACCTC
Organism: Blastocatellia bacterium; assembly: GCA_038211695.1. GTDB lineage: Bacteria > Acidobacteriota > Blastocatellia > RBC074 > RBC074 > RBC074. Next base: position 620 of record JBBQVH010000053.1, on the reverse strand, counting down.
ACCTTACTGATTAAACTCCTTCAAAAAACTTCCATCATTCCGCAGAGCGCCGGATCAGTACCGCGAAGCGAAAAACAAAAGAGGCCGGCGAGCTGAAATGCTGGCCGGCCTCTTTTGCTTTTACGGTGTCAGGATTGCTGCCGGGAGCGCCGAACACCGGTTCGGCGCTCCCGGGACGGAATCAGTTACTGTGCGAAGTAGCCGGACACATCCGTAACCGCATCCAGGGTTCGTTCCGCAAAGATGCGGAACAGCCCGGTGCCGGGGTTTAAGCCCACCACGAAAGAGTTCGACAGAATCTGATTCGGGGCATAAATCATATTCGCCACCACAGGCTGCCCGACGCCATCCGGGAACAGCGTCAGATAGCCGAACGATCCCGTCTGGTTAATCACGGTCACATTGCCCAGCACGGCTTGCGCCGAATTGGGAATGGTGATGGATTCACAGGTCAACCGGCCTTGCGTGGCAATTGAACTTCCGCCCGCGATCGGCGTCGAGACGCTATCGCACAGGCCCTGTCCGGGGCGCGTATCCAGCGTGCGCAATGGACGCGGCAGCGGAGTAAAGAACAGCCCGGGGCCATTCACATCCACCGCCTCGCTGCTGTAATAGCCAGC
>JBBQVH010000052.1:0-50656 GCA_038211695.1 Blastocatellia bacterium | reverse complement strand
CTGTATGCGCCGCGCAATCCGCGCATCCTGGGCGCAAGGGACGACTTCATCAAAGCCGGACGTTTTGCGTTTGCCAGTTCATTGGCGCAAACCGCCGAAGAAAAAATGAACCCGTGGCTATTACTCAATCACGACATCAATGTGTCCCCTGATTCTGAGAATCCGCAATCCGCAATCCGCAATCCGCAATCAATCATTCCAGTGATTGCTGACGCCAATTCGCTAACCTATGTTCTGCATTTGAAAGTTGGGGATGAAACCGCGCTGAATGCCAGCGACGGCACGCCCGTCAAATTGAAAATCGTGGGCGCACTGGCTGACAGCATTCTGCAAGGCGAATTGTTGATGTCGGAGCAAAACTTCATCAAGCTCTTTCCCGATCAGCAAGGCTATCGCGTCTTTTTAATCGAAGGCGGAGATGAGGTCAAAACTTCCACCGCGCTCGAAGACAAACTTTCCGATTACGGCTTCGATGCGATTTCAACGGAAGAAAAACTGGCCAGCTTTCATCAGGTCGAAAATACTTACCTTTCCACATTTCAAACGCTCGGCGGACTGGGCTTGCTGCTGGGCACGTTTGGGCTGGGGACAGTGCTGCTGCGCAATGTGCTGGAACGCCGAAAAGAATTGGCATTGATGCGCGCGGTGGGTTACCGGTCTTCACATTTGTCCTTGATGGTGGTGGCCGAAAACGCGCTGCTGCTGGGCTGCGGATTGCTGAGCGGCGTCGTGTGCGCGGCGGTGGCAATTGCACCTGCCTTTATTGCGCGCGGCGGCAATCTGTCCATCACCTCACTGTCGTTGCTTTTAATTGCGGTATTGTTGACGGGCTTGGCAGCTTCATTATTGGCAGTCTTTGCTGCCGTGCGTTCTCCATTGCTGGTCGCACTCAGAGCGGAATAACATCTTTGAAGGAGGTTTTTATGACGGCACTGCCAAAACAACACTACACGATCGAAGAGTACATTGAACTGGATAAGAACTCTCAGGAGCGGTTCGAATATTTCGACGGCGAGGTCTTCTCGATGGCGGGCAACAGCCCGAATCACGTCCGCATCAGCCGAAACGTGTGCAACAAGCTGTCGCAAAAACTGGAAGAGCGCGACTGCGAAGCCTTTCCCGCTGATATGCGAGTTAAGGTTCCTGACGCTTGGCCCTATCGTTACCCGGATATTTCAGTTGCCTGCGGCGAGCAACTTTATGAAACCATTCAGGGCGTGGAAATGCTGGTCAATCCGGTCTTGTTGGTGGAAGTTCTTTCTGCCTCGACCGCTGCTTACGATTTGGATGCCAAATTCACGGAGTACCAATCCATCGAAAGCTTCCGCGAATACCTGTTGATCGCCCAAGATCGCCCGCATGTCATCCGCTATGTCCGGCAGGCGCATGGCTGGCTGCGAACCGAAACCGATGGACTTGAAAACGAAGTAGTAATTGAATCGCTGGGCGTCAGCCTGTCAATGAGAGATATTTACTCGCGCGTGAAATTTCCTGCCGTGCTGCCGCCATCGCATCTTTTTGGAGAACAATAATGTCATACCGTGAAATCCGAACAGCCGTTTCCACTGCTCTTATTTTCGCCGCCATCGGGCAAGCTGCCTTATCGCAGGACTGGACACAATGGCGCGGCGCGAACCGCGATGGCGTAGTGGCGGGCTTTGTTGCGCCAAAAGTCTGGCCCGATCAGTTGCGGACGAAATGGAAAGTCGCGGTTGGCATCGGCCATTCGTCGCCGCTGGTGGTCGGTAATCGCATCTATCAGCATTCGCGGCAAGGCGACAACGAAGTCGTAACGGCGTTCGATCTGGAGACCGGCAAGCGGGGTTGGCAGGACAGCTATCCGGTTGCTTACGTGATGAACCCGGCGGCGACGAGCCACGGCAAAGGGCCGAAATCCACGCCCGTTTTTGATAACGGCAAGCTTTACACGCTGGGCATCACCGGCGTTTTTTCCTGTTACGACGCGGCCAATGGCAAGCTGCTTTGGCGCAAAGAATTCGCGCAAAAGTTCGGGGCCAAGGCGCCTTTGTTCGGCACCTCCATGTCGCCTTTGGTAGATCGCGGCTTGGTCATTGTTCATGCGGGCGGCAACACTCAGGACGGAAACGGGCAAGGCGGGATGGTGGCGATGGATGCGGCCACCGGCGCTGAAAAATGGACGTGGGCGGAAGACGGCCCCGGTTACGCTTCGCCGATCATCGTCGAAATTGCAGGCAAACGGCAGGTCATCACGCAATCGCAGAAAAACATCGTTGGCATTTGGGAAGAGAACGGCAGTTTGCTGTGGAAGATTCCATTCGAAACCGAATACGTGCAGAACATCGTCACGCCAGTGGCCTATAACGATGTGCTGATCTTTTCGGGTATTAACAAGGGCGTTTTCGCCGTGCGCGTCGGATGGAAAGAAAGTAAATGGACGACAGAAATAATCTGGCAGAACAAGGAAGTTGCGATGTATATGAATTCGCCAGTGCTGACAGGCAATCTGCTGTTCGGTATGTCGCACAAAAACAAAGGACAATTCTTCTGCCTGGATTTGGCAAACGGCGGCAAGACCCTGTGGACAGGCGACCCGCGCCAGGGCGAGAACGCAGCGATGCTGGTTGCAGGCAGCACGCTGTTTGCGCTGACCAATGATGGCGAACTGATCGTCACCAGCACCGCCACCAAAGGCGCAACTCTGATCAAGAAATATAAAGTCGCCGATTCGCCAACCTGGGCGCATCCGGCCATTGTCGGCAAACGAATTCTGGTGAAGGATGAAACATCGCTGGCCCTGCTGAGCCTGGAGTAAAAGAGCCTGGGTACGCACCGCTTCCAGCGTGCAGTCTTGGCGATAAATCTCTTGTTGAAACCGATATGCGCATCGCCAGCCCTGCCCACTGGAAGCGGTGCCTACCCCGGGATTATTCCGCCGCCGCGATTGAACCAAGTGGCTCAACCAAACTCACAATCCAGTTCATACACTCCCCGAAGCTTCTCACCGTGGTTCGCCGTAATTTTGCTGCTACTTTGGCTGGCGGTTGCCATGCTACTGACTTTCTCGCGGCTGACGCATCCGGCGTTCGGCGTGCAGGGCGATCTGGCGCTGCATTACCACATCATGCGGTCGTATGCGCAGAGCTTTGCCGAAGGCGACTGGCTGCCGCGCTGGGCGGGTTTGCTGGACGGCGGGCGCGGCGATGCGTTGTTCACGTTCTACCCGCCGCTCTGTTATCTGGTCAGCGCGGTGTTGGCCAAATTGTTTGGGCTGACCGTGCTTGGATCAATCAAAGCCGTCACGTTTCTGTCGCTGTTGATTGCACAGGCCAGCGCGTACTGGCTGGGGCGTGAATTCTTTTCGCGGCGGCTAAGCCTGATTGTTTCGCTTGGCTTTGTGTTGCTGCCGGCTTATTCGCTGATCTGTTTGCACCGCGCTTTTTTGGCGAATGCATTTGCGCTGAGCTTTATGCCGCTGGCGCTCGTGGGCGCGCATCGGCTGCTTGGTGGCGAGCGCATACGAAGCGGGCTGGCAATCTTCGCCGTAAGTTTGAGCGCGATCATCCTGACGCATTCGATCACAACGTACCTGTGCGGGCTGACGATCGGACTGATGGCGGCGGCCTGGCTGCCGCGCGTGGGCTGGCGCGGGCTGGCGCGATTGGCTGGCGCGGGCACGGTTACGTTCCTGCTCACCGCTTTCTTTCTGTGGCCGCAAATGGTCGAGGCTGATTGGGTACAGTTGAAATTGCAGATCGTCCAGCAGGACTATCGCAACTACTTTCTCTTCGCGCGGCCTTACGACGTTGGCCAATATCGCGAGCGATGGGCGGGCGTCAACGACTTCACCAGCTATCTGACAGTGGCGCAAACGGGAGCGGCATTGTTGTTTGCGTTGTTATGCTGGCCTGCGCGGCGACGCGACCGGCTGTCTCCACTGGTTTGGTTTGGCGCAATGTTGGCGGGGTTCGGACTGTTGATTTCGCTGCCGCTGTCGGATTTGCTGTGGCGCTATCTGCCCGGATTGAAATTCGTTCAATTCCATTGGCGCTTTCAACCATTCGTCGCGCTTGGCTGCGCACTGCTTGCCGGCGTAGCAGTGGAATGCTGGCCGCGCATGGCGAAACGGCCACGAATGCTGTTGGCGGCTGGCCTGACCTGGGTGTTGCTTACCTGCGCTGTTTTCACATTCATGACCGCGCGGCTGGACGATAAGGTGATGACGCGGCAACTGGTGGCAAGCTCGCTGTCCGGGCACGACGTCGCAGCTATCTCAATTGAAGAAGGCAAGCGGCTGCAAAACGAAGACGACCTGAAGTATTTGCCGTATACGGCAAATCAAGTCTACTTCCGTCCACCCGGCTCGGATTTCATGCTGCATCCACCGGCGACAAAGCCCGGCGGAGCCATGATGCTGAACGGCGAGGGACGCATTGAAACTAAAAAACTGTCTGTTGAACACAGAGAGTTTTTGATTGAAGACGACGCGGGTGGCCAGGCGCGCATTGAAACATACAAGCATCCGAATTGGACGGTTAGGCTGGATGGCCGCGAAATCCAAACAAAAGCTGAAGCCGGCACGGGCCTTATATTGGCTGATCTTCCGGCGGGGCGGCATCGGCTCAGATTGGATTTCGAGGCGCGCGACTTTTCGGAGCGTGCGGCGCGCGTGATTTCAATCTTGGCCTGGCTGGCATTCGCGCTGTGGCTGAGCTTCAACATCCTTTCTCGCCCACGCGCGCTGCCACCGGTATAGTAACGCTGATGAAGATTTGTCTGCTTGCCCACCTGCATCTGGTCACTTAAAATGTCACATCGGGTCTAACATTTTTAACCACAAAATTCCGGCAACTCATACGCAATGCTGGAAATGCCAGTCACATTTATGGCAACAGCAAGACGGCAATTCGAAGCTTCCCATCCCTGGTTGACTTTCTCACTCGACCTGCGGCCCGCGCCTGTCAAGTTATGGATGCTGTTGGGTGAATGCCAATCCAAGTGTGAACATATTGCCGGAACTCCATTACGACCTGCGACGGCCAAACAGCTACATTTGCTCTATCTGGCCAAGGGCGTTTCGGCAACGACGGCCATTGAAGGCAACACTCTTTCTGAAAAACAAGTGCTGGAACATTTAAAGGGCAGGCTAGAGTTGCCGGGTTCGCAGGAATACCTGAAGCAGGAAGTGGACAACATCGTTGCCGGTTGCAATGCAATCGTTCAACAGATCGAGACGCAGCGGCTGCCATTGCTGACAACCGAACGAATCAAAGACCTGAATCGCATTGCGTTGGAAAAATTACCGGCGGATGACCACATAACTCCGGGAGAAATTCGTACGACTTCGGTTGGTGTCGCGCATTATCGCGGAGCGCCAGCGGAAGATTGTGAGTATCTGCTTGATCATTTATGCGAATGGCTCAATGGCCCGCCATTCGCCGCCCCGCCAGGCCTGGAAATCGTCTATGCCATTCTCAAATCCGCCCTCGCGCATTTGTATCTGGCTTGGATTCATCCTTTCGGGGATGGAAACGGGCGCACGGCACGTTTGATAGAGTTTCAGATATTGCTCAGTTCCGGCATTCCCGCCCCGGCAGCGCATCTGCTAAGTAACCATTACAACCAGACGCGCGCGGAGTATTATCGTCAACTCGATCAAGCGCACCGTTCCGGCGGCGATGTGATCCCCTTCATCCAATATGCTGTTGAAGGCTTTGCCGAAGGCTTACGCGCTCAGTTGAAAGTCATACGTGACCAACAATGGAGCGTGGCTTGGCAGAATTATGTTCACGATGCATTTCGGGAGCATGCGGGAACCGGGGCCGAACGCCAGCGGCGATTGGTGCTTGACCTGTCGCAACAAATCGAACCAATCCCTTTCTCCAAACTAACGGAGATCAGTCCGCGAATCGCAAAAGCTTATGTCGGCAAAACCGAAATGACGTTACGGCGAGACCTTGAGAAACTTGTCAAGATGAAACTACTCAGAAAAGATAAAGACGGTTACCAGGCAAACAAAGAGTTGATTCTTGCCTTTCTGCCCGTGAAGGCGAAATTGTAAATCCATGAACCGTGCAGGCATCTACATCCACATTCCGTTCTGCGAAACGCGCTGCCATTACTGCAACTTTGCAACGGGCGGGTACGAATCCGAAACGGCGCGGCGATACGTCGCGGCCTTGCTGGCGGAGGTTGAACGCGCCGAAGCCAAGCCTGAGATGCATGTGGTGGATTCGATCTATTTCGGCGGCGGCACGCCGACGACGCTTTCGGTTGTACAACTGTCGTCCATCCTGAATCTTTGCCGCGACAAATTCGATGTTACACCAAATGCCGAAGTCACCAGCGAAGCCAATCCCGGCACCATCTCGCAGGAATATCTGGAAGGTCTTCGCGCTGCAGGCGTCAATCGGCTGAGCTTCGGCGTGCAATCGTTCGATGACGGCGAGTTGCAGATGATCGGGCGTTCGCATTCGTCCGAAGAAGCGCGCGAAGCCGTCCGACGTGCGCGCGCCGCAGGCTTCACCAATGTCAGCATTGACCTGATCGCCGGATTGCCCGAGCAGAAGATGGAAACGTGGCGGCGAAACCTGGAAGAAGCTTTTGCGCTGGAGCCGGATCATTTGTCGGTTTACCTGCTGGAACTATACAAAGACGCGCCGCTGCTGCACCGCATCAATCGCGGCGAACTGCTTGCGATTGAAGACGAACTGACTGTCGAAATGTATTTCGCGTTGAAAGACGAAGCCGAACGGCACGGCTTTGACCATTACGAAATCTCCAACTGGGCGCGAGCGGGCTTCGAATCACGGCACAATTTGAAATACTGGACGGGCGCGCCGTACTGGGCCTTCGGCGTTTCTGCCGCCGGATACGATGGCGCGCGGCGCTGGTCGAACACGCGCAACATTCACGAATACCTGACGAAAATCGAAGCAGGTGAGTCGCCCGTCGCCGAAGTCATCGAACTTGATGACGAAGATCGGCAAAGCGAAAACCTGTTCCTGCGCTTGCGGCTGAAAGAAGGCGTGAACTTACGCGAGCACGAAGCGCGCTTCGGCGTGAATGTGGTGGAACGTTATGCCGACGATCTGGCGCGATTGAACGAAGCAGGTTTGATCGAATTGAATGACGGCATTCTGAAGATTTCGCGCGCGGGCACCGTGCTGGCGAATGAAGTCTTCGCGGCATTTGTTTAACTCAACGCAAGGACGCAAAGGATCAAAGTCGCAAAGATCAAATTGAAACTCTCTTTGCGTCTTCGCGGCTTTGCGTTAAAGAGATCGTCTTTATGAAACTGATTGACCTACGCAGCGACACCGTTACGAAACCCACGCCAGCAATGCGCCGTGCGATGGCCGAAGCCGAAGTTGGCGACGACGTGTATCTGGAAGACCCGACCGTCAACCGCTTGCAGGAACGCGCGGCGGAACTCTTTGGCAAAGAGGCCGCATTGTTTGTGCCGACAGGTACGATGGGCAATCAGATTTGTGTCCGGCTGCACACGCGCCCCGGCACCGAAGTCGTGCTGGAAGAGCGAAGCCATATTTTCAATTACGAGATGGGATCGTCCGCAGTGCTTTCTGGCGTGACGTTCCGGACGGTGCGCGGCCAGGAGGGCTTGCTCAGTTGGGATTTGATTGCGCAGGCGATCCACCACGGCGCGCCGTATTACGTCACACCGACTTCACTGGTCGCGCTGGAAAATTCGCACAACATGGCGGGCGGTTCAGTCATGCCCGTCGCGGTGGCAACGGAGATTTGCGAACGTGCGCACGCGCTTGGGTTGCCTGTGCATCTGGATGGCGCGCGCATCTTCAACGCAGCGCTGGCACTGAATACGACTGTGGCCGAAATCGCACAGCCTTTTGATTCGGTGATGTTCTGTTTGTCGAAAGGTTTGGGCGCGCCGGTCGGTTCAATGATTGTCGGCAAGCAAGACTTCATCAAAGAAGCGGTCAGCGTTCGCAAGATGCTGGGCGGCGGGATGCGACAAGTGGGTGTGCTGGCGGCGGCGGGAATGATTGCGCTGGAAGAGTCGCCGAAGCTGCTGATTGCAGACCACGCCAACGCCAAACGATTGGCCGAAGGGGTGGCCGGTTTGCGCGGCGTCCGGATTGATCCTGAACTTACGCAAACCAACATTGTGATCTTCGACATTGCGGCCACGGGGCTGACGACAGTGCAGTTCGCCGCCGAATTGAAATCACGCGGCGTGCTGGCCAATGGCATCAGCCCGCGCGAAATGCGAATGGTCACGCATTGCGACGTGAACCGCGACGACATCGAACAGACGTTGCAAACGTCAAAAGAGATTTTGGAGAAGTAAGTTTGGCAAGAATTGATTTGATCATTGCTATTGACGGCCCGGCGGGCGCGGGCAAAAGCACAATCGCTAAACGGCTGGCCGAGCGGCTCGGCTATTTGTTCATCAATACCGGCGCGATGTACCGGGCAGTAGCGTGGAAGGCTCTGCAACTGGGCGTTTCGTTTGAAGAGAAAGAACGCATCGGCAAGCTGGCCGATGATTCCTTGATTGAATTGACCGGCCCGGTGGATGCGATGCGAGTGTTGCTGGATGGGCGCGACGTGACTGAAGAGATCGCCACGCCGCAAATCAGCCAGGCAGCTTCGATTGTTTCGGCCATCCCAGCGGTGCGGCGCGCATTGGTCGCCCGGCAGCAAGAGATGGGACGCGCAGGCGGGGTTGTGATGGAAGGCCGCGACATTGGCACATACGTCTTTCCCAACGCCGACGTGAAAGTCTATCTCGACGCGACTTCCGAAGCCCGTGCGCAACGCCGCTTCGACGAAGACGCTTCGCGCGGCGTCGCTGTCGCATCCTTCGACCAAATGAAACGGGAAATCGAAGAGCGCGACCACCGCGACCGGACGCGCGAGGATTCGCCACTAGCGTCGGCCAGCGATGCAATCCACGTGGATTCTTCGACAATGACAATTGATAAAGTCGTTGAAAAGATTTTAGAGGTTGTCAGAACCCAAGCCTAAAAATGCCTCTGAAGCTACCGCGTTATTGAAATGAGGTGTGCAAATTTTGAGCGAATTCCATCAGGACTTTGAAATTGCAGTAGCCTTTGGAGTTTGGCGTCGTAGCCGTCGCACTCCAAAGGCGGATATCTTCGATCTGCTGACTGCATTCAATTTTAAATTGCACAAGATTCGAGTAAATGCGTGGTAACTACTTTTTCAAGTTTAGACTAATCGGTTCTGCTATGCGGCAGCCGAGATAGTCATTTGGTCATTGATAATTCACCTGATTAAGATCAGGCCGCCTTAGAACGAGGCGTTGGCGCATCTTTTTTGGCCTTTTTGATCACGGCGTAGCGCGTCCGCTTGGTGCGCGCACGCCCGACAAGCCAGCCCGGCGATTTTCCGCGAGCTTTGGGCGCTTGGGCCGGTGTACCAATCCCCGCTAAAACTCCGCTCATCCCGCGATGAACCCGTCCCGGCGTCATCTTCTCGGGCGGTTGCGGCTTTTGACAAGGGCGCGGATGGTCCTGGGCCGCCCGGCGCGCCAGCCACATTTGCCAACTCGCGATGAGTAGTAAGCTGCTCCACAACTGGCTCTGCTCGGGCGTCGAGAGTTGCGGCAACGGCCAATTCAATGATTGCTTGATGAAGCGGTACCAGTGCTCGATGACGTACCGGCTCAAGTCTTGACGCCAGGCGAGCATCCTGGGACGGCAACTTCTGCTCTCCGCAGTAACCAAGCCAGACCACGCGTGGATCGCGTCTGCTCCCTAGCGCCGATGGTCTTTCGACTCGCAACAAAGTGATGGGGCGCTTTGGAGCATCTTCAAACAGACTTTTATTTCGATGAAACTGTTATAGGCAGCGACCTCGATCAGATCAATGGGTAATCTCTAAGGCTATCGCCTAAACTTCATGGGAGTATTGATTAGCATGAAAAAGACTATAAACTGCGTTTCGGTAATTCCTATTCTAGCTTTTTTTATATTGATTTCTTGGGTTATTTCGCTCTGTTTCAGCCAATCCGCGAATACAGCACGCGCGGCCATTCTGAGTGATTCGGCTTCCTGTCCTTATGGTACGCGCTTCAGCGCCACGCGGACCTTTCCGCTTGGCCTCGATCCAGAGGACTTATTGGCTGGCGACTATAATGGCGACGGGTTAATTGATCTTGCAATCCGCCTCGGGGGCCAGGTTTCCATCTACGGGGGCAATGGGCGTGGCGAATTTGCTAACGTCTACAACATTCAGCTCCCGGGCCGATCCTACCGGTTGGTACAAGGCGATTTCAATAATGACGGCAAGCTCGACTTAGCGACGACGAGCACTGGCGATGACGGCGGAGTCGTCATTGCCCTGGGGCGAGGCGATTGGACGTTTTCAACCACTATTCTTCCTATCAATTTCATGCGGTTCGCCGCGGGCATTGCGGTCGCCGACTTCAATGCTGATGGCAAAACCGACATTGCATTCAGTGGTGAAGGTAACCTGATTGTATTAGCCGGCGACGGGAAGGGTACGTTTGTGCGCACAGGAAGTTATAGTGTCGCGGCCACGCCCTCCACTGTGGCTGCAGCCGACTTCAATGGGGATGGAAAACCCGATCTCTTGGTATTTGGAGAAGAGTTTGGTCAGAAACCGACGCTATTTACCAATGATGGGACTGGTCATTTCCAGGCAGGTGTAACGCTGAGCATCAACGGCGGAAGCGGTGTTCAAAACAATGCGGTGGGCGACTTGAATGGAGATGGCAAAGCCGACTTGGCGGTTGTGAGTCTGACGTCGCAACAGGAACGTGGCGTGACCATTCTATTCGGCACTGGTGCAGGAGGCTTTGGCGAGCCAGTGCAGATCCCGCTCGGCGTGTATAACTATCCCAAGTCATTACGAATCGTCGACGTTAACAGTGACGGCAAGCCTGATCTGATCGCGACGGAAGATTTCAGTAACCGTGTAACAATCTTGCTCGGCAACGGCGCTGGGGCGTTCTCAGTGCGAGCGAGTTACAGCACTGGCAACTTTCCTATCGCGTCTGCTGCCGCCGACTTTGATCGGGATGGCAAAATCGATCTTGCCGTAATCAGTAACCCTACCCTTTCGGTTCTTACAGGAGTAGGGAATGGCGAATTCCTGGCACCGCGCGGCTTCGATCAGGCAGACAAGCTGCTCAGGGCAACGGCATTGGCTGATATCAATGGCGATGGCCGATTGGATGCAGTTGTCGCTGAGGGCAATCAGGGGGGTGTTTTAATTGCTTATGGCGACGGGATGGGAGGTTTTGGGTCGCCGAAAACTTATCCGACGGATAGAGACAATAGCGACATTACAGTCGCCGATTTCAATAAAGATGGCAGGCCGGACATCGTCGTCGCGGGTGGCAGCTTGCAAAGCCCCGGACACGTGACCCTTCTATTGGCCAACGCGACGGGCGATTTCATTACCAGCCCGCGCAACCTCAGTGCGGGTCAGACTCCGTCAACCGTCATCAATGCTGACTTCAATCGTGACGGCAATCAGGATTTGGCCATTGGCAATTTTGGCTCGAATGACATTTCGATCTTATTGGGAGATGGGGCTGGAAATTTCGCTCCCGCCGTCAATATTCCAGTTGGTCCATCGCCTTCAGCAATTGTGTCTGGCGATTTCGACAAGGACGGTAAGCTGGATATGATCGTCGCAAACTACGGCGGCACAACATTGAATATCCTCAAAGGCAATGGCGCGGGCGGTTTCAACTCCTCCTCCGTGACTGTTGCAGCAGTACCACTGTTGCTGTCGGTGGGGGACTTCAATAATGACGGCAAGCTCGATCTGGCAGTTATTCACCGCGACGAATCCACAACGCGGAATCTATCGATCTTGCTCGGCAACGGCGACGCCAGCTTTCGCGCGCCTCTCAGATTTGACGTTGATAAGTTTCCGCGTTCGGTGGCCGTTGGCGATTTCACCGGCGACGGCAAACTCGACCTGGCCTTGACGGAGGTTCTTTCCCTCGGGAATACGGACGCAACGGATCACGTCAGCATTTACGCAGGTGATGGCGCAGGCAATTTCGCTCGCGCCACCAACGTTCCCATCCCCATAGGGGTTTACCTCACCGGAGGCGATCTCAATGGCGATGGGATGATTGACCTGGCAGTCACGACGCGCACTGGAATTTCGGCGACACTTGCCACTTGTAATCTGCCACCGGTCAATACGGTTGCCAGTGTTTCGGCAGCCAGCTATCTGCCGGTCGCCCTGGCACCCGATTCCATCGCCGCAGCTTTCGGAACACATCTGGCGACAGCGACGTTGGGCGCGACGAATTTGCCGCTGCCGACAGAACTGGCCGGAACGCGCATCCGCGTCAAGGACGCAACCGGGACTGAACGCTTTGCGCCGCTCTTTTTCGTTTCGCCAGGTCAGTGCAACTACCTTGTTCCGGTAGGCACGGCTTCTGGCTTGGCAACGATTACGGTTGTTAGCGGCGATGGTCAGACGACGACAGGTATCATTTTAATAACATCAACTCTGCCTGGATTATTCACGGCCAACGCGGATGGTGCTGGCCCGCCCGCTGGTTATCTTCTGCGCGTCAAGAGCGACGGTACGCAGACGACTGAATCGCTAGCGGTGTTTGACCAGGCACAGAACCGTTACGTCCCGCGCCCGATTGATTATTTCTCTGACTCCGCATCACAACCGGATCAGCTCTATTTGGTTTTGTTTGGGTCGGGACTTCGGAACCGTGATTCCCTGGCATCTGTAAAAATAGGCATTAACAACACCGGAATCGAGGCGCTTTACGCGGGTCCGCAAGGCGATTTTGCAGGCCTTGATCAAGTGAATGTAAAGCTACCGCAGTTTTCGCAAAATATGGTGGGCGAGTTGCAGGTCTTCGTTGAAGGTAAATCGAGCAACAAACTCATCATCGTATTCAAGTAATAATCAGGGATATGGCTCAGCAAGTAACAGAAAAGGCCCGGGCAGTTAGGCCGAGTAGACGCACGATGAGCAACCAACATAAAGATTTGCCAGACGCAGAGATTCGCTCCGCACTGTTCCGTCAGATTGACGAACGGAAAGCCGCGCTGGATGGCATGCGCCCGCTTGACCCGTTCGAAGCCAAACAGTTGCAGCAGTATTTCAAGATCGGGTTGACCTATAGCAGCAACGCGCTGGAAGGCAATACGCTTGATCTGATCGAAACGAAAATTGTCATCGAAGACGGCCTGACTATTGGCGGCAAACCGATGCGCGATCATTTGGAAGCATTGGGACACGCCGATGCCTACGACCACCTGCTGATGCTGGCGCTGGGAAAGATGATTCGCGAAGAGGATGTTCGCGAACTTCATCGCCTGTTCTATTTCCGCATAGACCAGACGCAAGCTGGCGTTTACCGGCAGCAGCAGGTCTACCTTTCCGGCAGCGAATTCGTCCCGCCCCGCGCCAGCGAAGTGCCCAAACGGATGCAGAAGCTGTTTGGCAAAATTGACCGCGAACGTGCCGGGCAACATCCGGTTTCATTCGCCGCCTGGCTGCATTTTGAATTGGCGACAGTTCATTCGTTCATTGACGGCAATGGGCGCACAGCGCGGCTGGTAATGAATCTGGCGCTGCTGCAATCGGGTTATCCAATCGTTATCATTCCGCCAATCCGGCGCGCCTATTACATCCGCGCGTTGCAGCGCGAACAAACGAAACACGCGGCGCGATTCGAAGAGTCATTTGAAGCACTGATCGCCGATTTGACGCTGTCATCTTTGTCGGAGTATTTGCGGCTGATCCAACCGTAGCCGGTTACCGTTCACAAGCTCAAAACCTTTACGAAACTAACAGGAGATCAAACCATATGTCTCGATCCAGACTTGTCACTGCAATTCTGCTCTTCGCCCTGGCCTTCACAAGCTGGTCGGCCAGCGCACAGCAAGCGCAGCAAGCACCGGCCAAGAACGCTAACGACCCCATCGAACGCATCAAGGACGAAGGCATGAATCATTCGCAAGTCATGCAGACCTTGAGTTATCTGAGCGATGTTATCGGCCCGCGTCTGACCGCATCGCCTAATCTGAAGCGCGCCAACGAATGGACGCGCGACAAGATGAAAGAATGGGGATTGGAGAACGCGCATCTGGAATCGTGGGGGCCGTTCGGGCGCGGCTGGTCGCTGAAATCGTTTTCGGCGGAGATCATCGCGCCGCAAGGCTTCCCGTTGATCGCCTATCCCAAAGCCTGGTCGCTGCCGACCAACGGCCCGCTGACGGCGGATGTTGTTTACGTGGACGCCAAAGACGAAGCCGGGCTGGCAAAATTCAAAGGCACGCTGAAAGGCAAGATTGTTCTTGCTTCGCCCATCAACGAGGTCAAAGCCCGCTTCGATGCGCCGGGCACGCGCCTGACTGAAAAAGATTTGCTGCGGCTGGCCAACGCGCAAGACCCCGCCAAAGAACGCAACGGCGGCCCTGCGGCGATGATGTCGAATCCGCGCATGCAGGAATTCATCAATTCGGCGATCTTTGACGCGAAGAAGATGAAGTTCTTTTTGGATGAAGGTGCGGCGCTGATCTTGTCACCTTCGCGTTCGGGCGACGGCGGCACCATCTTTCTGGAAAACGCCGCCATTCCCAAAGAGGTCAAATCCGGCTCGCCGATGGAAGCGATGATGGATTTGTTTATGGGCAAGGTGAATCCCTGGGACAAAGACGCGCCCGCCAACCTGCCCCAGGTAACCATCGCCATTGAACACAGCAACCGCCTTATCCGCATGCTTCAGGCCGGTGAAAAGCTGCAAGCGCGCATCAATCTGGACGTGCAATTTCACGGCGACGACCTGAACGCTTACAACACGATTGCCGAAATCCCCGGCACCGACAAAAAAGACGAAATCGTCATGATCGGCGCGCACATGGATTCGTGGCACAGCGGCACGGGCGCCACCGACAACGGCGCGGGCTGTGCGGCGGCAATGGAAGCCGTGCGCATTCTGAAAGCCCTGAACCTGCAACCGCGCCGCACGATCCGTGTCGGCCTGTGGAGCGGGGAAGAGCAGGGCCTGTTCGGATCACGCGCCTACGTCAAAGATCACTTCGGCGCGCGCGGCGATGCCGGTTCGCCGCAGGCCGAAATGGCCGCGATGATGGGCGGCGGCTCGGCGGGAAAGATCAACACCAAGCCCGAATACGACAAGCTGTCTGTCTATTTCAACCTGGACAACGGTACTGGCAAGATTCGCGGCGTCTACCTGCAGGGCAACGAAGCCGTGCGGCCCATCTTCCGCGATTGGCTGATGCCGTTTGCCGACATGGGCGCCACCACGCTGACCATTTCCAACACGGGCGGCACTGACCACTTGTCGTTCGACGGCATCGGCCTGCCCGGCTTCCAGTTCATTCAGGACGAAATTGAATACAACGCGCGCACGCACCATTCGAATATGGACGTGTTCGACCGCATTCAAGCGGATGATATGAAACAGTCCGCGACGATCATGGCCGCGTTTCTGTACAACGCCGCAATGCGGGACGAGAAGATTCCGCGCAAACCATCAGCAGCGAAGTAAAACATCTGCGCCGGATCGCGCGCTAAACGCCCACGGCGTAGGCGCCAAATCAGAAGGGGCGGCAGTACGTTTGGACACTGCCGCCCCTTTTCGATAATGGCCTGCCGGAAAAGCCCAACGCTCGGCCTTAGCACCCCGGCGGGAAGACCGGGACGATGTAACTTGCCGATGTCGTCAACGTCAGCTTGTGCAGGTTGTGGCCTTGATTGAACGCGCCCGCTGCTGTTCCGGCGTTCGCGTTGAAGTTCAGCACCGCGCCGAGCAGCGCAATGTCTGATTGCGAAAATACTTTCAACCAGCCACTGCGTCCTGCCGGAATGAACTGTTCGAAGCGCGGCGTCACGCGCGGGAAGTTGTTCGACAGCGAGCTGCGGAATTGGCAGGTGCCCGGACTCGATGACGCACCCCCGAAGCCGAAGCTCAAGCCCACTTCAGAGTCGTTGTAGAGAATCCCAAACAGATTGATCAGCGTTGATGCGCCAACGCCCAGGTTTCCTCCGATGCGATTCAGGATCAGCAGCGTGTCATTGCCATCAGCACGCGACGCAATGCTGTCGGCGGCCAGCACACGCGGCAGGGCGTTGTAACTGATGCCGTCGAAGTTGAGCGTTGCCGTCACCGTCGTGTTATTGCAAGCGGGCAGGCCGGGCAGCGCCGCAATGGCTTCGGCAGCCAGGTTTGCCGCGTGGCCTGACGAGAACTTGACGTATTCGTCGCCGATCAGGAAATTGAAATTCGCCGGGCAGCCATTGCCATCAATCGCCACCGCTACGATGTAGCCCGTTGTTCCCGGATCAAGGTCTGATGCTAGGAAGGTCGTCGTCTGATTTGCCGTCAAACACAAAACGCTGTCGGCGACCGAACACGATGCCCCGTCCACGAAGAACAGATGCACGGCGATGGGCAAGTTCGGGTTGATGTTGGTCAATGTGATCCGTGTGTTCTGCTGCGTCGGGCTGCTCGATGAAGTGTAGACGTTGTAGATCAACACCGAGCCGGGCTTTTGATCGTTCACCGCCGATGTCGCGGGGAAAGCGTTGCCGGGGCCAACGGGGCTGCCGACCGGGGCGGCGACAACGGTCAAGGTGGCGCTGGCGCTCGTCGTATTCGCGCCGCCGTTGGTGGTCGTCAGCGCGCCTGCCGCAATCGTGTTGGTATACGTGCCGACGGTCGCGCTCGTCACTTGCACGCTCAAGCTGCAACTGCCGCCCGCCGGGATCGTGCCGCCGCTTAAGCTGACTGAGTTAGCGGTCTGCGAGGCCGTCCCGCCGCAGGTCGTGGCCGCCGTGCCGCCGACGGTCGCGAGGCCTGCCGGCAGAGTGTCGGTCAGGCTCGCGCCGGTTAAACTGATGCCCGCGCTGCTGAGCGTGATGGTCAGCAAGCTCGCGCCGCCCGCAGTGATGGTCGCCGAGGTGAAGGCTTTCGCCACAGTTGGTGGCGCGACCGGCGTTACACTCTGCACCTCGAAAGCGCCGATGTCGGAGCCGTTTCCGCCCGGCGCGTTCGCAATCGCCGGATCATCCACCGGACGAGGGAGGCCGCGTTGGTCGGTGGTGATGGGCGTTGCGGTAATCGGGTCAATGGCGGCGGCTCCTTTGTCAATCGCCGGGCTGCCCGTGAGCAACGCCATCGTCATCGTCGGGCCACCGTTATTGGCGAGCGGGCCAAGCAGCGGATTGATCGGGGTTCCGGGCGTTCCGATCTGGTCGGCGGTGCCGGGCGCCGGAGTAATAGTCGCGTCCTTGTTATTACCGATGAGATTCCAGCCCTGCGAAGTCAGCGTGTTCCTGACATCAGGTCCCATCTCCGCCGTGTTTCCGGCAATGATCGTGTCCTTAGCGGTCACCGTGCCGCCGGCCACGAAATTGTTAACGCCGCCGCCCTCACCGATACCACTGACACCGCCATTAATGTGAATAACGCCGATTGCCGTGTTACCGGTGATCGTGCTATTCGTTAGCGTCAACTGACCACCATTCAAAATGCCGCCGCCGACGCTGTTGAGACCATTTTGGGGAGGAGTTACGTTTTGGTTGATAGTGCCGCCGTTGGCCGAATTGCCGACAAGCGTGCTGTTAGTCAAATTCACCGTCCCCCCCGAATTATCAATACCACCGCCCAGGCTACCGAATGCGATGAAGAGATTCGGTCCGTTATTCGTTATCGTACCGCCGTTGGCGGAATTCCCAGAAAGTGAACCGTTGAATATATTTACGGTTCCATTTCCATTGATTATGGCGCCGCCGCCGGCGCCGATTATAAATAAGGTGCTGCCGGTGCCACCACCCGATTGAGTAGTATCACCTACTGTGGCCGAATTGCCTGAGAAGGTGCTATTGGCGATATTTATAGTCCCGTTACCATTGGAGATACCTCCGCCCGAACTTCCTCCGCCAAAGTCGCCTATGTGTCCGCTATCATTTGCGTTGCCGCCTTTGGCGATGTTACCTGAAATCGTGCTGTCTATTATGCTTACAATTCCGGTACTCCGATTAAAGATGCCGCCGCCATCGCCAGTGCCACCACGAGCAGTATTGCCGCTGCCATCGCCGCCGATCGCTGAATTACCGGTAAGCACAACATTGATGAGGCTGAGCGTACCCGTGCTGTCATTGAGAATTCCACCACCAAACGCATTGGTGCCCTGCGCACCATCGATGCCGCGATGTCTGCCGTTGGCAATCGTCAGGCCGGAGATCGCGACGTTGATCGCCGGATTCATGCCGCCAATATTGAACACTCGCACCGCGTTGTTGCCGCTAACGGTCAATAGGCTTGCGCCCGGCCCTTGAATCGTCAGGCTCTTATCTATCGCCAATTCGCTCACCAGCGTGATCGGACTGGTCACGGTCGTCAGATCGAAATCAATCGTGTCGCCCGATGCTGCTGTCGCAATCGCTTGCCGCAGCGTGCAAGTCGCCCCCGGACAAGTCCCGCCTGCGTCCGCGCTGCTGCGCACCGTAATGGTCGCCATCGGATTCAATGCTGAAGCGCCCGCAGCCCGCACATCGCGACTCACTCTGACAAGCGCGCCGACGGTCAGCAAGAAAAGCAACGAATAGAAAAGAACTCTGGTTGATCGTCTCATAAACCTTAACTCCTGATGTGTGTGTAGTGACCAGTCCTGCGCCCGACGAGTGTCGTTGCCGCGGGCGGGGCGTTGAATAAACCGAAGTGAGCAAAGCGAGAAGGCTTCTAGGATGTTGAATTGCCAGTACGGAATGATTGTGAGCGCCAGCCGAGCGGCATCGCCCGCCAGCCTAGCGGCATCGCTCGGTTGAAGCAGCACTACAGAAATAAGCTTTGTTCGCCATCAGCCAGCGCGTCTTCAGGTGGTTACTGCCCGGTGAGAAAGCCGCGCTGACCCGTCGGGCAATCTAGGTGCGTCCGGGCGGATTGTCAAGGAATCGTTGCGTGTTGAATCGTTGCGCGTTGGCTTTGATTTAAGGCTGTGCTACTGTGCGCCGCGCTGGTGAACCACAGGCAACCCCTCTCAAGCAATCTTCAAAATCAATCTCTGGCAAAGCACCACAGGAGGCACGAAATCTATGTC
Source organism: Blastocatellia bacterium (assembly GCA_038211695.1). Lineage (GTDB taxonomy): Bacteria > Acidobacteriota > Blastocatellia > RBC074 > RBC074 > RBC074. Next base: position 31,589 of record JBBQVH010000052.1, on the reverse strand, counting down.
ACAGGCAACGAAGACTCAGATGACGGAAGCGCCCACCTTCCCCTATTTCACTGAAGAGCACGCCATGCTGCGCGAAACCGTCAAACAGTTTTGCGAACGCGAAATCGCGCCACACTCCGAAGAGTGGGACGAAGCGGGCATCTTCCCGCGCGAACTGTTCAAGAAGGCTGGTGACTTGGGCTTGTTCGGCATTCGCACTGACCTGCGCTGGGGCGGCACTGGGCTGGATTGGTGGGCGACAGCGGCCTATCTGGAGGGCCTGTCTTATGCGCATAACGGTGGCGTGACGATGGCGCTGATGGTGCAATCGGATATGACGCTGCCGGTGCTGGCGGAACTGGGCACGGATGAACAGCGGGAAGAATTTCTGAAACCCGCCGTCGCCGGGGATTACATTGCCGCGCTGGGCGTCAGTGAACCCGGTGGCGGATCAGACGTGGCCAACATCAAAACTCGCGCCCGCATTGATGGCCCCTCTGACACAGGTGATTTTGTCATTTCCGGTCAGAAGCTGTGGATTACCAATGGCACGCGCGCAGACTTCATTCTGCTGGCCGTGCGCACCGGCGAAGAAGGCCACAAGGGGATTTCCTTCGTCATTTTTCCGACCTCGACGCCCGGTTACACCGTTGGCAAGAAGCTGAAGAAGGTCGGCAATCTGTCTTCTGACACGGCGGAATTGTTTTTTGACAACTGCCGCGTTCCGCGCCGCTACCTGCTGGGCGAACTGAACAAGGGCTTTTATTACGTGATGCACAATTTTCAGGGCGAACGTTTGGCGGCAGCCGTGGCAGCGGTTTATTCGATGGAACGCTCACTGGAATACGCCATCAACTACGGCAAAGAGCGCCAGGCTTTTGGCCAGTCCATCGGATCGTTTCAAGTCTGGCGTCATAAATTCGCCGAACATCTGGCCAGTGTCGAGGCCGCCAAATGGCTTTGTTACCGCGCACTGGATTTGACCAATCGCGGCCACGACGCCGTCAAGGAAATCACGATGGCCAAGCTGTTCTGCTGCGATCTGGATCAGAAAGTGATGTACGACTGCATGCAGATTATGGGCGGCTTCGCGTATACGACTGAATATCCGATTGGCCGCGCCTGGCGCGATGCGCGATTGAATACCATTGGCGGCGGCGCTTCGGAAATCATGAAAGAGATCATCGCCAAACAGGCGAAACTCTAACGAGACAAAACCGAGAGTACGAAACAAACGAAAATAACGAAACAAACCAAAATGATCTTGCTGAAATGATCCTGCCAAAAGGGGCTGATTGAAGGAGTCTGCGATGAACGCTCAACCCGAAGAAGCCATTAGCTGGTTCCCAATTCCCGCCGAAGACCAATTGCCCGAGAGTCTGCAAGGCCTGTTCAGAAAAGCGAGAGAGAAAGTCGGCTTTGTGCCGAACGTCTTTCGCGTCTACAGCTTTCGCCCCGAAAAATTCAGCGCATGGTTTGCGCATTACAAACAACTCCACGAACCGACCGACAACCTGAGCGCCGCTGAACGCGAGATGATCGCAGTGGCAGTTTCGATGGCCAACGGCTGTTTGTACTGTCTGGTCGCGCACGGCGCGGCGTTGCGTCAGACGCTCGGCGATCCCATCAAAGCCGACCGCATCACGCTCGATTACAAACGCGCGGGTCTGGACGCCAAGATGGAAGCCGTTCTGGGTTTTGCCGTGCTGCTGACTGAAACGCCGCTCAACTGTTCGCAGGAAGACATTGCGCACTTGCAGCACTTTGGGCTGACGCTGGAAGAAGTCTGGGACGTGATTGAGATCGCGGCGATGTACAACTTCACGAATCGCATGGCGTCGGCCACGGGAATGATCCCGAATCGCGAATATTATGCACTGGCACGTTAATTCATCAATGCAGGGAACCACGAAAAACACAAAACACACGAAAAGCATTGATCGGTATTTCGTGTGTTTTGTGTTTTTCGTGGTCAATAAATGAGGCACCGACTATGGCAATCAAAGGCGATCTGGCGCATTGGGAAGCAGAAGCGTTCGGCACGGAATTGATTGATCTGACGCTGGGCGATTTGCTGGATCAGCGCGCGGAAGAAATGCCCGACAAGGAAGCTCTCGTCTACAACTATCCTGAATTGGGCCTGGAACTGCGGCTGACTTACCGGCAATACCGCGAGACGGTCAACCGGCTGGCGAAGGGGTTGATGGCGCTCGGCATCGAAAGGGGCGATCACGTCGCCGTGTGGGCGACGAATGTTCCCGAATGGATTTTCCTGCAACTGGCGTTGGCCAAAATCGGCGGAGTCATCGTCACGATCAACACCAATTACCGCGCGGCTGAAATCGAATACGTGCTGCGGCAAGGCGACATCACGACGCTGTTTTTGATCGAAGAACATCGCGGCAACAAATATCTGGAATCGCTTTACGCCGTCGCGCCGGAGTTGAAAACAGTCAACGACCCACTGAACGAAACCCTGCAAACTGAAAAGCTGCCTCGCCTGAAACGAGCCGTGCTGATTGGCACGGAAGCCAGAACAGGTCTGGCACTTTTTTCGGACGTCATGGCGATGGCCGATAAAGTTTCCGACGATGAATTGAAGGCCAGACAAGCCGGCATCAATCCGTACGATGTGACGATGATGCAATACACCAGCGGCACCACCGGCTTTCCCAAAGCCGTCATGCTCACTCACCACAATCTGGTCAATCAGTCTCACGTCGTTACCACTCGCGGCGCGCTTGGCGATGATGAACGGTACGTCACGGCGATGCCGCTCTTTCACATTGCCGGTTCGCTGGGCGGAACAATTTATTGTCTGTATCTGGGTTGCACGCTGATTCCGCTGATCGCCTTTGACCCGCTGAAACATCTTGAGCTGTTTGAAAAAGAGCGCGGCACGTTCACTTTTGCCGTGCCGACGATGTTGATTGCGATGCTGAATCATCCGCGCTTCGCCGAATTCGACCTTTCGTCATTGCGTTCGATCTTCACCGGAGCCACGCCTGTTCCGGTGGCGCTGATGGAACAGATCAAGGAAAAAATCGGCGCCGACTGCTCCATCGTTTTTGGAATGACCGAAACCACTGGCGCAGTGACTCAATCGTTTGCCACTGATAGTTTTGAAATGAAAGCTGCCACAGTCGGGCTGGCTCAGCCTCACACTTCGATCAAGATCATCAATCCCGGAACTGGCGAAACTGTCAAAGTCGGCGAGTCGGGCGAGCTTTGCTCAAAAGCTTTTTCGAACATGGTCGGTTACTACAACATGCCGGAAAAGACTGCTGAAACGATTGACGCTGACGGCTGGCTGCACAGTGGCGATCTGGCGGTGATGCAATCCAACGGTTATTTGAAAATCGTTGGCCGAGTGAAGGACATGATCATTCGCGGCGGCGAAAACATTTACCCGGCGGAGATCGAAGCTTTCCTGATGCGCCATCCGAAAATCGCCGAAGCCCAGGTCGTCGGCATTCCGGATGAATTTATGGGCGAAGAGGTCTGCGCGATGATTCGTTTGAAACCCGGCGAAGCGTTGAGCGAGGACGAGATTCGCCAATACTGCAAAGAGGGCATCAGTCGCCATAAAATCCCGAAGCACTTTCGGTTTGTGCAAGCCTTTCCGCTGACGGCCAGCGGAAAGGTGCAGAAATTCGTTCTGCGCGAACAGTTGATCAAAGAGATGGGATTGGATAGCGTGGCTGGCATCCAAACGGCGTAACCATAAAGGGGAGTTATGAAAACGATTCGTATTGCAAATGGTCAAGGATACTGGGGTGACTGGCTGGAAGCGCCGATTCATCTGGTTGAGCGCGGCCCCATTGATTACCTGACGCTGGATTATCTGGCTGAAATCACGATGTCCATTATGCAGAAGATGCGCGCGCGCGATCCCAATGCCGGGTACGCGCGCGATTTTCTACAGGTGGTCGGGCGCGTTCTGCCGCAGTGTCTGGATCAAAACATCAAGATCGTCGCCAATGCGGGCGGCGTCAATCCGCAGGCTTGTGTCGCGGGGTTGGCCGAAGTCGTCAAAAAGCTGGGCCTGTCGGGCAAGATCAAGGTCGGTGTGGTGGCGGGCGATGACATCATGGATCGGCTGGATGAATTCATTGCCCACGACATTACGCTGGAAAACATGGAAACGGGCGCGCCGCTTTCAGGCGTTCGCGATCGTGTGCAGAGCGCAAATGTCTATTTCGGCGCGGCTCCGATTGCCGAAGCATTGGCGCAAGGCGCGCAGATTGTCGTCACCGGGCGCTGCACGGATACTGGCTTAACGCTTGGCCCGCTGATTCATGAATTCGGCTGGGCACTCAACGATTGGGACAGGATTTCGGCGGGAACTATCGCCGGTCACATTCTGGAATGCGGCGCACAATCCACCGGCGGCAATCATCAGGTGGATTGGCAAACCATCCCGGACTTCTGGAACATCGGCTACCCCATCGCCGAAGCCCGTGAAGACGGCAGCTTCGTCATCACCAAGCACGCCAACACCGGTGGGCGCGTCAGCGTGGCCACGGTCAAAGAGCAGTTGATGTACGAAATGGGCGATCCTGAAAATTACATCACGCCTGACGGTGTTGCTGATTTCACGTCCGTCAAGCTGGAAGCCGATGGCGAAAACCGCGTCCGCGTCCACGGCATCACAGGCAAACCGGCGACAGAGTTTTACAAAGTCTCGATCAGCTTTTCTGACGGATTCAAAGCATCAGGCGGATTGATCTATGCCTGGCCGGATGCCTACGCCAAAGCGAAAGTGGCGGACGTGACCTTGCGACGAAGATTGGAATCCATTGGCCTGAAGTTCGATGAAATGCTGTCGCAATACATCGGCGTCAACGCCACGCACGAAGGACTCGGCGGCGAACCTTCGCCGGACATTGCCGAAGTCATGCTGCGCGTTGGTGTGCGGTCGCAGGACAAAGCCGCCGTGGATCGCTTCACCAAAGAGATCGCGCCGCTGGCATTGAGCGGCCCGCCAACGGTGACGGGCTTGGGCGGCGGACGGCCAAAGGTAGAAGAAGTCATTGCCTACTGGCCCGCACTGATTCCTAAATCCGCCCTTTCCCCAAAGGTTGAAATCATCACGATTTGATCCTGGCTGATTGCCGATAGAATTCACGGCCTCTACTCAATCTGATGCACTGGCTTTCTGGCCTTCCAAAAAAGTAAATGAACCGCATATTCCCCCAACAATTCGACAAACGAACGATTCTGCTGACCGCGCTGTCGCTGTCCATCGGCTGGGGCATTCGCGGCAACTTCGGCCACGAAATCGGCGCGATGGTTCCCGGCGCGCTGGCGGCGATGGCTTTCGTGCTGCTTTCTGGCCGCGAAGACTGGCATCGGCGTATTGCTTACTTTGCGATGTTCGGCGCGATTGGATGGTCGTTTGGCGGCAGCATGTCTTATGGCATGGTAATCGGCTACACGCACTCCGGGCATTCGGCCTCGGTGCTTTATGGGTATGCATCGCTGTTCGTGATCGGCTTTTTGTGGGGCGCTGTTGGTGGAGCCGCAACGGCGCTGCCGGCGATTCTGGATCGCGCGAGGTTGACGGAATTCTTCGTGCCGCTGATTGCGGTCTTTGCCGCCTGGATATTGCAAGATGGGTTTGAGACCTGGCTGGTCGCGGTGAATCCAGATTACCGGCAACAAAGTCCGCTGTACTGGTACGACAGCGACTGGCTGGCGGCGGTGACGGCGATTGTGGCCGTGCTGGTTCTAGCAGGGATTCGACGGCGATTGGATCAAGCCAGTTCGTTGATTCTGCACATGGCCGTGGGTTGGTTAATTGGATTCATCGTGCTGGTGCCGTTACTCGGCATCAGGATGACGCCGCCGCGCGGAGACAGTTGGGCCGGTTGCGTGGGAATGGTCGCGGGGATGCTGATCTATTTTCAGCGGCGACGGCTGCACGCCGCGATGTTTGCTTCGCTGGTGACGGCGTTCTTTGGCGGATTCGGTTTTGCTTCATCGGTGCTGTTTCGGCTGATCGAAATGAAGACCGGTTGGCAGACCAATTGGCACAGCGTGATGGAACAGACGTATGGATTCATCAACGGTGTGGGCATCGCCGTCGCGATGCTGGTATTGGCAGCGCGATTGCCGCGCACTAGCGACGAACCGCGAGTGAGAAGCTGGACGGATCCGTTCGCTATTGGTTTCACGTTGCTGTTCGTAACGTGGTTGAACCTGCGCCAGAATCCCGAACGCTGGGTGAATGCGAAAACCGTCCCGGCGGTGATGGCTGGCTTATCGGCGCAAGTCTGGTTCGACTTGGCTTATGTGGCGCTGAGTTTGGCGGTCGTCTGGCTGTTGATTCGGCATTGGCGAGCGCCGCTGCCGTTCATTCCTGCAAGCTGGCTGGGCAAAGGGCAACTGCTTTATCTGGTTTTTCTGTGGCTGATGGTGGCGGGGAACTTCGAGCGCGCGGTGGTGTCGTTCGCTTCGACGCGGCTGATTACCGAAGGCGTGATCTTCCTGAACGCCACCGTCTGCACGCTGATTCTGCTGCTGAGCTTGCCGAAACAATCGGCACCGGTTGAATCGAAATTTGAATTCACGCCATTGATCAAAAAAGCCGTCGCCATCGGCGCAATCGTCACATTGCTATCAACCGTGGCCGAGTGGGGAATCACACGTGCGATTTACGGCAATGAATTCGCTGGCGGCGGCAAACGACAGATTCGATTTGGCGCTGAAGCCACGGCGACCACGGCAAAGCCGCAAGCCGGGCAGCCGCATCCCTAGGCTTCGGACTCAATCAACAAATGCGAAAGGGCGCGAAGATCGAAATTCTTCGCGCCCTTCGTGTCTTTGCGTTGAGCCAACCGGCTCTAACGTCCGGTGCAAGTGTTGTCGGTCGTGTTGCTGTCGTTGATGAAAATTGCGCTGCCGAACGGCGTGCGGCGGATGGTGGCCGCGCCGCGATTTTGCGGAGCAATCGGGCAACGATCAATCACCGCGGCGACGAAAGGGTCATTCAATTCGGTCGCGCAGCCTTCGCGGTTGACCTTGCCTCTGCCGGTCATCACCACGCCCGCCTTGCAACTGATGAACAGGTATTCGCCGTTGAGCGAATTGAACCGCAGCGTGTCGCCCGTGTTGTCATCCTGCAAGCACACGTCGTATTCGTTGCCGGTGATTTGAAGAATCCGGCCAGTGAAGGTTTCGCTGATGAACACGTCGCCGCTTTTCGAATCGCGCGCCAGGCCGACCGCGCCGATCAAGCCGCTGGCGATCACAATCGGGGCAGCCGTCGGTGAATCGAAGCGCAGCAAGCGTCCGGGCGTGCCCTGAGCCAGGTTGGAGCTGATTTCGAGCACGTAGAATTGATCCGCTCCCAAGCGCGTTTTGACCGGCAGCACGTCAATCGCCGTCGTCAGTCCGCCGATAAAGGTCGCTTGTTTGCCGGTGGCAAGTTCAACGCTGCGAATTTCAGCGCGGCCCGTGGCGAATGGGAAGCCTGTCAGGAAGGTCACCAGCAATTTGTCGCCGAACACGCGAATCCCGTCGGGTACGACATCCACAACCGGCGGCCCGAACGGCAGCGGATTCGGCAGGGGAGCAAAGCCCGTCAGGACTTCCGCCACGCCGGTGTCCAGATTGACCTTGCGGATAAGATTGCCGCCGGCGTCGGCGACGTAAAGCTGATTGCCGTCAATCGCCAGCGCGAACGGGTTCGATGCGCGTGAACCGATGAATGGATCAGGAACGAAGTCAGGGAAGTCCGCCAGCAGTTTGACGGCCACCGTCTCGTTTTGCGCGCTCCGCAAGTTGAAACTTGCGCCGCTTTTGATCGTCGCGTGATCGGCGGCGGCAAGCGCGAAGCCGCCCGCGCTGCGATCAACATCAGTGCCGAATTCGATTGCCAGCACCGAACTTAGCAATGGCGACGACGCCCCCTTCGGATTGGGTTTGGCCGTGCCGGGCGCGTCACCCTCCACCAGCGCGTCGCCTTCGCCGATGGAAACGAACAGCGTTCTGCCGCGCAAGGCCAACCCTGATGGGCCGGAGGTTGCGCCTTCTGAACTGACGCCGGCGGGCAAACCGTCCACCAGCGTGGTGCGATTGCCGCAGCGATCCACCAGCGAAATACGGCCTGTGTTTGGCCCTTGACCGGCTTCAGCAACGATCAGGCTGCCGCCGTCGGTAAAGAGGATTTTGCCTGGTCCTTTCAGCCCGCCGGTGAGCACTGAAGGATTCTGCGCGGCAGCGGCCACGCCAAGCAGCGAGAGCAGAAAAATCATCAGAGTGAAGCGAACTAGGTTTATGCGAATCATGCGTTTCTCCCTTGGAAAATGTGGCGCGGGTTGTTCACCCGCGCTTGAATTGCATTAGTCAGCGCGGGTAAACAACCCGCGCCACATCATAATTTTCATTCTTTCAGCGCGTCGCTCGCGGCCTGAGCCATTCCCCGGTTTATTGTTCGGCAAGCCGCTTAACGCCCAGCAGTTTTAATTGGCGTATTTTGGAACGCGGCGATGGCCCACTTACCGCCTTCTTTCGTCATCACCAGCGTCATCATCGCTTGCGATTTTTCTGACTTGTCGCCCGTGCGAATTTCCAGGCTCCCTCCCACGTGGACGATGGCCACGTCCGGACGAAGAAAGCGAATGCCCTTGATCTTGTTGGTCAGATTGCTGTCCTTGTAGATGGTCGTGAAGATTCCGGTGTGCCCTTGCTCGATGTCCTCTTTCCCTTTGATCTTCATGCCGTTGACTACGACGTAGTCGGCGTCAGCGGCAAAGGGCGTGGCGAAGGCTTTGCCGTCGTGCGCGTTCCAGCCGTCTTGAAGCTGCTGGACGATCTGCCGGATGGCGGCCTCGTCCGCGCTTGGATTTTTTGGCGTTTGCGCGTGACCCGCTTGCAGGGCGAGCGAGACAAGGATTGTGGCGACAAGTAATCGAATACGCTGTGACATCGGATAATTCTCCTTTTTGGCGTGTTGATGCGTTTGGCGAACGTGGCCGCGTTTGGTCGCGCTCACCAAATACATGCGGATTGCGCGCGGTAAATCGCTCACGGCTGCGGAAACTTTTAGGAGGATTTTTTGGCCGGTTAAAGTTGAGGAGTCGTTTCTGGTGCGTGGCGACTCTCCACTGGAAAGTTGCTTAGCCATGAAACAATGAAAACAGCCTGTGTACGCCTGTGTCCCCGCGGGCGTACTTCGCCAGACGCCTGCCCGCGAGGACACAGGCGTACACAGGGTTTTCCAAGAAGAGTCAATCTTCGAGCAGTTTGTGGCTGAACAGCTTTTGGCTGCCGATTGAAGTGTAACAACCGAAGATGGCCAGCGCCGTCAGAATCAGCAGGCAGAAGATAGTAGTGTTGGCATACCAGAGCGAAAAGTTGGCCGTCAGCGGATAATGAAAGGTCAAGCTGAAGAAGAGTTGCCAAGCCATCCCGGCCAGCAGGCCAAAGCGGAAATTGGTGAAGACCATCGAAGTCGCAATGATCAGGCTGCCCGGCAGACCCCACCACGAGCTTCCGAAAAGTAACGCGCTAAGCAACACCAGCAGCGTCCACAGCGCCGCCGCCGCCAGCCATTCTCGCCGCAAGAAGATGTAGAAAAGCAGGAGCATGAAGAGCACGCCCAGGCCGGACATAATGACCTCGTCCGTGATGGTGAGCGGCAGACTGGCCAGCAGTGCACTGAAGCTGCGCAGATTGCCGAGCATTGTGCCGTTATTTGGGCGAAAAGGTTCGCCCATCAGCGCAGGCAAGAGCTGGCTGATATAGATGCCGACCGTGTGAAAGAGACCCAGCAAACCGCCCAGCAAAATATCGCGCCCAACCATCGGATCGCGGAAATCGCCTGCCATCAACCGGCTCCAGGAAATCAACAGGCGCGGCCAGTAACGGCGTACGGAAGGTTCTAGCGCAATATAGATGAGCCAATACATCCCGGCGAGGAAGAGCGCTGCTCTGACCGCGTCAAAGAAGATCGTAAATTCTTGATCCAACGAGGCCGAGTGGGTGGCGGAGAAGAATTCGCCCGCCAACTTCAGCACAAAGACAAACGCGGCCAGCTTAAACGCGCCGCTGCGGTCGCCGCGCCCCATCCGCAGGTTGCGCCGCGTCAGCCAGATGGCCCCACCGCAAACAACGGCGAACAGCAGATTAACCAAAATACTTCCGGCTGATGCCTGCTGGCGCACCGCCGCCGCTTCCTGACGCTGTGGGCTGGTCCAGGGATAAACGATTTGGAAATAGACCGGTTGGCGGCGGTAAGCGGCGGCTTCAATGCGAATCGGGATTTCGGGGTGCGCGGGAAGCGTGCCTTCCCACGCGGCGCGGGCGTCGTAGGCCGTCGGCGGCGTCCATTGCGAAGCGATGGATTTGAATTGCGCCGGATCAAGTTCGGCGACATTGAAGAGCGCCGCCCAGTCAGGCTGTGCCGCCGCGCCAGCCTGATTATCAACCTGTTGCGGCACACGGATGAATTCGATCAAGCGCCCGCGCGGGTCCAGCGAAACCAGTGTCATGCCGACCACCTCCAAATTGAGCGGTGGCTGCGGGCTGTGCATATCTTCGATCTGCTTCAGGTAGCGTGGGCTTTGGGCATACCAGAAATAGATTGCCGGGATTTGGCCGCTCGCCAGCTTCCTCCAGCGATCCGATGCAGGGTCGCGCTCCTGGTAAAGCAGATCGTAGGCGTAAGAGTATCGAGAGTAATTCGGTGCGTCGTTGTAACCCAACCGGGTCATGATTTCTCGCGCATGCTCGGTCTGGATTTCAGGCGATTTGGTCAGCGGCACTTGATTGTGCAGTTTGACCCGGTTGGAAAAAACGACCAGGAACGCCAACACCAACAAAACGCCCAACAGACAGGTCAGCGCCACGGCGGGACGCAGCGCGCCGGCTTTCGGCGCGGCGGCCACCATTTCGGGCGAAGGCGTTTCGCCCGCGGCAATAGCCGCTGCCAACGGATCGCCGCCGGGCAATGCCGCCGCAACTTGCAGCGCCGACGCTGGGCGCTTGCCTGGGTCTTTCTCCAGACAGCGCAGAATGACGCGTTCGACCAGCGGATCAATGTCTTTGACCCAGCTTGATGGATTGGTCGGCGCGCTGCTTTCGTGCAAGCGGCGCAGTTCGTCCAGCGAGTTGGCTTCAAACACGCGCTTGCCGGTGAACAGTTCGTAGAGCACCAGGCCAAGCGCGTAGATGTCGCTTTTGAACGTGACCTCTTTTCCGGCGAGTTGTTCGGGCGCCATGTAAGCCGGCGTGCCTGCCATTACCTCGCTGCCGCGAAACTGTTCGGCCAAACCGGCCAGGCCGAAATCGGTGATGCGCGCGCGGCCTCGCCCGTCAATCATGACGTTGGCCGGTTTCAGGTCGCGGTGCAGCACGCCCGCTTCGTGCGCGGCGGCCACTCCCGCGCAAAGCTGGCGCGCGATTTCAACGGCTTTGTCCGAAGGCAAACGCCCGATGCGCCGCAGCAGGCTGCTCAGGTCTTCGCCATCCACGTACTCCATCGAAAGAAAGTGTTGATTGCCCAGTTCCGTGTGGACTTCGCCGATGTCGTGCACGCGGCAGACGTTGGGGTGCGTGACCTGACGCGCCACGCGCACCTCCCCGTGAAAGCGCGCCAGCATTGCGCCGTCACGCGCGAAGGCTTCGGTCAAAAACTTGAGCGCCACGGGCTGGCCCAATTTCAAATCGTCCGCCCGATAAACCGCGCCCATCCCGCCGCGCCCCAGGGGCCCGATCACCCGATAGCGCCCGGCGAGAATCGCGCCGGGAACAAACATCGCTTCCTCGCTGGCCGATGTCAGCTTCGATCTTGCTGGTTTCCTCGCGCCGGGCGTAATGGCCGCCGCCGCGTCGTGAATGACGCCCTTGATGAAACCGGGCGCGGGCTGTTGAAAGGCGAGCAGCGCTTCCACCTCGCGCCGCAATCCTTCATCGTCGCCGCAAGCTCGATTGAGAAAAGCGGACAGGTCTTCGGCTTTGCAGTCTGCCGCCTGCTGAAAGATTTTCTCGACCTGCCGCCATCGTTCCGGGGTCATCTCTTCGTCCTCTTGCTCAAGCATTCGAGTAGCCACGCTTTCGATGCCGACGCGTGTCTCAACCTCGTTCAGGTGCAGTGTCAACAATGATTCAAGCCCCTGCCGCAACGCCTCATCGCCTTCGCAAGCTCGCGTCAGAAACTCTTCGCGCTGCCCGATGGGGCTGGTTAACGCCGTCCGGCAAAGCTCTTTGATCTGTCGCCACTGATTGAGTTCCATAAAATGCTAACCGTAGTAATGAACAAGCCGGCGCTTTCGGCAATCCTCGGCGGGATAATGTTTTACCGCGTTAATTTCATGCGGAATCGAAGTCTGAAATCGCTCAAACACCGGAAAAAAGATTTTGCCATTTACTGAAGATGAAGAAAGATGTTTAGGGCTTCTGCATCTGCCGGTAAAGCCAGGCTTCGGCCATTCGTAGTTCTCTCCGCACGGTGGCAACGGAAATCCCAATTACCTCCGCAGTCTCTTCGATGCTCAAACCGCCGAAGTAACGCACTTCGATGACGCGGCTTTTGCGTTCGTCGAAGGCCGCCAAATCCCGCAGCGCATCATCGAGCGCCACCACGTCCGCCGCGCGCCCGCCGGGGACTTCCAGCGCTTCGTCCAGCGGCAGCGCCTCCTGCCCGCTGCCACGCTTGCTGGCCGCATGCGCCCGGGCGTGATCCACCAGAATCTGCCGCATCAACCGCGCCGCGATGCCGAAAAAGTGCGCTCGGTTCTGCCAATCCATCTGATGCGCGCCGAGCAATTGCAGGAAGGCCTCATTAACCAAAGCGGTGGCTTGTAGCGTGTGGTGAGCGCGTTCGCGGCGCAGATAGCTTTCGGCCAGACGGCGAAGCTCGCTGTAAATCAGCGGCGTGAGTTTGTCCAGCGCCCCTTGATGGCCGTTCCGCCAATCGAGTAGAAGCTGTGTGACCTCGTGCGGTGAGGACGTCGCCATAAGGCCTCCTGCGCTTATTTGCTCAGTTCGGATCTTTGCTGTGTCGCGATTGCGGCGAGAGCATAGCTATTCATCTTCATGCGCGTCAATCCACGCCGATGCTGTTTAATAACAAAGGCTCGTCACAAACCGCATCAAGGCCATCAAACCCATAACGCCGGAAGTCAACGCGCCTCCATTGTGACTGGCTTTCGTGCCCTTGATGCGGTTTGTGACGAGCCTTATGGTTCGCTCGCCGATACGGCTTTTACAGCGACCAGCCCTTGCGATATTCGCGTTGCAGGTACTGGTTGGCGTCGGAGTTGTTGGTGATCAGCCCCTTCTCGCCGTCGTAGTAAATCTTCTTGCTCTGGCCGACCTTCATTGCCACGACGCCCAACAGCATCGTTTCGGTCAGGCGCGTCGCATACTCAAACGGACAAGTCGCTTTCTCTTTGCCCTTGATCGCATTGATCCAGTTCATGCGATGTTTGGCCTGGGCAAATTGTCCTTCGCCGCTTTTTTCAACGCGGAAGTAAGTCTTTGGCACTTTGGCCGCGACTTCCATCAGCGATTGCGGGAAGAGTTTCGGATTAGATGCGTAGGTGCCATGCACTAGAATGCCCTTTTCGCCGATGAAGATTGCGCCGCCGCCGCCGTCCAGTTGCACGTCATCGGGCAGTGCTTCGGGACGCGCGGGCATCAGGCCACCGTCGTACCAAGTCAGTGTGACGGGCGGTTGGTTGCCGCGTTTGGGGAAGTGGTAAACGATGTGCGATCCCATCGGATAGCTGACAGGTTTGTTTTTCAGGTCGGTGCCGAAAGGCGTATAGGTGGCTTCGACACTGGTCGGGTAGGTCAATCCCAGCGCCCAGTACGGATGGTCAATCAAATGCGCCGCCATATCGCCAATCGCGCCCGTGCCCCAATCCAGCCAGCCGCGCCAGTTGAAGGGGTGATAAATTGGGTGGTAGTCAACTTCCGGGCCGGGGCCTAAAAACAAATCCCAATTCAATCCTTCCGGCTTGGGATAATTGCCTTCCATTGCAGTCGCCAATGTTTTGTTGACCAGACGTGCATTCCAGTCCGTACCGTTATTGCCGCCCGGCCCAGCCGCCGCTGCGTCCGGCGCTTGTTTGACAGGGCGGGGAACGCCTTGCGGCCAGTATCCCAGAGGGCGATTTGTCCAGACGTGAACTTCTTTGACCTGCCCAATCACGCCCGCTTGCACCCATTCATTGACCAGAGCAGCGCCTTCGCTGGAATGGCCCATATTGCCCATCTGCGTGGCGACTTTTGTGCGGATTGCAGTTTCGCGCAGCACGCGGGCTTCGGCGATTGACCACGTCAGCGGTTTCTCGACGTAGGCGTGTTTGCCCAATTCCATCGCGGTCTTGGCAATCGTTGCGTGCAGATGGTCAGGCGTTGCGACGACGATGGCGTCAATGTCTTTCTGCGATTCCAGCATCTTGCGGAAGTCGGTGTGGCGTTTGGCCGTTTTATAGGCTTCCTGCAACTTGGCGGTCTGCGCCTGACGCTCTTCCATCATTTTTTGCGCCCGTGCTTGTTGCTCCGCGCTCATTTGCGGCGCGCCTTGCCCGCCACCTCTTCCACCGCCACCGGGGCCGCGCTGGCGCGACATGTCGGCGACCGAGCGGTCAACGTAACCGAAGTCCACGTCGCACAATGCCACCATGTTCTGGCCGCCAGCGACCAGTTCGGCGGCATCGGTTTTGCCCTGTCCGCCGCCGCCGATCAGCGCGAAATTAACCGTATCGCTCGGCGCGGTGTAGCCAACACCGCCCAGCACGTGGCGCGGGACGATCATCGCAGTCAATGCCGCGCCAGTCGTGCCCGCGACGAATTTCCGTCGTGTCATCTTGTCTTGTTTCATTTTTCGGTTCCTCTGTATATGTCCGACAAACTTCAGTTTGTCGTGGTTATCGAATGTGATCGTATGCGAGGTCAGCGGCAAACTGAAGTTTGCCGGACAGTGGTTACGCCAGTGCGCCCTTGATGTATTGAACACATTTTCTGACTTCGGCCACCGTGTCCTGGCCGCGATACTCGTATTCGATGTTGGCGGGGATGTCCCACTTCTTCTGCTTCAGCAGTTGAAGCACCGGCTTGATCGGCGTGTCGCCTTCGCCCCACGGCGTATTCGGGCCGTTGTCTTTCTTGCGATCTTTCAGGTGCAGGTTGGTGATGCGGTCGTGGTGTTTGCTCAGGTAATCCACGGGGTCAAATCCGGCGGCGAAAAAGTGGCCGATGTCCAGATTGACCGCGAAGTATTTCGACATTGCCAAGGCCTGCGCGAAGCTGTCAGGGGTGGCGAATTCGTTCGGGTCGGTGATGTTGGAATGGCCGTGCATGGCGACCATGATTTTGTGTTTGTCGGCGAAAGGCGCGACCCGCTTGGCGGATTTAACCGTCGAAGATGCCGTGATCAGCTTGACGCCCAACGCCTTGGCCATCAGGAAGCCGCGATCAATTTCTTCATCATTGAAACTGTCATTGAAGCTCAGGTTGTATGCCTGAAGCTTGATGCCCGCTGCGTCGAATTTTTTGCGAATGTCTTTGAAATGATCCAGCGGGACGGTCAGCCGCCACTTGCGCGTTTCTTCCTGCTGTTTGCGCCTTGCCTCCTGCATCTCCGGCGTCATTTGGCGCGGCGGTGGAAGCGGTGGAGGCGGGCCTTGCGACGGCGGGCCACTAGCGGGCGGACCTCCTGCTGGCTGCGGTCCTTGCGGAGGTCTTGCACCGCCGCCGCCGCCAGGGCCGCCCTGCGGTCTGGGTTCGACGTGGCCGGAAAAAAGTTCACATTCGCCAATGCCGATACTGGTCATCGCCTTGATCGCGTCATCCAGCGGCAGGTTGCGGAAACTGTAGGATTGCACGCCAATCCGTACGCCATTTACTTTTGAATCGCCCCGGGCACCCAGCTCAAATGCCAGCGACATTGGCAGACCGACCAGGGCAAGCTTTCCAAAATCTCGTCTTGAGTACACGATTTTGATCCTCTATTAGAATTCGGGTTGTTCAGAATGCAAATTGTTTCAGGTCGTCAGCAGCGAAGCTTCCTGAAAAATATATCGTCGCGATGTGCGCCGATTACGATGGACTTTGGTTGGTAAGACTAATTTATCGAGGGGCTGGTTACAGGTAGATTTTGATTCTGCGCCGTCTGGGCGGAAAAGCCGGGTAATTTGGCAAACAAGAATGTGAATGGCAGAATGCCTGACCTTCTGACACGTCAGACAACCATCCAAGGTTTCTGATGAACTCTGAAACTCAAGACTGAATCAATATCGGGAAGTGGTGGCCTGATTTTCCTGCCGCCCTGGCCGGACAAGCGTGATACTGCAAGGATGACTGATACCATCAATTTTTACCTGCAATGGGAAGAGTATTTTGCGGCCGAGGAATTTTTCCGCCGCAGCCGTCAAACAATAGACCGAGTGCGAATGTGGGGCGGGTTGTTGATGCTGCTTGGTATTTTCGTGTTTTTCCTGGGCGGATTGGGCATCTATCTGGGGGCTTATGTGTTTTTGGTTGGCGTAAATTTGCTGATCGGCGCGCACTGGGTTCGGCGCTGGGTGTCGAAGCGCAAGTGGGAACGCGAACCGTTCTACCAGTCCGAACACAAGGTGGCCTTCAGCGAAGACGGCGTTTACTTTCGAATGGAGCCAATTGAATCGAATCTGGATTGGAAGTATTACCAGCGATTGGTGGAAAGCCCGGATGGACTATTGCTGGTATACGGCAATGACTCTTTCAATCTGCTGCCCAAGCGCGCCTTCGCCAATGAAACGCTGCTCAATGAATATCGCGCGCTGGCGCAGAAGAAACTGAAGTAATGGTGGCTGGTGGTCGGTGGTCGGCGAAGTTGCCAACCACCAGCCACCGATCACCAGCCACCGATCACCAACCACCGATTTATGACGATAGACGAACAAATTTCATTTCTGACCAAAGGCTGCGTGGATGTCATCCCAGCGGAAGAGTTGAAACGGAAGCTTGAGAAATCCGCGGCCACCGGGCAGCGATTGCGCATCAAGCTGGGGGCTGATCCGACCGCGCCGGACATTCATCTGGGGCACGCTGTCGTCATTCGCAAGATGAAAGCCTTTCAGCAGCTTGGCCACGACGTGATCTTTCTGATCGGCGATTTCACGGCGATGATTGGCGATCCGACGGGACGCAACGCCACGCGTCCGCCGCTGACCCGTGAGCAGGTGCTGGCCAACGCCGAAACTTACAAGGCGCAGATCTTCAAACTGCTTGATCCCCAAAAGACAATCATCGAATTCAACGCGAACTGGCTGAACGCCTTCAAGCCTGAAGACTTCATTCGGCTGATGGCCAAAACCACCGTAGCGCAGATGCTGGAACGCGATGATTTCTCCAAACGCTATGCGGGCGGCATTCCGATCAGCGTTCACGAACTGCTTTACCCGCTGGCGCAAGGCTACGATTCAGTCGCGCTGAAAGCGGATGTCGAACTGGGCGGCACCGATCAGAAGTTTAACTTGCTGACCGCGCGCGAAATTCAACGCGCCTACAACGTCGAACCGCAGGTGATAATGACCACGCCTTTGCTGGAAGGTCTGGACGGCGTTGAGAAGATGTCGAAGAGCAAAGGCAATTATATCGGCATTGCTGAAACGCCCAATCAGATGTTCGGGAAGGTCATGTCCATCAGCGATGCGCTGATGTGGCGCTATTACGAATTGCTGACGGATCTGCCAGCGGCAGACATTGCCCAATTCAAGCAAGATGTTGAAGCAGGGAAGCGCCATCCGCGCGACGCGAAAGTCGAACTGGCCAAACGGATCATTGCCGATTTTCATTCGCAGGCCTCGGCCGATGAAGCCGAAGCCGAATTCAATCGCCGCTTTCGCGAACACCAAGCGCCCAGCGAAGTTGAAGCCCGAACGATCAAGACGGACGGGACTAAAATCAAAATTGCTGATTTGCTGGCGCAAACCGGTCTTGTGCCGTCAAAAGCCGAAGCGCGCCGGGTGATTGCGCAGGGCGGCGTTAAGCTGAACAACGAACGCGTTGGCGAAGCCGCTGCCGAACTGGACACCGCCACGACGAAAGAAGCGTTGTTGCAAGTCGGTAAGCTGAAGTTTCTGAAGATTACTTTTGAATAGTTTTTGTCGGGGTGTTGACCACCCTCTGACCGGTTCGTATAATCGCGCCCGCTTCGACCAAGACCTTTCAATTCACTTTCGGTCTTGAGCATTGACAGTATGGGGACGTGGCGGAATTGGTAGACGCGCGGGTCTCAAAAACCCGTTACCTTACGGTAGTGTGGGTTCGATTCCCACCATCCCCATCATTCCTTTTATTCCGACCTTTAGTCGCAATTACTTTACAAAACACAACAGTCCTCTTGGTGTCTATGGAATTACGAAAATAGACACCAAGGAGGCTTCTTATGCACGACAGGAATACCGAACCCGCCTTTTCCTTTATATCTAATTCCTCGAAGGGATCGAAGCAGCGCCGGAAAAAGAACGAACTCATTGGCGAGATGATCATGGGCGGAAAGACAGTCAAAGCCGTCGAAACAAAAACGACTGCCAAGCCGATCCCAAAGGCCATCGAACTCTTTGAAGATCACCTCAAGACCCATTCGCCCGGCAAATCTCAGATACTCAAACGCTATCGGCGCGCAATTGGCCATTTCGCTCGCATCCTCGGCGGGAAAAAATACGTTGAGGCAGTCAACCGATCCGACATAGACGATTACAAAAAGACTCGCAGCCGCGAGCGCATGAAGGAGACCGAAAGACACATCTCGCCGCCCACGATCAATTTTGAAGTCCAGGTCATGCGAAACTTCTTCAACTTCGCGGACGAGCGCGCCGTCGGCACTCCACAACTTCATCTTCCGCCCCGCAGCCGAAGCCAGTAGATGCGGTACGCCGTTCTTTCCGCCCAGCGGGTTGCACGCCAGATGCTCAGCCCAGGCCGAATTGCCATCCAACCTATGTTTCGGCGCGCGCGCGGCGATGTCCCACAGAATCACCTTGCCGTTCGGCTTGTGCGACTTGGCGATGCACAAGCCTCGGTTTCGGCCAATCAGCAATTTTCTGCGTCCAACTCCTTCACTGAAGAATTCCCTTTGACGCTTGAAGGTCTGCTACGTAATATGTGCCTATGACATCTATCAATGCTCAAAAATTCGACCGCGAGTTGAAGAAAGGCGGGGCGGAACTGCTCGTGCTTTCGCTGCTCGAAGCCCGCGCGCGCCACGGCTACGAACTGCGCAAGGTGATTGAGACGCGCTCGGACGGCGTGCTCAAATTCAACGCCGCTTCGCTTTACCCTTTGCTTTACCGCTTGGAAAAGCGCGGCTGGATTGATGGCAAGTGGGTGGAAAAAGCCGGTCAGCGGCGGCGGCGTTATTACAAATTGACGCGGGACGGCAAGAAGGTACTGGCGGCGCAGCGCAGCATTTGGGAATCATTCGTCGCGGCGATTAATCGCGTCACGAGGGCGGAAAATGCCTAACTGGAAACGAGAGATTAGGCAGCGCCTGGTTGGCCTTAAGCTGGAGCCAACGCGTGAAACAGCCATCGTCGAAGAACTCGCGCAACATTTGGATGACTGCTATGCGGAGTTGCTCACCGGGGGCGCGACGGAAGAGGAAGCCTCTCGCGCGGTGCTGGCGGAGTTGAGCGAGAACGAAAGCCTGGCGCGGGAACTGCGGCGCGTGGAGCGGCAGGTTGCGCCAGAACCAATCGTTCTTGGAATCAATCGGAGGACAAATATGATCGCAGGACTTTGGCAAGACCTGCGCTTCGGCGCGCGAATGTTACTGAAACAACCGGGCTTCACCTTGATTGCGGTGTTGACGCTGGCGTTGGGCATTGGGGCGACAACGGCGATTTTCAGTGTCGTCTATGCGGTTGTGTTACGACCATTGCCGTTCGGGGACTCCGAACGGCTGGTGGCGATCTGGACGCAAACGCCACAGACTGACCGGCTCCCAATGGCGGCGGCGAACCACCGCGACCTGAAATCGCAGAACACGATGTTTGAGGACATCGCCATCGTGCGCGGCACAGCCAACTACAACCTCACGGGTGATGGTGAACCGGAATGGCTTCAGGCGTCCGGCATTCCTGCCAATCTTTTTCCATTGCTGCGCGTCAAGCCGATTTTGGGGAGAGGTTTCACCGAAGATGAAAACCAACCGGGCCAAGATCGAGTCGTCATTTTGAGCAACGCGCTCTGGCAGCGGCGCTACGGCGGAGACGACAGCATTGTTGGGAAGACCATTCGCTTAGAGAACGTCGCGCATACAGTGGTTGGCGTGATGGGCCGGATTTCCAGTATCCAACGCGTGAGATTCAAATCTGGACGCCGCTGACGATCAATCCGGCGAACTTTCAGACCCGGACTGGCTACGCCCATCTCGCCATAGCGCGTCTCAAACCGGGCGTCACGGTGGAACAAGCGCAGACCGAAGTGAGCGTCATCGCCGCGCGGCTGGCGCGGCAGTATCCCGTGAACAAGGACGTGCGATTTGCGGTGACACCCTTGCGCCAGGAGATCGCCAATGTCGCGCAAAAGCCGCTGCTCGTGTTACTGGGCGCGGCGCTCGGCCTGCTGCTCATCGGGTGCTGCAACCTGGTGAACCTGCTGCTGGCGCGCGCGTTGAGCCGGAGCCGTGAAACCGCCGTGCGCACGGCGTTGGGCGCAACGCCGGCGCGGCTTTTCTTTCAGGCTGCGGCAGAGTTATTTCCGCTGCTGGCGGCTGGCGCGTTGCTGGGCGTGTTTGCGGCGAGAGAAGGCATACAGCTTTTCATCCCCTGGCTGCCGCCTGCTTTGCCGAGAGTCGAAGAGATCACAGTCAACCTGCCGGTATTGTTGTTTAGTGGCTCGATTCTGTTCATCACGGCTGCGCTGGTGTTGCTGTTGCCGACGCTGCAAGCCAGACGCGCCGATCTGGTCGCAACGCTGCGCGATGACTCACGAACTTCATCAGGAACGGCGAGCAAGGCGACGATTCGCAACCTGCTCGTCGTAGGGCAAGTAGCATTGACGGTCATGCTGCTCACCGGAGCGGGATTGCTGATTCGAACGTTCGCCGCGCTCAAGGATGTGAATCCAGGCTTTCGTTCACAGGGAGTCCTGAGCCTCCGTCTGGCGATTCCACGAAACAAGTATAAAGAAGACGAGAAAGTTGCAATGTTTTGCCAACGCATTCTGGAACAAGTGCGCGCGCTGCCCGGAGTCGAGGTCGCCGGGATGAGCAATCGGCTTCCGCTCGGAGGCCCATCAGGATTGTCTACCATCGAATTTGAACGAGCCGGTCAGGACCCCGGCGCACTCGAAGCCACCGACGACACGATTACGACGCCGGATTACTTTCGCACAATGAGCATTCCGGTACTGCAAGGCCGGTCATTTACCGAACAGGACGGGACGAATGCCCCGCTGGTCGTGATTCTGGATGAACAAGTCGCGCGTCGCGCCTGGCCCGGCGAGGGTCCGATTGGCAAGCGAGTGCGCAGCGGCCCGAACAGCCCGTGGGCGGAGGTCGTGGGAGTGGTCGGACACATCCGGCACGAAAGCCTGGAAAGCGATCAGCGTTGGCAGATTTATTGGAACTACCTGCAACGCGCCAGAGATCGCATGTCGTTGGTGGCACGCACGTCGGGTGATGCGCGGTCTTTGGTAAGTCCGGTCCTTGGCGCAATCAAAACGGTAGACCCGGATCAACCAGCGTTTGCAGTGCGCACGATGACCGAAGTGCTGGATCAGTCGCTCGCCCTGCGCTGGTTCAATACTATAGTGGTTTCACTCTTCGCGGGTTCTTCGTTGCTGCTCGCTATGATCGGAATTTATGGGGTCATCGCCTGGACGGTCAAACAGCGCACCCGCGAAATCGGAGTCCGCATGGCGCTGGGCGCGCAAGCGAGCGCGGTGCTGGCGTTGGTGTTGCAAAACGGACTCAAGCTGGCCGTTGCGGGGATCCTGCTGGGTTTGATCGGATCGCTGGTGTTGGGGCACCTTCTGCGCAGCCTCCTCTTTGCCGTTGGCCCAACCGATCCACTCACGTTCGCAGCCGTCCCCGTGTTGCTCATCGTCGCTGCTTTGCTCGCCTGCTGGATTCCGGCGCGACGGGCGACGAAAGTCGATCCGATGATCGCGTTGAGGAGTGAATGAGCACGGCGGCAAGCTTCGGCGCTTCAAGCCGGTCGCGCATCCTCAAGGATTCTGGCGGGGTTTCTGGCATCGTTGCTCCGCTCCTCTAACGTCACACTGATCAGTCGCCGCCGGTTGGCTTGCGCGGCTGGGCGAGGCGCGGCGAGTTCGGCGTTGTCCTGGCGCGATCCGGCGGTGTAAACCGTCAGGCCTTCAAATGACTGCCGGGCCACGGGGATCAACACGCTGGCGACATAACCCACGACCAGACAGGTCAAAACCCGGACGGCGGCGTAAAGGAAAAAGTGGACGCGAGTGTAGCGTTGGACGAGGAACAGGACGATGGCGCTGGCAATCACGCCCACGAGCGCGCCCTTGCCGTGCGCCCGCCGCGTGAAGATGCCGAGCGCAAACACGCCCGCCAATCCTCCGCCGAACAATCCCAGCACTTGCAGAAATAAATCCCACAGCGATTTGATCTCAAACGTCGCCATCAGCAGCGCGGCGATTGTTCCCACTACGCCGAGCAGCAGCGTCAGCCGCCGCGGCAACCGCAGCTTTTTGGCATTGGCCGGCGTCGGTCGCGCGCGGATCGAAGCGGGCATAGAAGTCCGTGACGATGGCGGTGAGAATGATATTCATGCTGCTTGAGAGCGTGGACATCGCGGCGGCGAAGATCGCGATGAACCAATGAATTGCCAGCATCACTTCGGCAAGTCACCGTTCATCTGCCCGACGCAGCCATTAACCGCAGCCTGTCATCAGTTGATTGGAAAGTTGTGGCGGCGATTTGACCCGTCCCATTAGGATGCAGGCCCGGCGCGAATGAGGCTTTGCTGGGATCATCTGACGGTTTCGGATGGTCGAAGACCGACGAACACTGTGATAACGGCACATTCGCGCCGGGGCTTACCCGAGAAAGATTCAAATGTCAGTGCTGGAGATAACCAATCTGAAGAAGAGCTATGTCGCGCCGGATGGCGAGCGCGGCTTGGTGATTGATGTCCCGCGCTTCGCGTTGAACGGCGGCGAGCAGGTAGCGCTTGAAGGATCGAGCGGGTCGGGCAAAACGACGCTGCTGCATTTGATCGCGGGCATTCTGACGCCTGACAGTGGGCGGGTTGTGATCGCGGGCGAAGAGATGACCGCGCTCGGCGAGGCCGGGCGTGACCGTCTGCGCGCGCTTGCCATTGGCTACGTGTTTCAGACGTTCAATCTGCTGCAAGGTTACACGGCACTGGAAAATGTGATGCTGGGCCAAATGTTCAGCAGTGGCGCGGATGTAAAACGCGCGCGTGAATTGCTCGTGCGTGTCGGATTGAAGGATCGGCTGCATTACCGCCCGCGCCAGCTTTCCGTCGGCCAGCAACAGCGCGTGGCCGTTGCTCGCGCGCTGGCGAATCAGCCGCATTTGGTTTTGGCCGATGAGCCGACGGGCAATCTGGATCAGCGGCACGCGAGTGAAGCGCTGGCGTTGATTCGCGAAGTCTGCCTCGAACAGGGCACGGCCTTATTGCTTGTCAGCCACGACGCCGAAGTGCTCACGCAGTTCGAGCGGATCGCGCGACTGGGTGAGATCAACCGCGCCGCCAGCCCTGACGAAGAACCGCTTTCGTTGTCAACGCCAGCGCGTGGGCGCGCGCATTGAGAAAGGCCATGAATAATTGGAATGGAGTGCGAGGACTTCTGTTGATTGTGCGGCGCAGCCTGCACCAGCACGCGTTGGCGACTCTCATCACAGCGTTCTCCATCGCGCTGGGCAGCGGGTTGGTGATGGCCGTCTTTGCGATCAAGACGCAGAGCTATCAAGCGTTCACTGGCGGCGAGGCCGGTTTCGACGCGGTGCTGGGCGCGCGCGGCAGCCAATTGCAGTTGGTTCTCAACACCGTCTTTCATCTGGAAACGTCGCCGGGCAACATCCCGTGGGCGATGTATATCCAAATCAAACAAGACCCTCGTGTTGCGCTGGCCATCCCTTATGCGGTTGGCGACAACTATCAGGGTTTTCGCATTGTCGGCACGACCGCGCAAATCTTCACCGAGTTTGAATACAGCCGGGGCCGCAAGTTGAGCGTCGAGCAAGGCGGGCGCTTTTTCACAGATGGTTCGCGCGAAGCCGTGATTGGAAGTTATGTCGCGCAGGCGACGGGGCTGAAAGCCGGTTCAAGTTTCAATCCCTATCACGGCTTGATCTACGACGAACGCCAGCGCCACCGCGATCAATACACCATTGTCGGCGTGATGGAAGCGACCAACAGCCCGTCGGATCGCGTTATCTGGATTCCCATCGAAGGCGTCTATCGAATGTCCGGCCACTTGCTGCGCGGCAGCGGCGAAGCCTTCAAAGCGCAGGAAGGCGAAGCGATTCCAGACGAAAGCAAAGAGGTCAGCGCGGTGATGTTGAAGCTGCGCGATCCACAAGCCGGGTTCTCGCTTGATCAACAGATCAACAAGCAAGGGAAAGTGGCGACGCTCGCCTGGCCGATTGGCCGCGTGATGGCTGAGCTATTCGACAAGCTCGGCTGGATGAATCGCGTGCTGGAACTTGTTGCTTATCTCGTGATCGCGGTCGCGGCGGGTTCGATTCTGGCCAGCGTCTACAACACGATCAACGAACGGCGGCGCGAATTCGCCATCCTGCGCGCGCTCGGCGCAAGGCGCGCAACCGTCTTCGCCGTGATCGTAACGGAAGCCGCCGTGATTGCTTTGATCGGCGCGTTGGCTGGTTATGCCGTCTACGCGGTAATCCTGGCGGCGGTAAAGGTCATCGTCAAAGCGCAAACCGGCGTCGTGCTGAACGTCTGGCAGATGGATGCAATGCTCTGGCTGACGCCTCTGGTGATGGTCGCGGTTGGCGCGCTGGCCGGGTTGCTGCCGGCTTTCAAAGCTTATCGCACGGATGTCGCCGAACACCTCGCGCCTACATCTTAAAAGTCCGACAAGCTGCCAGCTTGTCGAGGCCTTGGCTGGCAACCCGGCCGTTTACTCATTACGCCCGCGACAAGCTGGCAGCTTGTCGGACTTTTCGGAGCCATAGCGAATGAAAAAACTTTTTGTATTGATCTTGGCGGCGTTGGTCTTCAGCGGCTGCCAATCTTCGTCAACAGAAACCAAGCCATCTGCCACGACGACAGCGCCTTTGCCCACGGTGTCAGTCGAGGTCGCGAAGAAAGAAGCCGAGCACGAACACTCCGCGCCGCACGGCGGGGCGCTGGTTGAATTTGGCGAAGAGTTCGCGCACCTGGAATTCGTGCTGGATGCCGCGACGGGCAAGTTGACCGCATACGCGCTGGACGGCGAGGCGGAAAAGCCCGTTCGGCTGAAACAGGGCGAGATCGCGGTGCAGATCGAATCGCCGGGAAACATTCTTAACCTGAAGCTCACGGGAGTAGCGAATGCGCTGACCGGAGAAACCGCTGGCGACACGTCGGAGTTCGTCGCGCAGTCCGATCAGCTCAAGGGCCTGGCCAAATTCGACGCCGCCATCAAAGCCGTTTCAATCAAAGGCAAAGATTTCAAAAACATCGCTTTCAATTTTCCGAAGGGGAGTCATTGAAGTTTTACGGAGAGCAAATGGAGCAAGAAAAGGAATCACAACCACGGGCAAGCATCTTTCCGGGCATTCTTAAAACTTCGCTCTGGCTTTGCGCCTTCCTCGCCTTTGGCTGGCTGGTGGCAGGCGCATTGTTCAAAGGCAAATCAACGACGGCAAACAACTCCGCTGGCGCATCATCACAACCCTCCGCGCAACCGGAAGCCTGGCTGGTGGGAGAGAAGAATTCGCGCGTCAGGGAACTGGCGCAGGAATACAAACCGATTCAGTTTGAAGCGATCAGCGATTACGTTTACTACACGCCCGACCCGTGGGATACGCCCGATCCAAAACAAACCGCCGGGAACAAAATTCCGGATGACATCAAAGCCCTGAACGGCAAGAAAGTCGCCATCACCGGTTTCATGATGCCGGTGAATTATGATCAGCAGGGCGCGACGCTCTTCGTGCTGAACGGTAATTACGACATGTGTTCATTCGGCGGGCCGGTGATGATGAACCAGTGGGTGATGGTCAAATATCAGGGCAAAGGCAAAGTGCCGTACACGCATCTGCCGCTAACCGCCTTCGGCACGCTGGAAGTCGGCGAAGAGTACAAGGAAGGCCGCCTGTACAGTCTTTATCGGATGAACGCCAACGCCGTCTCCACGCCGAAAGGAGTGGTCGAGTAAGGCCTCAGCATATGTAATATGAAATATTTGATATTGCATATTACATATTCCTGCGGATGCCACTTCACGCCAACCATACGGTAGAAAATCTTATGGAAACCATCTGGCAAGACACACGATACGCGCTGCGCAGCTTCAGCCGGAAACCGGCCTTCGCGTTGATCGTCGTGTTGACGCTCGCTTTGGGCATCGGCGCGAACGCGGGCGTCTTCAGCTTCGTCAACGCGTTGCTGCTCACGTCGCCTCCCTACAAAGACCCGGACCGGCTGGTGCGCCTGATGTCGCGGCGTGGCACTGAAACAGGCAAGCTGTCGGTGCGCGAAGTCTATGACCTGAAGGAGCAGGCGCGGCTTTTTGAAGACTTCGCCTCGCTCCGCGATACGCAGTACAACATCACCGGCGACGGGCCGCCCGAAGCTTTGATTGCGTCGGTCAATACTTACAACCTTTTCTCCCTGCTCGGCGTGAAGCCAGTCATCGGCGACACCTGGCCGCAATCGCACGAAGGGCAGCGCGTCTTTGCCATCGTGATCGGCTACGACGTGTGGCAGAACCGTTTCGGCGGCGACCCGAATATCGTGGGCAAAAACATCACGCTCGACACCGCGCCTTACACCGTGCTGGGCGTGATGCCGCCCGGCTTCAACTTTCCGCTCAATGCGCAGCTTTACCGCCGCGTGCCGCCCGGCGACATCGAGAGCCGCGCCATCCGCGAGGCTTCCGTCATCGCGCGGCTAAAACCGGGCGTGACCATCGCGCAGGCGCAAGGCGAACTCGACGCCCTCGCCGTGCGCTGGGAACAGAGCTACCCCGCCACCAACACGGGATTGCGTCTGGCGGTCAGCCCCTTCCGCGAGCAGTACATCGGCGGGGCAGGGGCGTACCTGTGGCTGCTGACCGGCGCGGTCGGGTTCGTGCTGCTGATGGCCTGCGTCAACGTCGTCAACCTGATGCTGGCGCGCGCACTGGCGCGGGAAAAAGAGATGGCCATTCGCGCGGCGCTCGGAGCCGGACGCGTTCGCCTGTTGCGGCAGATGCTGACCGAAAGTTTATGCCTGACGCTGCCGGGCGGGCTGCTGGGCTTGGCCTTGTCGGTCGTGACCGTGAAGCTACTGACCAGCCTTCTGCAATTCGACCTGCCGCCGTGGATGAAGATCGCAGTTGATGGGCGCGTGCTGCTCTTCACGCTGGCGGTTTCGCTGCTGGTTGGATTGCTCACGGGGCTGCTGCCCGCGCTGCAAGCATCAAAGCCGGAGTTGAACGAATCGCTTAAGGATGGCGCGAAAGGCGCGAGCGGCGGCAACGGCAGCCCGCGCGTGCGGCGCGTGCTGGTGATCGCTCAAGTGGCACTGGCGCTGACGCTGCTGGCTGGCGCGGCGCTGATGATGACCAGCTTGCTGCGATTGCGGCAAACGCCGCTCGGCTTTGATGGGCAGCGGCTGCTGACGATGAAGATTGACCTGCCCTGGGCGAAGTACAAAGAGATCGCCCAGATCGCGCCGTTTTATAAACGAGTCATTGAAGAGGTCGAGCGATTGCCCGGCGTCGAGGCCGCCGCCTTCAACGATTCGTTGCCACTCGCCGGGCAAGATGTGCGCGAAGGAGCGAACAAGCTGACAGTCGAAATCGAAGGGCAAGCCCACGACGAACAGGCGCGCAATCCGTTCGTCAACGCGCAGATCGTCAGCCCGGGCTATTTCAGCGCGCTTAAGATTCCGCTCGTGCAAGGCCGCTTCTTCGACCAGCGCGATCAGGAGCAGACGCCGGCCGCGGCACTCATCAGCGAACGGCTGGCCGCCCGCTTCTGGCCGGGGCAAAACCCAATTGGTAAACGTTTGAAGCTCGGTGGACGCGGCCAGAATTTCCAACCCGGTAACAACCAGCAGGCCGCTCCCTGGTTGACCGTCGCGGGCGTAGTCGGTGATGTACGCCAGCGCGGCGTCGCGAGTGAAGCTGGGTTAGATGTCTACGTTTGCGACCAGCAAACCTATGCGCCGGAAAGCTACCTTGCCGTGCGCGCCGCAGTTGATCCGCTGACCTTGACGCAACAAGTCAAACAAGCCATCTGGCGCGCCGACCCCGAACAATCGGCCTTCGACGTGCAGACGATGGAGCAACGCATCCTGCAAGCGATCTGGCAGCAGCGATTGACCGGCTTCATCTTCACGCTCTTCGCTGCGCTGGCGCTGACGTTGGCGGCGGTGGGGATTTACGGCGTCATGAGCTATCTGGTCAGTCAGCGAACGCACGAGATGGGTTTGCGGATGGCTTTGGGGGCGCAGCCGCGCGACGTGCTGAAGCTGGTTGTCGGTCAAGGCATGAAGCTGGTACTGATTGGCGTGGTGATCGGCGTCGCGACGGCGTTGGTAATCGCGCGGGTGATGAACAGCCTGTTGTTCGGCGTAACAGCGACCGACCCGCTGACCTTCGCGAGCGTATCGCTGCTGCTCACGGCTGTCGCGCTTCTCGCCTGCTACATTCCGGCGCGCAGAGCCGCGAAGGTTGATCCGATGATCGCTTTGCGCAGCCAATAAAATCCTTTCCAATAACTTAGCCTGGATGGCGGAAGAGGCTGTCTGGCGGACAAAGCGGGACAATCGCGTTGGTGTTGCAGAAGGGTGTCTGACCGTTAAAGGCTTTGTTGCAAAAGCAAAATCACCGCCTTGGCTACGGCTTCCAACTTTGCGCTTTGTAAATCTGCGATGTGTTTCGTCATTATTCCGGCGTTTGCCGTGAACAGTTTGCCCGGACGCGCATAGCTGGTTTTCTGTGGCGAACCACTGACAAAATCGGAGCTTGTAATTTCAATCGCTGTCGGGTCTGTGTAGGGTTGGCTTGTCACTTGACACCGAAATCCAATCGCCGCGTGTCGCGTCAGCCAAAACAATAGCCGGACGAAGTTTCGTGTTTGACAAGTCGGAGAATGGGAAACGCACCAAAACTACTGCTCCGTTTGCAGGTGTGACCACGCTTCGTCCTCCTCCGGTCTATTCCAGTCTTCGGCCAACGACGCTTCGCTCAAAAGCGCGGTTTTCGACACGACAGCTACCGGTTTTTCTTCAAGAATCGTCACTAATGCACGACGAATTTGCGGCAAGCGAACATTTTCCAACAGTTGAACTTTGCCTTGTTCGTCAATCACGGCTTCGATGGTTTGAATCATAACTCTAAATTCCTCTGTCCAAATTTTGCTTGTGTTTGTTGACGGTTGGCATCTCTTACAACCTCCACTTTCTCATCTCACCGTTTCCCTATCCGGTCGAATAGACGGCAATTATGCCAAGTTGCCGGTGAAGAGCAACCGCTTTGTACTTTTACACTGAACTGAAACCCAAAGGCGGGCGCGCATCTGGCGGGCGTCAATCTGAACACCGGCGAAACCCGAGCGGCAGATCAGGCTGAACGAACTCGATCACTGGCTGACGACTGATGAAATCGTTGGCCTGCATTATGCGGCGCAAGTAGATGGCTTGTTTGCTCATTCGTTCAATCACTGACGGCGCAAGGTCATACTTATGACTGTCAATCTGTTTGGGACTTGCCCTTTTCTATGTGGCTGCAATAGTCAGATTGGATTTGCTGGACACACGGCGGGACTTGTCGAGATGGATGTCGCCATCTCTGTTTAAGCTTTGCCCCAAAACTGATCATGGTTTGTTGGAGAATAACATCAGGTTACAGACAGCCCATGTTCTCAAAACAATTTTGCTCATTATTTTACTTCGACTTTACGCAGTCTTTCTACATAATAGGTTTTCACTATTCCTATTTTCGTAATGCCAGACTGATACTTAAATTTCTCGTAGCAAGCATCCTTGTACTTGTCCTTAACTTTCTCTCTCGCGTTATTTTCATCCTCCGCTATGACAACCTCCTTCATCTCGGCTGTCTCACCATAGGTACCGACAACACCGTCTAGTACACACTGAAATGTAACCTTATATTCATAGAGCGTTTTCCCTGGGATCGGTTGCAGCGATGGAGATGGAGACGAAGACCGGCTTGAAGACGAAGCCCCTCTAGCTTCATCACTCTCGGCTTTTTCAAGTTCGTCTCCGGCTAGCACCTGCCTTATCTCCCACTTGTATTTGCGGTTGACGTAACCAAAGTAAGCTTTGATCCGAACCGGCACGCTATAAGTATTAAGCCCTAAAAGCGCCCCTTTCATCTTAACCACGAAACGAACTGTAAAAACGGTCTCGGTTTCACTATCAGTGATCTCCTTAGGCGAACTCGACGAAATATCCGTAATGTCAGAAAGAGGATGCTCGTTCCGCGCAGCGCGTCGCACCCTTGCCAACATTTCTTCTTTCAACTCTAACGCCGCGATCTCCTTGGGGCTGGATTGTCCGACAACTATGCCAAAGCCGCTAAAGTCTGCCGGTGTTACGCGGTTCGCACGTACTGTAGCAAACGGGGATTGTAATACCTTCCCATTTGTCATAACGATTGTTACGGCGAGAAAACTAAAGAGCACAAAACGTAGAACAATTCGTTTCACCATGTCTCCTGATTGCGAGCTAATTAACTGTTAAGGGATGAGCAATGTTTTTGGCATCCACCCGAATAGAGTGAGGAAAATAGCTAGTTTCTAAAGAAGCGAAGATGCTTGCAGAGCAGTTAGGAAACAGCCTGAAGCTCGGCCACATCCTAGTCTTGGTTCTCTAAATGCCGAAATACAATTTGTTACACTTTTCGCTCTTCAACCGTTCGATTATTTGTGGCACTGTTGCCCCCCCCGCGCTGGTGAGCACAATACTCCAACCATTCCGTTGCACTCAACAAATTCTGACCAACTAATAGCGAACTACTCCGCTTCCGTTACAATCTGGGCAATGCCCGACCCTGGAACCGGTTTGCCTCTGACGCCGAATTTCAGCGCCACTTGGCAAATATGCGTCATAAGACGTGTACACTGGCACGTTAACCTTGCCACTGCCGTGACAATTAGAACAAGTTTCTGAGCCGCTTTTTTTCGCTACGTTCCAGTTATTACCACCACATCTTGAGCAAGAAGCTGGCACATAGTCTTTATAAACTGTGCCACAAATAAAGCAAGAATATGTTTCTGTTACTGCCACATTACCTCCTTCTGTTGCATTCGTGTCTAGACAATGTTGAATTCAATAGAGACATGCCTTGGGTGTGATTTCGCCCTGATGTACTTTGTTATGCTGCTTGCTGCATAACATTTGCCCAGAAGCCGTCCCATTGTCGGGAGAGCTTGATTGCACGAAGTTGCAGAATCTGCGCGCCAGACTCGCGTTTCCAGCGCATCC
>JBBQVH010000051.1:0-51144 GCA_038211695.1 Blastocatellia bacterium | reverse complement strand
CCGCGCCGGCAGTCATTGGATAACTGATTGCCCCTGTAGCCAGGCCTTCGCGTTTTGCTGCTTCCCAAAGAGTGCCAGCTTTGATTTCTGTAGAGGAAAGGTGTGGCTTAGTGGATTGTGCACCCGTCTGCTCATCAAAGGGGTAATCCGACGTGATGCCGTGATCTGCCGGTAAAACGCCCGTGACAATGCTGACATGAGCCGGCTTGCTCTGCGATGGATATACACTCTCAACGCCCGCTGCATATGAACCCTTTAATCGCAATGCTTGTATGGTTGGAATCGCCAATCGCAGCCTCTCGGCATCGTTAACGTCGTCCGCTCGCAACCCGCTGATTGAGATCAAAACGAGATGGGATGTAAGTTTTGGCAACTTGGATTTGGCTTTAGGCTGAACAGGTTTCTGCTGTTTGGCTTTCAGCGAGAATTGATCACCTGCCAAGATCAAAGCGGCGATTAAGAATAGAGCAATTCGCTGGGCGACTTTATAACGCATAGCTGGCGAAAGGTGCGCGTAGGATTTTTCAGGTACTTTGTTTCCCTTGCGCGGCATTGATGGCAGCAATCATTTCTCGAACGGCGCGATCAAGCCCAATCAGGGCCGCTCGTGCAATGATGTTATGTCCGATGTTGAACTCTTCGATTTCCTGAATGCGTGCAATCGCGCCGACATTGCGATAGGTCAATCCGTGGCCGACAGCGACACTTAGTTTTTCTCGCGAAGCTATTTTAACTGCCGAGCGGATGCGCGTAATTTCCTCTTCAATTGCCCTGGTTCGACGCACTGTTAAATCACCAGGGTGTTCATTCAGGTGTGCGTACTGTGCCGTGCAGATTTCAATTTGGAATGCACCGAGTTTGGCGGAAGCCTTGATCTGCTGGATGTCCGGATCAATGAAGAGGCTGACAAAGATGCCGCTGTCATTCAGTTTTTTGATCGCTGATTGGATGGCCTTTCGATTCCCAATGACATCCAGACCGCCTTCTGTCGTGACTTCTTGCGGGCTTTCAGGAACCAGTGTCACAACGTCCGGTTTGACGCGTAATGCGATTTCGACCATCTCATCCGTTGCGGCCATCTCAACATTCAGGTGAGTGATCACAACTTGTTTTAGGGCAATCAAGTCGTAGTCTTGAATATGGCGCCGGTCACTTCGCAGGTGGGTCGTGATGCCGTCAGCGCCAGCCAATTCGCAAATCACTGCTGCTGAAACAGGGTTCGGTTCGTTGGTTCGCCGCGCCTGGCGAATGGTCGCAATATGATCAATGTTGACGTTTAGTCGGCTCATCGTTCGATTTCAGACTTCAGGTTTTGGATTTCGGATTTCGGATTGTACTTGCCTCTCAGATCATTCCACCGAATGGTCAGAACTTCGAGCAAGACTTTTACGGTTGTGGCAAAGAGTGTGACTGTCGAGCCTTCAACGTGATTCCATCGAACAGGCGTTTCCAGCAAGCGCCAGCCATGTCTCTGACCGATGAAGAGGACTTCGGGATCAAAGCCGAAGCCATCAATTCGCTGGACGGCAAAAATATCGCGTACCGCTTGGCGGCGAAAAGCTTTGAAGCCGCATTGCGTGTCTTTGAAGTCCAGCCCCAGCAGTAAGCGCAGAAGTAGATTCCCTCCGCGCCCGCGCAGTTCCCGTAGAAAAGATTGATGGACTCCGATAAGTTCGTGTTTGAGTGCCCGCGAGCCGAAGACAACGTCATAACGATCTTCAGCAATTGGTTCGATGACTTTGATAATTTCGCTCGTCGGCGTCGCCAGATCGGCGTCATAAAAAAGGATGATCTCGCCGCTGGCCTGAAGCATTCCATTTCTAACAGCGTATCCTTTACCACGATTGCCTGGGTTTTCGATCAATCTCAATTGCCCATTCCTGCCAGTTGCAAACTGACGAACCGTTTCCGCCGTCCGGTCGCTGGATCCGTCATTGACCACAAGAACTTCGCTTTCGTAGCTCTGCGCGTCCAGGTATTCGAACGTTCCTTCGAGCGTTCGGCCAATGCGTTTCTCTTCGTTGTACGCCGGAATGACGATGGATAAATGCGGCATGTCTCAAATCCTTTTGCTGCGACTGCACTATAACATGTCGAAGTTGACGATAAAAAAGCCTTGCTTGAAGGCGTCATGCCGCGATGCTAAGATGCGCGCCTTCAAATGGGCAGCCGCTCAAGCATCATATTAGATGGCTACGTTATGAATGATCCCGCTTCCAAAATGATTGCCGCACTTTTTGCCGAACAGCGCATTTTTACCGTCGGCGAATTGACCACGCAGGTCAAAGACACTTTGGAAAGTGAGTTCTTCGCCCTGCAAGTGCAAGGCGAAATTTCCAACTACAAGCGGCATCAGTCCGGGCATTGGTATTTCACGTTGAAAGATTCGGACGCGCAGTTGCGGGGAGTTTTCTTCCGGCAGTGGAATCGTCTGATGCGATTTGAACCGGAAAATGGTTTGGAGGTGCGCGTGCGTGGCCGGCTGACCGTTTACGAACCTCGCGGCGAATATCAGATTGTTGTTGAAACCATGGAACCGGTTGGCGTGGGCGCGTTGCAACTGGCTTTTGAACAGCAAGTCAAGAAGCTTGCCCAGGAAGGTTTGTTTGATGAAGCGCACAAACGTCCGCTTCCGATGCTGCCTCGGCGAATAGGGATTGTTACCTCGCCAGTAGGAGCGGCGATTCACGATATGCTTCAAGTTCTGGAGCGGCGGAATCATGGCGTTGATGTCATCATCACGCCAGTCCGCGTGCAAGGCACCGGCGCGGCGCGCGAAATTGCTGATGCGATTCGCCTGCTCAATCAACACTCTAAAAAATCAGCCGAGAAGGTTGATGTCATTATCGTCGGGCGCGGCGGCGGTTCGATGGAAGACTTGTGGGCGTTCAATGAAGAGCAGGTTGCGCGCGCAGTTTACGAGTCAGAGATTCCGATAGTCTCAGCCGTTGGGCACGAAACGGATATTACAATCATTGACTTTGTGGCTGACCATCGCGCGCCGACGCCTTCTGCTGCTGCGGAAATTGTCGTACGCGAAGCCGCAGAGTTGATTGGACGCGTTGAGCAATTGCGATCAGGCTTGTGCCGCGCGATTGCATACTATCTGCTGCGGCAGCGGTCAGAGCTTCGCGCTTTGATCGAAAGCCGGGGTTTTGCGCAGACTTCAAATTCCATTGTTGCTCTGGCTGGACGCTGCCGTGAGTTTGAAGCCAAAGCGACGAGCGCGCTCAAAGAGAATCTGCGGTGCGCTACCCTTCGGTTGCATGATGCGCAGAGGCGATTACTGACTGCGGATCTGCGCGCGCCGCTGGCTGCTCAATCCGCGCGCGTAGAAAATCTCACCCATCGGCTTCATCGTTCGACGCAAAGAGTTCTCGAAAGCCATCATCATCAGTTGGCTGTGACAGCGACGAAGCTGAATGCGCTCTCACCACTGTCCGTGCTTGGAAGAGGATATGTGTTGGTGAAGGACGAAGCGGGCCATTTGATTTCGCGTTCGTCTGGTGTTCAGCAAGGGCAATCTATAACGCTGCGTTTTGAAGATGGCGAAGTCGGATGTCGGGTGACAGAAGTATGACGGTGAATACTGGATAGAATCTATGGCGAAACCAAAAGCAAATTTTGAATCCTCCCTCTCCACGCTTGAGCGAATTGTCGCGCAACTGGAGTCCGGTGACTTGCCGCTTGAACGTGCACTGGAGCTTTTTGAAGAAGGCGTTGGTTTGGCCGGGCAATGTCAATCACAACTTCAGGAGGCCGAGCGCAAAGTCGAGATGCTGATGCGCGAGCGTGGCGAGATCAAAGTTGTTCCCTTTGAGACTCTGCCCGATGGTCAGTCGTCCGAGCCGGAAAAGCTGAGATCGCTGCCAGCCTCTGGCCGACCGGCCTTGCAAAACAAAGACGAAGATAAGGACGACGAGTTTGATGATGCAATTCCCTTCTAGTTCGCAACTGGCCATTGATGTCACTGCTTATTTTAAGCAACAAGCCCCGAAGGTTGATGAATGGCTTGACCGTCTTTTGCCGGATGAGCATGAAACTCCGCAGACGATTCATCAGGCCATGCGCTACAGCATTTTTGCCGGTGGCAAACGGCTGCGTCCGATCCTTGCCATTGCTACCGGGGAACTTTTCGGCGCTGACGAGCGCGAGTTGCTCCCCGCCGCCTGTTCGCTGGAGATGATTCACACCTACTCCCTGATACACGACGACCTGCCCGCGATGGACAACGATGATTTTCGGCGAGGCAGGCCTACCTGTCACATAAAATTTGGCGAGGCAATGGCGATTCTGGCTGGAGACGCGCTATTGACGCAGGCCTTTCTGATACTGGCGGACTATGAAACATCCAGTCTGGAGAGAAAGGTTCGTGTGATTTCAGAAGTCGCTCATGCGGCTGCCACAACTCGCGCGTTGATTGGTGGTCAAGTGCTCGATATTCAATCCGAAGGCAGGCAGATCACGGGCGAACAGCTTGAATCGATTCATCGCGCTAAAACTGGGGCGATGATTCGCTGTTCTGTTCGCGTTGGCGCAATTATCGGTGGCGCAAATGAACGCGAGCTTGATGCGCTAACTGAATATGGCGAGAAGGCCGGACTTGCCTTTCAAGTCGCAGATGATCTGTTGGATGAAACCGCCACCAGCGAAGAACTGGGCAAGACAGCAGGAAAAGATGCGGAGAGTCAGAAGGCTACTTACACTTCGCTTTATGGTATTGCTGGCGCAAGAAAAATGGCGGCCAATCTTTGTCAGGAAGCAATTGCCGCGGCCAGACGCGCCGAACGCGAGACGAAGGTTTTAGAATCCATTGCGCAGTTCATTGTAGAGCGGAAGTCTTGAACCCAAATGCCGAAATTCACATTCCTTGACATCACTACACCTGGTTGTTAGTGTCACCGCTTTCAAAATCAGCACTTTAAGGAGATAGAGTATGAAACGTACATTTCAACCAAATAACCGCCGCCGTGCGAAGACACACGGCTTCCGCGTTCGCATGAGCACTAAAGCTGGCCGATTGGTCATCAAGCGCCGTCGCGCTAAAGGCCGTACGCGTCTGACGCCGAGCCATTACTAAACGAGTGCCTTTGCGAAAGCTGCTTGTCGCTGGTCACAACCTTCTGCGGCACCTTCCGTGGTAAATGCCTTGAAGAAGCTCCAAATGTTGCGTAACACTCGGCAGTTCCGCCAAGTTTACGATCATGGGCAAAGAATTCATTCTTCACTCTTTTCTGCATTTTTCCTTAAGACAGAAAGTGACAAGCGGCGCATCGGTATTACTGTAACGCGAAAGATTGGCAATGCAGTTGTTCGCAATCGCTGCAAGCGCAGGCTTCGAGAAGCCCTAAAAAGGCACTTTAACGAATCGGATAATTCGTTTGGTTTTGATCTGGTGATCAATGCCAAACCCGGTTTGATTGAAGCTGATTTTCAACAGATTGTAGATGGGGTGACAAAGTCGGTCGGGCGATTTGGCGAATTTCTGCTGAAAGGTAGTAAGCCGAGATGAGGTTCATCGCATTATCATTGCTTCGTATTTATAAGCTTGCGATTTCGCCTCTATTGCCGCCATCATGCCGCTTCACTCCAACATGTTCTGAATATGCAGCAGAGGCAATTGCCAAATACGGTTTTCTAAAGGGTTCCGTGCTCGGTTTGAAGCGGCTATTGCGCTGTCATCCTTTTTGCGAGGGAGGGTATGATCCGGTGCGCTGACTTTGGCTGGCGCATAGACGTTTTTGAAAGCTCGGAATCACCGTCGGTCTCGTCGCTTTTGAGTTCATAGATGGAAAAAAGACTTGTTTTATTCCTGCTTCTTTCAGCCGTCATCTTCTTCGGCTATGCATATGTTTCCGGAAAGTTATATCC
Source organism: Blastocatellia bacterium (assembly GCA_038211695.1). Classification (GTDB taxonomy): domain Bacteria; phylum Acidobacteriota; class Blastocatellia; order RBC074; family RBC074; genus RBC074. The sequence continues at coordinate 45,273 of JBBQVH010000051.1, read as the reverse complement.
GCCGCAGAAGGTTGAGCAGAATCAGAGTGCTTCTCCATCTGTGTCTCCGGTCATCACTCCCACACCTACGCCTGCGATCCAGGCTCCAATCGAAATAGCGCAATCCAATACTCCATCAACACAAGCCGAAGTCAGGCAGATCAAGGTCAAAACAGATCACTGGATTGCTACGCTCTCGAATCAAGGCGGTGTATTAACTGACTGGACGATGACTAACTTCCCTGATGGGAAACCGATTGACCCCCCGGCCGGTGTTAATCTGGTATCACCTGAGTTAAGCCAGCAGATTGGCGGGCCGTTTCGATTCTACATTCCTTCCGACAATGCGCTTGAGAGGGCGCTGAATTCTGCGGCGTTTGAGATCAAAGATGCGGCGGAGCAAGAGATTCGGCTGAATAAAGGTGAGAAGAAAGAGATCACATTCTTTTACGCGAGCAATGGAATTGAAGCGAGTAAGACGCTGACCTTCAAAGGCCTAGTTCAAGATACTGCGACAGGTTTCGATTTCGACTTCCGGGCGAGTGTTAAACGCAATGGAACTCCGATCGAAACGTATATTGTCATCGGCCCGAACTTCGGGGATCAGAGTGTCAAAGAAGTCAGCACCTACAAGCATGCTCCTCAATTAACTTATGCCGACAGTGGAGGTGTAGAGAGAAAGACTGCCGATAGTTTGAAACAGCCGGCCACGCCTACTCCCTTACCCGTAAGCTGGGCAGCGGTTGATGACAATTACTTTGCAATGGCCATTGCACCGCCACGCGTTGTTCCGGCAATTGAACTGATAAATGACAAGAAAGTGTCAATCGCTGTTCTTCTCGTCCCAGGCGAAACTAATCGTATTTACGCAGGCCCCAAGGACCTCAGACTGTTAGGTCAAGTCAGCACTTTGTTTGAACTCAACAAAGGCGGTGGCAGTCCGCTGGAAGATATTGTCAACTATGGCATCCTAAATTACTTCCGCAAGCTGGTGAAGCCAATCGCTCAGTTTATGCTTTGGGCGTTGCGCTACATCAATAACATTACGCACAATTTTGGTTGGTCCATCGTTGTTTTGACGATCTTGCTGAATATGGTTTTCTTCCCGCTTCGCTGGAAGAGTTCCGTGATGATGAAGCGCGCAGCGGCGATGCAGCCAAAGATGAAAGAGCTTCAAGAGAAGATGAAGAAGCTCGAGAAGAATGACCCGCGCATGGTTGACCTTCAGAAGGAGCAAATCTCCTTAATGAAAGAAGGCAATCCGTTGTTGGGCTGTCTACCTTTGCTTCTGCAGATGCCCTTCTTCGTCGCTGTGTATGCGATCCTGACGGTCTCCATCGAAGTCCGTCATGCGCCTTTTTTTGGCTGGCTGACGGATCTGTCCGCAAAAGACCCATTGCACATTTTGCCAATCGTCATGTGTGTGACGATGATTGCGCAGACGGCGCTGACGCCGTCACCGGCCACGGCGGACCCGACGCAGAAGCGAATTCAATATCTGATGCCGCCCATCCTGACCTTCTTCTTTTTCTGGTCTGCGCCGGCGGGATTGGTTCTATACTGGATGATGGGAAATCTGGTTGGTGTCGTTCAACAATTTGTGATCAATCGCTTGACACCTACTCCGCCACCACCGCCAGATGATTCAAATAAAGGTAAGCCAACACAACCCTCAAAGGGCAAGAAACCCAAGCAGGCGTTGGCAACCTCTTAATCGCTCTTAGAGCAGTGAGAATTCGTTATGACACAAGAAAATTTTGAAGGACTGCGCGAGGAAGTAGAACTTTTTGTCAAAGATTTGGTGGATAAATCCTCGCTTGATCTTCGAGTCCAAATTACCGAACCGGAACCTGACAACATTGAGGTTTCATTTCAAGGTTTCGATCTGCCCTTGCTACTCGGTCACAACGCTGAATTGTTGGACGCCTTGCAGTACATTGCCCGTCGTGCCTTTGCTAGTGCAGTAGCCTCAGGAATTCAGATTGACTTCGACGCTAACGGTTACCGGGACGCGCGCAAAGAAGAATTGCAGCTGATGGCGCAGAAGGCGGCGGAACGAGTGAAAACTTCAAAGGTTCCCTTTGTCTTCGATCCGATGAGCGCGCAGGATCGCAGGGCAATTCATACGGCCTTGGTAGACATCGAAGGAATCAAAACTGAAAGCGAAGGCGATGGTCAGATGCGCAGGGTCAAGGTTTTACCTGCGTAAAGTCAGCTTTGCTTCTTCTTCCCTCCCGCCTTTCCCTCCGCCTTGGCATCCATTGGTATGAGCATCTCAAAACTTAAAACGATTGCTGCCATTGCCACGCCTCCCGGTTATGGAGGAATTGGCATTATTCGATTGAGCGGAAGCGATGCCTTGCCTCTTGCCCAACGCCTATTGGTTGGCGATCAAACAAATCAGTTCACACCAAATCATGCATCGCTTTATCAGATCGTTCATCCGGAAACCGGCATCACGATTGATGAAGCAATCATTACGTACTTCAAATCGCCGCATTCTTTCACTGGCGAAGATGTCGTTGAAATATCATGTCACGGCAGCCCGGTTGTACTCGCTGAAGTACTCCGGCTGCTCGTCTCCTTTGGCGTTGCTCTGGCGGAGCCGGGCGAATTCAGTTTGCGAGCGTTTCTCAATCAACGAATAGATTTAACTCAGGCTGAAGCGATTAATGACTTGATCCATGCGCAGACCGCTTACCAAGCTAGTATTGCCGCTCGCCAATTACGTGGCGAAGTGTCGCGCCAGTTGAAGCCAATTAAAGAAGGGTTGATCGAGTTGATCGTTCATTTTGAATCATCCGTCGAATTTGTCGAAGATGATCTTGATCCTCTCAACTTACAGCTTTTTCTGACAAGAATAGACCAATTTATCGAACAGCTTTCCCAACTAGCTTCCAGTTATCGCGTTGGTAGACTTATTAGAACAGGGATCAAGCTGGCTTTAATTGGTCGCCCAAATGTCGGTAAGTCTTCAGTCTTTAATGCTTTACTAGGCAGAGACCGGGCCATCGTTACGCCGATTCCCGGCACAACACGTGATACGTTGAACGATTATTTTTCGATCAATGGGATTCCGGTTGAATTGATAGATACGGCTGGAATTCGAGAAACAGAAGACCTGGTTGAGAAGATCGGCGTGGAGAGAACCAAATCCGCCATCAGCGATGCAGACTTTACGCTCGCGGTGATCGAAGCCAATTCCCAGCTTCCCATTGAAGAGAAAGAGTTGCTAAATCAGTTTCCTGTCAGCCTGATTGTTCTCAACAAGTGTGATCTCGGAATGGGGTTATCAAATGAAGCCCAAAGCTTTTTAGCAGAGAAGGCATCGTCGGTTTATGTCTCGGCGCTCACGGGTCAAGGCATTGAAGAGTTGAAGCAACTGATCTATGGACAATTGGTCTCAGAATCTCAACGCTCAAATGAAGGTGCTATAATTACTAACGAGCGTCACTATCAAGCTTTGGAGCATTCACTTGATTCACTCAGACGTGCTAAAAGTGATCTTGCTTCCGGCCTGACTGAAGAGGTAGCGCTGGCAAACTTGCACCATTCATTGAGAAGTTTGGGGATCATTACTGGCGAAACCTTGATTGCGGACATAATCAATCAAATTTTCTCAACCTTTTGTATCGGAAAGTAAGAATCGTTTGAAAGGCGGGCTTAATATGCCAGAGTTTGACGAAGTTTTTGATGTCGTCGTCATCGGCGCAGGCCACGCCGGTTGCGAAGCCGCGAACGCTGCTGCAAGACTTGGCGCGAAGACGGCGATGGTTACTTTCAATCTTGATCTGATTGCGCAGATGTCCTGTAACCCAGCTATTGGCGGGATCGCCAAAGGACATCTGGTTCGAGAGATTGATGCATTGGGCGGGCTGATGGGGCGTGTGATTGATAAGACTGGAATTCAATTCCGCATGCTCAATCGCAGTCGTGGCCCGGCCGTTCAAGCCCCCAGAGCACAAGCTGACCGCAGCCTTTATCGTCAAGAGATGCGTCGTGAGCTTGAAGCCATCCCCAATCTTTTTCTTCGTCAAGGTGAGGTCGTTGAATTCCTGGTTAAGGACGGACGGATCATTGGTGTCGAATTGATGGATGGAAGGCTGCTCCGTTGCGAAGCCGTCGTGACGACGACAGGGACCTTCCTCAATGGACTAATTCACATTGGTGAAAAGCGATTTTCCGCCGGACGTTCAGGCGAACTTCCTTCGATTAAGCTCGCGGAGAATTTGCGCCACTTGGGTTTTAGAATTGGACGGTTGAAGACCGGTACGCCGCCCCGGCTTGATAGCCGTACGATTGATTTCAATAAGTTTGAAGAGCAGCCTGGTGATGAAAAGCCAACGCCTTTTTCTTTCACTACGAAAAGTATTGAGCAATCGCAGATTTCCTGCTTCATTGGGTACACCACTAATGAAGTGCATCAATTGATTCGCGAAAATATCAGCCGTTCTCCGCTTTACAGCGGACAAATCAAGGGAATCGGCCCACGTTACTGCCCCTCGATTGAAGACAAAGTGGTCAAGTTTCCGGATAAAGAACGTCACCAGCTATTCCTGGAGCCTGAGGGCTACCACACCTATGAACTTTATCTAAATGGATTTTCCACAAGCTTGCCCGCCGATTTGCAAAAAGAGTTGGTGCGTCAAATTCCTGGCTTTGAAAATGTAGTAATCATTCGTCCTGGGTATGCCATTGAATACGACATGGTTGATCCGACGGAACTCTGGCCTTCCCTAGAAACAAAGCGTGTGAAAGGACTTTTCAATGCAGGGCAAATCAGCGGCACAACCGGATATGAAGAGGCGGGTGCGCAAGGCATTATTGCAGGCATCAATGCCGCCCGCTTCATTCATCGTCAAGACCCTGTTCTTCTGAAGCGAGATGAGGCTTATATTGGAATTTTGATTGATGACTTAGTCACACAAGGTGTAGACGAACCATACCGGATGTTTACTTCTCGGGCAGAACAACGATTGAAGCTGAGAATTGATAATGCAGATGAAAGACTGACAGAAATTGGCTTTAAGCTGGGAATGTTGCCGAAAGATCGTTACGACGAATTTATCACCAAATCACAGATCAAAAATGACCTCCGAGAGTTTTTCCTCCATAAAACAGTTTCACCTAGAAGTGATGGATATCAGCAATTTTTTCAGGAATCAGGGGTGAGTTTGCAGGAAGCCGTTAATCTAGGTCAGTTGGCCAAACGTCCGGAGGTTTCCCCGGAACACTTGATCCACTTTCTTCCCGATTTGATCCGGCAGAGACTTAATTCGGATGAATTGATGACTGTCGTTACGGACTTTAAGTACTCCGGCTATCTGACTTCACAGGACAATCTGATTTCCCGGATGGCGAAGGCCGCCGACAAAGCCATTCCGCAATCGTTGGTTTATGCGGCGCTCCCAGGTCTGTCGAATGAAATGGTTGAGCGGCTTGACCGTGTTCGGCCACAAACCATAGGTCAGGCAATGCGAGTTCCTGGAATCACCCCTGCCGCGTTATCATTACTGACCATTCACGTTGAACTAATCTCTCGTCAGCGATAATTTTGTGCATACCTCAAACCTGAAATTGTTGGAGAAGTTGTTAGTGGAAAAAGGAGGCATTAATGGAATGCCTTTTTCTGCGCCGACAATTCATCGTTTTTTGCTTTACTACGAACTGGTTCTGAAGTGGAATTCACGCCTCCATCTGACAACACTGATTGATCCTTTTCAGTTTTTTCAGCGCCACCTTTTGGAATCCTCTTTTGCCGAATCTCTCCTTATCCCTGAAGTTACTCAAGTTTGGGATTTAGGCACGGGCCTAGGTGTTCCCGGAATTCCAGTTGCTCTCCTAAGATCTGACATCGCGGTCAATTTAGTCGAGGCTAAACTAAATAAAGTGATGTTTTTGGAAGAAGTGGTAAGTTCATTGTTCCTTATAAATGCCAAGATTTGTCATATAAGGATAGAATTATTGGCAGGATTATTGGCAGGAGATTGTCTTATGGCTAGGGCAGTCGAGAAGATGGAAGAAATGGTTCCTGTAATGATGCGAATAGGAGAAGCCTGCTCACAGATTCTTTTCTTTGGTTCTGAATCGCTTGGAGAGAGTATCATGTCCAATCTTGTTCCAGAGACGCGAATGATGGCCTACCATCTGCCAGCCACGAATAATCAGTATGTCTTCAGTGTCATACGTTCCACGTGAAACCTTTTGCGTTGCAGGGGAGGAAATGATCTCTTATTTTTCTGTTCCACGTGGAACCTTCTTTCTTCATTGGGTCAAGAGCTTATGGTAAGGTGCCCACTTCATTGGTAAGTCTGTTTATCTCCTCTGGCAGGTCAAAATGGGAAAAGTAATCGCAATCTCAAATCAGAAAGGCGGCGTTGGGAAAACAACGACAGCCATAAACTTAGCGGCTTCCCTGGCAGTCGCAGAAGTGTCCACGCTTTTAATTGATTTGGACCCCCAAGCAAATGCTACAAGTGGGGTTGGGGTTAAGAAAGGCTCGTTTCGGCGTGGGGTTTATCATTCCCTGGTAATGCGAGAGCCGATCAAAAACGTATTGTTGAACACTGAGTTGGAGTTTCTGAAACTTGCCCCTTCTGATCGTAATTTGGCTGGCGCAGAGGTGGAATTGATTGATGTGGAAAACAGGGAGTTTTATCTAAGGGATATTATCAGCGCTGAACGCGATAATTTTGAATATATTATCCTGGATTGCCCTCCAAGTTTGGGGTTGCTAAATGTGAATGCCCTGGCTGCCTCTGATTCCGTCATCGTTCCAATCCAATGTGAATACTTCGCATTAGAGGGTGTAACCGATTTATGGGACACGCTGGTGCGAATTCGGCGAAGCCTGAATCATAGCTTGGCCGTTGAGGGCTTTTTGCTGACGATGTATGACGAACGAACGAATCTTGCCAATCAAGTAGTGTCAGATCTGAGAGACTTTCTGGGAAGCCAGGTTTTTGAGACTGTTATTCCCAGAAACATCAGACTGGCAGAAGCGCCAAGTCACGGAAAGCCTATAATTCTATATGACATTAAGTCACGCGGTGCTGAAAGTTACATGAATCTGGCCAAGGAGGTGATGCAGAATGACAAGAAAAGCGTTAGGTCGGGGGCTTAGTGCCTTACTTGCTGATTCTTTATCGCAAGGCGACGAGCTTCTGGAAGTAGACATTGATCTAATTGAACCCAATCCAGACCAGCCTCGCTACCATTTCAAGGAAGATAAGCTGAATGAATTAGCTCAATCAATCAAAGCGAATGGTTTAGTCCAACCGATTCTGCTACGTCGAGTTTCTAACGGTCGCTACCAAATTGTGGCAGGCGAGCGTCGCTGGAGAGCTGCGCAAAAAGCTGGGCTACACAAAGTAAATGCAGTCATCCGCAGCATCCCCGATGCGAAACTGCTAGAACTGGCACTGATTGAAAACATCCAGCGCCAGGAATTGAATCCGATTGAAGAGGCGCGTGCTTATCAAAAATTGATCCAGACACTGGGGCTGACACAGGACGAAGTCGCCCAGCGAGTCGGGAAAGATCGTTCTTCTATCGCCAATTATCTTAGATTACTTAAGCTTCCTGAAGAAATTCAGCAGATGTTGATAGAAGAGTTGCTCTCGATGGGACACGCGCGCGCTTTGCTTGGGCTAGAGCCTGAAGAAGAGCAGTTGAAATTGGCTAAAGACATTGTTACTCGAAAGATGTCAGTGCGTGAAACCGAGCAAGTTATTAAGCGGGCAGCATCTAAACCCTCAATTAGAGAAAGCTCGACACCTTGTCAGAACGATGCTAACATCCAAGCCGCCGAGTTAAAGATGAAGAGGCATCTTGGTACACAAGTCAAGATTCATCTAAATCAGAGTGGAGGTGTAATCGAAGTTGGGTTCGGTTCAATGAGTGAATTGGACAGAATCTATTCGGTTATTATGCGAAAGTCAGACGCTTAATCCTCCCCCCGCTAACGGCAATCTGAACATCCATTTAAACACTTCTTTCATCGGCATGCCCCTTCTCGCATTCTCTGTCGTTTCAAATCACATTTTTAGTTTAGGAGGCGTTTTATTATGAAGTTTGGCAATAGATCAGCAGGTGTCGAAGGCCCAACCGATCTTCGTAGCTTTCTGGGAGAAGGCACCGACATTACTGGTGAGGTCAAGTTTGCGGAAATTATGAGGGTTGATGCTAGCATCTCAGGTAGCGTGACTTCGGATTCCGGAAGTTTGCTGGTGATGGAAAGAGGGAAAGTTAAAGCCACAGTTTCAGTCGGATCAGTTGAGATTAGCGGCACTGTGGAAGGTACGATCACAGCGAAGACAAGCGTTAAGATTCATCCTTCAGGCCGGGTTTACGGAGACATTTATACCCCTGCTTTGATCATTGAGCATGGAGCGGTGTTCGATGGCAAATGCCATATGCTTAATGGCAAAGACGGCAAAGATATCAAAGGAGCCATCAAAGTAGAGCAAAAACCATTTACTGACCCCAAAAACTTAAAGACGGCGGACGCCGTTTAAAGTTTGCTCCCATCTCCAAATATACGAAAGCGGGCAAGCACCTAATTATAGGTGGTTGCCCGCTTTCTGTATGCAGATGCCTTACTACTATAAGAAGTAGTCAGTCAGGCTTATTGGCACATTATATTGTAGTTAGTAGCCTTGCTGATTGAGCTGTCGCGTTGGCCATAATCTGTTCTTCATTGACCCGTATCAATTCCCTCTTCAGCATTACAATCTGGCCATCAATGACTACTGTTTCAACATTGCCAGCTTCAGCCGCATAGACAATTGTCGAAATAATATCTGGTTGAGGTATGGTATGAAGTGTGTTCAGGTTGAGCAAAATCAGATCGGCTTGCTTGCCGACTTCGATACTTCCGATGGAATTTTCCAATCCGATGGCCTTCGCGCCACGAATGGTAGCCATTTGCAGTGCCGTCAATGCCGGTAATACCTGCGGGCCATGAATCGCTTTTTGGACCAGAGCGGCCGTTCGCATTTCGGTGAACATATCCAGGCGGTTGTTGCACGGAGCACCATCTGCACCCAGAGAAACAGAGATGTTTCGATCAATCATCTCCGGGATTCGCGCAATTCCTGATCCCAGTTTCAGATTCGAAGAAGGGCAATGAGATACATGTGTCCCCGTTGCAGAAAGAATGTCCATCTCTGTTTCATCAAGCCAGATGCAGTGTGCAAGGACAACGTGCGGCGCAGCTAGCCCGACATCCCGCAAGTATTCGATATTTCGCTTGCCTGTTGCCCTTTCAACCAATGCAATTTCATCGCGATTTTCTGATGCATGCGTATGGACAATTACTCCATATTCACGCGAAAGCTTAGCCACCTTTTCGAGTAAACCACGAGAGCAACTGACCGCAAAGCGCGGAGCGAAGCAATAACGAATTCGGCCATCAGCGCGCCCGTGCCATTCTTTCAAGAGCCGAACTGATTCCGCGATAGAAGCTTCGGTCTCCTCGCTCAAGGCGGCGGGCACGCCTTCGCCTGCATCCATCATGCATTTGCCGACAGTGGCGCGAAAGCCGGACTCTTCGACTGCGCGAAAGACGGCTTCGGTGTGATTGACTGTCTCCATTGTCAGCGCGCAAGTCGTGCCGCCTTTGATCAATTCAGCAATGCCAAGCCTCGCCGAAGCATAAAGTGATTCGGGCGTATGCGCTGCCTCCATCGGCCAGACGCGTTGTTTCAGCCAATCAATCAGCGCCAGATCATCAGCCGCACCGCGAAAAAGAGTTTGGCAAAGGTGAATGTGAGTCTGCACGAAGCCTGGCATCAAGACGCGTCCGCGCCCGTCAATGACTTCATCAAACTTGATGTCAGAGTAATCTGTTGGACCAGGCAGGATGGCTGTAATGCGCCCGTGTTCGACCGCCACGCTGCCGATGAAAATTCGATTCTCGGGGTCAAGCGTAACAATTGTGGCGTCTTTAATGAGCAGTCTATTGGCCATCGTTTATCTTTTAGCGCAAATGACTCGCTGCTTTTATTTCTCCGATGATTTTATAGATTGGGTAGGTCTTCCCTTTTTCCAGGTAAGCATCCAGGAAATTCCAGTTTACAAAACCATCATCGCTTTCGGCTTCGAGCAAATAAAAAATCAAAGACGACATTGGCTGCGTGGCGCGAATGAGGAATGAGCCGTCAGGAAATTGGATCGTCTCTTTTTGCGTATGACCTTTCAGTTTAACTTCGGCGTGACCTTGGAAAGCGCGCGCGGCTTTCTTCACCTCGTCAATCACGTAGCTTTCCACTTCCGTCGTTAGCGGTTCGGTCAGTTCTTCAATGGCGATGCCGTGCGCTTGCAATTTAGCAAGCACGGTCTTCAGGCCTTCTTCATTGCGGAATAGATAAGCGCGTGGAACGGCTGTGCTCTTGGTTACTGCGAACAAGCCATAGTCAGGCATCGAAGTTGGCGTAAACTTGTTTTCAATCATCGCCGTCATCATCTTGCCAGAACGCGGATTCTTGATCTTCTCGACTTCGCCGACCAGGATGTCAATGGACTTGTCCAACGCTTTGATCTCGAATGCGACGCCTTGTTGCGCGGTCTTCCCTTTCACTGCGTCTTCATCTACGCGCTTAATCAAGGCGGTGATTTCTTCGGCATGCAGCGCCGAGTATTTGAAAATCTCTTCGACGAAAGCTTCAGTAACGGCGATGCGGCCTTTGAAATCGAGATAGCTATAAGCTTCTGAAAGAATCGTCAGACGATTACGCAAGCCGCAATAGTTGTTGCCGAAGCGTGGGCGGTGATCGAACGTGCGCCAGAGTTTAGTTTCGGGCTTGTCAGCAGGCTGAGCTTCCCGGCCAGACCGTTGCATTTCAAACGTATCAAGTTCGCGGTTCATCCGCTCCTTCGTCGCAAAATTGCCGTAGTGGTAAGTGCGAAACTTATGGGTCTTCAGTAAAGTTCTGGTAATGGCAGGCAGCATCTTGTTTCGCTCAAATGCAATCAGGCGGACATCAGCGTTAGGGTTCAGCGTCGGCGCATAGGTCAAATGATAGCCGTGATATGAACCGTTGGTCGTATGCAGATCAACCGTCAAATGCGGATCCCAGCGATTGAACAGATTAACCAGCGCGTTGGCTTCAGGCGATTCAAGCTTCATGTAATCGCGGTTCAGGTCCATACCTTTGCCATTTTCACGGGTGCCTACGCCGCCAATTGGGCCATTCTGCGCGGTGCGGTTGTTCAGGCTGAATTTTTCGTTACCATCAGCATTATAAATGGGAGCAATCAGAACGATCAATTTTGCTAATAGCACTTTCAAGTCGCCATTCGCTATTCGTCGCGACAAGTGAAGCATCGCCTCTTTGCCTTCGACTTCGCCGGCGTGAATATTGGCCTGAATAAAAATGATGGGCTTGCCAGAATCACGAGCTTCGCGCGGTTGTGAGATTGGCGGATCGGCGAAAATCATCAGCGGCAACTCTCTGCCTTCTCCGCTTTTGCCGAAGCTTTCGACGCGCAGCTTGTCGGTCTGTTTCTGCAAAGCCGCGATGAATTTCATGACGTCTTCGTAGCGGCTGGTCTCTTCGTAATTGCTCAATTCGGCGCGCGACTTTGGTTGGTTGTCTTGTGTACGTGGCATAACTTGAATTGGTGTGAGTAACAAAAACATAAACAGCGTGACAGCCGTTTTCATGGGTTTAGGTCTCCAAAACTGATTTGATTGCGGAAGCAGCGGATGCGGATTGTAGAAGAAGGCGGGAGAACTTACTAGCTGCCGATTCCTTGCATCCTGACCATGACGATTTTGTAGAGCCAGCTTACTAGGTAGAGGATCAACAGCAGATAAAACAGTGTGTGAACGCCACGCGACAGGATGGCCTCTTGCCAGGAAATTCGCCGGCGAATCAGAAAGGCGAAGACTGGCAGGCTTGCAACAGTCAGACAGAAGGCGATGAGGCCGAAGGGCTGTGTCAGGAAGGCTTGGTAAAAATGTAGCCGCGCTGCGTGCGCAAAGCTGGTCGTCAATCCACAGCTTGGGCAGGGAATTCCGGTCAGTGTCAAGAAGGCGCAGGCTGGCAGGCCGAGTTGTTGATGGGTGCCGTAACCTTTCGCCGACGGATGCAAAAATCTGGCAAGTGCCAGTGTCATCGTGGCGAGAGCGATCAAACCCGAATAGAGGATTTGATCGTTGCGGAAGCGATTGCTCACGTCAGGCAAGATGGGTGAATTCCCTTCCTGGTCGAAGCTCAAGCGATTCGTCTTGTCGTGATGATTGTTCAATGAGCATTCGCCAGCCCAATGAAAAACAGCACGATGAAAACGAGAGCGCCCAAGCCGTAGAGTGCAGTTGCCGCAATTCCCATATAAAAACCGATTTTCGCAATCGCTTCACCTGCCCGTGGCGCTTTCCCTTCGTTGATTGCGTTCATTTCCATCTTGCCCAGGATCATTCCGGGAATGCTGGTGAAGAATGTGCAAGCGACCAATCCCAGAATGCTTAAGACCAATGACGCGATGGCGCGACCACTGGCGCCGGCTTGTTGGCTTGCCGGTTGATTGGCATAACCACTTTGATAAACCGGATGCCCTTGGTAACCCGGATAAGGCAACTGAGTTGATGACGGAGTGGATGGCGACGGTTGGCTGCTGCTTGGATAAGCGTATGGCGATGTAGGGGGAGAAGCTTCTTGTGAACGAGAAGATGTCACCGGTTTGGTGAGTGGAGACGAACAGCTTTGGCAAGAAGCCGCATCATCAGAGTTTTGGGCGCCGCAACGAGTGCAAAACATCTACAGTGTCCTCCCAATTTTATGGGTTAAGCTTTCTATGTTTGATTGCTGTTAGTTTGTATCGCGGGGTAAAGATACCGGAACCGGTTCGCGAAGCTTCGTCGTGGTTGGTTCGGTAATGCTGTAATCAGCGATTGGCGATTGAATTGCTTCGGGCAATTGTGGAACAGGCGAGGTGCTGGGAACGCCTGAAAACAAAGGCTGCGGATCTAATCTCTCCTCCCGCCGTTTTAATTCAACGATCTTTTTGCCTACCACCAAGCCGTTGAAGACAAGGCCAAGTCCGATCAGAATCGGCACCAACCCCACAGCCCACAGACTGCGCAAGATATTCGCCGCAGGATTCGCCCCCATCGTGTTGGCAATTGCTTCGAAGAGAAAGCTGAAGAAGATCATCAGGGCTAAGCCGATTGATGCAGTAATCACGCCGCCTTTGATTTCGTTGAGCCGCTTCTCTTCCGGCGTCTTCTTTTTCTTACGGTCGCGCTCTTCCTGATATTCTTCCAGCGCCGCCTGATCCCAATTTACCAGCGAATTGACAATGGCTCCCGCCCCCCCCTTGCCCATCACGCCTTGTATGCGACGCAGGTTGACGCCGCATTGTTTGCAGAACTTCAGCGGTTCGCGTGTCTCGTTACCACAACTTGGGCAAAACATAATCTTCTCCCAAAACGATAAAGTTGTTGAATCAATGGGCCAGATGTTTTGTATCGTCTTCCGTCACGCTGTTTGCTGGCCGCCGGTTTGGCATCATCTCGCTGGTATGAGGCGTGACCGTTTCCGAAGTCGAAGCCACTGAAAATACCGGCTGTGGCTGAGCCGCCCTCGATGAAGTTAAAGTCGCGGGCGGGGTATTCGCTGGAATCACCGTCGCCGGATGTGCGCCCGTTACGCGTGAACCAACTACTTTTGAAATACCCACAGCGAAGATGATGAAAGCGACGAAGCTGAGAAAGCCGAAAGGGGAACGCCAGCCATAAAAAGGGAAAGAGAAGATGAAGCTAATGAGTTTATAAACGATGTAGCCTCCGCCAAGGACAGTCATCGTAATTCCCTGCTTCATTTCCTGTTGCCGTTCGATTTCCTGAGGGCTGATCGCTGGGGGGGCATACTGCATCGGCGGTTGCTGCAATTGTCCGGTCAGCGCCTGCGACACTATCAGCAAGTTCGTACCGCACACGGTGCAGAATTTTTTGCCTTCACTTTGGTTGGATCCGCACTTCGGACAAAACATCAGCAATACTCCTCCGAAAACGTAGGACAGGCTTTAGCCTGTCGGCACTGTGGACAGGCTAAAGCCTGTCCTACGTTTTCATTGTTTCCGGGAGTCGCCCGCGACATGAACGACTCCTTAAAGCGATCAGCGCCGCAACGCATTGAGCAGTCTTCTCACGCGTCCCTGGAACAGCGACATCATTGCCATATAACCGTAACCGAGCAGGAAGATGAGTAAGAACGGAATCGTCGCGTAAATGTTCGAGCGAATTGCGTAATAGACCGCGCCGACAAAGTAGAGCGCGAAGGCCAGTTCGATAAACGGCAGCAAGCCGCCTTTGCGTTTATACTTCTTGGCCGCTTTCAGCCAGTTGTCGTTGCCGGATTCGACGTTGTATTTCGGCGTCCGCACAAAGCTGGATTGAACGCCGAATAAGGCTTCCAGCACGGCGCGCGCATTCGAAAAGACCAGCCCGATTCCCATTGCCATCGCCATCGGGATCAGCCACAGCCGCCACTTCTGATTTGGATAGCGGTACAGAATCGCCGTGCCGTAAAAGCTGACGACCGAAAACGTCGCAAAGATCATCAGCGGCGTATCGAACAGCAGCATATGAAACATGCCCTGATTGAAGCGAACGATCAGCACTGGAATGTGCAGGATGCTCAGCACAATCATCAGCATCGCCGCGCAGTTGCCGAACAAACGGAAGAATAACTCGACCTTTTGCCGGATTGATAATTGCGGGTGATGCCAGATGCGCGGCATCAGCTTCAGGCCGACCTGCACCAGGCCTTTTGCCCATCGGCGCTGCTGCGCTTTGAAGGCGTTCATTTCGATGGGCAATTCCGCAGGGACTTCTTCATCCAACAGATAAACGAACTTCCAGCCCATCAATTGCGCGCGGAAGCTCAGGTCTGTGTCTTCCGTCAGGGTGTCGTGCTGCCAGCCGCCGCTGTATTCAATCGCTTCGCGCCGCCACATGCCTGCAGTGCCGTTGAAGTTGAAGAACGCGCCGGTGCGGTTGCGCGAAGTCTGTTCGACGACGAAGTGGCCGTCCAGCAGGACTTCCTGAATGCGAGTGAGCAATGAAAAATTCGCGTTGATATGTCCCCAACGCATCTGCACCATGCCTGTCTTTTCGTCGCTGAAATAATTCACCATTTTGCGCAGAGTGTCTGGCTTCGGCGTAAAGTCGGCGTCGAAGATAGCCATCAATTCACCCTTCGCCACTTTCATGCCGTTTTCCAGCGCGCCAGCTTTGTAGCCTGTGCGGTCGCTGCGATGGATATAGCTGATGTCAAATCCCTGCTGTTTGAATCGTTCGACGACTGCTGAAGCGATGCCAACGGTTTCGTCGGTCGAATCGTCCAGTACTTGAATTTCCAGCAGGTGCCGCGGGTAATCCAGCTTGACGACAGATTCAACCAATCGTTCGACAACGTAAAGCTCATTGAACAAGGGGAGCTGAACCGTAATGCGCGGCAATTCGTCTTCAGTGAAGATACGTTTCGGATGTGGTTTGACGTTTCTGTAGCGCCAGAATTGATAGACCATCCGCACGCGATAAACGCCCAAAATCGCCAGCAGCGTCAGGATCGTGAAATAGAGAATGACGATCGTCCAATCAAAGCCATCAAACGAACTGATGTAGCTGATGTTGTCGCGCCCATGCCGCAGGATCGGATCAAGCATGATCCTTGTCTGTTCGGGCGAAGGAGGTTGAAAAAAGAGAGCAGAAGAGAGAGCCATAGGTGTTCGTAAATAAAAAAGATGTCCCGGTAAAAGTGATAAAAGGATCTGCCGCAATTGGCGGACAGGCCAGCATGGTAGCTGGCTGCGTGCGGCTGTCAACGCGCGAGGCGTAAGGAGAAAGTTTCCGGATAATAAGCGGGCGATTTTATTGTTATTCAGCCTGCGGAAATTCCAGGCTCATCTGCCGCTCATCCGTCAAAATTTCGATTTCATCACCACGATGAACTGAACCACCTTGAAGAATGCGCGCGAGCTGGCCGCATTGGCCGTAAAGGCGCTTGGGCAGGCGTTGATCTATTCGCGTAATGACGCGGCAGGGCTTTCTGGCTTCGACAATTTCCAGCAGCGTTTGGCCAATACGAATCCGGGTACCAGGTTTGAGCGAGTTCAGTTTGACGTTTTGAGTGAAGAGGTTGGCGCTGAGTTGGGAGGCAGTCACGATGAAGCCTTCAGCAAGAAGTTGATTCAAGGTCTCAAGAGCGAACAGACTGACCTGGCGGAGTGGATCACGGCCTGCGTGGTGATCGCCCCGTAAGCCGTGATCGGAGATTAGCTCAGCAGAGGCCATTTCGGACTTGCCTGCGCCTTTTTGTTTCCCGACGAAAACGCCGGCCAGTGTTCCTCCATTTTCCACCCCGGTTTTCATGTGACAATTTCTGACATCGCAAATACTCGCGCATCGAATCAGTAAGCGGCAATTTCATTGATCGCCTTCAGCACGTCATCAATCTGCGGCAGGATGGCATCTTCGACATCCGGCGCATAAGCGACGAAGCAGTCCAACGCCGCGACACGCCGCACCGGCGCATCCAGGTAATCAAACAAATCACTGGCAATGCGCGCGACGATCTCCGCGCCATATCCCCACGACAGAGAATCTTCGTGCGCGACGATCACGCGGTTGGTCTTTTTGACGCTGCGTTCGATTGCTGCCCAGTCGTAGGGGTTCAAAGAACGCAGGTCAATCACTTCCACATCAATGCCTGCCGCCGCTGCTTGCTTGGCCGCGACCAGCGAACGCTGCACCAGCGCGCCGTAGGTAATGATGGTCAGATCATCGCCTTCGCGAACGACTTTGGCTTTGCCGAACGGAATCATAAAGTCGCGTCCAGGATATTGGCTCTTGTTGTATGTCTGGCGATAGAGATGTTTATGTTCCAGAAACAGCACGGGATCATCCGACCGGATCGCCGTGCGCAGCAGACCGCTGGCATCCAGGGCAGTCGCTGGCATGACCACGCGCCAGCCGGGAATCTGGGTGAAGGTCGAAACGCCGGATTGGCTGTGATAAAGAGCGCCGCCTTTCAAGTAACCGCCAATGGGCACTCGCACGACCATTGGGCATTTCCAAGTGTTGTTCGACCGCCAGCGCAGCACCGCGATTTCATCGCGCATCTGCATAAATGCCGGCCAGATGTAATCGAAGAATTGAATCTCGGCCACTGGTTTCAACCCGCGTTCGGACATGCCCATTGCGCGGCCCACGATGTTGGCTTCGGCCAGCGGCGTGTTGAACACGCGGTCGCTGCCAAAGCTACGCTGCAAATTGGCAGTGACTTTGAAGACGCCGCCTTTGCCCTTCACCTGGCTCAAAGATTCGGCGCGGCTGGCATCGGCTACGTCTTCGCCAAACACAATAACGCGTGAATTGTGCTCCATCTCTTCGTGCAAGCAGCGATTGATCAAATCTACCATCGTGCCTTCATTGCCGGTCAATTCGGCTTGGGCTTCGGTGTCGAACTCGCTTGAAGTCGGGTCAACGTCGGGCGAATAGATGTACTGCAAGGCAGAGTCTTTCGACGGCTGCGGGACAAGCAACGCTCGATCAGCAGCGTCATTGATTTCCGCATCCACTTCATCGCGAAGTTTCTGCAACTCACTCTGCGCCAGCAGTCCTTCGCGCATCAGGAATTTTCCGAGCTTATTGATCGGATCGCGCGCGGCGTCCATCTCGCGCTCTTCTTGGGGGCGATACTGCGCTTCATCGTCCGACAGCGAATGCGAATAAGGGCGAATGACGTGCGCGTGAACCAGCGCCGGGCCGCGGCGTTTGCGACAGTGTTCAATCGCGCCTTTCAGCGTATCGTAACTCTCAAACAAATCCGTGCCGTCGCATTCGGCGATATACAAATCGGGGAAGCCCGTCAGCAAACGCGAAACGCTGCCGCCTGCAGTCTGCACTTCGACTGGAGTTGAGATGGCGTAGCCGTTGTCTTCGATCAAATACAGCAGCGGCAATTTCAGATTGCAGGCCGTGTTAAGCGATTCCCAGAATTCGCCTTCGCTGGTTGTGCCGTCCCCGGCAGAGACGTAAACGACTTCGTCCGCTTTGAAGTGATCGGCGCGGTCGGCAATCTCTTTGATCAGCGAATAACGATACCCGGCTTCGGCCCCGCCAACGGCTTGCAAGAATTGCATGCCGGTGCACGATGAACGAGAGACGATGTTCAGTGCGGGCGCACTCCAATGCGATGGCATCTGGCGTGCGCCAGAGATCGGATCGTCTTTGGCGGCCACGGAGTTGAGAAATTGGTCGTAAGGCGTGATGCCCAAATGCAGGGCAAGCGCACGGTCACGGTAATAGGCATAGAACCAATCGTAGCCCGGACGCAGCAGCAACGCGGCGGCCACCAACACGGCTTCGTGGCCCGCTCCACTGATCTGAAAGTAGGTCAGGTTTTGCCGCTTCAGTTGAATTTCTTTGTCGTCAATGCGGCGCGACGCATACATCGTGCGATAGGCCTGAACGAGGGTTTTGGAATCAAGCGTAAGAGAGCTTTCGAGCATAGTTTCAGTCGTCATACGGTCGGAATTTCTCCTCAAAACGGCGGTTTTTCAAAGCGTGGTTCAGGGAGGTAATGGCGGTGCTTTCGTGAATCCGTGTCAGTAAATTAAAGTCCTTAATTGATGCCGAAGTCTATACACGGCACCCCCGTTGCGCAAGCCGATAATCGTGTGCAAGCATTGCTCACTTGGTTAAACCACAGGCAATAAGGAACCGCGAGGAAGCCGATGAAACTTAGTGAAGAGCAAATCAAAGAACGTTTGCCGCAGACCGGCGGATGGAACCTGGAAGGCAACGAACTTGTCCGCCATTTCAAATTCGAGAATTTCAAATCCGCAATGGCATTCGTCAATCGCGTCGCTGATGAAGCCGAAGCAATGGATCACCATCCCGACATCCTGATTCACGGCTGGAACAACGTCCGGCTGAGCGTGACAACGCATAGCCAGAGCGGATTGACGGAGAAGGATTTCAAATTGGCAGAGCGGATAAATCAACAGGGATAGTTTGACCGAGGGAAGAATTTACGCGAGCACTAAATGCGCTGAACATCCTCAGCGCAATGATCACGCCGGCGGTGCTGATTTCGGCCTGTGGGACATTGGTTTTTTCAACCTCGAATCGTCTGGCGCGCATCATTGATCGCGTCCGCGACCTAAGCCGCACGATTGAAGACCTGTCAAAAGATGAAGTCATTGACTTCCCCGAAGAGCGGCTGGCCGAAGTCGAGCGCCAACTGGCCATCACACGCGCCGCAGCAGTTTGATTCAGCGGGCGCTGACTACCTTTTATCTGTCGCTCAGTCTGTTTGTGGCCGCGACGGTGGCAGTCGGTCTGGCCGCCTGTTAAAGCGGGATGCCTGGATACCGAACCTGCTGGGGATCATCGGCACGCTCTTCCTGTTTTACGGATGCATGATGTTGATTGCCGAAACGCGGCTGGCATTGCGGTCCGTCAATTCGGAGATGGCGTTCACGCTGTTGCTGCGGGCCAAGTATCAGGAGCGTCGCCGCATCGCCGCCGCCAGCAAAGAAGAAAAAGGGTTATAAATCTGCAAGCAGCCAACGCTGCCCTCGTTCATCAGCCGCAAGCCGCAAAGATCAAAACAATCAGCGCACAGTAACAGCGGTTTGCCGCTCTTCAATTCAGCCGAGCTGGGGTCGCAACCAAAATCAAGATCAATGAATGATGTTGGCCGTCCGAGAGCCAACTGCCCAACTAGAGGATACCTGTATGCGTTTTCAACCGGCTGTTCTGCTGCTGCTCTGCCTGTCCGCTGCCCTGCTGGTCATCTCGAAATCGTCGGCGGTCAATTCACCCTTGCGCGTCAATGAAGCCGCGACGCGGGTTTTGCTGCGCGAAGGCAAGACTGAAGTCGCGCTGGCCGTGGAGAACCAGACCGCGAATCCGCTTCGTGCGCGCATCGAACTGGAATGGCTTGACCCGCAGGACGCCGTTCGCAACCGCGCGGAGCGAATTGAAACCATCGCGCCCGGCGCTGGCAAAATCACCATCCCGCTGCCGTTGCTGATTGAATCGAAGCACGAAGACGAAACCCTGTGGCATCGGCTGCGCTATCGCATCTCGCCCGATCTGCCTTCCGGCAAATCATTCACGCCCGTCGCCGGCGTCATCTCGCTTTCTGAAATCACGCCCGACATTTTCGAGTTGAACGTGACGGCTTCGGAATTCCCCTTTGCGGGCAAGCTTTATCGCGCTCACGTTCGCGCCTTGCACCCAATCACAGGCCGTCCGGTCAGTGGCGTGAACATTGCAGCCCATCTGAAATTCGACAACGATCGCAAGGATTCGTTCAAAGCAGGCGGCATTGCGAACAGTCACGGTTATCTCGCGCTCGATTTCAATCTACCGCGCGATCTAATCGCCGAAGACGGCAAGCTGGAAATCAAAGCCACGCGCGGCGACTTCAAACAGAAAGCCGAGATTGATCTACGCGACGATCATCTCGGGCTGTCGCGAATCCTGCTGACCACCGACAAACCGCTCTATCAACCAGCGCAGACGTTGCACATTCGCGCGCTGGCGATGAGCTTTTCAAACCGCGCAATTCCCGATGCCGGCCTTGAACTGAAGATCGAAGACCCCGAAGGCACAACCCAATTCCGCGCCGATCTGAAAACCTCGCGCGTTGGCGTGGCCAACGTTGATTGGCAGATTCCCGACAATGCGCGGCTCGGCAATTACAGCATCAACATCGAACTCGATGACGACAAGCTCGGCAAAGGGATGGTTTCGAGCACGGTCAAGATTACTCGCTACGACCTGCCGAACTTCGCCGTCAAAACCAAACCGGATCGCGATTACTACCTGCCGGGCCAAAACGCCGAAGTCGAGATTCGCGGCGATTACCTTTTCGGCCAGCCCGTGACGAAAGGCCACGTTCGCGTCGTGCGCGAAAAAGATCGTCACTGGAATTACCGCGAGCAGAAATGGGAGACCGAGGAAGCCGAAAAATATGAAGGTGAGATTGATGCGTCAGGCCGCTTCATCGCGCGGATTGACCTCGCTCAAGCGCACAACAGTTTTTCCGAAGACCGTTATCGCCGGTTTGAAGACCTGACCTATGCGGCTTACTTCACCGACGCGACGACCGGGCGGACTGAGCAGAAACGATTCGATCTGCGCGTGACACGCGAAGCGATTCATGTTTACGTCATCGGTCTGGATTACGGCCAGCCGGAGACGATGCCGCTGCAGTTTTATGTTTCGACTTCCTACGCAGACGGCTCGCCCGCCGCCAGCGAAGTCACGATCAACGAAGTAATCGAAAAAACGGATTCGGCGCGGGAAAGTGAATCGCTCGCCGGCGAGCAACTGCGCAAGGTCAAGACCAACAAGCTGGGTTTGGCGAAGATCAGCGGTCTGCAACTGCGCCAGCGTGATGATCGCGGCAATAACCTGCGGTTGAATTTCATCGCGCGCGACGGCAAAGGCACTGCGGGCCACCACGCAGAGAGCGTCGGGCTGCGCGACCGACTGGCGCTGCGGGTCGAAACGGACAAAACGATCTATCGCGCCGGAGAACCGGTTGAAGTTCGCATCGTGGCCAGCAAACCCGACGCCATCGCCGTGCTCAACGTCTCGTGCGAGTTCGAGGTGTTGCGCTCGCAGATGGTGCGGCTGCGCGGCGGCAAGGCTTTCGTCGTGTTGCCTTACCAACGCGAGTTCGACGATCAACTGACAATCTCGGTTTCGGCTGACGATGGTTCCGGCGAAAGCCGTTGGGATCGCCTGGCCAGCGCATCGCGCGGCGTGCTTTATCCGCGCGACCGCGAATTGAAATTGGATGTGCGGCTTGGCTCCGCCGAATATCGTCCGGGCGAAGAAGCCCGCGCCAGTTTCCGCGTACTCGATGCCAATGGCCGTCCGGTTGAAAGCGCGCTGGGCGTTTCAGTCGTTGACCGCGCGGTGGAGGAGCGCGCGCTGGCTGATCGCGATTTCAGCGGGCGAGGCCGTCACTACGATTTCATTCGCGACTACCTGCAAGGCTACGGTGGGCTGGCGGGCGTGAGCGTGCGCGACCTGCGCAAACTTGATCCGGCTCAGCCGATTTCGGATGAGATGCAATTGGTGGCGGAAATCCTGTTGCGCGACGCGGGCGCAGGGCCACTGGTTGAAACCAGTTCCGCTTACGACCGAGACCAGAAGCGCGTCTTCGCTGATTTCACCCAGCGGCAATTCAAACCTTTGCTCGCTGCACTGGACGCGCGTTTCCGGAAGACCACTGATTACCCGCGCGACCGCGCCGGGCTGGATGGCATTCTGAACAACGCCGAAATTCGCTTCGCTGATTTGCGCGATCCTTGGGGCGTGGCCTATCGCGCGCAATTCACGACGCTGCGCGATCTGGATTTTTTCAACGTCACCTGCGCGGGCGCGGACAAGAAGTTCGACACGGCGGATGACTTCACCGCCGCCACGGCCCGATGGCCTTACTTCAAACAAACGGGCCAGCGGATTCGGCAAACGATGCTTCGCTTCAATGAAGGCGGAGGCCGCGTGACGCTCGACGCTGCGACCTTCAAAGACGAACTCAAACGCGACGGCCTGGACTTCGACGCGCTGCGCGATCGTTGGGGAAACGTCTACTGGCTGGAACTTGGCGTGGTTGGCGCTCGTTGGCAGGCGACCGTTCGCAGCAGCGGCGCGAACGGCAAATTCGATTCGCCCTACGGCTCATCGGACGATTTCACGGTCTGGACGGCTGAGGTGGATTACTTCCAAGCCTTCAGAACGCGGCTGGACGCGGTCCTGAGCGATTACTTCAAAAAGAGCAGCCGCTTCCCTGAAAACCTGGCCGAACTGCGCGCGGCGCTCAAAGCGGGCGAGATTGAATTCGACGACCTGCGCGATGCGTGGGGCAACAATTATTACGCCGTCTTTTCGCAGCGGTTTCGTTACGGCGACCAGGTCGTCATCAGCTACGATGACCTGTCGAAGCTGAACAAAACCGACATCAAACCGGTGACGCAGCAAATCAACCTCATCGCGTTGCGCAGCGCCGGCGCGGACGGCAAAGAAGGAACCAGCGATGATTTCACCACAGCAGAATTCGCGCGGCTGGCGACTGAGATGAGCAGCTTCGATCAGAAGCCGCAGCCAGTCTCCGGCAGTGTGCCGCAATTGGCGGCGATGGGCGCGATCAAAGGCGCGGTGATTGATGCGAACGGGGCGGCGATTGCGGGCGCGACAATCAAGG
Organism: Blastocatellia bacterium; assembly: GCA_038211695.1. GTDB lineage: Bacteria > Acidobacteriota > Blastocatellia > RBC074 > RBC074 > RBC074. The sequence goes on along the minus strand of JBBQVH010000051.1, from coordinate 22,057 downwards.
CGGCGAACGTTGGAACGCAGCAAAGCTTTGAACAGCGCACCAATAACAATGGCGAATTTTTGCTGCGCAATCTGCCCGCGGGTCTGTACCGCCTGGAATGTTCTTCGCCGGGCTTCATGCGATTGATCGTGACCGATATCAGAGTGCTTTCTTCCACAATTACAAACGTGAACCTGACGCTACAGGTCGCCAGTGTTTCCGAAACGGTAGAAATCAGCGCCAGTGTTGTACAGCTTCAAACCGAGAGTGCTTCGGCCTCTATCACCTCGAAACAAATCACCAACCTGCCGCTCAATGGCAGAAATGCTTTGAACCTGGCAGCGATGAAACCAGGCGTTCAAATCACCACCAAATCCGAAACCTCGACGCCGCGATTGCGCGAACACTTTCAAGAGACGCTGGTCTGGCAGCCGCAGCTTGAAACCGACAAACAAGGCCGCGCGCAGTTGAAATTCAAACTCGCCGACAACATCACTACCTGGAAGATGACAGTGATTGGTTCGACGGTGGATGGCCAAATCGGCTTTGCCGAAAAAGAATTCCTCGCTTTTCAACCTTTCTTCGCCGAACACGATCCGCCGCGCGTGCTGACTGAAGGCGATGAGATTGCGCTGCCCGTCGTGCTGCGCAACTACCTGAACAAATCGCAAAGAGTGACGACGGAGATGAAGCCGGAAAATTGGTTCACCTTGCTTGGCGCGGCGCGGCAGCAAACCAACGTCGCCGCCGGAGACGCGGCCAAAGCAGTTTTCGACTTTCGCGTCACGGCCTCGGTGAAAGAAGGCAAACAGCGCGTCACGGCAATCGGCGGCGATGCAAGTGATGCGATTGAAAAGCCGGTCAGCGTCCATCCCGACGGCGAAGAACTGGCGCAGACCGCGAGCGGCGTTTTTGTGAACGACGGCAAGCTGAACATCGCCGTGCCCGCAGACGCGATCAAAGGTTCGGTGCGCGCCGAACTGAAGATTTATCCGAACCTGATGGCGCACGCGTTGGAAGGCATCGAAGGCATTTTGCATCGGCCTTACGGCTGCGGCGAACAAACCATCTCGTCAACTTATCCGAACGTGATGGCGCTGCGGTATCTGAAACAACAGGACGAATCGGCGGCGGCACTGGGGGCCAAGGCTCTGCGTTACGTGCAGTCCGGGTACGAACGCCTGCTCGGCTATCGCTCAACGAGCGGCGGTTTCACATATTGGGGGCGTGGCGAGGCTGACTTGGCGCTGACGGCATACGCGGTGCGCTTCCTGAGCGACGCCCGCGAGTTCATCGCCGTTGACGATGACGTAGTGGCCAAAGCGCGCAACTGGATCATCGCTGCGCAACAAAGCGATGGCAGTTGGCAGCCGCGTTATTACGGCAACGATAAATATCAGGCGACGCTGACCACGGCCTACATCGCGCGCGTGCTGGCGACGGAGCGCAAACGAATGGAGAAGCCGGAACAGAAGCTTGCGGACTCGTTGCAACGCGCGCTGAAGTATTTGGCCGCGCGCAGCGAAGAGATCGACAAACCGTATTTGATCGCTTCTTACGCGTTGGCGCTGATGGACGCGGGCGAGCGCGAAGAGACAGCCAAGGCCATTAACAAACTGCGCTGCCTCGCGCGCGACGAAGCCGGAACCGCGTACTGGCATTTGGAGTCAAACACTCCGTTTTACGGTTGGGGATTGGCGGGCCGAATCGAAACGACGGCACTGGTGGTGAAGGCGCTGCAACGGGACGGTGAGATGAGAAGACAGGGCGACGGCGAGAGAGATGAACTGGTTGATCGCGGGCTGCTCTTTCTGCTGCGCAACAAGGATCGCTACGGCGTCTGGCTGTCAACGCAGGCGACAATCAACGTGCTCGATGCGTTGACGAGTTTGTACGAAGCCGAGAAGGTGAAAGAAAGCGCGGGCGGAGAGGCTGACATTTTCATCAATGGCAAACGCCTGAACGCCGTGGCGATGCCGCCGGGCAATCGGTTGAGCGCCCCCGTCACGATTGATCTTTCTCAGTCTCTGGTCGCGGGCGACAACCGAATAGACATTCGGCGCGCGGGCAGTGTGACGTTGGCGACGGCGCAGATTGTCGAAACGCATTACGCCGCGTGGAAGGCAGGCGCAGCAGAAGAACGCGAAAAGATTGAGCCTGGAAAATCGAGGGCATTGCGATTGGCCGTCGGCTACGACAAACCGCAGGCGAAGATCGGTGATGAAGTGACTTGCAGTGTTGTTGCCGAGCGCATCGGCCACAGTGGCTACGGCCAATTCGGAATGATGCTGGCGGAGATTGGTTTGCCGCCGGGCGCGGATGTTGATCGCGCTTCGCTGGAAGCGGCGATGAAAGACTCCGGCTGGGAGTTGAGCCAATACGACGTGCTGCCGGATCGCGTCATCGTTTATTTGTGGCCGCGCGCAGGCGGCACTCGCTTTTCCTTCAAATTCAAATTGCGGTACGGCATCCGGGCGCAAAGCGCGCCATCGGTGCTCTACGACTACTACAACCCCGAAGCGCGAACCGTGATTGCGCCCACACGGTTCGTCGCCAAATGACCAACAGCTTTTCAACAACGGAGGTAACAAATGAAAAGAAGAACTTTGGTAATCGCGGTGTTTCTGCTGGCGGCGGTGATTGGAACGACCACGCCAGCCCATCAGCAATCGAATGCTGCCACAGCGCCTGAGGCCAAGGCTGCTGCTTACACCTTGAGCGGCCCCTATTCGCACAAGAACCTGACGATCTTTTTGATCCACGGCAAAGACCAGACGCCGGGCAAACCGCCGCTGACCTTGCAGGAGGCGATGAAGCAGAGGAAGGTCGTCGTGCGCGAAACGGGCAGCGTCAATCAACTGACCATCCGGAACCGTTCGCAGGAAGAGGTCTTCGTCCAGGCAGGCGACATCGTCAAAGGCGGCCAGCAGGATCGCGTGCTGGCGTTGGACATGATTCTGCCGCCGAATTCGGGCCGGATTCCGATTGACGCCTTCTGCGTCGAAAACGGTCGCTGGAGCCAGCGCGGCGGAGAAGCTAAGTCGGCCTTCAATTCGTCGAACAACACGCTGGCGTCGAAAGGGCTGAAGCTGGCCGCGCGCAATTCTCGCTCACAAGATGAAGTTTGGGAGAATGTGAGCGTGGCGCAGAACAAGCTGGCCAAGAACTATGCCGTCGCCAAAGGTGTGCCGGGCGGGCGGGCGATGGGGGGGGGGGGCGGTAATGATCACGGCGCGGGTTCGGCCTTACATGTCGGCGGAGGAGATTTAGCTTCTGCCAGCCCCGGCCTGCCAGCAGCGCCGCCAGCGCAAGTTCCCAATGCGGCTACGAATCAAGTTCGGGTCAGCGCGGGTGTGCTCAACAGTAGCAACAGCGGCGCGACACTTGCTGAACAATTAGGCTTGTCATCAGTCACTTCACGCGTTTCGCCGACCAGCCTGCAACTGACGCTGGAAAACAAGAACGTCAAGGACTCGACGAATGATTACGTCAAGGCGCTGGCTTCGATCCTGGCCGGAAAGAAAAACGTGATTGGCTATGTGTTCGCCATCAACGGCCAATTCAACAGCGCCGACGTTTACGCGTCGCAGGCGCTCTTCAAAAAGCTGTGGCCGAAGCTGCTGGAAGCCAGCGCCGTCGAAGCCTTCGCCGAATTCGATCAAAACGCGAAGCCAGACACGCTGGCGGCGGACGCAGCCAAAGCTTTTTTGCGCAACGCTGAAACCGGCAAGCCCGAAACCAAAAACCTGCGGCCTCGTACCCGCATGGTCAAGCGCGAATCGGAGAAGAATCTGCTGTTTGAAACGCGCGATCGCAATCGCAGCGGCGCTTGGCTGCACCGCAGCTATCTGGCGAAGTAAGGCTGAACAATAATTGTCCGAATCATGGTTGCGTTGACCGCCCGAACGCCCGGCGCTTAGAATCGCCGGGCGTTTTCGCATTCATCACACGTATTCAACAAAATCCCAAAGCACCAAGAGGTCAAGAAATGAACAACAACGAGAGCCGAAACTCGCGCCTGACCCGGCGTCAGCTTCTGGTCAGCGCCGCACGAACGGGCGCTGCCATCGGACTAAGCCAGTTACTGCCGAACGAACTGGCCACCGCCTTTGCGCAGGGCACGATCAAAGGCAAAGAGAAATTGATCGTGCGCAGTTTGCGTCCCGAAGATTTGGAAACGCCGGTCGGTTTGCTGAACACCTGGATCACGCCGAACGATTTATTTTACGTCCGCCATCACACCAACGCCGCGCGCATTGACGCGCAGGCTGGCAAAGAATGGAAGGTTGAAGTCGGCGGCGAAGTCGAGCGCCCGATGACGATCACACTTGATGAACTGAAAAAGATGCCGAAGGCAACCGTCACCGTGACGTTGGAATGCGCGGGCAATGGGCGCGCGTTCTACGATCCGCCGGTGCCGGGCATTCAGTGGGAAAAGGGCGCGGTCGGCACGGCGCGCTTTACCGGCGCACGATTGAGCGATGTGCTGAAGAAGGTCGGAGTCAAGCCTGCCGGCAAATACGTTGCGGTCAACGGCACGGAGAAACCGGTTGGCACGCAACCCAAATTCATTCGCAACGTGCCGATGGCCAAAGCCCTGCACGCCGACACGATCATGGCCTACGAAATGAACAACGAGCCGATCCCCGTGCTGCACGGCTTCCCGCTGCGCCTGGTCGTTCCGGGATGGGAGGGCGCGTACTCCGTCAAATGGCTGAACAGCATTCAGGTGATTGATAAAGAGCACGAGGGATTTTTTGTCAAAACGGCTTACCGCTATCCCAACAAGCCCGTTGCGCCCGGCGCGGCGGTGCCGCCGGAAAACATGGTTCCGCTGACGGGTCTGGTAGTGAAGTCATTCATCAATGCGCCAGCGGAAGGCGCAAGCTTCAAACCCGGCCCGGTTCGCGTGTCGGGCTTTGCGTGGGCGGGCGAATCGTTCATTACCAAAGTGGACGTTTCGATGGATAACGGCAGCACGTGGACACCCGCCAAGCTGGGCAAAGAGCGCGAACGCTATGCCTGGCAATCGTTCGAATACGAATTCAAGATCACGCAACCCGGTTCGTATTTGCTGATGGCTCGTGCCACGGACGACAAAGGCAAAGTGCAGCCCGTCGCGCCTCAGTGGAATCCGTCCGGCTACTTATGGAACGTGATTGATAAAGTGAGGGTCAATGTCGAAGCCTAATTCAAATGCCCATTCAAGAGCGGTGAAGATCGCGTGCGCATTGGCGTTGATCACTGGAATTGCCTGGCTCTGGCCATCGGCGGCGCGCGCTGGCAGGCAGGATTTGCCCGAAGGCAAAGGCGTCGAACTGGCTCGAGACAAATGTCTGCTCTGTCACGAGGCCGATCTGATCGCTGCGCAGCGATTGTCAAAACCAGGCTGGACACGCGAAGTTGAAAAGATGATGCGCTGGGGAGCAAAAGCAACCGACGCCGAAAAGGCAATTTTGATTGATTACTTCTCGGCGCACTTCGGCCCGCGCAAAGCCTCTGCGACTGTGGCAACAGCGAATGTTGAACGCGGCAAGCAAATCTTCGATGCCAAATGTTTGCTTTGCCACGAAGTAGATTTGGTCGAACAGCAACGTCTGGGCAAACCGGGCTGGACACGCGAAGTGGACAAGATGGTTCGCTGGGGCGCGAAAGTCAGCGATGCGGAGAAAGACGCGTTAGTGGATTACCTCTTGAGAAACCACGGGCCACGCCCGCTTGGCGCAACCAGATAAGACAGTTTCGTTTAGGATTGGCGATGGTCAAATTTCTGTTTTGGAACATCAATCGAAAACCAATTGAACAGATTGTCGCCAATCTGGCGGTGAAGCATAAAATTGACGTGCTGGTTCTGGCCGAGAATCGCATTTTGCCTGAAACGTTACTTCGTACACTCAATCAAGGGTCTAGCCAATATCACATCCCTCTCAGTAATTGCGAAGGGATCGTCATTTGCAGTCGCTTCTCTCGCAATTTCTTCAAACCGGTCTTTGAAACAGATCATTGGACGATTCAACGCTTGATGTTGCCGGAGCGGGCGGAAATATTGTTAGTGGCTGTTCACCTCATCAGCAAACTTTATGCGTCTCCGTTCGATCAAATTGAGGAATGCAAAAAGCTAGCAGCAAGCATTGAGGAAGAAGAAAAGCGCGCCGGGCATAGCAGAACCATTCTATTTGGCGATTTGAACATGAATCCTTTTGAAGAAGGCGTCTTTGCCGCTGCCGCGTTGAACGCAACAATGACAAAACAGATTGCTCGCCGCAAAACGCGCTCAATGTCAAACCGTCAGTACTCATTCTTTTACAACCCAATGTGGGGACACTTCGGAGATCGCACGGAAGGCCCGCCTGGAACTTATTACTTTGCCAAATCAGGATACGCAACTTTATATTGGCATATGTTCGATCAGGTTTTGCTGCGCCCTGATTTGATAGACCTCTTCCGCGACGAAGAACTCAGGGTTTTAACGAGTGACGGAAATGAGTCCTTTCTCTCCGGGAAGGGGTTACCCAATACAACGGTCGCTTCAGATCATTTACCAATTCTGTTTTCACTCGAATTGTGAAAGGAGATAGTGATGGAAACACAAGTCCGTGATTTTTGGCCTGCTAATCTGGCAATAATTGACGTGCTGGCGCCAGTTGGAATTCTACGTGAACAAGCTGCTTTACTCGGACAAAAAACCAAAAACCTTGTCGAGGCAGAGGTCACGACCAGTACTCACCATGATGGCACGATCATGCTTCAGTTCTATCTTGTCGTGCCGGCAATGGATCACTATCGTTATCGCTTGTTCAGCGTTAATCATGGTGCCGAGCTTTACCCTTTGGATATTTACTTCGGCAGCGGGCCTGGCCCTTTCTCAAAAGCTGCCAATGAACAGGATTTCATCAGCCAACTCAAAAATATCTTGTCCTCTGAAAAGACGAAGAGAGTTGTCGGGTCGCTACTTGCTCAAGTGCAGCAGTAAGAAAAGTATTGCTAATAGAGTCGAGTAGAGTCGAGGTTTTCCGCCTCTCATTATTTTGCTGTTGTCTTCTCCATCCGTGACCGCACTTGTTTTGCCTCCTCACTGCGCGGGTAGCGACGCAGCAATTCACGATACGCCTCGCCGTCATACACAATCCGTTCCGCCGCTTGGTCATAATCGAAGGTCACGCCAGCGCGATTGTAACGATCCAATCCCGCGAAGTTCAAAAAGTAATCCCGCTTGCTTAATCCGACGCCTGGTTCTTCGTCACCGACTCTGCGTTTGGCATCGCGCGTTAGCCGTTCGGCTGCGTGTTCGGCGGCTTCTCCCAATAGCAGCAGACAGCGTGGCGATTGTTTGGTTGTGCGGAACTCATCGGCGCATAGCCGCGCCAGTCTTGCTTTCGTAAAATCATCGTTCGTTTCTTCAATCAGCTTCAACAACCGTTCAGCGTCTGCCGCGTTGCCGGATTTGACGACGGCTTCGGCCAGCAGCCAGCCGCGCGTGTTGCGCGAAACGGCGACGCGCAGAAATTGCTGGCCGTCTTTGCCTCGCTTTGCGCCCAGGATGCCCACGGCGCGGCCTCGGCGCAATCGTTGTTCGAGCGAGGCTTTCACATCGGCCTGTGTTCTCAAAGCTGAGAGCCGTTCTTCAACGACGATGGCTCGCTGGCCGGGCACGAAGGTTTTGCGTTTAGTCTGGGCCTCAGCAGTGAGTGAGATTGCGACGAGTAGCGTCAGTAAGCTGAAAACTATCTGCGTGGAATAGCGAGTTGGCATGGCGGCCTCCTTGATTGGCTAACTATTACAACTGGAATTTGTAGCGGCGAACGATGGCGTCTGTTCAACCGCTGTGAGATAGACCGAGTTTCAATTACTGCGCAGCGGCTTTGCGGGCCGCGCGCCTGGCATAGGCGTCAAAAGAGACTTGGCTGAACTGCGAATAGTTACGGCCGTATCGTTGCTCTTGCTGTTCGATGGCGGCCAGGTAATCAAAAATGATGAAGCCCTTGCCCGGCGACGCGGGCGTCAGATGATCGGCGAAAAACTGATACGGCAGGCTTTTTCTTGTGCTTTCGTCGCGCCACCGGATCAGGATTTGAATTGGTAGAAAGTAGACTTCGTGATATTTGCCGAACTCAACCAGAAAGCCCGCCACCGCGCCAAAGTGCGAGACGGAATCCAGAAAGCTGACCTGATGCGCGTGCAAGTTGTCGAAGTCCAGCAGGTCGCGCCGCGTGGTCTTGGCGTCGTAAAAGATCGCGCGGCCCTCCGGCGCCAGCACGCCGCCGTAATCCGGCTCGGCTTTCGATTCGGGCACGAACCGCCGCCAGTCCGTCACTTTGTGCTGTTTGACCAAACTGCCGAGGTCAGCGGAAGAGAGTCGGGCTTGGCCATTGTCCGAAAACGTTCCCATTGCCGGAAGCGACAACCCGCGTCGGGTTTCACCACGTTCGATCAGATATTTGCCGGGAATTGCTTTGCGAGTAATGCAGGCGTGTTCGTCGCGTTGGTATCCTTCATTGGTGCGGTTGATGGCTTCTTGAAAACCGCTGCCGGTTTCGGCGCCGCGACGCTTAAATTTCATGTCCGGTATCCATTATGTCAGTCGTCCATTGCCTGCCAGTCAGTCTCGACTGACGGCTGACAATGGACGACTGACATTTTAGGCTTGCTGTTCCATCGCCGCATCATCCATCTCGAAGTTAGAGAAGATGCTCTGTACGTCTTCGTTATCGTCCAGGGCATCGTACAGTTTCATCATCTGATTTGCTGCCGAACCTTCCAGTTTGATGGTGTTTTGCGGGATCATCGCGACTTCTGATGAAAGGGGCTCAATGCCTTTGGCTTTGATGGCTTCGACCACGGCCAGGAAGTCTTCCGGCGCGGTCAGAATCTCATAGTTATCCCCTTCATGGGTCATATCCTCGGCGCCTGCTTCCAGGGCAATCTCCATCATCTCGTCTTCACCTTTGGTTGTGGCGTCAACAATGATCTGGCCTTTCTTGTTGAACATCCACGCGACTGAATTGGATTCGCCAAGGTTGCCGCCGTTTTTTGAAAGAATGTGACGAATTTCGGAGACAGTGCGGTTACGATTGTCCGTGGTCGTGTGAATCATGACAGCGACACCACCAGGCCCGTAACCTTCATAGGTGATTTCGTCATAACTGACGCCTTCCAACTCGCCGGTGCCACGTTTGATTGCCTTATCAATCGTATCGTTCGGCATGTTGCTGGATTTGGCGTCGCTGACGGCCTTGCGCAATCGCGCATTGCCATTGACGTCTCCGCCGCCGCTGCGCGCAGCGATGGTAATTTCTTTGATTAGCTTGGTGAACGTCTTGCCGCGCTTGGCATCCAGCGCGCCCTTCTTGTGCTTAATTGTGTGCCATTTTGAATGCCCGGACATAATTTTGGTTACCTCGAAAATGCTGGAAATGAGTTTTGGAAAGCAGGGCGGGAATATAGCACGCAGCCTGAGAAATCGTAAAATCATCTTGCTTGACGAATTGAAGTACCGCGCTCACGATGTTGTTATGGCTGCAACTCCATATGAAAAGACAATGGAACGCGCGCTCAGATTGCTTTCGTTCAAACCTCGCACCGTTGCTCAGATGCGCGAACGGTTGCTGGAAAAGGAATGGGCGGAAGCGGCAATCGTTGAACAGGTCATCGAACGGCTGAAAGAGCTAGGCTATTTGAACGACGAACAGTTTGCGGCCAGTTACGCTTCAACTCGGCTGTCGGCCAGACCGCTTGGTCGCACGCGATTGCGGCGAGACCTGCAAAACAAGAAGCTACCCACGCAGATCACTGAACAGACGCTGGATGAAGTTTATGCAGACGGAGCCGAAGAAGGATTGATTGACCGTGCTATTACTAAACGCCTTCGGTTGAAAGGGCCGCCGCAAACGCCCGAAGCGGTGAAGAAGCTTTTTGATTATCTGATGCGGCGCGGATTCAATTACCCGCTGGTGTTGCGCAAAGTCCGCGAAGCCGGCAAGGCCGGTTCGGTCGAAGAGGACGGAGAGTTGGAATAGCGCCCCACGTTCACAGTTGCAAGTGCTTTATGCGATGCCGTTCAATGGCACGGTCTTCATTGCAAGAGGAGGAAAATCAAAATGAAAAGAACCTTGTTTCTATTGTTTGCGATTCCCGCGTTGGCAGTTTCATTGTGGCCGGTATCGGCGCAGCAACAGCGCCCTCAATCAAATATTCCAAAGCCCCACGTGGGGCCGGTTTCGCCGGAAGAGATGGTCAAACAGTTCACGTCGAAAGAAACCGAACTGCGCGAAGTCTGGAAAAATTATCAATACATTCAGGAATCGAAGCTTCAGGTGCTGGGGCCTGCGAATGTCATCTCCGGCGAGTACTATCAGGTTTCTGAATTCGTCTTTAACGACGCGGGCAAACGTCTGGAACGCATCCTGAAAGCGCCGCCTTCCACGCTCGCCAGCGCGGGTTTGATCATGACGCAGGAGGACAAAGACGCCTTTATCAACCTGCAGCCCTTCGCGCTGGCCAAGGAAGATTTGCCTAACTATATGGTCAGCTACATCGGACCGGAAAAGGTGGATGAGCTAAATACCTACGTCTTTGACGTGATCCCTAGAGTAATGTCTAACCAGCGCGAACTGGACCGCATGCGCAAACAGGGACTGGAAGGAAAATACTTTCAGGGGAAAATCTGGGTGGACACGGAAGACATGCAGATCGTCAAAACGGCGGGCAAGACCGTGCCCGAGTTCAAACAACGTTTCCCGAAATTCGAAACCTATCGCGAAAACATTGATGGCCGCTATTGGTTTCCCACATATACCTACGGCGACGACACGCTCTTTTTCGAAAAAGGTGGTTCAGCTCATGTCCGCATGGTGGTGAAGTACAAAAACTATCGCCAGTTCTCTTCTGATGTCCGGCTGCTGGATACCGAAGAGATCAAAGACGAGAAGACCAAACCACCTGCCACGGAAAACAAGGACGCCAAGCCAACGGATAAAACTAAACCGATACGTCCGCGCCCTTAAACCGTTTCTCCAATACGAACACGGCCAACAAACAAAGGGCGGTCGTCAGCGTGACGATCGCCCCCACAAGCAGCGACCTCGGCCTGTAATTCAGTTCCACCGTATGCTTGCCCGCCAGAACAGACACTCCACGCAAATTGTAATTGACCCGCCAAATATCCACTTCGCGACCATCCAACTTTGCAGTCCAACCCGAATAAAACATTTCGCTTGTTACCAGCAATGACGGCTTCACTGCTTCCGTTTCAATCATCATTTTCGTTGGCGTGCGACCAAGGATCGAAGCCTTGCCACTGGCTTCTGACATTCCGGTCAGCAGAGATTGATCAAGCTTCGCTGCCGTTTCGTGATCTACCAGCGCGGTCGTACGCGGATCGAAGTCGGGATCAGTAATCTGGCCGCGAATCAACTTCAACTGATCGCCTTCGTAGGCGACCTTGACGCGAGAGGTGAGCCACGCGCGAGGCAGCGCGCGCAGGTTTTCGTAAATGCGATATTCGCGGTAAGGCTCGGCAGGGCTGCGTTCAGAAAGTTCGCGCCAGCGGGTAGTATCGTTTAACGCCTTGTTGTCAGGGTTGGTCAGCAGCGTTGTCCGTTTTGAATTTGAATCTTCCAGCGCAACCTGCCTGATGCTGAGCGCGACGTTGTTGTTCGCTGAAGTTTTGATTTCAGCCGTTTGCGCCATCCGGCAGGCCTTCTGCTTTCCTTCACGCAAACGAATTCGAGAAACATAAGAGTGCGCCTGAAAGCTGTTTGCTGCATCACCAGGATGGCTTTCGGCAACAGTGGCGCGCCGGTGTTTGACGATGCCCAGCAAGTCTGCCCGATCATAAGCCCATTCCGCCGTGTCGCGGCCCGCGCGCAAGACGGTCTTCAAACTGACAGAAGAACCGCATTTGACCGTCACTTCGGCAACCTGAGCGTCATCGGCAACCTCCGCCGCGTTGGCCAACGAGGATGTGACGACCAGCGTATCGCCCGTGTTCTCGTCGTAAGAGAACGTTGCCTGTGCGCCGTTGCTCAATTCGACGGGACGAATGTTGAAGAGGGACGGCGGAACAAAAACATAACGTACGTTGAATATATCCAGCGTGCAATCCTGCGGTTCCAGCATCGTTTCGTTGAAGCAGCGTCCAGCTTCATCCAGACCGCTGAAAATCTTCTGCCGTTCGTTCAGCACTGGGTCGTAACCGGGCATCATCTCGTGCCCGTAAAACCAGAACGGGCTGAATTCGCCGGTCACCGGACTGAGCATGATGTGATACCGAATCGGCGCGCGTTCGATTTGCCGCGCGGCCAACGCGGGTGGCATCGCACTGCCAATCAGCGTTTCCAACTTCGCGGGATTGTTGATTGGCGCGAATGCGGCGTACAGATTGAAATCAACGATCAGCACGGCCAGCAACACGACAAACCAGCGAGCGCGATTTTGCGCCCGGGAGAAAAGAATGATTGCGAAACAAGCACAGACCGAGGCGATCATCGGCAGCAGGAATTCCCACCGCGCCAGTTGCAAAAATCCATTTGGCAGTTCGTGCAAATCGGCCAGCGAGCGCAGCCAATTCTCTGTCCGCACTTTCTGCCACAGCGCAAAGCGGCCCGCTACGCAGCACAACAGCGCAATCATCGCCGCTGATATTTGGGCGCATCGGGCAATAACGCGCGACTCTTCTTTCAACAACCGATCCACCGCGTATCCGGCCAACACCGCCACCGCCATCGTCACTTCCATCCAATGTCGATTGGGGCTGCGGAAGTGGCTGATCAGCGGGACGTGATACAGCAGCCGCGCCACAAAGCCAACGTATTTGCCGATTGCCAGCACCGTTCCGATGACCGCAACAACGCTCCAAAACATGCCGGTGCGCCATCGCCCCCGCCCCGCCGCTATTGCGCCTGCCACGGCCAATGCCAATGCCATCGCGCCCAGATAAATTTGCGCTTCGTTGTGATGCCAGTAACTTCCCCAATACGGCATCGCGTAAATCGTGCGCCCTTCGCCGTGGAAGAAGGGAAAGAGCGTGACGATGAGCGACGCCGGATGCAGCGAATGCAGCGTGAACAATTCAAATGGCCATTCCTGGCGAACGGATTTGACCGCAAATTCAAAGGCCGGAAAAAGCTGGACGGACGCCAAACCAATTCCGGCGACGAACATCAGAGCGAACTTCAACAGGAAGTCGAATGACTTTCTGAAATCTGAAATCTGAAATTTGAAAATGGCATAAGCGCAGGCCAGCAGCGACGAATAAATTAAAGGTTGAGGATGTGCAGCGAAGATTTGCCAGGTGATGATCAGCGCGCCGAAGACCACATCGCGCCAACGGCCACGCTGGCTCAGACGTTCAGTGAAACACAGCACCAGCGGGGCCAACGCCACGATGCGCAGAAAGCCCGGATAAAGCGTGCGGCCAACCAGAAAGCCGCTCAACGCAAAAATGACGGCGGCGAAAATACTAGCCCGGCGAGTAAAGCTCAGGCTGCGCGCGTAGCTGAACATCGCCAACAAGGCAACGACGAAACTCAGTTCCAGCGACAGCGTCAGCGTGCGCGAAGTCGTGGCGATCCAATAAAGCCAGTTGAACGGGTCAAGCGTGCCGGATTGCCATTCGGCAAAAAATGGCAAGCCGCCGTATTGATAGGGATTCCACAGCGGCAGCGCGCCGGAACGAATCTGTTCGGCGGCAAATTTGTAGGCGGGAAAAAACCAGAAGACCGCATCCTTATCGCCAAGCGTGAGCCAGCCCAAAGTCTCGCGCCAGAAAAAAAACAGCGGCAACAAAATCAGGAAGAGCACAGCCAGCCGGTCTTTCGTGCGCGGCGCACTGAGTTTTTGACGGAGCCGTTCGAGGAAAGTTTTGGCTGGCATCGCAGGTTTTATCCGTGTCACTCAGTCTTCGACGACATGAGATTTGAAGATTTGCCGGTATTCGTGCCAGCGGTTGTAATCAAACCCCTGGGAAGCGTCGAGACAGTTCGCCGCGGCGTAGGCCATAAACAGGGCGTGATGCGTGTTGTCGTGCGCGAATAATCCTTGACGCCCAAACGTCAGCAAGCCCGGCTGCCGGTTCAGCCAATCGTCCAGCAAATCGAAATGCTGCTCATACCCTTGCGGGTAGATCGGATAGGCTTGCGGCAATCGTTGCGTAACCACTTGCAACACGCGCGCGCGAATGGGGATGCCCGCTTCAGCCAGCGAATCACAAACCAGCTTACCCAGCTCTTCATCCTTCATTGCCCATTCAGGGCTGGTGGGCGAACAAGGCAGCTCCGCGCACAGCACCGTTTTGCCTGCGGGTTCACGGACGGCGCTGTAATTCTTCGGCTCGGATAGCCGCGTGATCGGCAAGTGCGATTCGGGAAAGTAGTGCGCATCGTATTCAGTGAACTGATCCTGTTCCACGACCAGATAGATCAAGATCATCGCGCGGTAATTCAGACCGCTGGCGGCGTTGAGCAATGCGGCTGGCGGTGCGGGTTTCAAACATCTGGCCAGCGCAGTGATCGGAATCGTTGACCAGACCGAATCGGCAATCTCGCTGCGTTGAACGCCGCCCTGTTCGTAAATGATGGTCAGCAGGCTTTCATTATCGGCTTCGATGGAAGTCACGTTGGATCGGACGCGAATTGTTGCGCCAGCGTCCTGCGCCGCTTGTGCGTACGCTTCACTGATCTGGCCGAAGCCGCGCCGCGGATAAAAGAATCTGCCGCTGCCGGGCGGTTTGAATCCGGGCACGGCGGACAAAACCTTGCGCGCCATCTTGCCCAGTGAACCGGCGGAGACGCGGCGGCGCGCCTGCGTGGCCGACATCTGTTCCGGCTCCAGGCCCCAAATCTTGCGCGCATACGGAAAGTAAAAGTCTCGGCAGATCGTGCCGCCCAAGCCTGCTTCCAGAATCGAAGCGAACGTCTCTGTGTTTGAATCAGCGGAAGTGCGCGGCAGCAGTTTGCGTATCGAATCGGTCAGGATGCCTGCGGCAAAGCTCGGCGGCAGCCGTAACGCCAGGTCAACGGGCTTCAGCGGGAAATGAATCCAGCGGCTTCGCAACCGGATGCGCCCGTGTCGAGGGCGATCCAACAAATCTCGCGCGAGCAGCGCGCGAATGTCGCGCATCACTTCGGCGTCACAGGCCGGGTGCAGCCGATGGCTGCCGTAATCCACGCGCAACCCGGCCAAATCGAAGCTGCCCGCATTGCCGCCCACGACGGCATTTCGTTCCAGCACTGTGACGGCGGCCTGCCCGCGCCGCGCCAGTTGGAACGCCGCGCCCAATCCGGCAGGGCCTGCGCCTAAAATAACGACATGAGGCGTCACGGTTTTTTCGCGGCGAACAGCGGGAAGATGTTTTGGAAAAGATAGTCTTTGATTTCGCGATCCAGCCGGCGCGTATCCTGACTGCTGTCTTTTTCGGTTGCCGTCGCGTGCGTGTTGAAGGCGATCAGATAGCCTGAACGAATGTCAGGGCGAAAATAGAAATGCGAGATGAAGCCGTTCTGCCCGCCGCTGTGGCCGATGAAATGCTGGCCGAAGTTGTCTTCGATAAAAAACGACAGTCCTATCGCGTCTTTTCGATTTTGTCCCTGCGGTTCAACCATCTCGCTGGATGCGATGGTGATCTGTGGTTGGAACATTTCTTCCAGCGATGATCGCTTCAAAACTTGATCGAAGGCAGGCTGCCTGCGCAGGTCGCCCATCAGGAAGGTCAGGTACTTAGTCATATCGGTCAGCGGCGCGTTTAACCCGCCATTCGATACTGTGATGCCTGTGTCTGCATCAAAACGCGCTGGCATCGTTTTGCCTTCTTTTACCCAATAACTGGCCGCGCGATTTTTCAGCAAATGGTAAGGCGTCGCGTCGAAATAACTGCGATACATTTCCAGCGGCTTGAAGATATTTTTATCAATGTAGACTTCGTAATCGTCGCCAGACAGTTGTTCAATCACACGGCCCAGAAAGATGATTCCCAGATTTGAGTAGCTGAATTTGCTGCCGGGCTTAAACAGGATTTCGGTGTATGGCATCATCGCGACCAGTTGCGACCAGTCGCGCGGTTCGTGCGGCTGCCAATCTTTGTCGCCGCCCCACGGCCACGTCGCGCCGCGAAAGCCCGATGAATGCGTCATCAAATGCTTCAGCGTGATTTCATTCATTGAACCGAACGGATTGTGAACCGTCTTCAGTTCCGGCAGGTATTTCAGGATCGGATCGTCCAGCTTGAGCAGGCCGCGATCGCGCAATTGCATAATCGCGATGCTGGTGAAGGTCTTGGTGATCGAAGCCCAGTGGTAGATGGTGTTCTCGTCCACCGGCTGCTGCTTCTCTTGATTGGCGAGTCCGAAAAGTTCCTGCGCGATGACCTGACCGTCCTGAATCAGCATGAAGCTGCTGCCGACGATGCCGTTTTTACGCATCCCCTGTTCGTAAAACGTTTTGAATTCGCGCCGCGCCTGGGCGAAGTTTTTGGGTGATTGGCTTTGCACAATTGTTGATGACATCAGCAAACCCGCGCACAACATTGTGGCTAGGCGCGCACGTGCGCTCGGCGTTGTTTTCATTTGCATAACCTCGTGTGAATTGGAGTGACTAACAACGTTCGCCGTCGGGGCTTGAAACCGCTCACTCGATCTCGATTCGATAGCTCACTACCCAGAGTTCGAGTTGTTCAAGGCGAGTTTTCCAACGATCTTTGAACTGCCTCATCCATTGGCGATTTTTGGCTGAGTCAGACACGTCAATCACGATTCGCACCAAATCATCGCGATAAAGAACGCTGCCGGACCGCCAATGGCCTTCAACTTTCTGCGTTTCGTAACTGGCAGCGCCGAACTGATCCACGATTTCCAGCACCGCTTCGGCCAGCCATTCAGAGGGAACGTCGCGCCCATCATTAAACCGTAGCGGGAGCAGTATCTCGAATCGCCGCCATTTGCTGCTCATAGGTTGTTTTTCCTTTGACGGTGAATGGAATGTTCTGATCGGCGAGAGCTTCCAGCGCGGCTTCGGGAACCAGATGCTCGCCTGAGCGCAGCACACGCCCAGAAAAGCGACCGAGAAGAAAAGCTAGCGCGCGTTTTTCAGTTTCGCGGTCTTGGAATGTAATCGTTACCATATTTCGTTTCTCCTACGGAAATCATTCTCACACCCATCAACCTGTTATGACAACCAAATCATTCAATCATCCACGTCGAAAACGCACGCCAAATTTACGCTGGCCAAGCTTGCGTCTGAATGCGGCTGTCATCTGGTTCAACTCGCCGACCTTCAGTAAGCTCGCGGCAAAATAGAAGACTACAATTCCGATCGCAATTGAAACGCCGACTTCCGTCAATCGTGCGACCAAAGATTGATTGCCCAGCAGAAGTTCGCTCTGACGTTTGATAAACCAACAGATCCCGCCCATCGCCAGCGAAGCCGAAAGCACTTTGGCAAAGGTCAGCAGCAGGCTGCGGCCTTCAATGCCGCCCAGTTTGCGCCGCATAAAGAAAAACAACAGCGCAAAATTGAAGATCGCCACTGCCGAAATCGAAAGCGCCAGACCGCTGTGTCCGATGTGTAGATAGTCCACCGTCACTTTGGCAACGGCATAATTGGTCGCGATGGAAAGCACGCTGGCCAGCATCGGAATGCGCGTGTCGCGCAAGGCATAGAAAGATGGCGCTAGCACGCGAACTGCCGAATAGGCCGTCAGCCCGACCGCGTTGAAAGCCAGCGCAATGGCAGTCTGTTTGGTGTCGAATGCCGTGAACCGCCCGTGCTGATAGATCAGCGCAACGATTGGCTCCCGCAGCACAATCAGGCCAACCGCTGAAGGAATGGTCAACAGAAAGGTCAGGCGCAACGCATGCGCGATCGTGTGGCGGAATTCGTCCAGATTCTCCAATGCCGCCGCACGCGAAGCCACAGGCAAGGTCGCCGTCGAGATGGCCACGCCGAACATACCGATCGGCAAATAGATCAACCGAAACGCCACGCTCAGCCAGATCACCGCCGCTGCCGAGATGCTGGTGGCAAAGGTGGTATTGATCAGCACGTTCACCTGCAAAGCCGCAGAACCGACGATGGCCGGTGCCATCATTCGCATCACCTGCCGCACGCCCTCATCGCGAAAGCTCAAGACCGGCTGCCAGCGATAACCGACAGCGCGCAAGGACGGCACTTGAATCAGCCATTGCAACATCCCGCCGACCAGCGTGCCGAAAGCCATGCCAATGATGGCTGCGGACGCGCCCGTTTCATCTTCAGCGATGCGTTGCCCGTGAATGATCGCCGCCGCCGCGTTGCGAATGTATTCGGGCGCAAACAAGTAAGAAAAGAACAGCCCGCCGATGATCGAGCCGACATTGAACATCGTCGAAGCCGATGCCGGAACGCCGAATCGCCCCTTGGTATTCAGCACGCCCATCGCCACGGCGGCCAGCGAAATCATCAATAAAAACGGGAACAGGATGCGCGTCATCTTGACCGCAAGCTGGACAAGCAGCAGGGTCTTCGATGGGTCTGGATCCAACTCGCTAGGCTTGACCAGCGCAGCAACAATTTGCGGCGCAGCAATTACTCCAGCCAAAACGACCAATGTCAGGACAACGATCAAACCGTTGTTGACCAGATTGGCCAGTCGCCATGCTTCGCGCTCGCCTTTTTTGGTCAACGTCTGCGAAAACGTGGTGACGAAGGCCGCCGACAACGCCCCTTCGGCGAACAGGTCGCGCAGCAAATTCGGGATGCGAAAGGCAATGGTGAATGCCGCATTGGCTACGCCCGCGCCGAAAAACCAGGTGAAGACCTGTTCGCGCACCAAGCCGAGAATGCGGCTGCCCATGACGGCCAGACCGACGATTCCGGCGGAACGAGCGATGGATTGCGGATTGCGGATTGCGGATTGCGGATTGGAAGAAGCTGCTGATTCGTTTGGTGCGGAATGGTTCATTGCTGGATTTTGGTAGTGGTCATTTTGCCGCGATGACAAATCGCAGATGAAGCTTGTTCAACAGCGCACTCAGATTGAAGGTCAGCCCAGCAAATGGAATTTGGTTGGCCTCTGCCACGTTTTGCAGTGACAGCCGTAACACCTGTTCATCATTATCTTCCAGCACGGCGTTGAGATACTCTGCAACTTCCTCAGAGTTTCGCAGGAAAAGCAACAATGATTAGTGATAGGTCTTCGTTCGTTTCATCTTCGCTGAAAATAGTTACTGATTGGCTTGCACAAGCAACAACATAATTGCCTTCTGTGTGTGCAGCCGATTTTCGGCTTCGTCGTAAACGATCGAAATTTTGCTGTCAATCACGTCGGCATCCACTTCATCGCCACGGTGCGCGGGCAGGCAGTGCATGAAGTATGCGCCTTTGGCGGCGGCATTCATCAGCTTCCGGGTGACGCGGAAGGAAGAGAAGATTTCGCGGCGGCGTTCAGTCTCGGCCTCGAAGCCCATCGAAGCCCAGACGTCGGTGTAAACGGCCTGCGCGCCTTCAACGGCTTCAAATGGGTCGTTGACGACTTCGATCTTTGCGCCGGTTTTCCTGGCTTCTTTGCGTGCGGTCTTCAGCACATCAGTCTCTGGCTCGTACCCTTTCGGGCAGCCGATGCGAATGTGCGCGCCGAGCTTAACTGCGCCGAAGATCAACGAATGCGCAGTGTTGTTGCCGTCGCCAACATAAGCGATGCGGAAGCCTTTCAAATCCGGCCCAACTTTTTCGGTCAGCGTGAAGTAATCGGTCAACCCCTGGCAAGGATGCGAAAACTCGGACAGGCCATTGATCACAGGCACGGAAGCGTTGGCCGCCAGTTCGACCACGGTTTCGTGGCTGTAGGTGCGGGCGACGATCACGTCCACCCAACGTTCCAGGTTCAGCGCCATGTCTTTGACGGATTCGCGTTCACCCAACCGGACGCCTTGATGGTCAAGGTACACGCACGATGCGCCCATTTGCGTGGCACCCAGATCGAAGGTCACGCGCGTGCGCAAGGAAGGTTTTTCGAAAATCAGCGCGACGCTGCAACCAGCCAGCGCATCACTGTAATTGCGCGGATTGGCTTTCAAATCGGCGGTGGTCGTAAAAATCTGCCGGACTTCTTTTGGAGTCAGATCATTAATCGAAATCAGGTCTTTCAGTGGCAACGGTTGCTCCTTGTGGTGAATGGGAATCGAAACAGGGCTGGCATTATAGGGAAGCTGACAGGAGCCGCAAGGCGCTCTCGCTTGCGCCACTTCCGGGTTTCTGCTCAAATCCGGGGCGCTTCGCGGAGGCGCATCTGGTCTGGTGACTGGCGCGGTCTTCAAAACCGTTGGACGTATGCGTGAGCATGCGCCGGTCGGGTTCGATTCCCACACGCCTCCGCCACTCAATCTCAAATTTCAATCCCAATCAAATTTTTATGCGAGCTTGTGTGCGAAACATACCTATACTTTTTTCGCTGCTCTCTTTCCTGGCGTTTTTCGTTTCCTGCTCTTCCCAATCGAACGTTACTACTCAACCGCTGACCGACCGCGAACGGGACGGGCTGATCGGCAATGTGAAAGCTGCGCTGACTGAAGATGTCGTGCTGATGGAACAAAGCGGTCAATGGGTTGAGAATCAGCAGGCTTCGTCCGTTTCAACTTATGACGCGGCGGGCAAGCGCATTTTGCAAACGCCTTTTCGCGTTAACCTGGCGGGCGGTTTTGCTATGACGCAGCACGAATTACTATTTGATCCCGCGCAAAAGACTCGTCAGGTTGAAGAGAAACGGACTGCTTCTGAAACAATCAATGCCGGTTCCTGGCTGAAGACTTATGACGGGAAAGGGAATTTGATCGAACGGACGTTGCTTGATGCTTCGCGTATGCCGGTCAGCAAAGAATCTGTTGCCTACGAATATGACGCTCGCGGCAATTGGATCAAGCGTGTGGTCAAAAAAGAGGCTAAGCAGACTGCAGAATCATTGCCGCAGTTTACCGAGAGCAGCTACCGTCACATTGTTTACTTCGATTCTGCCGGCAACGATTCTGTTCAACCGCGCGCCGATCTGGTGTCGGCAAGTGCGAGGCAATTGAAAAGCGCTATCCCCTCGACGAAAGAAAATACAGATGCCGGACGCGGACTCTTTCTGCAAAAGTGCGCGGCCTGTCACGGCGAAAACGGCAAAGCCCAAACCGAATTTGCCATCGCAATGCCAACCAAACCTGCTGATTTGACCCGTCCGCAAGTTAGCGCATTCACTGAAGGTGAACTCTATTCACTGATCAGCGACGGGATTAAAACCAGCGGGATGCCTGCTTTCAAAGGGCGAATCAGCGACAACGCAATCTGGCAGATCGCATTGTTTGTCCGGCAGCTTGATTCGGCTGAAAACAAATCAACTTTGGCGGCGAAAGCGACACCTTCACCGCGATCAGCAACGGTCACCGAACCTGAACGCCGCTTCACGCTGACTGGCAAGGTCGTTTCCATCGAACGCGAAATGAAACAGGTGATGGTTGAACACGAAGAGGTCAAAGGCTATATGGAAGCGATGACCATGCCGTTCCCAATGAAAGACGAAAAAATGCTCGACAGACTGAAGAAGGGAGACAAGATTCAAGCAACATTGGTTGTTGGTATCGGCTTCTGGCGATTGGAAAACGTCGTCATCAAATAATTCCGGTTATTGTTGCGTCACGGTCAGCCCTTCGCGAGCGATACGGTAGTGGATGACTTGCCCGCCCGCCTGATTCAGCGCTGCTTCGACATCGGCCTTGCGTCCGGGTTGGCAATAGAAAGCTACGCAGCCGCCGCCTCCCGCGCCGCAGACTTTCGCGGCCTCTGCCCCGTGCTGGTTGGCAATCTCGATCAACTCATCAATGAACGGCGTAGTGATGGTCGGGACTAGCTCACGGCGGCTCGCCCATTCTTCAGCGAAGATTGCGCCGACCTGATCGAATGCGCGGTGGGTGAGCGCCTCGTCAATCTTCAGCGCCGTATCGCGAATGCGGTCAAAGCGGCGGATGAGGTCAGCGTCGCCATCAATGTGTTTCCTGTGGTTCATCGATGTATTTACACCGATGCTGGATAATAGCGGCCAGCCTCGTCCGGAACTGTTCGGCAGTGACATGCT
>JBBQVH010000050.1:0-51256 GCA_038211695.1 Blastocatellia bacterium | reverse complement strand
AGCGCTATTTGCGGGAGGCTCAGGTCGCTCACGCTCCCCGTTCCGTAACATGCTTACCCAGGTTGAGTAGTTACCAATTTTCAACATTCAATACAGACAGCAGTGCTGAGTGGCGCAAGGGCGAGGGACACACAAAACGGTTGTTGACGGGCAACGTTATTCTTTCGGCTGACTGATCCACTCCGGGGCCAATGAAACCTCATTATGGAAGAGACCTTCGATCGCTTTCTCAATTGGCTGGATGCGGATCGCGAGCAGGCGGCGCAGAAGTACGAAGCGCTCCGCCGCCGGTTGATCCAGTATTTCGCTAAACGCCAATGCGCTGCTGCCGAAGACCTGAGCGATGAAGTTCTGAACTGCGTTGCGGATCACCTGGACAAACGAACCTCTTTGCTTCTGGACAAGCCGCTGCCCTACATCTTCGGCATCGCGCGCAATATTTACAGGCATTACGTCAATCAACAATTTCGGCTGAATGGCGAGGCCGAACTGCATCGCCTGCCCGACCGGCATTATCCGGAAGAGAGTTGGGAGAAGGAGCGGACCAGCCAGTGCCTGCACCAATGTTTGCGGCGATTGAAAGAAGATGAGCGGCAGACGCTGGTGCTCTATTATCTGAAGAACACGACCGCGAGGGACGAGCAACGGCTGCGTCTGGCCGCGCGGCGGGGCTGCACGATCAACGCGCTGCGGCTGAAGATGATGCGCCTGCGCGATCAATTGCGCAGTTGCATCACTGCCTGCCAGCACAGCGCCAGCCGCTAGAAAAAAACATGAAATTTTGGGGCTACGCGCCGCACAAGCGAGTGGAGGCGCATTTCGGATGAACGACTCATGAATTCGCATTTGGAAGAAGACAATTTGTTCAGACGCTACTTGCTCAACGACGTCACGCCGGACGAAGGGCGGCGGGTCGAAGACGTGCTGCTTGGCGGCGAAGAGATAAGCAGTGAGGAAGATTTGGATTCGATTGACCGCCTGCTGCTTGCCGAAGATGAATTGATTGATGATTACGCTTGTGATGTTTTGTCGCCGCGCGAGCGAGAGTTGTTGGAGAAGAATTTCCTTAATGGAGAACGGCGGCAGAAACTATCAATCGCTCAAGGATTGGTGAGTTATGCCGTTGCCGAAAACAGGGCTGAGTTGAATGAACAGGCGGACTCAGCCGCATCGAATGTGGAGAACCTTTCGCCGTCGGGTAAACAATTGAGCCAGGCGGAGGGCATCAACGACGTTTACCGGGCAACATCAACGGAATGGTGGCGCGCTATCTTTACGCCCGGTTGGAAGGTCGCGTTATACGCGGCGGTGATCTTGGGAGTGGGCCTGGGGATTTGGCAAATGCGGTCAGCCGAATCAGACATTGCCACGGCGATGAATGCGCTGAATCAGGTTTATCGCAGCCAGCGTCCGTTGGAAGCGCGCATTACCGGCCTTGATTACGCACCTTTCCCTAAAACTATGGGAGCCGAACAGAAAGTATCCGACTATGTAGCGCTGGATCGGGCGGAGAGAATTCTGATTGATGCTGTAGCTCAACATCCCACTGCGGAGGCACAACACGCGCTTGGACGGCTTTACCTGGCGCGGAAAAAGTTCGACCAGGCAGAAAAAATATTCAATGCCGCTTTGCAGTCTGATCCGAACCGCGCCCGGTTGCATAGCGATCTGGGAGCAGTACTGTTTGAAAAGTGGGATCGAGTGCATTCCGCCGGGCAAACCGCCGAAAGCGAGGAATTGAAGCGCCAGAGTCTGGAACATCTGGAAAAGGCCTTGGCCCTGGATGGATCGCTGCGCGAAGCGCGATTCAATCTGGCGCTTTTGTACCAAACATCAAACCAAACCCAACTGGCGCGCACGGAGTGGGAAAAATATCTGGCAAGCGAGCCGGATTTGCGCGCGAAGAGGGAAGCCGAGCGCAATTTGGAGTTGTTGAAATAATTCCACAAATCACTTTCGTAACTACTCAGCCTCCGGTACGGAACGGGGAGCGTGAGCGACCTGAGCCTCCCGCAAATAGCGCTTGGATCAAGTCTCAGGTCGCTCACGCTCCCCGTTCCGTACCCTGACTACCCAGGCTGAGTAGTTACTTACTTTCATCAATTGCAGGCAAACCACATCTTCGGTTCAGCGAGAGAAGCGATGTCTTTAGAAAAGGACAAACAGCGGCATTGGGCGGGAAGGCGCAATTGGCTATTCTGGCGCGGTGGGATCGCCGTGGCTGTCGCGATGAGTCTTGGTGTTGGAATCTGGTGGTGGCTGGCGCTACGTTCGCCAATTTATCAAGGCAACATCGCGCTGAAGCAAGCCTATCGGTCGCAACGACCATTAGAAGGCCGCATTTCCGGCTTCGATTACGCGCCATGGGGGCAGGTGCGGGGCGAGGCGACATCCGAAGTTGATGATGTCGCTCGTTCACGATCGGAGCGATTGTTACTGGATGCCGCCTTCAATAACCCCGGCCCGCAAACATTACATGCCCTGGGCCGGCTTTACTTGGCGGAAGAGAAATTCAAAGAGGCGCAGGAACAGTTTACTCTGGCGTTGCAGGCTGCTCCGAATAATGCCCAACTTCATAACGATCAAGGCGTGGTGTTAATGGAGCAAAGCCGCGCGAATTCTGCAGACAGCCAATCCGGCGAAGAGGTAGAGCAACTGGCCATCGCACTTGAACACTTCAACAAAGCGCTCGAACTCGCCCCGAGCTTAGCCGAAGCCACCTTCAATCGCGCACTTCTTTACCAGCGGATGATGCTGCCGCGACAAGCGCATGATGAATGGCAACAATATCTGAAAAGCGACCGAAACTCGCCTTGGATCAATGATGCAAGACGGAATCTGCTGCAGTTGGAAAAGCTACAGATACAATCTTCACACTCTTCCGCACATCTTCTTGAAGATTTATTGGAGGCTAGGAAACGCGGTGACGACGAACAATCATGGAAAATCGTGAGTGGAAATCGCGACCGTGTTGGAAGCGCCATCACTCGTGAGTTACTCGATCATTACCTTGATTATCTAAACAGGAGTAATTTGGGTGAAGCTAAACGGTTCATGGAGACGATGTTTTACATTGGAGATTTAGAGCAGCGTTTAACAAAAGACGCGTTTATCCGCGACCTCGCATCTTTTTATCAAGACCTTGCCGCAAAGCGCCTCCGCGAATCGCTCCAGGCGCGCGCTTGGCTGAAATCCGGTCTTGAACAACTTTCACTGGGGAAAGATGTTGAAAAGGCAAGGGCATTGTTCTCTCAAGCCCAACAGGCATTTCTCCAAATCGGCAATAAAGGCGAAGCGGCGCAGGCCGAATTTCTTTTAGCTTCATGTTATCGAAAGCCCGAAGACCTGAATATCAGAGCATCCATTTATGACAAGTTGGCGTTGGTTTGCAGCCAAGCTGGTTATACATGGTTGTTGGCTCAGACACTCATGGCGCAGGCCTTTGTACAAAGCGCGCTGGCTAATCATTCAGAAGCTATAAAATATGGTAATCAAGGATTACTGCTGGCGCGTGCGAGTAGTGATACGAACTCTTCCGCCAAATTCCTTATTCAGATTGCGGAGTCTTACTACAACCTCGGTGAATATCATAGATCGCTTGGACTTTATAACGAAGGCGTGGCCCTGGTAAATACCCACCCGTCCGAATCCTGGGGCCGCTGGGCACATGCTATGTCTATTGGGTTGCCCCTCAATTCATTGGGAAGGCATCAGGCCGCAATTGTTTATCAACGAGAGTCTTTGCGTGTAGCTCAAGAGACAGGGAGTCCTACACAGATTTGCGCCTCGTACATCAACCTCGGATTAACTTATGGGTTCCAGCGGAATTACGAAGAGGCAATTAAAAACGAGCAGCTTGCTTTCAATCTGGCTCAAACCATTCCCGGTGGCAACAGTCGCCTGGAGCTATTAGCACTGGCCTCACTTAAACGTGGCGAGTTGTATTACCAGGCTGGTGATTTAATTAAAGCTATTTCCAGTTTCAATGACTCAATTCAGTTATACGAGCACGTCAATACCCAACAGGCATTCAGCTATGCCGGTCACAAGGGGCGGCTGATCGCCTCTCTCGCTTCACAAAAGGTTACAACTTCGGACAGCCAGGTTACGGGAACGGACGGTTTCTCGCCGGAATTGACGGCTTACGAGACGGGTATCTCATTAGAAGAGCAGATAAAGACAGTCTTACGTCTTTTTGAAGACTACAGGGCCAAGATTCTAGAAGAGAGCAGTCGAAATAAGTTTTTCGATGTTGAACAGAATATTTATGATATTTCCATAGATTTTTGGTATGTACGGAAGCGGCAGGCAGAGGTCGCGTTTGATTTGGCGGAGCGTTGCCGGGCGCGTTCGTTGTTGGACTTATTGATCGCCGTACCTGGAAATGATCGTGAAACCAGAAATTCTCATTCACAGGATCGGCAGGTCGCATTGCCATTGCCGTTGGCCGACATCCAATCCCGCTTGCCGAAGCAGACGCAGATTGTTCAGTATGCCGTGCTTAAAGAAAGACTGTTAATCTGGGTAGTTTCTCCGGGGAAGCCTTTAACAGTCCGCGAACAGAAAATATCTGCTGACGAACTCGGGCGACAAGTATCAGCCTATACGCAGCTTATTACCAAACCGCCAGATGGTAATGTAAATGCCGCGACGGATGCTGCGCGTCAGCTATACAGTATGCTTATTGAACCGATTGCGCCGCTGTTGGACCCGGATAAGCAGATTTGTCTTGTACCTGACAAGATTCTTTACCAACTACCTTTCTCTTCGCTTGTCTCTCCTGTTCTGGGACACTACCTAATTGAGGATTACACATTGATTATTGCACCCAGCGCAACAATGTTTGTCCTTTCTTCAGAGAGCGCTACCGCGAAAGAAAACATCAAGGTAGAAAAACTATTGAGTGTTGGTGATCCGTCTTTTGATCGCAATATTTTTCCCTTTCCCAGCCTTCCGTCAGCACGCATGGAGGCGCAGAAGATAGCCATTTATTACCACCAGTCCTGTGTTTTAATTGCGGATCAAGCCACAAAGCGGCGAGTTATAGAAGAACTGCCACGAACCAACGTTCTACATCTGGCGCTTCATTCCTCAATAGACGACCGTTTTCCACTCCGCTCGAAACTATTGTTTGCCAAGCCTGACAAGGAGGGTGATAGAGACGAAGAGGATGATGGCACGCTACAAGCGCACGAGATTTATAACCTTCCTTTGTCACAAACTCGATTAGTAGTGCTTGCTGCCTGCCGGTCGGGGGTAGAACGATACTATGGCGGTGAAGGAATGGTTGGCATCTCACGCTACTTTATTGCCAGGGGGGTGCCGCTGGTTGTCGCCAGTTTCTGGAATGTTGACTCCGTCGCCACGACGAAGCTGATGATCTCTTTTCACGAACGCCGGAAACTAAATAGGGAAAGTGCTTCCGAAGCCCTCAGGCAAGCTCAACTGAGTTTGTTATATGGCCCGGATGCGCCATACCGGCATCCTTACTACTGGGCCAGCTTTGCAAGCATCGGAGGGCACACTAATTTCTAAGCTGAGCCTTACGCTACCCCGAGGTTTAAGCGAACTCAGTCCTGTCCCATATGAATCCGCCTTAAAACAGGCCAGCTATCTGAAATTTAGAAGCGGTGGTAAGCAGTGAGGCGAATCCACTCTGACGTCAGGTAGACTGACGTTGGAAAATTAACAAGAGGAGGACTCGCCCCACTGAAATCAATCATAACTGAATCGTTGACGCTCGTCAGTCTGCTACTCAACGCAATTGATCGAGTCAAAACGCAAAGCATTTTCGATCTCGATCCCTATGAATCAAGGCGTCAAGCTTTGCCGGGATCACGGTTATTGAAGGCTCTGGTTTTCTACCAGATGCTCAAAGACCCAACCCAACGCGGCTTGGTGCGGGCGGTAGAAGAATCACAAGACGCTCGTCAGGCATTGGGGTTTCTTCCTGCCCGAAATACCCTCTCGAATGCGCTTTCACAACGAGACCCGGAGCAGATGATCGAGGCTTGGGCGATGCTGCTCAAGCATTACAGTCCGCGAATTGCGAAGATCGGCAAGAAGTTCGCGCGGATCGCGGCAGTTGATGCCAGTCTGATCAAGCTCTCGCTGCAGGCTTTCGATTGGGCGACCTATCGCCAGCAAACCGGCGCGGCCAAAATCACCTGCGTCTTTGATTGGGTTCAGGGCGTGCCACAGCAATTTGTCTTTACGGCATCCGGCAAAGTCCATGATTTGAAGGCGACCTCATCTTTGGCCTGGAACGCAGGCTGGACTTATCTTTTCGACCGGGGTTATTTCTCCTTTGACCTGCTGACGGCATTGCTCAATGCTGGCGCCCATTTCGTGATCCGGCTCAAGCAACACGTCGAGTACCGAATTCTGGAGCGCCATCACATCCCTCATCTCAAACTGCCTGCCGGGATGCGAGCGATCCGTAGCGATTGGACAATCCTGCTGCCCGGATGGGATCGCGATGTCGTGTTGCGCCTGGTCAGTTATCAATTGACGGACGGCAAATTGATTCGCGTCCTGACTGACCGCCATGATCTTTCCGCTCTTTCGATTGCCCAACTCTACAAAGAGAGATGGACAATTGAAAATTGGTGGCGGTGGCTTAAACGACTCTATAAAGTCAAAGAACCCTTGGGACGAAGTGAAAATGCCTTGCCCTTACAAATTGTCGCGGCCTTTGTGACCGACCTCTTGCTGCGTGTCTTCAAACAAGGCGGCGGATTCAAAGGCAGCCTTTATGAATTTGTTACTACCTGCCGAGATATGGCTCTTGTGCCACTATCACGGCTTGGCTCCTTGCGAGATACGCTTCTGACTGCGGCTAAGCTGCTTGAACTGGGAGCAGCCTCGCCTAAGTTGAAAACTTGATGGTAACTCAAGCTTCGCCCTCATATGGGACAGGACTGAAGCGAACTGTACGCCCATTTGGTTATACTGTAATAACCTCATGACACGGGTGTAACTTCGCCAAACCTGATTGTGTTCAATGTTCATTCTTTTAGGAGAAAATCTATGTCAGTTCCAACAATACCACCGCCACGAGTTATCGTTGATGTCGAAGGGTTAGTCGCGCTTTGCGTCAGCGATGGAAGAAAGAATTTCGACGTCGGAATTATCAAAGGAATTAAAGGAGATGATGAAATCCCATCTCATATCCATTCGATCGAGATCAAAAAGTTCGAAGGCAGCCGGGAGATAAAAGAGCCTCCGTTCCCAGTGCGGTTTGATAAAAGTCATCCGGCGAAATTACTTCGTTTGGAAATGAAAGAAGTGGGAGGCACAGGGATAAAGTTGTTTCATCAACAGCGCCCAATCACTGAAGAAAATCGCTTCGACGCAAGCAAAGATTTCGACTTGGTTGTGGATGTAGAAAGATCAGTGAATAACAACCGCTCAGTAGGCATTGACCAAAGAGCATTGCGGACCGTTCTGCGAGTTGTAGGGTTGGCGAATGCACAGTTCCATACTTCGTCTGACAGTAGTGAGCCACTATTTATCGAAGACGAAAATGGAAACCCCAAAGACAGGTCTTTTGGCGGCGCGTTGAGCGTGGAAGGAGCAATGCCATTGTCGGCAGCGGCAAGCTTTCAGAAATACGATGAGGGAAGCGGGCAATACGTGGAAGTGTGTTCGCTTGTCCCCGCTGCTGGAATAACCTATAGAATTCTTGTTAAGAACGACTGCGGTTCCAATTGTTCCTCGGATGACATCACCGGTTTCTACAATGATTTGTTTGCTGCGAATGCCGGAGGCAAAAAAATTCGTTTCAAACATCCATCGGAAATCTCGCTTTCTGTATTCCTCGAAGTAAGTCCTCAAACCTTGTGTACTCCCCCTGATTGGGGGTTGACTACAAATCTTCCTGATCCACTGTAATCAACCGCCACCCTGGCCCCGAAACGCAATGGAAGTCAGCCAGATAATTGAGTGGCGGGACAATTAACAAATTGTCCCGCCACCGTTGAATTTCAGGCGAAGGTGTCTTGGCCAATTCAAACAGGCAGGGTCAATTCAGATCAAGGAGTGAATCGGAGTCTTGACTGATGGGTGACGGCGCGAATGTTGATGGCGCGGTCTCTACTTGGTGAGCTTGCTGTTTGACGATCTCGGCAACTTCGGGCGCAAGTTGTGCGGCCAGGTTCGTCGTCAGTTTCTCTGACAACTGGGCGACGACGCGATTGACGATTTCGTCAATGACGGTTTGCGGGATGGCGATTGATGTGGTGGCGTGGACATCGTTGGCGAACTCGGTTGCCGCTGTGTGTGGCGCTTGCTGCGCCGGCTCGGCCTGTACCGATGATACTGCGACAGGCGAGGGCTGCGGCCAAACTTCGGGCAGCACGTCGTCCAGATCAAGCACGTGATCCAGATCATCGCCTACTCCGTTGTGGACGGGCGCTGCTGAAATCGCGGCTTCTTCAGCCGGAATCGGTTCAACGGTTGGGAGGAAATCTTCGGCGGAGGTTTGAGGTTCGGTCTGCTCCGCAAACACTTCGGCCACTTCAGCTTGATCTGCTGGTTCGTCGGCGATTGGTTCCGGCTGCTCTGGTTCGGTTTCAATCTCCAGCAAGTTTTCGGCTGGAATCAGCGGCGACTGTTCCTCAGCATCTGGCGGAAATGGTTGTGTGGCGGGCGCGGTAACAGCAGGTGTCGGTTGAACGGCTTCCGCTTCTGCTATTGGCTTGTCCAATGGGCGATTGCCCGCCAACGCTGCATTGAAGGTCAACGGCGCGGTGATTTTTGGCGGATGACTTTCGAGCAAGCCTTTGACGGTTGAAATTAAAGTGCGAATGGATTGAAAGGGTTTGGTCAGGTGCTGATTGGCCCCGATGCGGCGGGCCCGCTCTTCATCGAATGGCTCAAAGGCCGGAACCAGCAGAACGACCGGCGTGTCTTTCATCTCCGGGTGGTTTTTGACGAATTCACAAATCTCGTAGCCATTCTTGCCAGGGATGGAAACGTCTACCATCACCAGCGCCGGGCGCATGTATTGCAGCCGATGAATGGCTTCGTCGCCATTGTTGACCGTCTGAACATCAACGCCTTCGTCTGAAAACGTCAGCGTGATAATCTTTTGAACAGTGACGCTATCGTCAGCGAGCAGAATCTTATAGCCCACAACACCCTCCGCGGAGATAAAACTCAAGATAGGAACAGCACTACGGCCAGACTTTTACCACAAAGACACAAAAAACACGAAGAGTTTACTAAACTCTTCGTGTTCTTGTGGTTGAAGAAAAGTTAGAGGCGCGGAAAGCAATTAACGGAAGATGCCAAACTTCTTCTTCTTTTTCTTTTTCTCATCCACAGGTTTTTTCTCTTCCGGCTTTGTTACCGGGGCAGCAGGTGTGGCGTTGTTTCCGGAAGTTGACGCTGCCGGAACAGGCTGATCGGAAGTCGCAGGGTCAATGATGCCTCTTGTATTGACGCGAATGGAACGCGTGCCCGTGGCGTTGCTGGTTTCGGACGGCTTCTTCAGTGACTCTTCTTTTACTTCGTTCTTTTCGTCGCCCTTTTTGCTCAACAGTACGCCGTCTTTGGCAATGTCCAGCCCGTTATAGCCAAGGATCAACGCGGCTTTGCCCATAATCCCCGGACGCTCATGCACAGGATTATTGTTGGCAGGCGCGGGAATCGGCTTGCCAAGTTTTTCCAGATACTCCTTGCCTTTCTTGGCAAACTCACTGGTCGAGTAATCGCGCACCAAGCGGGTGAAGTATTCCGCGGCCTCTTCCGGCTGCTCCTGTTCGATCAGGGAAACTCCAAGCAGATAGAGTGATTCGTCGTAGTAACCGAAGAGCGGATAGTTGTTGATAATATCGCGCAGGCGGCTCTCGCCTGCTTTATAGGCCTGCCGCTGAAAGATATAGAATTTGGCAATTTCCTGTTCGTGCAGGCCAAGCATCTGTTGTACGGCTTCTTTGTCGCGCTTGATTACTGTCAGAACCGGCGAACTCTGGCAGCTCTGCTCAGCGGAGATCAGTTGCTGGTAAGCCTTGCGCGCGCTGGTCGCATCGCGGTTGTAAGCCCCCATCTGCCGCATGAATGATTGCGCGATCTTGTGCTTGACGTCGCAAATCTTCGGGTGCGTCGGGAAGTATTGTGCGAAATCCTTGTACCCGCCGATGGCCTGTTCCAGATTGCTGGTGCCGCCTTCCAGATAGAAAGAATCAGCGATGGCCAGTTTGGCCAGTGGCAGATATTCGCTATCGGCGTAGGTTGTGATGACGACGTTGTAGAGCAGCCGCGCTTCATCGTAACGCCCCTTCTGTGCCTTGACCGATGCCTGCTCATAGAGTTCCTTGTCGCGTCCGGGGATCGCGGCATTCTCGTTTTTGACCTTGCTCTTTCCGCCGCCGCAGGCAGCAAGTAAGAGTGACAAGAGCGTGATTGACAAAACAACCAGGATTTTAGCTTTCATATGTAACAACTCCCGCGAAACATCCCGTACGTTACAATTGGGATAAGAACACAATTAAGCCAGTGTGTGAACGCTGGCTTGCGCTGACGCCGCGCTGAGCAGTTGCCGCGCTGCTTCCGCCGGATCGGGCTTGCCGAAGATTGCCGAACCGGCAACTAGAATCTCTGCCCCGGCGGCCACTACTGCCGCCACGTTTTCAATGCCTATGCCGCCATCGATCTCGATACGGGCGCGCGAACCATGCGATTTAATCAACGCGCGCAACCGGCGCAATTTGTCGAGCGAAGACTGAATAAACTTTTGCCCGCCAAAGCCCGGATTGACCGACATGACCAACACGTAATCAACATCACAGATCACTTCTTCAATCATTGCCAGCGAAGTCGCCGGATTGAGCACCACACCTGCTTTGCAACCTGTCTGGCGAATGTAGCCGAGCGTGCGGTGCAAGTGATATGTCGCTTCAGGATGTACCGAGATCATGCTGGCCCCGGCTTTGGCAAATGCACCGATGAAGTTATCGGGATTCTCAATCATCAAGTGCGCGTCAATCGGCAGATGCGTTGCCTTGCGCACCCACTCCACGATGAACGGGCCGAGGGTCAGGTTCGGCACGAAGTGGCCATCCATCACATCCACGTGAATGTAGCCCGCGCCGCCACGTTCAACTGCGGCGATCTGTTCACCCAGCCGCGTAAAGTCTGCTGATAAGATTGAAGGTGCGATTTCGACCATCTGCTTGAAATATTCTTGATAGGTTCGAAGCCCTGCCAGGAATTATGCCCGAAGCTCTGAACGCCACCCCACAATGATCTTGCTCTTGAACTTCCGTCTTCGTGCTAGTTCCCGTCTGGTGGCGATGGCGATGATTTACTTTTCGGCGTCGGCGATTCATCGGGCGACACTGTTGGTTTGGGCGTTGGTTTCGGCGTCGGCGATGGAGTCGGTGCACCCATGCTGATGCTAATCCGAACGAGTTGTCCTGTTTTGATGATTGTTCCGGGGGCAGGAAATTGGTCGCTTACCAGATTGGCTTCGACCTTCTCATTATGAACGCGGCCTTTGATCTTCATCCTCAGGCCCGCATCATCCAACGCTTCCGTCGCGGCATCTTCGGTCTTGCCCACCACGTTGGGTACTTCCACCGATCGCCCGCGCAACGCAAAATACATCACCGCAAACGCGCTGCCGAGAAAGATCAACGCCAAGAGCAGTCCCCGCAGCAACTGTTTGACCAGACCCGAATCGAGCCGAAAACCCAAACGTACTCTCCTCAAAATTGAAATGGGGTAAAAACGGCGCGAAGTCTAGCATCGCCGCCCGCGGCTGTACAACTTCGGCCTTCGGATGCAAAACGGGCGCTTGTGCAACTGAAGACCGGCACACGCGCTCGTTTTGATCACGCTTCGTCGTGAATCGTCGCCAGCTTGACGATCTCAAAGCCGCGCACGCCATTCGGCGTTTGAACCTTGACTTCATCGCCCTCTTCTTTGTTCAGCAAACTTTTGCCAATCGGCGAGGACGTCGAAATCAAACCTTTTTCGTAATCGGCCTCTTCGGCCGTGACCAGCGTGTAGGTGACCTCAGCATCGCGATCCAGATCGCGCAACACCAGTGTTGAACCATACGAAGCGCGATCGGTAGGTAGATTGGTCAGATCAATGCTCGACAGCTTGGCGACTTGCTGCCGCAGTTGACGCACCCGCGCGCGAACGTAATCCTGCCGCTCGCGCGCATATTTGTATTCGGAGTTTTCTGACAGGTCGCCGAGCGCCGCCGCTGTTCGTAACGCCCTGGGCAATTCAACCGTTAATTCATACTCCAGCGTTTTCAGCTCCGCGACAATTTTCTCTTTGCCGGTTAATTCTTTTTCTTCGCTCACAGGCATACATCCTTTCATACACGATCAGTCGAGAGCAGTCAGAAAGAGCGGCGCTTGTTGAACGCTGGCCGCTACTGGCGGTGCTGATCTGCTCAACTCAAAAAATACGACTGCCGCAATCCCGTTCCTGAAGAACGAGGCTGCGGCAGCCGATACGCAAGCTAACACAGTTCCCAAATGGCTTCAATCGGGGTGTTTTACAGGTTTAACTTGTCAATCAATTCCTGAACACTCGCGGCTGATTTTTGCAAAGCCGCGCGTTCGTCGGTGGTCAAATTGATTTGGATGATCTCTTCAATACCGTTCGATCCAATTTTGACGGGCACGCCAACGAACAGTCCATTGATGCCGTACTCGCCTTCCAGCAGAACGGCGCAGGGCAGAATCTTCTTCTTGTCTTTCAGAATTGCCTCGACCATCTCGACCGCCGCCGATGACGGCGCGTAATAAGCCGAACCGGTCTTGAGCAAACTGACAATCTCAGCGCCGCCGTTGGCCGTGCGCGATACGATCTGGTCAACGACCTCTTTGGGCAGCAGCTCCGTGATTGGAATGCCTGCGCAGGTTGAATAGCGCGGCAGCGGCACCATCGTGTCGCCGTGTCCGCCCAGCACAAACGCGGTAACGTTTTCGACCGAAACGTTCAGCGCTTCGGCCAGAAACGTGCGCATCCGCGCCGAATCAAGCACGCCCGCCATTCCAAGCACGCGATTTTTCGGGAAGCCGGACTTTTTCCACGCCACCTGTGTCATCGCGTCAAGCGGGTTGGAAACCACGATGATGATGCAGTTCGGCGAGTATTTGACGATCTCTTCCGTCACGCTGGCGACAATGCCTGCATTGGTGGTCAGCAAATCGTCACGGCTCATGCCCGGCTTGCGCGCAATGCCGGAAGTGATGACGACGACATCGGAATTGGCCGTCTCCTTAAATCCGTTCGTGCCGACCAGACGGCTGTCATACCCTTCAATCGGTCCGGCCTGCGCCAAATCCAACGCCTTGCCTTGCGGCATGCCTTCGATGATGTCCACCAAAACAACATCGCCCAGTTCTTTTGAAACCAACCAATGCGCCGTCGTCGCGCCAACGTTACCCGCGCCAACGACTGTAATTTTCTTTCTTGCCATAGTGCTCCTTCAATGAAAGAGCATGGAGTTCAGGCTTTAGCCTGCCGGCTTAAAAAGCAGCAGGCTAAAGCCTGAACTCCATGCTTCAAGCCTTACATATTCTCGATAATCGCCGTGGCGAATTCGCTTGTCTTGACCTTGGTTGCG
This sequence comes from Blastocatellia bacterium, assembly GCA_038211695.1. Taxonomy (GTDB): domain Bacteria; phylum Acidobacteriota; class Blastocatellia; order RBC074; family RBC074; genus RBC074. The sequence continues at coordinate 37,662 of JBBQVH010000050.1, read as the reverse complement.
CCCTCCATCTGGCGCTCCAGATCGTAAGTGACGCGTTTTTGATCAATCGTTTTGACGATGCCATTGACGATCAGGTCAGCGACTTCCTGCCATCCCATGTGTTCAAACATCATGACGCCCGACAGCATGACTGATCCGGGGTTAATGACATCCTTATCCGCATACTTCGGCGCGGTGCCGTGCGTGGCTTCAAAGACCGCCGCCGCATCGCCAATATTCGCGCCGGGGGCCAGCCCAAGTCCGCCCACCTGAGCCGCGCAAGCATCCGACAGATAATCGCCGTTCAGGTTTGGTGTCGCAATGATCTGATACTCATCCGGGCGCAACAGCAATTGTTGGAACATCGCGTCGGCAATGCGGTCATTGATCAGAATTTTGCCTTCCGGCAATTGGCCGTTGTGGTCTTTCCACAACTCGTCTTCGGTGACGATCTGGGCGCGGAACTCTTCCTTTGCCAATTGGTAGCCCCAATCGCGGAAGGCCCCTTCGGTGTACTTCATGATGTTGCCCTTGTGGACAATCGTGACAAGCGTTTTGCCATGGTCAATCGCATACTGAATGGCACGGCGAACCAGGTTCTTCGTGGCTGTGATCGAAATCGGTTTAATGCCGATGCCGGAATCCGCATTAACCTGGTAGCCGAAATCGCTCAGAAACTCGATTAACTTCTTGGCGCGATCCGAACCTTCCTGGAATTCAATGCCGGAGTAAACGTCTTCGGTGTTTTCGCGGAAGATGACGACGTCGAGCTTTTCAGGATGTTTGACCGGCGCGGGCACGCCATTGAAGTAACGAACCGGGCGAACACAAGCATAGAGATTGAGCACCTGGCGCAGCGTCACATTCAATGAACGAATGCCGCCGCCAACAGGTGTGGTCAGCGGCCCTTTGATGGCAACGACGTAATATTGAATCGCGTCGAGCGTGCCTTTGGGCAGCCATTCGTTGAACTTGGTAAACGCCTTTTCGCCGGCAAAGACCTCGTACCAAATGACACGGCGCTGTCCGCCATAAGCTTTCTCGACCGCGGCATCAAACACGCGTTGCGACGCTTTCCAGATGTCGCGGCCAATGCCGTCGCCTTCGATATAGGGGATGATGGGATTGTCGGGGACTTTCAGTTTCCCGGCTTCGACGTTGATGCGCTGGCCGTCCGCGGGCGACGGGACTCCATTAAATGTAGGCATAAAAGCAATTCTCCTTCAGTCAGTCAGGAATTGGTTTGCGGCGCTAAAGTTCGCTGCGGCGAACCCGGCCAAGCTCAAACTAAGCTCAGGCCAAACTCAGTAATGATGTCGTTATTGCAGACAACGATTTTGATGCTCTGTTTGGAAGAGCGCGGAGTCTAGCAACCGATCTATCAGGGAGTCAAGGAATCGTTAAACCAGGCTTTCAGAGTAATTTTGCCCGCTAAAACTGATCCTGAGTCAGCCGGAATGTTATAGTTTCCGCGATGATTCCGACCGAAGAAATCCAACAACAATTGAATGAATTCGACCGGCTGAACGAGCAGGGAAGTCTGACCGCCGAGCTGGCCGTGGTCATGGCTGCGCGCGCCGCTGAGTTAGTGATCGAGCATCACGCAACTGGTGAGGGGTATCTGCGCAAAGCCGTCCAACTGATCTGCGAGATCGCCACCCATCAGGATCAGCAGGTTGCGCGTGCAGGCGTCACTGCGTTGTTTCCTTTGTTGGTAGAACGGCTGAATGATTCTTTCGATCCGGTAAACTGCAGGCTTTATGATCAACTATTCATTCAAGTGATCGAATTTTGCCGCTGCCTGCCAACAGGGGAAAGGCTGGATGCAGGATTGAAGCAGTTTGGTTTGATGAATGAAGCCGATTTGCTGGCGCGCAAGGCCGGACTCTCAAATCCCAAATCTCAAATTCCCAATCCAGCGTCCTTCAAACTTGTCAAAAGAGTTTTGCTGCTCTCGCGCGTGACCATTGGCGCGGATATTGCGATCACCAGCGCGATTATCGCCAAGCTTCGCACCGCCCTGCCAAACGCTGAATTCGTCATCCTCGGCTCTGGCAAGTTGCGCGAACTGTACGGCGGTGACGCGCGCATCCGCATTCGTGAAGTGACGTATGAACGCGGCGGCAGCCTGATTTCAAGACTGACAAGCTGGCTGGATGTTGTCGAAGCCGTCAATGAAGAGCGGGGGGAATTGGATGAAGACGAGTTCTGGGTGATTGATCCCGATTCACGGCTGACGCAACTTGGCCTGTTGCCATTGATCAAAAACGATCGCAACTACTACTTCTTCGAAAGCCGAAGCGATCAGGGAGACAGCGAATCGAAATCCATTGGCCAACTGGCCGCGCATTGGGCTGGCGAAATCATCGAAAGCCATGAACCCACCTACCCGTTTATCACTTTGCCAGAAGATCACCTCAACTTTGGCCATCACATCGCAAATCGGCTTCGCGCTGAAACAATCCGCAATCCGCAATCCGCAATCCGCAATCGTATTGTCGCGATCAGCTTCGGCGTCGGCGGCAACCACGGCAAACGCGTCTCTGATGAATTTGAAGAACAACTGATTCACCAATTGCTCGCCGATTCAAAACTAATCCTGGATAAAGGCGCGAGCGCCGATGAGCGCGAACAGATCAATCGCATCGTGGCCGGCATTCGCGCGCAAGGCCAAATCGTCATCGAGATCAATGATGAAAACAAAGCCGCGATTGCAGGGCAGGATTGGATCGAGGCTGACGTGGTGACCTGGGATGGCAGCATCGGCGCATTTGCGGGATTGGTTGCCGCAAGCGATGAATACATCGGCTACGATTCCGCCGGGCAGCACATAGCCGCTGCGCTTGGCGTTCCGGTGCTAACGATCTTCGTCAATTCCAATAACAACAAGTTCGCCGAACGCTGGAGGCCTTTTGGGAATGGGCGCATCGAAGTCATCAATGTAGTGGCGGAAGAGTTGGCAAAGGAGCCGAAACTGGCGAACGATGTTTTGTCGCGGGTTGTGGCCTTGCATCAGGATAACCAATGGCGCTGATGCTGGCGGCCTCGAAGAACCTGGTAACACGAACTGGCAGACCACAGTGCTTTGGCGACGTCGGGTGCGGGGTGGCACAAGCGTAGGTTTGATGCCGCAAAATTGTCGCGGGGGATGGCTGAAGCTCTCAAACATCAACCCGCCCCGCCCTCGACGCGCTTGCCGCCGCAACCTGCGGCGGTTAAGACCGCCTACTTCAACCCGCCGAATAACCTTGCAGGCTGAGGTTCAGTAAGCTGTCTTTCGGTTTACCCGTAACTGAGGACTGCATATAAGATCGTTTTTTGCCAAGGCGGAATTAGATGCTGGAATCGTTTCCATATCTTTCCGCTCCCTTGGGCTTCGTTAAAAGATCGTTTTTATCAAAGAGTTTTCTATCTCTCTGCATATAGGCGTCGAACCTGCGCAAAACCCGACACGCGTCGAGATTTTTTTTATCACACGCGTGAAAATGGCAGTAACAAAGGCGACGCGGAGACGACTATGTTAGATTGACCGGAAATAAGAGCTTTCCCGGACAAAAAACTAACAAGCTGAGGCGGGTATATGACGGCTTCTTCCTCTCACGAAGTCACACAACTGCTGATCGCCTGGAGTAATGGCGACGAAGACGCATTCGACCGGCTGATTCCCTTGATTCAGAAGGAGTTGAAGTACCTGGCCAAGTTGCGCCTGAGGAACGAACGTCAGAACCACACGCTGGAACCCGCCGCTCTGGTCAATGAAGCCTACCTGCGTTTGCTCAACGAGAAAGCTGTGGAATGGAAAGATCGGGAGCATTTCTTCGCAGTGGCGTCGGAAAGGATGAGGCAGATTCTGGTGGATTACGCGCGCCGTCGGAAGAGGAAAAAACGTGACGCCGTTCTGGTTTCACTGGTCGGGGCCAACGACCGGGCGACAGAGTTTTCGTTGGAAATCATCGCAGTTGATGATGCGCTGAAGGCGCTTGCCAAAGCCGCCCCGCGCCAGAGCCGGATTGTCGTTTTGCATTACTTTGGCGGATTGAGGATCGAGGAGATCGCCGATATTCTGAAGATTTCGCCCCGCACCGTGGAGCGGGAATGGAAGTCCGCGCGAGCCTGGCTGTACAGCCAACTCAAGCATCAAGAGAAAGATGACGCCTGAACGCTGGCAACAGATTGAGCAGACCTTCAACCAGGCATTATCGCTTCCCCCGACTCAGCGCTCGCCCTTTCTGAGTCAGGCTTGCGGTGATGATACGGAACTACGCCGCGAGGTCGAGCGGATGCTTGAGTCTGAAGAAGACACGGGGTTCTTGAACATCTCCATGACCGCCAAAACCGATGCTCTTCTTGCGTCAGACAGCGAAGAGTTATTGACCGGGAAACAACTCAGCCACTATCAAATTCTGGAGCGGGTTGGCGTGGGCGGGATGGGAGAGGTTTACCTGGCAAAAGACACCAGGCTTTCCAGAAACGTCGCGCTCAAAATCCTGCCCATTCAATATACCCAGGACCAGGACCGGCTACAGCGATTCAAAAACGAAGCGATGGCTGCCGCCCGGCTCAATCATCAGAACATCATCACGGTTTACGAAATCGAAGTGGCGGATGGAATCCATTTCATCGCCACTGAATACATCTGGGGCGCGACACTGCGGGGGCAATTGAATCAAGGCAGGATGAAACCGGATCAGGCATTGGAGGTCGCAATTCAAGTCGCCCAGGTGATCGAGGCCGCACACGCAGAAGGCATCGTACACCGTGACATCAAGCCGGAAAATATCATGAGACGCCCGGACGGGCTGGTCAAAGTGCTTGATTTTGGCCTTGCCAAACTGACCGAATCTCAGACTGCGGCTCCTGCCCCTTCGGACGTTATCAAGAGCGAAGGCCAGTCTCCCAACCTTACTCTGAAAGGCGCGCTGATGGGAACGCCGCGCTATATGTCTCCGGAACAGGTGCGCGGCCAAAACGTGGACGAGCGCGCCGACATCCTTCAGCCTCGGCGGAGTGCTTTACGAGATGATCGCCGGCCAGCCGCCATTTCAAGGTGAACTGGCCAGCGATTTATTCACGGCGATTCTTAATCAGGAACCTGACCCGCTTTCACGCCTTGCCCCGGAAACGCCCGCGGCTTTAGAGCAGATCGTCAAAAAAGCCCTCGCTAAAAACACCGAGGATCGGTATCAGAAGGTCGGCGAGATGCGCGCCCGTTTGCAGGCTTTCAAAGAAACACAGGAAAGGGAAAAGCTGGGTTCGTCAAAATTGATCTGGTGGATCGCAGGCGCCGCCATTGCTGTGTGCCTGCTGGCCGCCGCTTTCTTCATCAGGAATTGGCTTAGCCCCAAACCGGAATGGCCGATCAAGCCGGACCAGACCAGCAAGTCGCTTGTAGATAAGTCAATCAGGTCAGGCGAAGGGATCACGCGCGCGTCCATTTCCCCTGACGGAAAATGGGTCGCCTACAGCACCAGCAGCGAAGGAAAAAACATCATCCGGGTTCATCAGACGGATGGCGCAGCGGAATGGGCGGTCACCGATGGCAATTGGAGAGACCTCAATCCCATCTGGTCAAATGATGGCCGGAAATTGATCTTCACATCAGACCGTGAAGGAAAGCGCGGCATCTGGTGGGTTCCGTTTGCTGAACAATCTCAGTTTTCACCCTCTCGTCCCAAACCGGAGTTGTTTAGAGAGTTGGGTGAAGAAGGAATCCTGATCGCCTGTGATAAGGGCGACGGGGTTATTTATATCGAGATCAAAAATGTGAATCAGGGGTTGGATGGTTCCGGATATTGAAAACAAAGAATTTAGCTCGGCGGCTTTTGGCCATTTCGGATTTTCCGAGCCGATAAGTCCTGCTATCCCAATAGATATTTCAACCCCTGATTCACATAACGGAGGAATAAGCCATGACTCAACGTCAACAGTTCGAATCGCTCGTCAATTTTTCGCTCGCCATTTTAGATGCGTCTGAAGCCAGTGACGCAAAGGGAGTGGGAGACAAGAACGCGGCCATCTGCCTGGATTTGTACAGGAAATATTTCAGAGAGTTTACCCGTGAATGGCGGGAGATGACTGATATGCCCTGTCCGGATGGATGCAAGCAGTGTTCTGATGGTTCCTGCGTGCCGAATAATGAAGAATGTTGAAGGCTGTTTTTGATCCTGTACTGCCAGGGGCATAATTTGAGCTTTTTGTGGGACGGACTTTAGTCTGTCCACGCTGGAAAAGACTAAAGTCCGTCCCACTTTGCCAAATCTCAAAAGCTCAGTTTATGACCGTGCGAGGTATATCTGACCGGTGGAAATCTGAAAATCCAAACAGGTTGGAGGAAAGACCTGCAAGCCTTGATGGCTCTGGTGCAGGTCTTTCCATTCGCCTTTTATTCGGCAGTCTTCTTCGCTTTTGGCCGTTGGTTGGCGGCCAAAACTTTCTTTCGCATCCGAATGGATTTCGGCGTGACCTCGACCAACTCATCTTCGGCAATGTATTCGATCGCCTGTTCCAGCGTCAGATCGCGGACAGGAACCAGTCTTAACGCTTCATCGGCGCTGGACGCGCGCATGTTGGTCAGTTTCTTTTCGCGGATGATGTTGACGTCCAGATCAACGTCGCGGGAGTTTTCGCCGACGATCATGCCTTCGTAAACCTCAGTCTGTGGCTTGACGAAAAGCTCGCCGCGTTCCTGCAGGTTGAAGATGGCATAGCCGGTGGCCGTGCCGACACGGTCGGAGATCAGACTGCCGGTGCCGCGTCCTGCCAACTCGCCCTGCCATTTGCCCCAGCGCAGAAAGATCGTGTTCAGCAAGCCGGTGCCTTTGGTTTCGGTCAGGAATTCGTTGCGGAAGCCGATCAAGCCGCGCGAAGGAATTTCAAATTCCATGCGGACGCGTCCGTGGCCGTGGTTGACCATCTTGGCCATCGTGCCTTTGCGGCGTCCCATGGCTTCGGTGACGACGCCGATGAATTGATCCGGCACATCAATGACGGCCTGTTCAATCGGTTCGCACATCTCGCCGTCAATTTTCTGTGTGACGACCTGGGGACGGGCGACGTTCAGTTCGTACCCTTCGCGGCGCATCTGTTCGATCAAGATGGCCAGTTGCAATTCACCGCGTCCGGAAACTTTGAATCTTTCCGGCGAATCAGTGTCTTCGACTTTGATGGCGACGTTGGCGAGCAGCTCTTTATCCAGCCGTTCGCGAATCTTGCGCGAGGTGACGTGCTGGCCCTCTTTGCCCGCGAACGCCGAAGTGTTGACACTGAAGATCATCGAAATGGTCGGTTCATCAACGACGATGCGGGGCAGCGGGCGCGGATCGGTGGCCGACGTAATCGTGTCGCCGATGTGAATGCCTTCGATCCCGGCGATGGAGATGATGTCGCCCGGTTCGGCCTTTTCAATCGGTGCCTGCTTCAGCCCTTCGTAGGTGTAAAGCTGCGTGATTTTGGTTTTTTCCAGCTTGCCGTCAATCTTGCAGACGGAGACTTGATCGCCAATCGAGACCGTGCCGTTGAAGACGCGGCCAATCGCCAACCGCCCGACGTATTCGCTGTAATCCAGATTCGCGACCAGCACTTGAAGGGGCTGGTTTTCGTCGCAAACCGGCGGCGGAATGGTCTTTAGAATCTGGTCGAACAGCGGATGCAAGTCCGTGCCTTCGTGATCGAGTTCGTGTTTGGCGATGCCGTCGCGCGAGATGGCGTAGAGAATCGGGAAGTCAATCTGTTCGTCCGAAGCGTCCAGATCAATGAACAGATCGTAGATTTCGTTGACGACCTCTTCGGGCCGTGCGTCCTGACGATCAATCTTGTTAACGACGACGATGACCGGCAGATTCTGTTCAAGCGCTTTCGACAGCACGTAGCGCGTTTGTGGTAATGGCCCTTCCGAAGCATCAACCAACAGCACGACGCCATCGGCCATCTTCAGAACGCGTTCGACTTCGCCGCCGAAATCGGCGTGGCCCGGGGTGTCCAGAATGTTGATCTTGGTCTGGCCGAAATGCACCGAGGTGTTCTTGGCCATGATCGTGATGCCGCGTTCGCGTTCCAGGTCCATCGAATCCATGACGCGTTCAACGATGCGTTCGTTGGAGCGATAGAGTCCGGATTGTTTGAGCATGGAGTCAACCAGAGTGGTTTTGCCGTGGTCTACGTGAGCGATGATGGCAATGTTGCGAATGGAATTATTTGATGAATTCATAAGAGTTCTTCTGCTGAGCAATGAGCTAGTAAAAGCTATGCTAGCAATTGAAGAAGGCTTTGTCACACGCAGCCTGGGTACGCATCGCCTCCGGCGTGCAGGCGTGGCGAAAGATACGGTGGATTCCACTGGGTTTTGCATCCACGCCTGCACGCCGGAGGCGATGCGTACCCAGGGTTACTCGACGCGGTAATTCGGAGCTTCCTTGGTGATGATGACATCGTGAACGTGAGATTCTTTCAGGCTCGCGGCGGTGATCTTGATGAAGCGGGCTTTCTGTTGAAGCTCCCGGATGGTGAGGCAGCCGGTGTAGCCCATTCCGGCGCGCAGTCCGCCGACCAGTTGGCCCACCAGCGCGGCCAGCGAGCCTTTGTGAGTGACGCGGCCTTCGATGCCTTCCGGTACCAGTTTGTTTTCGACCTCTTCGCTCTCCTGGCCGTAACGATCCTTGCTGCCTTCTTTCATCGCGGCGATTGACCCCATCCCGCGGTAGGCTTTGAAGCTGCGGCCTTGATACAAAATAATCTCGCCGGGCGATTCGTCCGTGCCTGCCAGCAACGATCCAATCATCACCACATCCGCGCCGGCAGCGATTGCTTTTGTCACATCGCCGGAATATTTGACGCCGCCGTCAGCAATGATCGGCACACCGGAACCTTTCGCGCCTTTGACCGCTTCGTAGATGGCGGTGATTTGGGGGACGCCCGCGCCGCTGACTACGCGCGTTGTGCAGATCGAGCCCGGGCCCATACCGACTTTGACGGCGTCAGCTCCGGCGTCAATCAGCGCCTTTGCGCCTTCGGCTGTGGCGATGTTACCAGCGATCAGTTCGATTTCAGGGAAGCGGCGTTTGACCGCTTTGACGGCTTCGATAACCCGCGAACTGTGGCCGTGGGCGGTATCAATCGCCAGCACGTCAACTCTGGCATTGACCAGTTCGGTGGCGCGCTCCAGAAAGTCGCCGGTTGCGCCGATGGCAGCGGCACAGCGTAACCGGCCCAGATCGTCTTTGGCTGCGTTCGGGTAGCGGATGGCTTTTTGAATATCCTTGACCGTGATCAAACCTTTCAGCCGGTAGTTTTCGTCAACGACCAGCAACTTTTCGACGCGATATTTTTGCAGAATGCCTTCGGCTTCGCGCAAGGTCGTGCCGACCGGGACAGTGATCAGGTTGTCTTTGGTCATGACTTCGGCCAGCGTCAGGTCCAGGCGATTTTCAAATCGCAGATCGCGATTGGTCAGAATGCCGACCAGCCGCCCGTCTTCCTGCACGATGGGCACGCCGGAGATTTTGTAGCGCTTCATGACGCCGAGCGCTTCGTGAATCTTGCGGTCGGGAGTCATCGTCACCGGGTCAACGATCATTCCCGATTCGCTGCGTTTGACCTTGTCCACTTCGTCGCGTTGCGTGGCAATGGGCAGGTTTTTGTGGACGACGCCAATGCCGCCTTGCTGCGCGATGGCAATGGCCATGGGCGATTCAGTCACGGTGTCCATGGCCGAACTGATGATCGGGATATTCAGACTGATGCGACGCGTCAATCGCGTTGCCGTTTCAGTTTCGGTCGGCAGGATTTCGGAATAGGCCGGAACCAGCAGCACATCATCGAATGTCAACGCTTCAATCATATTTTCATTCAGCATAAATCCTCTTCAGCAATGCGGAAAAAAAGGAAGCTCCGCGCTTCTATGACAGCGAGCGGTGACGCTCGCGCACCCAATAAAACAAAAGCCGCGCGAGTCGGCGCGCGGCGGAATGGATTGGAAGTCTGTGACCGGACAGGCACGGCATTCAACTTTGTTGGCCGGAACGGCGTGGTCAGGCCGCGTCGCGCTGTGCCGGGAACGTGACAGGTTAGTCCAGGAACTGTTGATAGTTTTCTTTGGTAATGACGACATTATTCGCCACTAGGCCTTTACGGTTTCGAGCGATCTTGTCCGGATTCGCTCTCTTCCCATTGATGGAGATATTCAACGCAGGCAAATTCCCCACGCTGATAAATGTCATTTTTTCGTCTACTGTGAATTCGCGCGTCTCGCCTGATTTCAGTGTGATCTGCTCCGCCTTGGCGCTGTCCGGACGAAGGCTGATCCAGCAGTCGGAACTGTCGGCGGCCAGCTTGATGCGCAACCCACTTGTGATTGCTACCGGTGTTGGCGTTACCGTTGGCGATACCGAAGCTTCCGGCGATGCTGTTGTGTTGGGTGTTTCAGCCGGCGCGGGCGTAGCCGTTGCCGGCGGTGGCGGCAACTGTGCCGCCGCATTTGGATCGGATAACCTGCGGTTTGGGGCGAAGGCCAAATAAGCCGCGTACAGAATCGCGCCCAGCACGATCACCGCAATCAGCGCCAGTAACAAGCCGTTGCCCGATGAAGACTTGGCTTCCATCTCATCACCCAGGCCAAGATAGGATGTCTTTGTCGGCTCGCCGCCCATTTCCACTAATTGCTCGTCGTAAAGTTTGACGGCCTGATCCTGATCGAATCCGACCTGGCTGGCGAACTTGCGCACAAAGGCGCGGTTGAAAATGCCTCCGGGAAGACTTTCGTAGTTATCGCTTTCGATTGCTTGCAGGAAAGGCGTGCCAATATGCGTGCCTTCGGCGATCTGCTTGATCGTCAGGCCTCGTTCTTCGCGCGCTTGTTTTAATTGCTGTCCCAATGATGGCATCTGTCAGCCCCATTGCCTCAGGCCCGGATTGGGTGAGGCGGTATGATGAAATGTGAGAACCAATTGAGCCGGAATCTTATGTAAATCACTTGTGCCTGTCAATTTTGGGCACCGGGCGCGCGGCGAGGCCCGGCAATCCAGTTGTCTGCCCAATTGTCTGTGAAGAGATGGTTGAAGTTTACGGATTACTTTTGGCTTTTGCCTGAGGCGGCGTTGCTTCGGCCATAGGTGCGGCTTCGGCTTGGGTCATCTCGGTTTCATCCGCGCTGGCTCGTTCGGTGACTTTTTCGCTTGGCGGATTGAAGCCCGGATAGCTGATGCGTTCGTGATAAACGTTTTTCAGCGTGTTGATCAGGCTTTCGCGAATCGTCGTCAATTCGCGCATCGTGATATTGCTTTCGTCGAACTGGCCGTCAGCGATGACCGTGTCGCATATCTTTTTGACGATGGCGCGAATGTTTTCGGAAGTTTGCTCTTCCAGCGAACGGACAGAAGCTTCAGCGCCATCCGCCAGCATCAGGATGACGGCTTCCTTGGTCTGTGGCTTGGGGCCGGGATAGCGGAAATCGTCAATGTTGACAGTCTTGCCGAGCGGTTCGGCCTGTGCTTTGGCCTTGTGGTAGAAGTAGGCCAGCACGCGCGTGCCGTGATGCTGGGGGATGAAGTCAATGATCTGTGCCGGCAGATTGGCTTCGCGCGCCATCTCGACACCGCGCTTAACGTGATTGGCGATGATGCGCGCGCTGGAAAGCGCCGGGCGGGTATCGTGTGGATTCGGGCCGCCCTTTTGATTTTCGATATACATTGTCGGCGCAGCCAGCTTGCCAATGTCGTGATACAGACAGCCCGTGCGCGCCAGCAGCGCGTTTGCGCCGATGGCTGTGGCGGCTTCTTCGGCCAGCACAGCCACCATATACGAGTGATGGTTTGTGCCGGGCGTGCGAATGGCAAGTTGTTGAAGCAGCGGATTGTCGGCGTTCGACAATTCCAACAGCTTCATATCGGTCAGAATGTCGAAGGCTGATTCGTAGATCGGGATGGCAAAACTGGCTGAGCCTGCGGTCAGCAGCGCGCCCACCCCGCCAGCAATCAATCCTCCGATGGCGCGTTGCGAATCCCAATGCTGTTCGGCGATCAGCATTGCGGCCAGGCTCATCAGCAGATTGATGCCGCCAACTGCGGCGCTGGCAATAATGATGGCGTTGCGCGTGCGATAACGCTGAATGCTGTAGATGGCGGTCACTGAACTGCCCAGTGCAAAGGCCACAAAAGCCATCCCGTTGGGCGCGACAAACCCGACCAGAATTGCGCTCATCAATCCCCCCACCAGCGCCACCTGGCTGCTGACCAGCAGAGAGAGCACCAGCGCGCAGGTCGCAAAAGGAACCGCGAAGCCAAATTCGAAGATGCCGCCGAAGCCCAGCGTTTCGGGGCGCGTGCCAAGCACCGCCGCGCCGAACAATCCAACGCGGACAATCATCGTTTGAATCATCAATGCTGAAGCCGCGACCCAGAACGCCGTCCGCGGGCCAAGCCTGGACGACCGGCTGCCGGTCGCCGCTTTGTATAATGCGAAGAACATCAAACTGATGAGCGCAAGCAGTCCCAGCAACCGCTTCAGGTTTCGCTGCGCCAGTTGGTAGCTGCGTATCGCTTCGATAGCGGGGATTTTATCGGCGGTGACAGTTTCGCCCGCGTGCAGCAAAATGGGATTGCGTTTGAACTGTACTGGCAGAGTGATGCCGCGCGGATCATCCCCGGACAGCAGATTGGCGGGAATGACAACATCGGATTCGGCCACGTCTCCCGCGCGGTAAGCGGGCACGACCGAGAGCGGAAAATGTGACGAGAAGATCGTTGTTAAAACGGCCAGCCCCAGCGTGATCAGAAAGAATCGGATTTTTTGCGGGATGCGATGGTATTGGATACTTATCTGGCGCGCCGCTGATTGCGGAAAACGTCTGATTTGCGCCGACCAAAAACGTGGTTTCTTTTGGTTCATGGCTTTTTCAGCACGACTTTAGCAGGGAGTAACTACGCTTGCCGTACTAACGAAAGCGCGGATTATAGCACCGGGGAGGAAGCACAACGCAAGGCGGAGTATCACAAGCATGGTCTATTCATTCTCGGCAGACGATGTCCGACAAGCTGCCAGCTTGTCGAGGTCATGGCCGTAAAGCCAGTGGATTGCCAGCCAAGACTGCCGACAAGCTGGCAGCTTGTCGGACAGAAAGTCGAGAATGAATAGACCCTGTATCACAAGGCTTGATGTTATATTTGCCAGCGGTTCCATAAAAGTTTGTCTGACAGTTTATGCGATTGCTCAAGCTCCATACGCGAACGACGATTCTGACTTCGGCAGTGCTGACGACGGTGCTGCTGTTGGCGGTCTATTTCTTCGTCACGCGAATCCGCGAAATCGAATTACAGGATCACGAACAGCGCGCGATGTTGTGGGCGGCGCAATTCGCCGGTGTGCTGACCATAGACGATTCGCGCAAGACGACCGACCTGATTGCACGCGCCACCGAATTCAGTGAAGAGCACGATGGCGAGATTCGGCAAATTCGCATTTACGGCGAAACGCCGCGCGGGCTGGTCGAGATTACGCCCGGTGAGCGCGAACCAATTGCCGCGCGCGATCTACAGCAACTCCGCCGTGGGCAGCCGATCTCAAGCGTGCGGCGATTGGAAGCCGATGGCGGACAGGAGATGGTGATTTATGCTGCCGCGCCGATCATTGATGAGAAAGATTTTCGTGGCGCGGTCAGTTTGACGACGGCTCCGGTTGAGTTTTCGGCCTTGCTCCGGCGCAGCACCAGTCTGGTGATTGCCTTGCTCGCCTTTGCCATCATCGCGATCACAGCGCTACTCTATTTTTTCTTCGGCCAGGTCATCTACCGTCCCCTTGAAGATTTATTGGAGATGATGGCGGAGGTGAAGACGGGGAATCTGGACGTCGCTGCGCCGGTGCGCGCCCGCGACGAATTTGGCCAGCTTGCCGTTTCGTTCAATCACATGCTTTCACGATTGCGGACGATGACCGCCGAGCGCGAGGCTTATCAGAAAAGGCTTGAAGAGCGCGTTCACGAAGCGACGGGTGAATTGGCCGAGCGCAACACACAACTGGAAGAAGCCAATGCCACGCTGTTTGGAATCCAGCGCGAGTTGACGAAGTACGAACGGCTGGCCGCCGCCGGACAACTTGCCGCACAGTTCGCGCACGAAGTCGGCACGCCTCTCAATTTGATTTCCGGTCACGTCCAATTACTAGCGGCCCGCACTGAAGATCAAAAGACGCGCGACCGTCTGGAACTGGTCAGTTCGCAGATTGGGCGCATCGAACGCATCGTGCGCAATATGCTGGACTCCACCAGGCGGCCCAAACCACAACTTGAACCGGTGGATTTGAACGCGCTGCTGCGCCGCATCTTTGAAGTCACCGCCCCGACGCTGGCCGCCCGCCAAGTCGAACTGGTAATGGACTTCGACGAATCTCTGCCGCCAGTCAGCGGCGATGGAGAACAGTTGCAACAAGTCTTCATCAACCTGATCAACAACAGTCTGGATGCCATGCCGCACGGTGGCGAGTTGTTCTTTTCCACGGCAATGGCAGGCGGCGAAATCATTGTGCGCTGTCGCGACAACGGCGAAGGCATTACGGAAGAGGTCAAGCCGCGCATCTTCGATCCGCTTTTTACCACCAAACTGAACGGGCGTGGGACAGGTCTGGGATTGGCCGTCGTAGAGCAGATCATCCGCGAACACGGCGGCACAATTGCCGTCAAAAGCGACAACGGGCAAGGTGCGGATTTTCAAATTCACTTGCCGATGGCCGGATCAATACCGCGCGCGGTAGCGAGCGTGGCTTGCTGAGAGCAGTTCGGCCACCTTTCGGAGATTGAGAATCATGAGCACATCTGAAGTTCCTGACGGAAAGCCGTCTGCCAGAGTCAGTATTCCTCGCTGGTTGGCGCTCGTCCTGGCTCCGTTCGCCTGGTTGATTGCGATTCCACTTGCGCATGGGGTGGTGCCGTGGGCGATTTCCTTGCTCACAACACATTACGGTTGGACGGTGGGCCGCCCTGGGATATGGAATCTGCCTGGGCTAATTCCGGTTGTGGCCGGGGCTGTGGGCTTGATCCGGATTTTTGTTTTGGGCTTTGCCCACGCTGCTGAAATGCCCGAAAGGATCGAGTTGAACTGGAGTCCGAAGCTTCTGTTGATGCGAGGCCCTTATGCATTTACGCGCAACCCGATGTACGTTGCTGAAATGGCGCTCTGGTTTGGGTGGGCGATCTTTTTCGGCAGCGTCGCCGTCTTGATCGGATTCGTGATGTTGTGCGTGCTGGTTAATATCGTTGTCCGGCGTGAAGAGCGTGACCTGGAGATGCAATTCGGCGAGACCTATTGCCAGTACAAGGCCACGATCCCACGTTGGTTGGGAAGAACCCAGCACCTCTAAAAAGTTAGTTCATCAAAATGTCAGAAGCAAAGAAAAAGATACTGGTCATTGACGATGACGCCGACACGTGCAGCTTCCTGCGTGAAATTCTGGAAGAAGAGGGTTGGTTTGTCCGCGCAGCGATGAACGCCGATGCCGCGCTGGCTTCCGTTGGCGCAGACCGTTTCGATTTGATCATCAGCGACATCAATCTGAACGAGAGCCTGAATGGAATTGATTTGCTCAAAAAGTTCCGCCAGCTTTCGCCGGACTCACAGGTTATTTTGATCAGTGGTTTCGGCACGCTCGAAACGGCCATTGAGTCCGTCCGTGAAGGCGCGTTCGACTTCATCAGCAAGCCGTTCAACGTCAAAGAAGTCATTGCCACCGCCCGCCGCGCATTGCAAGATACGGAAGGAACAACAAATGCTGAAAACGATTCGCTGCGCGATCTTTCGTCGCGTTACGCTTCATCGGGATTGATTGGCCACAGCCGCCTGATGATTGAGTTGTACAAGGAGATTGCCCGCGTCGCGGCCTATCGCTCAACGGTACTGATCATCGGCGATTCGGGCACGGGCAAGGAACTGGTTGCCCGCGCCATCCACCAAAACAGCCCGCGCGCCACACGCTCTTTCATCGCCGTCAACTGCGGCGCATTGACGGAAACGCTGCTCGAAGCCGAACTCTTCGGTCATACGCGCGGCAGCTTCACCGGCGCGGTTGCCGACAAAAAAGGGCTGTTTGAAGAGGCCGAAGGTGGGACGATCTTTCTGGACGAGGTTGGCGAAACCAGCCCGGCGTTGCAAGTCAAACTGCTGCGAGCCTTGCAGGAAGGCGAAATTCGCCGCGTTGGCGCGGGCAAGACAATGAAGATTGATGTGCGCGTGATCGCCGCCACCAATCGCGATTTGGAAGGCGAGGTAAGTGCCGGGCGGTTCCGCGAAGACCTCTTCTTCCGTCTCAGTGTTATTACGCTGCACGTCCCGGCTTTACGCGAACGCCGCGAAGACATCCCGCTGTTGGCCCACCACTTTCTGCGCCGGACATGCGAAGAAACCGGTAAAAGCGTCACCCTGTCTGAAGCCGCCTTGCAGGTGCTGCTTGGCTACGACTGGAATGGCAACGTCCGTGAATTGGAAAACAGTATCGAACACGCTGTGCTTCATTCCCGCGGGCAGATCATTGCTGAAAGCGATCTGCCCTTGCGATTGCGTGCGCCTCGGTTGCCCGCCGAGTTGCCGCTTGAAACCAAACTGTTCGTTGATCTGCCTTCGCTGGAAGAGATGGAGCGGCGCTATTTGTTGCACGTGCTGGAATCGGTCGGCGGCAATCGAACGCGCGCGGCGGAAGTGCTGGAAATTGACCGGCGCACGCTCTATCGCATGGCGGAACGATTCAAGATCAATTTGGATGGGGAATGAGAACGGAGGATTTTCGACAGGCTTTACCGGATGCTTCAGGGTTGGCCTGTTGGAAGACCATTACCGCAGATTGTTTCCATCTGAAAAATCCCGTTCATCCGACCCGAAAGTCTGTCTTCCGATTTAATCGTCTTCGCCGGTCTTGGCTGGAACTGATGGAGAGCCTGCCGGGCGCGGGCGCGGCTGGAACAGATTGTTCATCTTCTCCATCTCTTTGTTCAAATCCGGAAGCAGCGCGGCCAAATCCGCCGGTTGGCTGGCGGCGAGCTTGGCGATCAATTCGTCAAAATGATTGGCTGGCTCGGTTCCGCTGCGGCGCGCGGCAATCACCGGGCGGACATCTTTCCACGCTTCGCTCATCGCGGTTTTGCGTATCTTCAATATTTCTTCGTCGCCCGCCGCGCCCCAGATTTCGATCTCGCGCAGCAGGAAGCGGAGCCGTTGAAACTCGAGCGGTACGCCCCGGACGCCGAACCGCGCACGTTGCTCACCAATAATGCCGAAGAGTTGGTTGAGTGCGACCCGCGCCTGTTGCACATTCTGTTCATTCAGCGAACGCCCTAGCTGCAATTTGTACAGTGCGAAGAAGTCCTGCATGACGGGCGAAATGTCCGGGTGGTTGAGTTGCGGTGCGGGCAATTGTTTCGCCTTGTTGCTGAAGCCGGCGTAGTGCGTTTGTGCGGTGGCCCAATCTCCGGCGGAAATGCTGGCGGCAATTTGATCGAGCAAGGTCTGCGCCTGCCCCAAATCGCTACGCCATTGTCCTTCGGCTTGACTGGTCTTATTGACCGGCGGTTGCGGCGATGTGAGCGTCTGCGGCGTTGTTGTGACGGTCGGCTTTGGTGGCGGATTGTTTGCCTGCAGCGGTGATCTCGGCGTGCTGGCCAGATTCGAGACAATGACAAACCCGCCCAATGTGAGCAGCGAAATCACGAACACAATTGCCGTGGCTCTCTTCGTCAATGTCTTTACCTCAGTAAAACCAGGAAACGCGAATCAAATCGAATAGCAGGTCGAAAGGCAGAGTAAGCTAGCAAGCTCTATTCCGAAGAAGACTTCTTTGATGGCGATCCGATAAAAACCGCGCAACTTTTCGAATCGCGAAACTTAGCAGCCTTCGAACCTTTAGACAGTCTGGCAAACAGCCTGGTCGCTGAAAATTGATTTGCGCAGAACTGCCACGCCTGCGCCACATTTGTGGTCAGGACGCGGGCATTTATCGAATTGCTTCTTCACAGATGCGCGCTTACCATCAGGATCATGGCTACTGCGATTATCTACTCCGACGAATATCTCAAACACGACACCGGGCACCATCCCGAACGCCGCGAACGCTACTCTGCGGCAATTGGGGGGCTGATGGCCGACAGCGATCTGTGGCAGGACTTAATCAAGCTTGCGCCAATTGCAGCGACGGATGATGAACTGCTGCGTTGCCATACCCCACGCGCCGTCGCCCTTATCCATCAGGCATGCCTGCAGGCTGGTGAGCAGGCCGCGATGTTCGAGCAGGTCGCGCTGGATGCCGATACGGTAGTTTCGGAATTTTCGGATGTGGCTGCGCGATTGGCTGCGGGCGGCGCCTGCCTGGCTGTGGATACTGTCCTGAAAGGTGAAGCGGAGGGCGCGTTTGTGGCCTGCCGCCCGCCGGGACATCACGCGACCATCGGACAAGCGATGGGATTTTGCTTGTACAACAACGCCGCGATTGCCGCGCGGTATGCGCAGGCGACTTATCCCGATCAGATCAAACGCGTGCTGATCGTGGATTTCGACGTACATCACGGCAACGGAACGCAGGATATTTTTTATGACGATCCGTCGGTTTTCTATTACAGCTTGCACCAATACCCGTGGTATCCCGGCACGGGCGGCGCTGATGAACGCGGCGTGCGCGAAGGCGAAGGCTTGACACTGAATATCCCGGTGCAGGCGATGACTTCAGCGGAAGACTACATGCGACTGTTTGAGCAGGGCCTGGAGACCACGATGAAAACGTTTACGCCCGATCTGGTTATCATTTCCGCCGGTTTCGACGCGCATGCCACCGACCCGCTGGGGCAATTGATGCTGGTAGACGCGAGTTACGCGCGGATGACGAAGCGGTTAAAGGAGGCTGCGGGAGCAAATGGCAAGGCGCGCGTCATCTCCTGTCTGGAAGGCGGTTACAACCTGAACACGCTGGGCGAGACAGTTCGGACGCATGTTGCCGCGCTGCAATAGCTTCAAATTAATCTTGCCGTTTGGGCACTTGCCTTTGTTTTGCCGTCAGCAAGGGGAGTAGAATCCGCAGCGGCAAAACCCAAAGTCAAAATAACCTGGTCGTCAAGGAGGCTTTATATGAAGAGATTCTCTCAGATTTCCATTGCGGCGTTGGCGCTGATGATGACGCTGGCCGCCATCGGTAATGCGCAACATTTGATTTCCAGCAAAGCCGGATTCGTCAATCGCGCGGAAGGCAAGGTCTTCATTCTTCGCCAGGACAGCGAGAATGGCGAACGTGGCCGCGCATCGCTCGGCACGCAGATGCGCGACGGCGACCGCCTCATAACCGAAGCCGGCAGCCGCACTGAATTGCTGCTCAGCCCCGGTTCGTATCTACGGCTGAATGAAAACAGCGAAGTGCGCGCCATCAGCACGTCGTTTATGCAGATGCGCTTCGAGTTGGTCAAAGGCTCGGTCATCACTGAAATTTCCACCAGCACGGAGCAGGTCTCCACAATCAATAAAAACAATCCTGCTGAGTTCATCACGCCGAACGGTCCGGTCTTCATCGCCAGGGACGGCCTTTACCGCTTCGACATTGCCGAAACCAGCACTCTGGTTCAAGTCCGGCAAGGCGAATTGGCCTTGGGCCTGCGCGAACAATTTCTGACTGGCAAGGCTGTCAAGATTGGTCGCGGCAAAGCCATTAGACTGGACGGCGGCAAGACCGCCCAACTGGATGTCGCCAAAATCAACAGAGATGTTGCGGACGAGTTCGACACCTGGAGCTTCAACCGCGCGAACACATTGATGGCGGCCAACCTGTCAGCGCTGCGCCGTTCGCGGACGACCAGTCCGATGAGCTACGGCTGGATGTATGACTCCTTCTACAACTGCTACACGTTCATTCCTGGCCGCGGTCTGTATTACTCGCCCTATGGATTTGGCTTCTTCAATTCGTTCGGCAGCATGTATGGTTACTATCCGTATGGTTATTACCCCTATTACCCTAATAACGGTTCGGGGGGTGGAGGCGTTGTGACGCCGAACGTTCCTCCGCGCGTGATTTCGGGGAATGACCGCACGCCGATTCGTCGCGAAACCGAAGGCCGCCGCGTAGATTCTGGTCCGTCGTTCAGTGATCGCAGTGGCGATTTTGGATCACGCTCTGTCTCAAGCTCGTCGTCATCAGTTTCTACTCCTGTTTCCGTCTCCGCGCCAGCGCCTGTCAGATCAGAGAGCGGTGGCGGTGGAGAACGCGCAGCAGCACCAACGCGTCCATAAACATCAAAGCCTCCAAGCGACCTTCAAGCAAAAACACCGAGGGCTGAGTCAGACGCTACCGTCCGGCTCAGCCCTCGGTGTTTTAAGGTGTCGCCTTTCGCGCAGATTGAAAATGCAAGTTTGACGCTTTGAAATTTCAGTTGCTATCATCCGAACTTAATTTCACCCGATCACATACCTCAATTATTCAAGGAGAATTCAATGGCTGACACGCCCAAAATGACTTTTGCCATCATCAAACCCGACGCTGTTCGCGCGGGTAACATCGGCAACATCATTCAATGCATTACCGACAATGGCTTCAAGGTTCGCGCGCTGAAGCTGATGCATATGACCAAGTCCGTCGCCGAAGGTTTTTACGCCGTTCACAGCGAACGTCCGTTTTTCGGAGAACTGGTTGAATTTATGACCAGCGGGCCGTCCGTGGTGATGGCGCTGGAAAAAGAGAATGCCGTGCAGGCGTGGCGCGACCTGATGGGGCCGACTGATTCAACCAAAGCGCCCAAGGGCACGATTCGCGGAGACTTTGGAACCAGCATGGGAGAAAACGCTTCGCACGGTTCCGATTCGCCAGAGAACGCCAAGATCGAATTGAGCTACTTCTTCAACGCGACAGAGTTTTGCTAAACCGGTGGGAAAATCCGTAGACAGGATTCACGGGATTTTTCAGGATTGAATTTCATCCTGTTCACTTGTGTCACTCCTGTCTATTTTCATTTTTGAGATTATGGCCAAACGACTGACACAACTGGTTGACTGCGCGGGTTGAGCGTCGAAGCTTGCGCCTGGCGCACTCGCTCAAGTTTTGAGTGAGCTTCCTCGACAACCCCACAACCCAAATTTGCTGGTTGGCTTCGACACCGCCGATGATGCCGCAGTGTATCGTTTGCGCGATGATCTGGCCGTCGTTCAGACCGTGGACTTCTTTACGCCCATCGTGGACGATCCATTTGATTACGGGCGCATAGCCGCGCTGAACTCAATCAACGATGTTTGGGCGATGGGTGGCACGCCGATCACCGCGCTGGCGATTACATGCTTTCCGAAAAAGGGAGTGGATTTTTCGATCCTGGCCGAGATTATGCGCGGAGGCCAGACGGTGCTGAATGAAAACGGCGTGATGCTGGTTGGCGGCCACAGCGTGCAGAGCGATCAGATTATGTTCGGCTATGCGGTAACGGGAGTGATTCATCCTGACGAAGTCGCCGCCAATTCCGGCGCGCGCGCGGGCGACGCGCTGATTTTGACCAAAGCTATTGGCACCGGTGTAATTTCAACGGGTATCAAATTCGGCAAGGCGGACGCCGAAACTGCTGCGGCTTCGCTGGCGACAATGCTGACGCCGGGT
Organism: Blastocatellia bacterium; assembly: GCA_038211695.1. Lineage (GTDB taxonomy): Bacteria > Acidobacteriota > Blastocatellia > RBC074 > RBC074 > RBC074. The sequence goes on along the minus strand of JBBQVH010000050.1, from coordinate 16,101 downwards.
CGCCAAGCCGCTGAAATCATGCGCCAATTTGGCGTGCGTGGCGCAACGGACATCACGGGCTTCGGTTTGCTGGGGCACGCCTGGGAATTGGCCAAAGCGAGCGGCGTGACGCTTGAAATCAATGCCGCCAGCCTGCCGCTGATTCACGGCGCAATGGGAATGGCGCGGCGCAAGATGCTAACGCAAGGTGACAAGACAAACCGCGATTACGTCGGCGACGATATTTTTATGGACACGGACATCACCAGGGAGATGGCCAGCTTGTTGTATGACCCGCAGACCGCAGGCGGCATGCTGATTTCGATTGCCAGCGACAAAGCTGACGCAATGCTGGCCCGGCTGCGAGAGAATTACCCCGACGCGGCGATCATTGGGCGCGCGACTGAAAAAGGCTCGTGGTCATTGACTGTAATCTGATCCGCAGCTTCTACTAATTAAAGGAGTCCTGCTGTGAAAAAGCCTCTGCTCATCCTTCTCATCTTTTGCGCGGCTCTTTCGGCAATTCCCGCCACAGCCCAAAAGCAATCCAACAAAGACAACTGGCCATCCTTTCGCGGTGAGCACGCCGCCGGTATTGCCGACAGTCAGAATTTGCCCGACACGTGGGATGGTGAGAAAGGGACGGCCATCAAATGGAAGACGCGCATTCCAGGCCTGGCGCATTCCAGCCCTGTGGTTTGGGAAGACAAGCTGTTTGTCACTTCGGCGATCAGCGGCAAAGGGAGCGCGACATTCAAGGCCGGTTTGTATGGAGCGGGTGATGCTTCCGATGACAAATCGGTGCATCAATGGAAGGTCTTCTGCCTGGACAAAAAGACCGGCAAGATCGTCTGGCAGCAGGTCGCTTATGAAGGCGTGCCGCTGGAAAAGCGTCACGTCAAATCCACCTATGCCAGTTCCACACCGGCCACTGACGGGCGTTACGTCGTCGCGTTTTTCGGTTCGCAAGGGCTGTACGCCTTTGATCTGAAGGGCAAGCTCATTTGGAAAAAAGATTTGGGACGGATGGATGTAGGTGCGTACGATTTGCCAGAATACGAATGGGGCACGGCCAGTTCGCCGATCATCTACAAAGACCTGGTCATTGTGCAGTGCGACACGTCGAAAGAAGATTTTCTGATGGCCGTGGACATCAAAACCGGCAAGACCGTCTGGAAAACCGACCGCGAGGAAATGCCGTCGTGGAGCACGCCGACCGTGTACCTCAACAAAGACCGCGCGGAACTCGTCACCAACGCGCCGAACTTCATTCGCGGCTACGATCCTGAAACCGGCAAGGAGTTGTGGAAGCTGGGCGGCAGTTCGAACATCACCGCGCCGACGCCGATCTTTTCTGATGGCTTGATCGTCGTGGCCAGTGGACGCAGGCCCGAAGCGCCGGTCTTCGTCATTCGCGCGGGAGCCAGCGGCGACATCACGCTCGACAAAGAGCAAACCTCCAACAAAAACATCGCCTGGAGCCGCCAGAAGATCGGGTCGTACATGCCTACACCTTTGATTTACCAAGGGCTGCTGTATGTGTTGAAGAACGATGGCATCCTCAGTTGCTACGATCTGGCGACGGGCGAAGAAAAGTATATGCAGCGCATTCCGCATCAAGGCAGCGGCTTCAGCGGTTCGCCCGTCGCGGCGGATGGCAAACTCTATCTGCCCAGCGAAGACGGCGACATCTTTATTGTCAAAGCCGGGCCGAAGTTTGAGTTACTCGGCAAAAACAGCGTCGGCCAGTTGTTAATGGCGACGCCAGCGATTTCAGGCGGAATGATGTTCGTGCGCGCTGAGCACGATTTGTTTGCGATTGGCCGTTGAACACTGACTCGGTGAAGAAGCGATTGCCGAAGGAGGATCCATGACCGAACAAACCAAAAACTACGACGCCATCGTCATCGGCACAGGCCAGGGTGGAAAGCCGCTAGCTGTCGCATTGGCCAAAGCCGGGTGGAAGACTGCCGTGATCGAACGGCTGCACATTGGGGGCACATGCATCAATGTTGGTTGCACGCCGACCAAAACGATGGTTGCCAGCGCCCGCGTTGCTTACCTTGTCCGCCGCGCCGCCGATTACGGCGTTCATACCGACAAGATTACCGTCAATCTCGCCGAAGTTCGCCATCGCAAACAATCGGTCGTGGACGATTTTCGTGGCGGCAGCCAGCGTTCGATTGAACAAACTGAAAATCTGGAATTGATCTTTGGTGAAGCGAGCTTCACCGGCGCAAACGCCATCGCCGTTAAGTTGAACAACGGCGAGATGCGCCAATTGGCCGCGCCAAAGATCTTCATCAATGTCGGCTGCCGTCCGGCCGCGCCCGCGCTTGAAGGCATCGGGAAAATTTCCGTGCTCGATTCGACTTCAATCATGGAGTTGGACGAACTGCCGGAGCACTTGCTAGTGTTGGGCGGCGGGTACATTGGCTTGGAGTTCGGCCAGATGTTTCGCCGCTTCGGTTCGCGGGTGACGATTGTTCAGCGTGGCAATCAACTGCTCGGACGCGAAGATCAGGACGTTGCCGATGAAGTCGCTAAAATCCTGCGCGAAGACGGCCTTGAAGTTTTGCTGAACACTGCCGCTGTGCGAGTGGATCGCGGCAATGACGGGCAAATTCTTCTGACGGTGAAAACGGCAGACGGCGAACGAACGCTGACCGGATCGCATCTGCTGGCTGCTGCTGGCCGCATGCCAAATTCCGATTCGTTGAATTTATCCGCCGCTGGAATCGAAACCGACAAACAAGGCTTCATCAAAACCAACGACCGGTTGGAAACGAACGTGGCTGGCGTTTACGTGCTGGGCGATGTCAAAGGCGGGCCGCAGTTCACACATATCAGCTACGATGATTTTCGCATCATCCGCACAAACTTGATCGAAGCCGTGGGATCTGAAAGACAGACGACAATTAACGACCGCTTTGTGCCTTATACGGTCTACATTGATCCGCAGCTTGGCCGTGTTGGCTTAAGCGAGGATGACGCAAAGGTAAAAGGCTTGAACGTCAAAGTTGCCAAAATGCCGATGAGTTACGTCGCCCGCGCCATTGAGATGAACGAAACGCGCGGATTGATGAAAGTCGTGATTGACGCTGAAACGAATCAAATTCTGGGCTGTGCGATTCTGGGCATCGAGGGCGGAGAAATTATGTCCATGATTCAAATTGCGATGATGGGCAAGCTGCCGTACACCGCGCTGAAAGACGCGACCTTTGCGCACCCCACGCTGGCCGAATCTCTCAACAACCTGCTGAATCTTTAACAGTGGAAATGTGGAACGGACTTTAGTCTGTTCACTCTCAGTAACAGGAACAGACTGAAGTCCGTTCCACGCTTTCGAGGAGGAGCAATGCCGACCGCAAAAACAACCAGGACAGAAGCCTCGACTGCCGCTGCCGCAACGACTGCACTGTTCAAGCAAGTCCGCGCGCAGACGATGCAGATTGTTGCTCCGCTTGAAATCGAAGATTACGTCATCCAGACCGCCGAGTTTATGAGTCCGCCGCGCTGGCACATTGGCCACGCGTCGTGGTTTTTTGAAACCTTGATGCAGACGCATCAACCGGATTACCGCATCTACGACGAAGAATTCCTGTTCTACTTCAACTCCTACTACGAAGGCTTTGGCAAGCGCATTCAGCGCGCCCGGCGTGGGACGCGTTCGCGCCCGACGGTCAAACAGACTGTGCATTACCGCCAGTATATTGATTCGGCGATGCTGAAGTTTCTGGAGCAGATTGGCGAACGTGATGACGCGGAGGCTCTGCTGCAACTTGTTCGGCTGGGACTGGAGCATGAGATGCAACATCAGGAGTTGCTGGTGTACGACATCAAACATCTTCTCTGTGATCTGTACGACGCGCCGCCAACCGTTGCCCCCATCGCGACGGAAGAAGTCAGCGGCATGGCCGAAATCGAAGGCGGATTGTTCGAGCTTGGGGATTCCGGAAATGACTTTGCCTGGGATAACGAAAAGCCGCAGCACACGGTCTTTCTGCAAGATTTCGCTATTGACCGCGCGCCGGTCAGCGTTGGCGAATATCTGGAATTCATCGAAAGCGGCGCGTATCAAGATTACAAATGGTGGCTGTCGGCAGGGTGGGATGCCGTCAATAATGAACATTGGGAAGCGCCGCTTTATTGGGAACGGCACGACGGCGACCAAAAAGAATGGATGATCCGCGATTTTCAAGGCTTGCGTCCTGCAGGTTCGAAAGCTGGCGAACCAATCACGCACATCAGTTATTTCGAAGCCGCCGCCTTTGCCAAATGGGCGGGGAAGCGATTGCCGACCGAAGCCGAGTGGGAGAAAGCGGCATGCATTGATGAAAAGAAAATCAAACAAATTTTCCCTTGGGGCGACGCCCTGCCCAAATCGCATCACGCCAACCTCTTTGAGAATCAGCTTTGGGGCGTTGCGCCAATTGGCGCGTATCCGAAAGGCAAAAGCTGCCACGGCTGCCATCAAATGATCGGTGACGCGTGGGAATGGACAACTTCGGATTATGCGCCCTATCCGGGCTTTAAGACGGACTTCAACGAGTACAACGACAAGTGGTTTGTCGGGCAGAAAGTCTTGCGCGGCGGATCGTACGCCACCCCGCGCATTCATATTCGAACGACTTATCGAAACTTCTTTCACCCGCACGAACGGTGGATGGTTTCCGGTTTCCGCTGCGCTAAAACGTTGTGAGCCGCGAATCGAATCCGCCCAATCCAGCCGGTATGCTGCGGTTATGGCAATCGTTAAATCCGAACTTGCTACGTCGGAACTCATCCCGCATTTGCGCGAAGCCCGCGCGCGGCTGCTCGAACTGGTTGCCGATCTGGACGACGAGCAAATGTTGGGCGAACGTCTGGCCATTGTGAATCCGCTGCGCTGGGAGATCGCTCACGCCGCGCACTTCCAGGAGTTCTGGCTGCTGCGCCATCTGCGCGGGTTCGATCCGATCCAGCCGACTGGAAATGCCGGCAATCTCGATCCTGACAAGCTTTACGATTCGGCTCGCGTTGCGCACGACACGCGGTGGGATTTGCCGCTGCCGTCCAAGGCGGAGACGATTGCTTACACACAGCGGATTCTTGATCGAGTAATCGAAGAAGCGGGCAAGACTGCCGGGCGCGAACTGACGGATGCCGGCGGTTACAACGAAGCCTACTTCATGCATCTGTCGCTGTTGCACGAAGACATGCACAACGAAGCGATCACCTGTACGCGACAGACGCTCGGCTACACCGCGCCGCGGCTTTCGATTGGAGACGGGGAGACGGGGAGACGGGGGGACAAGGGGACGCAGCGACAAAGTGACGCGCAGATTCCCGGCGGAATTTTCAGACTGGGAAGTGAGGCCGGTTCTGGCTTCGTCTTCGACAACGAGCAGTGGGCGCACGAAGTCACGGTTAAACCCTTTGCGATTTCACGCACGGCGACCAGCAATGCGGAGTTCGCCGCTTTCGTTGAAGACGGCGGTTACCGCCGCCGCGAGTTTTGGCATGATGACGGTTGGCGGTGGCGAGAAAGCGTGAAGGCCGAGCATCCGGTTTACTGGCGGCGCGAAAGCGGATGGCAGCGGCGAGTTTTCAACCAGTGGCTTTCGCTTGAACCGCATCTGCCCGCGCTGCACGTCAACTGGTTTGAAGCCGATGCCTATTGCCGCTGGGCCGGGCGCAGGTTGCCGACCGAAGTTGAGTGGGAAATGGCTGCGAGTTGCGAGCCGGCGGATGATGGCTGCGGCATCCGTTTCGGCAAGCGAATCTTTCCTTGGGAGAGTGAAGCCCCGATGCCTGATCGCGCGAATCTGGATTGGCAGTTTGGCGGTTTGCTGGCGGTTGACGCTTTGCCCGCGGGCGATAGCGCGTTCGGAGTTCGGCAGATGATCGGCAACGTTTGGGAATGGACAGCGACTGACCTCGAGCCTTATCTTCAGCCTTTGGGCTTCGTGCCGGGGCCATACAAAGAATACTCGGCGCCGTGGTTTGGAGATCACAAGGTTTTGCGCGGCGGATGTTGGGCGACGCGGTCGCGGCTGATTCGCAACAATTATCGCAACTTTTACAAACCCGACCGCCGCGACGTGTGGGCGGGATTTCGGACTTGCGCCAAATGAAGATCGGCATCATCACTCCCGCGCCGCCGCGTTCGCTCGACGGCAATCGGGTGACGGCGCTGCGCTGGGCGCGGCTGCTCGGCCGGCTTGGGCATAGCGTGACGATTGCTCAAAGCTACGCCGATCAGCCGCTGGACGCGCTCATCGCTCTGCACGCCAAACGGAGCCACGAGGCGATCAAAAGTTTTCATCGCCTGCATCCCGGCAAACCGCTCGTCGTTGCCTTGACCGGCACCGATCTTTATCGCGACCTGAAGCACAGCAAACGAGCGCAGCTTTCGCTGGAACTTGCCACGCGGCTGGTCGTGCTTCAGCCAAAAGCGTTCGACGATCTGTCATCACACTTGCATCACAAAACACGAGTTATCTATCAATCCGTCAAGCCAAATAAACCGACCACCGACCACCAACCACCAACCACCTGCTTCACGGTTTGCGTCATCGGCCATCTGCGCGAAGTCAAAGATCCGTTTCGCGCGGCGATGGCTGCGCGGCTGTTGCCCGCCGGTTCGCGTGTTCAGATCCTGCATGCGGGCCGGGCGATGAGCGAAGCGCTGGCGGCGCGCGCAGAACGCGAGATGCGGATCAATCCACGCTATTGCTGGCTGGGCGAACAACGCCGCAGCCGCGTCCGGCAAATCCTGATGCGCAGCCAATTGTGAGTTCATTCGTCCCGCCTGGAAGGCGGCGCCAACGCAGTCTCTGAAGCCATCGTTGCCGGGGTGCCGGTCATCGCTTCACGTATCGCGGGCAATGTCGGTTTGCTTGGCGAAAATTATCCGGGCTATTTCAACTTCGGCGACGCGCGCGGATTGGCTGAACTAATTTTGAAGGCTGAAACGGACGCGAAGTTTATGGCTGAACTCAAAGCGCATTGCCGGCGACAGGCCTCCAATTTCGATCCGCAATGTGAGCGTCAAGCCTGGGCCGATCTTTTTGATGAATCAACCCGATGAATCAACCCGATGAATCAACCCGATGAATCAACCCGATGAATCAACCCGATGAATCAACCCGATGAATCAACCCGATGAATCAACCCGATGAATCAACCCGATGAATCAAGATGATTGCGGCCAGAAACTCTGCGTTCGGTACTGGGATGATGACTTCCCAAAAGTGAACAACTGCTCCCGCCTTGCCTAACTCTCTCACTGCTCAAACGTATTGTTTGCAAGACTGATGACCCATCCAGGCATAGGCACGGGAATTGGTTGTTGGGTTGGCTGGTTTATTTTGCTTTCAAGTGATGAGGGAGAAAATGGAAACTTTGCTGCAAGACCTTCGATTCGGGTTTCGTCGTTTGCTGAAAAGCCCGGGCTTTGCGCTGGTCGCGATTCTTTCGTTGGCCCTGGGCATAGGAGCCAATACGGCGATCTTCAGTTTGGTCAATCTGGTTTTGTTCCGCCCGCTCCCCGTTGCCAATCCTGAACAGGTGGTGGCGGTTTCGGCGGTTGGAAAAGACAGTGCGATGGCCGCGCATTCTTACCCGAACTACGTTGACCTGCGCGACCGCAGCGACCTGCTTTCGGGCTTGCTGGCCTATCGTTTCGTGGCGATGAGTTTGAGCCGGAATGGCAACAACGAAAAGCTCTGGGGCTATTTGGTCAGCGGAAATTATTTTGATGTGCTGGGCGTGAAGCCAGTGCGTGGACGCGGCTTTCTGCCTGAAGAAGACAAAACGCGCTTGTCGCATCCGGTGGCTGTCATCAGCTATTCCCTATGGCAAACGCGCTTCGGCGGCGACCCGAACGTGGTTGACAGCGACGTTCTGATCAACGGTAAAAAGTTCAAAGTCATTGGCGTTGCGCCCGCCGGATTCAAAGGCACGGAAGTCATCTACACACCCGAAGTGTTTGTTCCGTTTGCGATGCAAAAATGGATCGAGCCGGAAAGTGATTACCTGGACAATCGCGGGAACCAGAACATCTTTGCCGCTGGGCGTCTCAAAACGGGCGTCACATCCAAGCAAGCCGAAGCCTCGCTCAACTTGATTGCCGCGCAACTGGCCAAAGACTTTCCCAACGACAACGAAGGGCTGCGGTACGAAATCACGTCACCCGGCTTCATCCTGCCGCAAATCCGCAGTGGAATGCTGGGCGTCTCAGCCGCGCTGATGGGATTGGTCGCGCTGGTTCTGTTGATCGCCTGCACGAACCTGGCGAATCTGCTGTTGGCGCGCGCCGCCGAACGCGCCAAGGAGATCGCCATTCGATTGTCTATCGGTGCCAGCCGTGGACGCATCATTCGTCAACTGCTGACCGAGAGCATGTTGCTGGCCGTGGCGGGCGGTTTGATGGGCATGTTGCTGGCCGGGTGGATGATTGATTTGATTATCGGATTGAAGCCGCCGATTGATATTCCGGTGACGATTGAACTGCACCTGGATTGGCGCGTGCTGGTTTTTTCGATGATCGTTTCCGTTATTACTGGCTTGCTCTTCGGCCTGGTTCCTGCCCTGCAAGCGACCAAGACCGATCTAGTTTCGGGGTTGAAGGATGTGGCGTCACAATCAGGCACACGCCGCTCGTGGCTGCGCAACTCACTCGTTGTCGCGCAGATTGCTGTCTCGCTGCTGTTACTGGTGGCGGCGGGATTGACGCTGCGGACATTGCAGCAACTGCGCGCGATGAATCCTGGCTTCAATCCGCAAAATGCTCTGATGATGTCATTCGATCTGAGCCTGCAAGGCTACAAGTCAGACGACGGCGAACAGCTTCGCAAACAGTTGCTCCACCGTGTTGAATCGCTGCCTGGCGTGCAATCGGTTTCAATCACCGATTACATGCCGCTCAGCATGAATTACAACAGCACGGGTGTTCTGATTGAAGGGCAACCGCAGGAGCGCGGCGTCAACGCGCCAACAGCCATGAACGCTGATGTCGGATTGAAGTATTTTGAAACCATTGGCACACCTTTATTGACCGGGCGCGATTTGAATGAACAGGATCAGGAAGGCAAGACACGCTCAGCGGTTGTCAACGAAACTTTTGCCCGCCGGTTTTTCCCTAGCGCGAATCCCAATGAAAATGCGATTGGCAAGCGGTTCAAAACCTCGCCCGAACGCGACTATTGGCAGATTGTCGGCGTGGCCAAAGACGGCAAGTACTGGAACATCGGCGAAGAGCCGCGTCCCTTTGCCTGGTTCCCGCTGGGCAATCAACTCGCGTTCAACACCATGCTGGTGCGAACGACAGTCAGACCCGAAACGCTGATCGGTGCGATCCGCAACGAGATTCGCGCGATGGATGCGAACCTGCCCGTGACCGATGTCAAAACATTGACCGAACACATGAACCTATCGTTATTCCCGGCGCGTGCCGTGGCCGCGTTGCTCGCGGCATTCGGGCTGTTGGCGTTGACGCTCGCTGGCGTTGGAATTTACGGCGTAATGGCCTATTCGGTGGCGCAGCGCACGCGCGAAGTCGGCATTCGCATGGCCTTGGGCGCACAGCGCAGTGATGTGCTGCGGATGATGATGCGGCAGGGCCTGACGCTGGCGGCGATTGGAATTGGAATTGGATTGATTGGAGCAGTTGTGTTGACCAGATTGTTGTCAGGGCTGCTTTACGGTGTCAGTTCCACCGACATCGTGGCGTTTGCAGGCGTGTCATTGCTGTTAGGCCTGGTTGTGCTGGTGGCTTGTTTCATCCCAGCCAGCAAAGCGGCGAAAGTGGACCCGATGGTGGCGCTTCGCTACCAATGATTGATCCAGGTTGGAGGGAAATGTGGAGAACGTTTGGAGAGATTTGAAATATGGTTGCCGGATGCTGTGGAAGAATCCGGGATATACGTTGATTGCCGTACTGACGCTGGCGTTGGGCATTGGCGCGAACACTGCGGTTTTCAGCGTCGTCAACACGCTGCTGCTGCGCCCGTTGCCGTATCCGGATTCCGAACGAATCGCCTACGTTTGGAGCAGTAATGAAAAGGCCAGCGAAGAGTCTTCGCTTTCGCCGCACAATTTCACTGATCTGCGAACTCGCAGCCAAAGCTTTGACGGGCACTTTGCGTTTCGGTACACGAGTGTTGCGCTGACCGGAGATGGAATGCCGGAATCGTTGAACAGCGTGATGGCCTCGGCGGATTTCGGCCACGTGATGGGCGTTACTCCGGCGCAAGGGCGAATGTTCACCGCTGAAGAAGATGTGCCGGGCAAGAATCGGGTTGCCGTCATCAGCTACGGATTATGGCAGCGCCGATTCGCGGGCAAACCGATTGCTGGCCAGAACATTCAGCTCAACGGTGAAGCCCACACTGTGATTGGTGTGATGCCCGCGCAGTTCGCTTTTCCCAATCAGACGATTGAAGTCTGGACACCGATGGCTTTGGATTTATCGAAATACCAGCGCGGCACGTCATTTTTGCAAAGCGTCGCGCGGTTGAAACCCGGAGTGTCGCTGGCGCAAGCGCAAGCCGAATCGTCAGGTATCGCGCAACAGATCGCGCGCGAAAACACCTTCCGCGATTTCGGGTTCAAGGTCGAACCGCTGCGCCACCAGATGGTCGGCGAGATTGAAAAACCGTTGTGGATTCTGTTTGGCGCGGTGGTGCTGGTCTTGTTGATCGCCTGCGTCAACGTTGCCAGCCTGTTGTTGGGGCGCGCGACAGTCCGCTGGAAAGAGATTTCTGTCCGGGCCGCGCTGGGCGCATCGCGCTGGAATCTGATCCGGCTGCTGCTGACCGAAAGCCTGCTGCTGGGTTTCATTGGCGGATTGGTTGGGTTGCTGCTGGCGGCCTTCGGCGTTGAATGGCTGGTCAAACTCAATCCTGATGCGATTCCTAACCCGAAGGCGATATCGATTGATGGTTTTGTTGTCGTCTTCACGATGCTGATTTCCATTGTTACCGGAGCCGTCTTTGGGATCATTCCCGCGTGGCAGATGACGAAAACCAATCTGAGCCAGGCGATGCGCGATACCAGCCGGTCGGCTTCCGGCGCAGGCCGGTTGAAGCTGATTCGCAATGGCTTGGTTGTGGTGGAGATCGGAATGTCGCTGGTCTTGCTGGTCAGCGCAGGGCTGTTGATGAAAAGCTTCCGGAAGCTGATGCAAGTCAATCCGGGATTCCGCGCCGAAAACGTTGTATCGGCGAATATCAGTTTGCCGCGCGCCAAATATCCTGATGAGTGGCAACAGGCTGATTTCTTCCGGCGGACGGTTGAATCTGTTCGTGCGGTTCCAGGCGTTGAATCGGCTGCGGTCGTCACCAATCTGCCGTTCGGCAATGGGCGCGGCGCTACTTCATTTGAAATTGAGGGACGCCCGACGCCGCCAAATACGGACGAGCCGGTTGCCGACAATCACGAAATCAGCCAGGACTATTTCAAGGCGATGGGCATTCCCATGCGTGCTGGGCGCGACTTCAGCGAAATGGATGACCGGACACATCCCGGTGTCGTGATCATCAACGAAAAGGCCGCGCAACTGTACTGGCCTGGCGAAAACCCGATTGGCAAACGCTTGAATCTGGATACCCCGCAAGAAACCAAGCTGTATGGCAAAGGCGTCTGGCGCGAAATCGTCGGCGTCATTGGCAACGTCAAGCTTTTGGAATTGAACGCCGAGTTTCAACCCGAAGTTTACAGGCCGATGTTGCAGACGCCGTCCGCCGGAATGTCGCTGGTCGTGCGGGGCAAAGCGTCGTCCGAAAGTTTGATCAACAGCATTCGCCAGGCGGTCAATTCCGTTGATCCTTTGCAACCGATTCGCCGCGCGCAGTTGTTGGAAACGGCGATTTCCAGATCGGTCGCGCCGCAGCGGTTCATTGCTGTGCTGCTGGCGATCTTTGCCGGACTGGCGATTGTGTTGGCGATGGTCGGCATTTATGGGGTGATGTCTTACGCCGTGTCGCAGCGCACTCAGGAAATTGGCATTCGCATGGCGCTCGGCGCCGGACGATTCGACGTGCTGCGAATGGTTGTCGGGCAAGGGATGAAGCTGGTCATCATCGGTGTCGTGGTGGGATTGGCTGCGTCTGTGGCGGCAACGCGCGTGCTGGCCAGCTTGCTGTTTGGCACCAATGCGACTGACTTTGCCACGTTTGCGGGCGTTGCCTTCTTGCTGATTCTGGCGGCGCTGGTCGCCTGCTTTTTCCCGGCCAGGCGAGCCACCAGGGTTGATCCGATGGTGGCGTTGCGTTGCGAGTAGCGTCAATCAAGAATGCCGCCGAGTTTGAGGACGAAACCTTTGAGCAGCGGTTCGCCGGAAACTTCCGGTGGATTGTCGAGAATTTGGACAGGCTCGTTGGGCTGGTAGATATGAACCTTCTTCTTTTTCGGATCAATCAACCAGCCCAGTTCGGCGCCATTGGCCAGGTACTCTTCCATCTTTTTCTGAAGGGGCTTCAGGCGGTCGGAGCCGGAACGCAACTCAACCACGAAATCCGGGCAAAGTCGCGCGAATTCGTTCTGTTGCTCATCGGTCAGGGCTTCCCAGCGTTCGCGGCGCATCCAGGAAACATCGGGCGAACGTTTTGCGCCGTTCGGCAGGGTAAAACCGCCGGAGGAATCGAAGCCGACGCCGGTATTATCAGTTTCGACCCAGGCGAAGAAACGCCCGGACAAAATAAAGTTTCGATTACTGCCTTTGCTGACGACGGGAAGCATAATGATCATTTCGCCCTCGCTGTTCATTTCGATTCGCAGTTCGGGATACTGCGCGCAGAACTGCTCGAACTGTTCATCCGTGAATCGCCGCTGGGGATTCGGCTGAAGGATGACAGTTTCGAATCCTTCGGGAATAACAACAGTCTTGAATCCTTCGAGAATTCCGATGGAAGGCGTGGCGGCAAGTCCGGATGACATAATTTCAGTTCCTCCCGTGAAGCATTACCGTCGGATGGTTTGCAACCATTCGTCGAAAGCAAGCAGCGACTCGAACTCGCCGTCTTCAAGCAAGCGAGCAAGAAATTTAGTCAGAATTTCCGCCGTCAACATCGGCAGCGCGCGGCTGGTTTCCGCTTCGACGTATTGATCCTGTTCGAGCAGATGAATGGCCAAACGATCTTTTTCAAATATCCAAAGCTCCGGGATGCCGAGCGCGGCGTAGATCAGCATCTGGTCTTTTGTTTTGTGGTGAATGTCCACTTCGACGGCGATGTCGGGCGGCGGATCAATGTCGAAGTCCAACTCAAGGCGATTGCCGATGGCTGTCGCCGCTTGCACATAAAAACAAGCGTCCGGCTCCTTGCCCGCTTGCCGATCGGATTTCTTCATCGTCCACGAACCGAAAGAGCGAATGTTGATGCGCAGCCGAAGCTTGAGCGCGGTGATGAGTTGGTCAATAAAGCGGGCGCGATTTTCGTGTTCGGATGAAAGCGGCATGGCTGTAAGCTCTCCGTGATAATAGCTCAAACGAATTCCGGGTCGGTCGTCCAACTGTTCGAGCAGTTGTTCGTACTCTTCCCACGCAACACGCGGGAAGGTAATGATCGCCCCGTCATAAAGCTGGGAGATCATCTCGTATTTGGTTGGACGCGGTTGTAATACCGACTGTGGAGTCATAACTGTTCCTCAATTGCCTTGATTGATAAATTGAAACAACGCGATTGTACTGATTGCCTATTTGATGGGCAATTCAAGATAAGCAGAGGTTGAAACAATGATCAGACTGGAAAACATCGAAAAATCCTATCCGCAGGGCGCGCAGCGTTATTACGTGTTGCGCCGCATTTCGAACGAAATCAAAGAGGGCGAGTTCGTCTCGATTATGGGGCCGAGCGGCGCGGGCAAATCCACGCTGCTGCACATCATCGGCATGCACGACAGCGAATGGACGGGCGAGTACTACTTCGGCGATCAAGCCATTCACAAACTTCGCCCGAAAGACCGTGCCGAAATTCGCAATCGCAACATCGGCTTCGTCTTTCAAAGCTACCATTTGCTGGATCATCTGACCGTTTACGAAAACCTGGAAATCCCGCTTTCCTACCGCGACATCAAGAAACAGGAGCGCGAAGCCATCGTCGGCGACGTGCTGGACAAATTTCAGATTGTCGGCAAGAAGGATTTGTATCCGGCCCAGCTTTCGGGCGGGCAGCAGCAACTGGTCGGCGTGGCCCGCGCGGTGATTGCCAACCCCCGGATCATTCTGGCCGACGAACCGACCGGCAATCTGCATTCCAGCCAGGGCAAGGAAATCATGGAGTTGTTCAAGAAGTTGAATGACGAAGGCACGACCATCGTGCAGGTGACGCATTCGGAACAGAACGCGTCTTATGGCAATCGTGTTATCAATCTGGCTGACGGCTGGCTGACGGCTGGCTGACGGCTGGCTGGTGAAAGAATAGAATCAACCGATATGAGAAGCTTGAATTCATTTCCACGAGTCCTGATCGCTGATGACCAGTCAGATGTGCTGGAGGCCTTGCGTCTGTTGCTGAAAAGCGAGGGCTTCCAAATTGAAATCGCCGCCTCACCCGCGCAAATCCTGACCGCCATCGAAGCGCGCGAATTCGATGTTGCGCTGATTGATCTGAATTACACCCGCGACACCACGTCGGGGCAGGAAGGGCTGGACCTGCTGTCGCAGATTCAATCTGTGGACGAAAACCTGCCGGTGGTGGTGATGACGGCGTGGGGCAGCGTGGATCTGGCCGTCGAGGCTATGCGGCGAGGTGCGCGCGATTTCGTCCAGAAGCCGTGGGAGAACGAGCGGCTGATCAGCATTCTGCGCACACAGATTGAGCTTGGCCACGCCCTGAAAAAAGGCGAGCGTCTGGAAGCCGAAAATCAACTGTTGCGCGGCGAGCACCGATCAAAGCTGATTGCCGAATCGCCCGCGATGCAGCCCATCCTGCAAATCATCGCGCGCGTCGGCCCGTCGGACGCGAACGTTTTGATCACCGGCGAAAACGGCACGGGCAAAGGCGTCGTCGCCAGCGTCCTGCATTCCATTTCGCACCGCGCGGGCAAACCGCTGGTCACAGTCAACGTCGGCGGTTTGTCCGAAGGCGTTTTTGAAAGCGAACTGTTCGGCCACATCAAGGGCGCATACACCGACGCCAAGACCGACCGCGTTGGCCGTTTTGAACTGGCCGACGAAGGCACGCTGTTTCTGGATGAGATCGCCAACATCTCTTTGCCACAACAGGCGAAGCTGCTGCGTGTGCTGGAAACCGGCGAATTCGAGCGCGTTGGTTCATCAAAAACGCGCAAGGTCAACGTACGAATCATCTCAGCCACCAACGCTGAACTGAACTCCGATGTCAGCACAGGCCGGTTTCGCCAGGACTTGCTCTTCCGTTTGAACACAGTCGAAGTCCGTCTGCCTGCGTTGCGCGACCGCCGCGAAGACATTCCACTGCTGGCCGCGCACTTCCTGAAACAGCATGCCGCGCGTTACCGCAAATTGGTCACGGACTTTGATCAAGCCGCGATGCGCACGTTGACCTCGCATCCGTGGCCGGGGAATGTGCGCGAACTGGATCACGCCATCGAACGCGCCGTGCTGATGTCGCAGGGCACAATCGTCAAAGCCGGCGACTTCGGCTTCCACACATCTTCCGAAAGCTCCATCCGGCTGGAAGACATGAGCCTGGAAGAGGTCGAGTGCTATCTGATCAAAAGGACCTTGGGCCGCTTTGACGGCAACGTCAGCAAAGCGGCGGAAACGCTGGGGCTGAGCCGCAGCGCGCTTTACCGGCGGCTGGAAAAGTTCGGGCTGTAACGACGTTGACTGACTTGCAGGGGAGAATTATCGTTGGGCAGTGAAAGTACGAGACATCGTCAAGTTGATTGAGCAGGACGGATGGTATTGGGTGAGAACAAAAGGCAGCCACCATCAATACAAACATCCGACTAAACACGGCCTGGTAACCATTCCCGGTAACCCGGGTGATGAGTTAGTAGGCATAAAAAAGGTAACTACTCACGAGATTTTCGAAATCATGTTCTCTTCTGACATCGAGTCACAAAGATGCTTTTGACCCTTCAACAAGTTGATCTCTTGCCGAGCGAGGAGCTTCCCCCCTGGCTCAGGGCGCTGCTGGCGGAGTTCGAGTTGCT
>JBBQVH010000049.1:0-51383 GCA_038211695.1 Blastocatellia bacterium | reverse complement strand
ACACCCGTTCCCATCCCGAACACGGAAGTTAAGTCCTCTTGAGCCCATGGTACTGCGCGGGCAACTGCGTGGGAGAGTAGGTAGCTGCCGGAATCAAATTCAAAAGGCCGACTCGATATATATATTGGGTCGGCCTTTTCTGTTGCCTTAAACTGGTATTTTGATTTCCGCACCTGCGCAGGTTATTCTCCGGCTTCAATCGTTTGATCTCGCCTTCGAAGACCAATATTTATGACAGCAAGCATTCGCAATTTTTCGATCATCGCTCATATTGATCATGGTAAGACAACGCTTTCCGACCGGTTATTGGAAGCGACCGGTGCGCTTGAGCAGCGCGAGATGTCGGAACAAGTTCTGGACGCGATGGATTTGGAACGTGAGCGGGGCATTACGATTAAAGCACACGCAGTTCGTCTAAATTACAAAGCTCAAGATGGCAAAGACTATATTCTTAATTTGATTGACACACCTGGCCACGTAGATTTCTCGTATGAAGTTTCGCGCAGTCTCTCTGCCTGTGAAGGCGCACTGCTGATCGTTGACGCCAGTCAGGGAGTGGAAGCGCAGACACTGGCCAATGCCTACCTTGCAGTTGACCATCATCTTGAACTGATTCCTGTTATCAACAAGATTGATCTTCCCAGCGCAGATCCGGAAAGAGTCAAAGAGCAGATTGAACAAGTTATCGGGGTCAGTACACACAACGCCGTGCTGGCTTCGGCTAAATCCGGGATCGGGATCACGGACATTCTGGAAGCTATTGTGCGCGACGTTCCGCCGCCGCAAGGCACGGTTGAAGCTCCGCTCAAGGCATTGATCTTCGATTCGTGGTTTGACCCCTATCGTGGTGTCATCATCATGGTGCGGGTCATTGACGGGGAGTTGCGCAAAGGCACGAAGATTCGCCTGATGGCGAAAGGCACTACGCACGAAGTCGAAGAACTCGGCGTGCTCACCCCAAAACCGCGCCCTATTGACAAGCTTGGCGCGGGCGAAGTCGGCTTTATCGTCGCCAATATCAAAACGGTTGCGGATGTTAGCATCGGCGATACTGTCACCGAAACTGCTCGCCCGACCAGCGAACCTTTTCCTGGTTTTCAAGAGATCAAGCCAATGGTCTTCGCCGGTCTTTATCCGATTGAGCCGAATCAATACGTAGAGTTGCGCGACGCGTTGGAAAAGCTCCGATTGAACGACTCATCGTTCTTTTTTGAACCGGAAGTTTCGACCGCGCTTGGCTTCGGGTTCCGCTGCGGCTTTCTGGGCTTGCTGCACATGGAGATTGTCCAAGAGCGACTGGAGCGAGAATTCGGCGTTGATTTGATCACGACCGCGCCTGGGGTGCGTTATCGCATCACAGATGTACGCGGAGATGTTTACGAAGTTGATAATCCATCGAAATTGCCGTCATCAGGTGACATCGTCAAATTTGAAGAACCAATTATTACGGCGATGATCCTGACCAACGAAGAGTTTATTGGTGGCATTCTGGCGCTGCTTGACGAAAAACGTGGCATTCAAAAGGGCTTCGATTATGTTGCGCCGACGCGAGTGAAGCTGACTTACGAAGTGCCATTAAACGAAATCGTGCTGGACTTTTTCGACCGGCTGAAATCCATCTCGCGCGGTTATGCTTCGCTTGATTATCACCTGGCGGGTTATCGCGATTCTGAGTTGGTTAAGCTGGACATTATGGTTGCCGGTGACCAAGTAGACGCACTGTCGCTGATCGTTCACAAGGACGTAGCATATGCGCGTGGCCGTTTGTTGGTTGACAGAATGCGTAAGCTGATCCCACGCCAGATGTTCGAAGTTGCCATTCAGGCGGCGATCGGTACCCGCGTCATTGCTCGCGAAACGATCAAAGCCGTCGGTAAAAACGTCCTAGCCAAGTGTTACGGAGGGGACATCTCGCGCAAACGAAAGTTGCTGGAAAAGCAGAAGGAAGGCAAAAAACGTATGAAGCGCGTCGGCAAGGTCGAGATTCCACAAGAAGCATTTTTGGCTGTTCTCAAGGTCAACGAAAACTGACAAAAGCCCCTTCAGAAATTTCCTGATGGGGCTTTCAAAATTACGGCTACGCTTCTTTACGGCGAAAAGAAGCCGGACATACCTACGATAGCTTCCAGCGTCCGTTCCACTCAGCCCAACCACGAATGTGTTCGACATCGCGAGGGAAATTCCATTCACCGTAAGGCCTGAACTTCGTCGTTTTCTGAGTACAAAACAAGGAGGGTTTGCGGCAGCATGAAGGCATTTATTATTGATTCGGCTACGCCAGAGGATAAAACTGAAGTCGTCGCTCTTTATCGTGCGGTTGCGACAATTGAAGGCGGTTTGGCCAGAACTGAGGAAGAGATCAGCGAAGAATACGTAGAGCACTTCCTGCGCAAATCGCTCGAATCTGGTCTTTCGCTGGTTGGTCGGCAAGAGGGTACGGGAAAAATCATCGGGGAAATTCACAGCTATGCCATCGGCCCGCGTGTATTTGCGCATGTGCTGGGAGATCTGACCATCGCAGTTCATCCGGATCATCAAGGCTTTGGAATCGGCAAAGCTCTTTTCACTGAATTGCTAAAGCATGTGAAAGATGGCCGGCCAGACATTTTGCGCGTCGAATTGATCGCCCGGGAAAGTAATGGCAAGGCGATTGAGTTTTATCAAAAACTTGGGTTTCAAATTGAAGGGCGCTTGGCCAACCGTATTCGCAGTGTTGGTGGTGGATATGAGTCCGACATTCCCATGGCCTGGCAGCGTAACGCAATCTGATATTTGTGGCGGGAGGCTGAAAGAAACAAGCGCAAGGCATAACTGGTCAGCTTCTGAGAATGGTCGTAGAATGCCTGCCTATGGATTCACATCGCGTCATCCCAATCTTTCCGCTGCCGCTGGTGCAATTTCCAGGCGCGGTCACGCCATTGCATATCTTCGAACCGCGTTACCGCAAGATGGTCAAAGATGTCATGGCAACAGACAAAACCTTTGGCATCTTTTATCGCAACGATCAACTTTTGCTCGCTTCTGAGGAACTGCCCATCGGTTGCACAGTCGAAGTTGCCGTTGTTCAGGAATTGCCGGATGGACGATCAAATATCCTGTGCGTCGGAAGCTCTCGTTATCGCATTTCAGCATATGTTGAAGGCGAGCCTTACCAGCAAGCCGAAGTCGAATTCTTCGATGATGACATCTCTTTCGATGATTTATCGCCGGAGGTCGCGCGCGCCAAAGAGTTGTTCGAGCGCCTGCTGATGGCCGGTCGCAAGCTGAAAAACGATGGTGGGCCTGACGATGAGCAAATGCCCGATTTACCGGACGATCCTCAAATGCTGTCATTCATCATTGCAGCCTATCTGGACATTGAATCAATTGATAAACAGGATTTGCTGGAAATGGTTGAGACAGGAGAGCGATTGCGCGAAGTGAACAGGAAACTGGAAGATTTGGCCGACGATTACGAAAAGCGCATTCTTGCGAATCAGCTTTCCAAACATAATGGCCACGCGGGGCGGATGCCAAAGTTTGAATAGATCAATCGTCTAGCGCAGCCTGCAAAATCTTCCCGCCTTCGTCCGCCGTCAGCCCTTCAACGCGAATCAATTTGTTCTTCGATGTCAGGCCGGAAAAGATCGAAACCCGCTGACGCGATACGGCGAAGAGTTTCGCCAGAAAGCGGATCAACTCTTCGTTCGCTTCGCCGTCCACCGGCGGCGCGGCCAGACGAACTTTGAGCGCGCCGTCGAGTTCACCCGCCACTTCGCTGCGTGAAGCGCGAGGCTGAACGCGCACGGCGAAGGAGATTGAATCGTTCGTCGCTGATAGCTTGATCATCGTTTCATCAAAAGAAAGCGCTCAAAACCGCGTTGGCAAACAGGCCGAGCAGAAAGAACATCAGCAGGAAGATAAACGGGCCGAGCCTGCCGCTGGGATCAAAGGAGCGCAAGAGTGGATAGATGCGGCGTCCAGCCCAATATGCTGCGCGGTCAAACAGTCCAAACCACGAATTGATGACCAGGATCGTCATCAGCCCCATCAGGAAATAAATAACTCCCAGCAGCGCGGTCCCGATTAACGCTTTGACACCGGGCCACATCTCGCCCAGCCCGAATCGCAGAAGCGTTGTGCCGATGCAACCGAGCATGAGCACAACATCGTCTATTAAGCCGCGCAGCAAAAAGAATAGCAGCACGAACGCCAGCAGCAGCAGCAGCCAGATCGGTTCAAAGCCCAGCGCCTGTTTAATTGGCCGGTAAAACTGTGAGCCTTTGATTTCGTAGAACCATTTTTCGGTGGGACGGCGCACGTAGTAGGCAAACTTCCCAAACGGACTGATTTCAAATCGCTCCATCAGGAACCTGACCAATAGCAGCAGGATCGCCAGCGCCAGCGCGACATTCGCAACATTATGCGAGATCAGTGATAGCGAACCGGCGATTGATTGAATCAATTCTCCGGCAGAGACCAGTGGTGACATAGGTTAATCCAGCAAAAAGGAAAGACTGATTTACACCAATTCCCGCGCGCCAAACAGCGCCGTGCCGACGCGGACCAGCGTCGCGCCTTCTTCGATGGCAACTTCGAAATCGTTGCTCATCCCCATCGAAAGATCGGCGAACTGTTCGCCGGCAATGCCTGCCTGTCGCGCTTCATCGCGCAACTGGCGCAGCCTGCGAAAGAAAGGCCGCACCTCTTCCGCCGTGTCAAGAAACGGAGGCACCGCCATCAAGCCCTTCAACTCGAGATTCGAGAGTTTACTGACTTGTTCGCAGAGAGGCAAAACTTCATCGGGCGCGATGCCTGCCTTCGCCTCTTCGCCGCCAAGATTGACTTCCAGAAACACCGTCAATCGTTTGCCAAGCTCACCTGCAATGGCGTCGAGCCGCGCGGCCAGCCTGAAACTGTCAACAGATTGGATGGCGGAGAAGAGTTCGACTGCGCGTCGCGCTTTGTTCGATTGCAGATGTCCGATCAAATGCCATTCGACATTGTGTTGTGTCACGACATCTCCCAAGGCAGGAATCTTGCTCGCGGCTTCTTGGATCCGGTTTTCGCCGAGTGTGCGGACACCGGCTTCTATGGCTTGGCGGATGCGGGCAGGCTCGACGGTTTTGCTGACGGCGACCAACGTCACGTCAAAAAAATCGCGGCCTGCGCGATGGCACGCAGCCGCGATTCGTTGGTTGATGGCTTCCAGTTGTTTCTGCAATGTAAGAGGGGGCCTGTGACTACTTCTTCTCGCCGGGCTTGGGTTCAACATAACTTTGGCGATGCTGCACGACAATCAACTTCGGGTCAATCTGATCGCCCAGGTTGACTTTAACAACAATCTTGCGGCGTTTGCCTTCCTGCCGATTGTTGGTCGGCGTGTAACCCAGGCTGTACTGGTTGCGGACCAGCGCGGAGATGGATTGAAGTACACTCGAAATTTCCCCCGGGAATGTGACCGGATAATATTTGCCGCCGCTTGATTCTGAAAAGGTCTTCAGCCGGTTTTGCGCTTGCAGCAATTCCATTCGATCAATCGGAATGCCGTTGATGTTGGTGCCGCGTCCGGGGTCGAGCGCCTGATCAAATTTTTTGAGAAACAGATTTCCAGTCCCGATGGAATAAATCGGAACGCCGGAATTTTCGACGATCTTGCGCGCCTCGTCATAGTTGATCTTGCTGAATGTATCCAGGCCGGAACTGACCAGAAGGATTGCCGTATGGCCGTTGACTTCATTCAGCCCGGCATAGTCGGTCTTCTCTTTCTTACCCTTGCTCTCGTCCAGCACAACACTGTCGCCGATGCCGCCACGCAACACCAATTTTAGCGCATCGTGAAGATTGCTTTCACTGAACGCGGGATTGTTGCGAATTAATAGATTGACTGCCGCCATCAATTTGGTCTTGTCATCGGTGAAGTCAATCAGCGGCGTTGCGCGAATGTCATAGGCGACAATCGAGATGAAGTCTTTCGGTTGGACGAAGCGACTGACGAATTCATACGCCGGACGCAAAATCTCCACCCGGCCATACTCAAAATATCCGCCGGTGGGCGAACCCAGCACGTCCACCAGTTTGCTGTATTCCAGTACCAGCACCATCGTTACCGGGGCTTGCGGCGTGGCGAAGTTTTCGATGTCCTGCTTGACGCCGTCTTCATAAATCTCGAAATTCTCCTTCTTCAGTCCTTGCAGTATCCCGCCAGTCTTCTTGTTGTAGACGACGGCTTCAACGTTGACGATGTTGGTATCAATTTTGATGCTGGCCGTAGGAATTGTCTTGTCCACTTTCTGCCGATCCTGCTTCTCCTGTTCCTTGCGCGCTTCTTCAGGATCGCCGCTCGCATTCGGATTCTTCTTCTGCTTGTCAGTGGATTTACGCCCCGCCTGGGCGAACGTCTGATCGTGCGTGAACAGCGCGGTTGCAGTCAACGCAATCGCAAAAGCGATGGTAAGACCGGCGATCAACTTCAAGATTCGATTCGGTTGAAATTCCATATGTAACCTCTGTGTCAGGCGGAACGGTTTGCCACGCAAGTTTTTGCAGAAAGACGAGATTGATCCGACTTATGCGGTTCGAGTGGTGGCAGTCTAACAAATGCCCCGCACACTGGAAAGCGATCTGCCCCAAGTGGCGAATGAGAACACAATGTGTGGGTCAGCAACAGAGAATCAAGGGCAGCGAAAGCCGCCGTGGAGGGAATAATCCTTCTCCGAAAATATGAATTACTGATTCCGAAAATTCGGATTTTGGGTGAGTTTTGGCGGGTGGTTACTAGAAACTATCTCTTGCTATTTCTCTACTTAGCCCGATAAGTCCAATCCTCTAACCAAACTTTGGTTGAAAAGGCGGACAAACCTATGCTAGGTTGCACCATCGTTCGCGTGCTTGCCATCTTTGTTTAGCATCCTAAAGTGAGTTCATGGCGGCAAGTTCAATCATGTTTCATTACTCACAGCCCGCTGAAAATTTATGCCCTGACACAGTGCGGCTTCCCACACTCGCAACAGGTATTTTCCTGTTGTTGAGGCGAGGAGTTTATTCAGAATGAAAGAGGACAAGCGGTTTTATACGTTCGTGTTTGCTCCAACTGCTAAATCCCCCCTCAGAAAAATCAACATTTCGCATAATGTCTTATACGGCATTCTTGGCTTTGCTGTCGTCGGATTACTGACCGTTTCATATGGCGCATACCGATTGGCGGAGCATGCCGTCGTCGTGGCCAGACTCAACTTGATGCAGGAAAAAGTGCGTGACCTGAGCGAAAAGAATCAGGAAGCAGAAAGCCAGAAGGGGCTTTTGCTGGGCCGATTGGCCATGCTAGACACGACGCAGCGCAAATTGGCTGTGGCATCCGGCGTGACGCGCCAAACTGACAATGTTATTGGCCAAGGCGGTCCGACCAACAATGCCTCGATGACTGAGATCGAACGCGTGACTGCTGCGCTTGAAAGCGAATTGCGGCAGATCAAGGACGCAGTGGATAAGAGCGATGTCAAACTTTCGTCCACGCCGAGCGGCTGGCCCGTGCGAGGATACATCACGGATGGATATGGATTCCGGCATAATCCCTTCGGTGGCGGAGGCAGTGAAAATCACGCTGGTTTGGATATTGCGACCAATCACGGAACAGCCATTGATTCAACTGCAGACGGTATTGTGATCTTTGCAGGAATGTCTGGCGGGTACGGGAATCTGGTGGTGATAGACCACGGTTACGGCATTACAACGCGTTATGGCCACATGTCGCGCATTGATGTGCAGGTTGGTCAGCGTATCACGCGCGGCAAACAGATTGGCGCGGTCGGCAGCACAGGGCGTTCCACCGCACCGCACTGCCATTACGAAGTCCGCTTGCACGACCGTCCGGTGAACCCGCTCAGCTATCTGTCGGTTGGCAGAGTGTAGCGTTCGTTCAAGCTTCTCCTGGTGTTCGTTATAAAAGGCAGCTTCGCATCTTTAGCGGGCTGCCTTTTATGTGTTTAAGCGTGATAAGAAATCGGCATCACCGACGCCGCGCATGCTCTCTCAAGATACAATTGTCCATCACAACCAACAGACCTGCTTTCAGCGCGCGCGCTGCTGCTGCCTGATCAATTACTCCGTCCTGCATCCAGACGCCCCTTGCGCCCAGGCGAATCGCTTCGTCCACGTGTTCGCCTGCTTCTTCAGATCGCCGGAAAATATCCACCAGATCAATTTTTTCTGGCACTTCCCCAAGGCTTGGGTATGCGCGCTCGCCCAGTACCTCGCTTTCATTCGGATTGACGGGAATGATGCGATAACCCTGCCGTTGCAGATAGCGCGCGACATCATAGCTAGGCCGCATCGGATTTGATGACAGCCCCACAACCGCAATCGTGCGGCACTCATTCAAAATCGTTTCAATTGCCTTCGGATCATTCAGCCCAATCATTTCATCCTCCTTATCGCCGTGATGCAGGGTGTTCATTGTCGGCATTCTTAACCAGCGAGCGCCTTCGGTAAAGCCCCGCTGGATTGATTGCACCCCTTGATTGCACACTTTGAATGCGCCGCTTGTTTCGGTTGAGAGGCTTCTACTAAGATGCTCGGCTTATGACAGCATCTCTATTCTCAAAAGTTTTGCCGCTTGCCGCGTTGCGCGCCGAACGCGAACGGCTGCGTGAAGCCGGAAAGAAAGTGGTCTTCACCAATGGATGTTTCGACTTGCTGCATCCTGGCCACGTGCGTTATTTGCTGCAAGCGCGGGCACTGGGCGATGCGCTGATTGTTGCGCTGAACAGCGACCGTTCGGTGCGCGAATTGAAAGGTGACAAGCGTCCTATTCTGATGCAAGACGAACGCGCTGAAGTGATGGCGGCGCTAGCCTGCGTGGATTATGTAACGATCTTCGATGAACCGACGCCGCGCGAAGTGATTGCCGCGCTGCTGCCTGACGTGTTGGTCAAAGGTGGTGATTGGGGCGTTGACCGGATCGTAGGCCGCGAAGAAGTTGAAGCGGCAGGCGGACAGGTGATGAGCCTACCATTTGTGGATGGTTGCTCGACGACGGATGTGATCGAAAGAATCGCGCAGCGATTCGGGCAAAAGTAACTAAGTGTAACTGGGCGAGGAGCGGCTTCGGTGTCCTCAAATTTCCAACAACTCGAAAATGACAAGGCGTTTCAGCGTCTGATTGCCGAGGTGCGCGCAGGCCGGCGGCTGGTCAATGTCGCTGGATTAAGTGGCAGCGCAAAAGCATTGGCGCTGGCCGCATTGCAGCAGGCGACGGGCAAACGTCTGGCGGTGATCAGTCAGCGCAGCCGCGATCTGGAAGACCTGGAGCGCGACCTGCGCTTTTTTTATTGCCAACTCCATAACCGCGAAGAATGCGAGAACGAAATCTTCACGCTGCCTGCATCTGAAAGCGATCCGTACAGCGGCACCTCGCCCCACGCAGAGATTCTGGAACGTCGCGCGCTCGCCCTGTGGCGGTTGACGGCAGGGCTGGGGGACATCGTGCTGCTCAGCGCGCGATCCCTGATGCGGCGGTTCGCGCCCGTGGATGACATCAAGCAGGCCGTTGTTGCGTTGCGCGTGGGAGAAGAGTTGCCGCTGGAATATTTGATTGAACACCTGGTGGCGGTGGGGTACGTGCGATCTGACCCGGTCGGCGGCGTCGGTGAATTCTCTTCACGCGGTGGCATTCTGGATTTTTATTCGCCCAGTGCCAATCCCTCTGAAAGCTTGAACAAGGATGGATCATCGAATCCGGTGCGCGTGGAGTTTTTCGGCGATGAGATTGATTCGATCCGCGAGTTCGATCCTGAAACACAGCGTTCGTTGCGTGAGGTCAAAGAAACTTTGATTGTCCCCATGCGCGACGAACGCGCCAGCGCTGATGATTTCCGTCAATGGGCGAAGGTTGCGCGCCAGCATTGGCAAGATGACCGCTACGACCGAGCGCTAAAAGACCGCACGGTCTTTGCCGACGAGGGCGAGCAGTTCCAGGGCTGGGAATATTTACTGCCGCTGGCGCGACCGCTGTCGGCTTCGGTCTTTGATTATTTGCACGACACGGTGCTGGTGATTGATGAACCATCAGAGTTGGAAAAACAGATTCGGACGACGCTGGAAGAGTTACAGCGAGATTATGACCGCGCTGAATCCATTGATGAATTGGCGCTGGCGCCGGAGCGGCTGTTTCTGGCGCCAGAAGAATTGCGCGGCAGAATTGGCCGGGCGCAACGCGTTGACCTGCGGTTATTGGGGATGGCAGCGGCAGCGGTACAAGACAACCTGAATGTGGAAGACATCACTGCCCAGGCTGCTTTGCCAAACAGCGGCGATCCGAAATTCGCAGCCTTTCTGAATCGCGATCCGGCAGCGCCGCTGTTTTTGTTTCCGCCCGAAGCAGATGGGATGGAAGTTGAACTCATCTCGCGCGCAGTTCGCCGCTGGCACGGTCATGTTTCTGATTTGGCGCGTGACCTGAAACAGCAGGGGCTGGTTGGCAATCTGACACTCTTCGTTTTGCCCAGCAGCGGTGTCGCTGATCGCGTGCGCAAGATGCTTGGCGAATATCAGGTAACAGGAGTCGCTTTTGCGGAAGACGATTCGCAAGCGCCGATTCAGATTCTGCTCGGCGATCTGTCCGCCGGCTTTGCGTTGCCAGCGGTTCATCTGACCGTTTACACCGAAGCGGACCTTTTTGACGAAGCCGTTCATGCCGCCCCGCCCGCCAAAGCCGTCACCAAACAGAAACGCTCGTTGGCCGCCGCCTTCATTTCTGACTTTCGCGATCTGAAGATCGGCGATTACGTGGTTCACGTGGATCACGGCATCGGGAAGTTCCAAGGCTTGCTGCAACTGGATACCAGTGGGCCGGAAACCTCCGCCGATGTATACGCGCGAATGATTGGCGAAGCGCAGAAGTCCGAAAAACCGAAGCGCGAATTCATGCTGCTGACTTATGCCGACGGTGCCCGGCTTTATGTGCCGGTTGAACGCCTGGACCTGGTGCAGAAGTTTTCGGGCGGCGAGATGAGCACGCCGCCGCTGGACAAACTCGGCGGCATCGCCTGGGCCAAGACCAAAGCCAAAGCCAAACGCGAAATGCGCGATATGGCGGAAGAGTTGCTGCGCCTGTATGCCGAACGCAAACTGGTCAGCGGCTATGCCTTCAGCACCGATACGCCGTGGCAGCAGGAATTCGAAGCGGCTTTTCCGTATGAACTGACCGCCGATCAGGTCACCGCCATTGAAGACGCCAAACGCGACATGGAACAGCCCATTCCAATGGATCGGTTGCTGTGCGGCGACGTGGGCTACGGCAAAACCGAAGTGGCCATGCGCGCCGCATTCAAAGCCGTCATGGAAGGCAAACAGGTGGCCGTGCTGACGCCGACCACGGTTCTGGCTTATCAGCATTATCAAAGCTTCAGTGCGCGCTTCGCGGCGTTTCCAGTCACGATTGAATTGCTCTCGCGCTTCCGTTCGCCGAAAGAGCAAAAGGAGATCGTTGCCTCCGTCGAAGCCGGCAAAGTAGACATCGTCATAGGCACGCATCGGATTCTGTCGCGCGATCTGGTCTTCAAAGATTTGGCCTTGATCGTTGTGGATGAAGAGCAGCGCTTCGGCGTTGCGCACAAGGAGCGGCTGAAGCAGATGAAAAAGCGCGTGGATGTGCTGACAATGAGCGCTACGCCGATCCCGCGCACATTGAATATGTCGCTGCTTGGCCTGCGCGATATGTCATTGATTGAAACGCCGCCGCGCGACCGGCTGGCGATTCAAACCAACGTCGTGCCATTCAACGAAACGATTGTTCGCAGCGCGATCGAACAGGAATTGTCGCGGCAAGGCCAGGTCTTTTTTGTCCACAACCGGGTCGAATCCATTCACGAAATCGCCGCGCTGCTGCAACGGTTTGTGCCGTCAGCGCGCTTCGTCGTTGCGCACGGCCAGATGGGCGAGAAAGAGATGGAGCAGGCTGTGCTGGATTTCGTGGCCTACAAATATGACGTGCTGGTGGCCACAACAATCATCGAAAACGGCATAGACATTGCGCGCGCCAACACCATCATTATCAACCGTGCTGATGCTTACGGCCTGTCGCAGTTGTATCAAGTGCGGGGCCGCGTCGGAAGGTCGAACCGCCGGGCTTATGCCTATTTGCTGATCCCGTCCGAACACGAACTGACGCCGATTGCGCGCAAACGATTGGCTGCGATTCGTGAATTCTCTGATTTGGGCGCGGGCTTCCGTATCGCGGCGCTCGATTTGGAATTGCGTGGCGCGGGCAATCTGCTGGGCGGGCAGCAATCGGGACACATTGATGCCATCGGGTTTGATCTGTACACCACCATGCTTGAACGCACGGTGCAGGAACTGCGCGGCGAAGAGATTGAAGAAGACACCAGCACGCAACTGAATCTGGGCGTGGACACGCGCATTCCGGATGATTACATCGCCGATATGAGCCAGCGTCTGCGCACCTACAAACGCATCGCGTCGTCGCATTCGGATGATGAGCTTGCCCGCATTCGCGAAGAGATTGCCGACCGTTACGGGCGCATGCCTGAAGCGGTCGAGAACCTGTTCAAATACGCCAGCGTCCGCCGCGAAGCGCAGGGCCTGGGCATTATTTCGATTGACCGGATTGGCGAGAACCTGTCCATCAAGCTCGGCGAGAAAGCGAAGATTGATCCTGAAAATTTGATGCGCTTCCTGGCCGAAAATAAAGCCGCGCATTTTTCGCCGACCGGAGTGCTGAAAGTGAAGTTGGAAGGAGCGTCGAAAGATCAACAGGTCTTTGATCTGCTCAATCATTTGTTGGCGAAGTTGAGGTAAGAGGCAAGCCAATCTCTGCAAAAGCAAAAAGCCCGTCGAAGAACAATCCTCGACGGGCTTTTTGCTTTAACAGTCAGAGCTTTTACTTTCCGCGTATTACTGCTGTGACAACACTGCTCATCTCAGTTTTCAAATAGATTACTACTGTCATTGTGGATGGTGACGGCTTCTCATCGCTGTTCACATCCTCTGATTTGTGTTCGATGATCCATTGCAACTTCAGCGCATTGGTGTCCGGCGTGACTTTGGCAAAGGTCGTCAGCACCGATGGAAAAGTCATTGTTTCGGCAGTGACGGTAGCGATGGTTTCTTCGCCCCCAACTGTTTCAGTGGAATTGCCGTCCGCAGTCGAGATCACAAGCGGGGTGATCTTGAGCAGATAACCGTTCGCGCCATCGCCGATTAGTGCGCTATCAATGCGCGCACTCGTTTCGTCAAAACGCTGCGTGATGGCGACCATTGCCTGATGCGGTTTGACTTCGCCGGTTTCGCCAAAGGTTTGTGCTTTCCATTTGGCATACACTTCCAGCGGACGCGGGTTGGCGTCATCGCTGCGATCCTGGGCAAGCGCAGTCAGGGACAAGATCAACAAGCAGAATACCGACCAGAAAATTCTTTTCCCCATCTCAATTATCTCCTTTTGCCATCTTTTGAATGTGAGCGAAAGAACGGATGCATCCTACCGTTTGATCGCAAAATGAGCAAAGCCAGCCTTCTTGCAGCCATCATTGGCACGTCGTACAATCCGCCATCGTTTGAAAGCTCAACTCATCAAAGCAACTGCACCTATGCGAATCAGAATTTTTGCGCTTGCCGTTTTGTTGTCATGCGGCTGGCTAACCGGCTGCCGCTCTTCTTCGCGTTCAACTTCCGTTGAAGATAAATCGCTCGTCATTGTAGAAATCAATGGCAGCGAAGAGCATCTGGCCGCCTTCGATCGCTTCGTTAAAGCCCGGCTTTCCGACCTGACCCAGGACCCACAGAATCAGGTTGACAATGACAAACGGCAGAGCGGTTTGTTTGACGAATTCGTTCAGCGGCAGGTGATCTTGCAGGAGGCGAAAAAGAAAGGCATCGAGCCAACCGACGAAGAGATTCGCAGTGCGCTGGAATCGCAGCATAAACAGACCAGTGACGGCGCGGATCGCAATCCCGCCACACTGGACAGCGGCGAACGGCGCATTGAAATCTTCAATGACCTGATGGTTCGCAATTTTCATGAAAAGGCCGGCCTTCTTAAAGACGTAAAAGCCACGCCGCAAGAGATCGAAGAGTATTACAACAAAAATTCAGACCGGTATCAGAGCAAGAACGGCTTTTACGTTCGCGAGATTCGTGTGCAGCAGGATGCAGAAGCCCAGAAACTCTATCGCCAGGCGCTGGCCAAGCCACAGGATTTTGCCGTGCTTGCCAAAGAGCATTCAGATTCGCCCACGGCGGCTGGCGGCGGATTGATGCTGTACGAAGCGCAGCAACTGCCACCCGTGCTGGAACAGGCGATCACGCCGCTCAAAGTCGGTTCTATCAGCAAAGTGGTCAAATCTAATTATGGGTTCCACATCTTCAAGCTGGAACAGCGCGCCGAGCCACGAACGCTGGAGAAAGCAAGAAAAGAGATCGAAGAGATGCTGCTGGAAGAAAAGAAGCAGGCAGTCATTGACGAATTCAATAAACGCGTGATTTCCGGAGCCAAAATAAAAATCCACCGCGACCGGCTGGGGTTTAGCTACGCGGGGAGTTTGCAGGGAAGTTGAACACCCATGATCGCGCAAGCGGAAACGCAGATGACCGTTCAACCGGCAGCAAAATCCGCTGAAAAGAAAGACAAGCAAATCTTATTCACGTCAGATGGCACCCCCTGTATCGGCGCTGGCGTGAATGTTTCTCAAGGAGAGTTTTTATGAAGTTGATAGCTAGACTGATGTTCGTGGGAATCGCACTGGCGTGTGCCGCGACCGGGTACGCGCAGGGCGCGGAAGAGCGCCCGGTGGATGAAGTGATCGCACGCGTCAATGCCAGCGTGATTATGCGCTCGACTTATGAGTCGGCGCAGAAACAGTATCTGGAAGAGTTGAAGGGGCAGGGGCTGAAAGGGGATGAACTGGAGAAGAAGTTCAACGAATTCAAACCGCGCATCCTGGAAGAGTTGATCAATACGCAGTTGCTGGCGCAGCGCGCCAAAGAGCTTTCAATCAATGTCGAACCGCAGATCAACCAACAATTGCTGCGGATGATGAAAGAGAACAACTGCGAATCGAAGGAATGCCTGGGCCAGAAAATGCGCGAAGCTGGATATGACATGGAAGAAGTATCAAAGATGCTGGGCGAAAATTTTTCGCGCGAAGCAGTGATTGGGCAGGAAGTCTACGCCAAGATTTATCGCAACATCACTGAAAAAGAAAAGCGCGATGCTTACGAAAAGAACAAGCAGTTCTTTACCGAACCCGGCGAAGTCAGCTTGAGCCGTATCTTCATCGCCACAGGCAAAGACCCGAATCAATCCGTGCTGCGCGCCAAAGAGATCGTGACGCAGGCTCGCGGCGGCGCGGTTGAGTTTGCGACCCTGGGTGAAAAGTTTTCCGAAGACGAACTCTGCAAAAAACAGCAGTGCAAACTTGGCGCAGCGATCAAAATTTCGGAGCTTGCGCCAGAGGTGAAGGCCGCAGTTGAAAATGCACCGGTTGGCACGGTCACCGATCCCATCAAACTGGAAAATGGCTACTACATCTTTCGCGTCGAAGAACGCAAAGACCCGAAGGTGCTGCCTTTCGATGACGAGAAAGTGAAAGAGGCCGTTGGGCGTTACGTGGCCGGCCAGCAAGCCGAAACACAGATTGATGTTTATCTGGGCAAGCTGCGCGACGATGCCTTCATCGAAATTGATCCGCGCTTCCAGTTCGAAGGCAGCAAGGTGAAATCGGCGCAGATCAAGCGTGTGCCCTACTCCGAAGAGAACTCCAAGACTCGAAAGAAAGCCGAGAAGGAAGAGAAGAAGAAGGCGGAACAGACGCGGAAAGCAGCCACCACAGGCAAAGCAGCTACTGCTAAACCGTAAGTCAGCAATTCGCATCCCGCGGCCAGTAGAAGCAGCTACCAGGATCACCTATTGCTTCCCTACTGGTCGCAAATTGTTTTGGTGATCATTATGGAAAAAATCTTCATCCGCGATTTCACCCCGAATCAGACGGTCAGCACACCCTTGCTGGTCAAGGTGAAAGAACTGCGCAGCAAGAAGACCGGCGGCCAATTCGCATTGATTACCCTGGCCGACAAGACCGGCGATATCACTGGGCAGTGGTGGGATAACTTTGAAGATGCGATTGACACCTTCGACAAAGATGACATCGTATTTGTGCGTGGCCTGGTTAATGTATACCGCAACCACCTGCAACTTTCGATTCACCGTGTGCGCCCCTGCCAGCCGCACGAATTCGATCTGACGCATTATTTTCCTACGACGAAATTCGACATTGATCAGATGTTCACGGAGTTGATGGCCATCATCCGTGAATTCCAAAATCCGTTCCTGCGGGAACTGCTCGAAAATATCTTTGCGGATGAAGAGACGACGCGGAAGTTCAAAAAGGCGCCCGCAGCCAAGACGATGCATCACCCTTATCTGGGCGGCCTGTTGGAACACACACTGTCGCTGGTCAAATTGGCCGGGAAGGTTGGTTCGCATTACGACGGTATTGACCTTGATCTTTTGCAGACGGGGGCGGTGCTCCACGACTTTGGCAAGATTGATGAACTCAGCTACGAACGCGCGTTCGGCTACACGAACGACGGGCAGATGATCGGCCATCTGGTCATGGAAACCATGATGGTTCACGATTACATCAAACAGATTCCCGGCTTCCCAGAGGTCTTGCGCCGCCACCTGCTGCACATGTTGCTGGCGCACCACGGCAAGCTGGAATATGGTTCGCCGAAATTGCCTTCGACCCCGGAAGCCTTGATGCTGGCTTATCTGGATGATCTGGATTCCAAGGTGGAATGCATGCAGCGGCTGATTGCCGAACCGCACGCGACCGGCGATTGGACGCGCATGTCGCCAATGTTCGAACGCCCCATCTACCGCGTGCGCACACTGGAAACAGCCGCCGCAAAAGAACCGGAAGCAGTATCACAAGCATCACAAGCTGGGCCACTTGCGGAAGCCGCCACCGCTGCACAATCGGAACAGAAAAGCACGTTGCCACGAAAGCCGGTCGTGCGTCCGAACAATTTCAATACGCCGTTTGAGAGCCTGGCCGGTTTGATCAAAGACGGCGAACAATAACCGGCGCTTCTACTTTGCGCCGCTGCCGTTTGCTTCCTCGGCGTCATGGTTTTTTCCTTTTCGTTTCCATACCCAAGCGCTGCGCATCTCATCTTCGAGAGCCTGTCGTACTTCGTTGGATTTCGCCTGTACCTGTGGCGGCGCAAAAGCGCGGGCGACGTCGTCAATTATGAACAACGAATGTGGGTGGTCGCTGCGGCGATCGCGGGCGCGGCCTTGGGCAGCAAGATTCTCAACTGGTTTGTCGAACCTCAGCTTCTGCTTCGCAACTGGAACAATCCGTATTTTTTGATGAGCGGCAAAACCGTTGTCGGTGGTTTGATCGGCGGTTTGTTCGCCGTTGAACTGACCAAGTGGCGGATTGGTGTTACGCAGCGCACCGGCGATCTGTTCGCCGTTCCGCTGGCTGTTGGGCTGGCCGTTGGCCGCGTGGGCTGCTTTCTGGCCGGATTGCAGGACGACACTTATGGCCTTGCGACTAACTTACCGTGGGGCGTTGATTTTGGAGACGGCGTGGCTCGCCATCCAACGCAGCTTTACGAAATCCTGTGGCTGACATTGATTGTCGCGTTGCTGTTGAAGCTTTGGCGCAAACCACATCGCGAAGGTGATCTGTTCAGAATTTTTATGGTCGCGTACTTTGCGTTTCGGCTGGCCGTGGATTTTCTGAAGCCTGGAACGCCGATTGGCGGATTAAGCGCGATCCAGTGGGCTTGCGTGGCGATGTTGGTTTACTATGCGCGAGACTTGCCGCGTCTGTGGCAATTGATCATCAGCAGCGACCACCAAAAACCGGAGGATGAAATCGCCAGAGGATGAAATAATATGACCGACCGCGTGCGTCCCTACCTGTTTTACGACATCGCCATCTCCATCTGTTCGACCTGCTATCGCAAGGTCGAGGGCAAGATTGTGTTTGAAGACGGCAAGGTGCTGCTGCTGAAACGCTGTCCGCAGCACGGAAACGAGCGCGTGCTGATTGCCGACGATGTGGATTATTACCGCCGCTGCCGCGAAGTCTTCATCAAACCGCCGGAGATGCCCTATCGCTACAACACGCCTGTCAAATGGGGCTGTCCGTACGATTGCGGCCTATGCACGGATCACGAACAGCATTCGTGTTTGACGCTGATTGAAATTTGCGATTACTGCAATCTGCAATGCCCGATCTGTTATGCCGACAGTGGCCCCGCGCGGCAACAGTTTCGTAGCCTTGATCAGATTGAATTCATGTTGGACGCTGTCGTGCGCAACGAACGCGAACCGGACGTGGTGCAGATTTCCGGTGGTGAACCGACCTTGCACCCGGACTTTTTCAAAGTGCTGGAACTGGCCAAAGCGCGCCCAATTCGCCACCTGATGGTCAATACCAACGGTATTCGTATTGCCAAAGAAGATGGCTTTGCCGAGCGGCTCGCGGAATTCATGCCCGACTTCGAGATTTACCTGCAATTCGATTCGTTCAGGGCTGAAGCATTGAAAGAACTGCGCGGCGCTGATTTAAGAAGCGTTCGACAGCAGGCGTTGGAGAAACTGAACCGGCTGGGGATTTCAACCACGCTGGTCGTTACCTTGAAGAAGGGCCTGAACGATGACGAGATCGGCGCGATCATCGAATTCGCATTGCAACAGCCGTGCGTGCGTGGCGTGACGTTTCAACCGATTCAGGCTGCAGGGCGATTGGAGCAGTTCGATCCGGCGACGGACCGTCTGACGCTGACCGAAGTGCGGCGGCGCATTCTGGAACAAAGCCCGGTTTTCAAACCCGAAGATGTGATTCCCGTGCCTTGCCATCCCGACAGTCTGGCCATGGCTTATGCGCTGAAGGTCGGCAGACAGGTCATTCCGCTGACCAGCCTGATTGAACCGCAAGTGTTGATTGACGGTGCCCGCAATACCATCGTGTTTGAGCAGGATGACAATCTGCGCGCCCATATTTTCAAGCTGTTTGCGACGAATCATTCTCCGGAATCCAGCGCATCCACCTTGCGCGATCTGCTTTGCTGTTTGCCCATGGCCGATGCGCCCGTGGGCTGGGGCTACGAAAATCTTTTCCGCATTATCATCATGCAGTTTATTGACGCATATGATTTCGACGTGCGTTCCGTCAAAAAGACCTGCGTGCATATTGTGCATCCGGACGGGCGGCTGATCCCATTCGATACATACAATCTGTTTTATCGTGACGGACTGGAACAGACGCGGCTGGCGTCGTTGAGGCAAATCGCTGAAGGGTAACGCAATGCCTGAACAGAACGGAGATGTTGGGAAGGGAGTTGGACTGGCATTCTTGCTTCATCTCCTGCAGATACCGATGATACTCGTCTATGCAACGGTTTTCTCAAGAGTGGATGATTACGCCACCATTACACCGCTGCCTTTCATCGGCCTATCTCAAATCGTGTACATGGTTCCGGCGATTTTGATTGCACGGCGTAAGGGAAAAGATGATCTGATGAAGGGGCTTATTATCGGGGCATCCATTACGTTTTTACTGAACGCGACTTGTTTAAGTTTGATCTTTATTGTGAATAGGTCTTGATTGATTTATGAGTAACGAGCCTGGTCAGTATGACAACTCCGTCACTACGGGCGGACAATCTTCCAGCAGTCATAATGTCTGGCGTGGCATTGGCTTGGCGCTGCTGTTGCATTTGATTCAAGTGCCACTGGCTTTTTTGACATCAGGTATCTCTTTGATCTTTCTTGGGGTCAGTCAACTGGTGTACATCATTCCCGCGATTGTGGTTTACAAACGAAACGATCGATCCGAAATCGTCAAAGGCCTGATCATCGCTGCGGCAATTACGTTTTTGCTCAATGCGACTTGCACGGTGCTGTTCTTTGCCAGCATCCATTGGTAGTCATCGAATTTAAGCTTGGCAAGCTTCTTGCCAAGCTTGAATGCAGGCGAGGCTTCGTGCAAGCTACGGCCTCAACACGTCACGCAATTCATTTATCAGAAAATTCGGGAGGCGAAATCACTATGATTTCAGGAATTCTTTTGGCTGCCGGGGAATCCACGCGAATGCTGCCTGGCTTCAAACCCCTGTTGAAATGGGGCAAGCGTACTGTCATCGGCGAATGCGTTCACCAAATGCGATTGTCGCAACTGGCCGACCTCTTCGTCGTGCTGGGCCACCGCGAAGCCGAAATTCGCCCAGTTCTGGCGGGCAGCACCGTGCAATTCGTCATCAACAAAGACTACAAGAAAGGCATGCTTAGCTCAGTCAAAAACGGTTTGGGAATGTTGGGGCCAAACAGCGATGCGGTGCTGATTGCGTTGGTGGATCAACCCATGATCCATGCCGCGCTGATCAACCAACTGATCGCAGCGTATGCCGAAGGCGACAAAGGCATTGTTGTTCCCACCTACAACGGCAAGCCCGGCCATCCAATCATCGTCAGCACCAAATACGTGGACGATATTTTGCAGATGGATGATGATGCGCAAGGCGGCCTGCGCAGCTTTATCAACGCTCATGCGGGCGATTGGCTGGCGGTGCCGGTGGACACGCCGGATGTGCTGGAGGACATTGACCTGCCGGAGCATTACGAACGATTGAGCAAACAGGCCCAGCCGCTGTACGCGTATAACAAATGGCACCCGTAAAAAGCTGCTGGCCGAATGAACAATAAAAACGCGGATGATTGCTCGACCGCCTCATCCGCGTTTTGCGCCTGACCCTTTCCCGCTTCCATTCCCGCCCAACCTGCTTTGGCACTCGCAGATTTTTTTTACGCACCCTTCAACTTTCCTCTTCCGTTTTCCGCTTACGTTGGTGAGGGCCGAAGATTGCTGCCATTGAACAGCCTTCCCTCACTTCATTTTTCAGCGAATGTAACGACGGAATGCCACGCCGTTCACCGCCGCCAACAACCAACGTTAAGAAGGAGAATGGAAATGAAACTGCAAAAGATTTTTGCGACGATTCTGCCAATTTTATTTGTTTTGTTTTGCACCGTCATCGCCCACGCCGCCACCGTGACGCCGGTTGCCAGCGGATTGAACGCGGCCATCGGCCAAGCCTACAACGCGGCGGAAAACACCATCTATTTCGTCGAGTATAACTCTGGCGAGTTTTCCAAGCTCAATTTGACAACCGGCACAGTGACCGTCATCCAGACGGGTTTTACTCAACCCGAAAGCGTGGCGCTGCTGCCGGGCTATCACTTGGCCTACGTGACGACGCGCGACGGCAAGCTCTGGAAGTGTTCAACCGGCTCTACTACCCGCACTTTGGTCGCGTCGGGCCTTGGCGCGCCGCACGCGATCGTGATTGATCCGATGGCCTTCGTTGCCTACGTCACGGATTTCAGCGGCGGCAATCTGTGGAAGGTGAATCTGGGCGGTGGAGCGCACACGGCGATTCTGGCCGGGCTGACCAACCCGCTTGGCGTGTTGCTGAGCGCGGATTACAAAACGGCCTACGTGGCCGAACCAAACCGCATTCTGCAAATTGATTTGACCCATCCCGCACGCATCCCGCTTGTAACTGGCTTGACCAACGCTTTCTTTATGGATTGGGCGAACGATGCGCGCACGGCGATCTATTACGTCGAACGCGACCCGGCCAACCGCGTCAGCCTGCTGGATGTGCCGACGCGCACGGCAAGCTTTATTGCCAACGTTGCGGTGCGGCCTTCGTCGGTGGTGCGCAGTTCAGACCCGAACGCAATTTACGTTGCCAGCGACAGCGTGATTCAGAAGGTGCTGCTGGCGGGCGCGGGCGGTCCCATCATCACGCGCGTGGGCTTTATTCCTTCGACTGAGATTGACTTCCCCACAGGACAGGCGACGACCGATCCAAGCTACTTCTTCCACGTCAAGAACGCCTCGTTCGGTGGCTCCAACCACGTCATGCTCAACTTCCCCCGCATGCGCAGTTCCGGCGCGACCTACTACAAGATTTTGCTGGACGGCGCTGCGGCCAGCGCGCCGGAAACAGCATCGTGGGTCAACTACAAATGGAACGGGACGACCTTCGTGCCGCAGGCCGTCGCGCCGAATGCTTCGGGCTTCTATCGCGTGCCGGCGGCGAGCGATTTGTTTGCGATTCCCGACCTGGGTTTCGTGCTGAATTCGCTGCCGCTCTCGAATGGCCGTCACATCGTGCGCATCAAGCTCTACAACTTCTTCTTCCTGCCTCTGTCGGGCGATGCGGAAGATGACAAGGTTGCGCTGTTAATTGACAACGATCCGCCGGTCGTCAGCATTGACCGGATCGAACATGACGGCAGCGTGCTGGACGAATGCGCGCTGGTCACCAGCGGCTCGGCCAACTTCACCATCACCTTCAGCGCCTACGACCGGCAGAGCCATCTTCATTCCTATGCGCTGACCGATGAATGGGGCCATAACCATTCGCACCAAGTGGTTGAAGATCATTACATCGGCGTGCACGACAGCGCGTCCACCTGGTTCGGCGTCAATCCGCGCGTGGTGGTACATGACTTGAACACCACTTGCACCAAGTGCGCTCACGCCTTCACGGTCAGCGCCGTCAGCAACACGACCGACGGTTACAACTACATTCACTATGCACAGGCTTCCGAGCATCTGGCGATCTACGTGCCCGGTATGTGCCATTGATTACAGCCAACGGAAAGACAAAGGCCGGAGAGGGGAAGCATTTCCCCTCTCCGGCCTTTGTCTTTCCGCCCGCGCACAACAAGCACCAAAGACTTTTTATCGCCCTTCCTGGCCGCTATACTCACAGCCGGGGTGCGGAGAGCGTAAAGTGAAGAGCAATGAAATTTGATTGGTTCAGGATCAAGGCAGAAAGCAATCTCAAGGATCACGGCGTTTCATT
Organism: Blastocatellia bacterium; assembly: GCA_038211695.1. Classification (GTDB taxonomy): domain Bacteria; phylum Acidobacteriota; class Blastocatellia; order RBC074; family RBC074; genus RBC074. The sequence goes on along the minus strand of JBBQVH010000049.1, from coordinate 28,493 downwards.
CGAAGAAGCGGCGACAGTATTTGATGACCCGCTCGTGGACATCGCACCGGATGTTCTTCATTCATTCGACGAAACGCGCTTTGCTGCCATTGGCACCTCAATACAAGACCGGCTGCTGGTCGTTGTCTTTACTGAACAGGGCGACACGATTCGTATCATCACGGCAAGAGAAGTTACGCCGAAGGAAAGAAAACATTATGAGTCACACAATTACTATTCTTGAAGGCGAGTGTGGTCTTACTGATACCGGCGCGCCGGAATATGATTTTCCTGAAATGCATAGGATAGGGAAGGCGCAAGGGCGTGAATACAAAGGCATGCTTTCGAAACGCGCCGTTGTGCTTGATCCTGATCTTGCCGTCATCTTCGCTGATTCGCAGGCCGTCAATGACGCGCTGCGTGGATGGCTTGCGATTATGGAAGAGGCAAAGCGCGTGGCCAGCCATATGCGCGAGGGCGGGTTAACCGCACCTTAAGCGCGCATTGGCAAAACCTCAGCCCATTGTTACCATCCCACCTCAATCGCACTCATCTTGAATCACACAAGCAATTATTTTTCCCCGGAGTGAACTTCATGGCTTATGTCGACCTGCGCGAATTCATCAAGGCTTTAGAGAAGAACAACGAACTAAAACGAATCAAAATCCCTGTTTCCAGTAATCAGGAAATCACCGAAATCACCGACCGCGTCAGCAAATCTGACAATAACAAAGCGCTGCTGTTTGAAAACGTGGATGGCGGCAATATTCCAGTGCTGATCAACGCGCTGGGCAGCCGCCGCCGAATGGAGATTGCGCTGGAAGTAGACAACGTCGAAGACGTTGCCGCGCGATTGACCGACTGGCTCGATTTCAAATCGCCCGAAGGCTTGCTGGAAAAAGTGAAGATGCTGCCGAAACTGGCCGAGCTTGGAAAGTATTTTCCGCGCGAAGTGAAGTCCGGCCCCTGCCAGGAAGTCATCAAACGCGAAGGCGAGTTTTCGCTGTTGGATTTCCCCGTCTTGAAATGCTGGGAACTGGATGGCGGGCCATACATTACTTTCCCGATGGTTTTCACGCGCAATCCGCGCACCGGCAAACGCAATTGCGGGATGTACCGGATGCAGGTTTATGACGAACAGACCACTGGCATGCACTGGCAGATTCACAAACACGGCGCGGCGCACCATCGCGATATGGAAAAGAGCGGCGCGCATCGGATGGAAGTTGCCGTGGCCATCGGTGCTGAGCCGATTACAAACTTTGCTGCTGCGCTTCCACTGCCGGACGATTTGGATGAGATGATCTTCGCCAGCTTCATTCGCGAAAAGCCGATTGAGATGGTCAAGTGCGTTTCAGTTGATCTGGAAGTTCCGGCTTCGGCAGAGATTGTACTGGAAGGTTATGTTGATCCGGGCGAGCGCCGCACTGAAGGGCCATTTGGCGACCACACGGGCTTTTACACCTTGGAAGAGCCGTACCCGGTCTTTCACGTGACGACTGTCACTCATCGCAAGAACCCGATTTATCAAACGACGATCGTGGGCCGTCCGCCGATGGAAGATTGCTGGATGGGCTGGGCCATCACGCGCATTACGCTGCCTGTGCTGAAGCGCCAGTTCCCTGAGATCGTGGATATGGCCTTGCCGTTCGAAGGTGTCTTCCATAACCTGATGCTGCTTTCGATCCGCAAACAGTACCCCGGCCACGCGCGCAAAATCATGAATGCCATCTGGGGCCTGGGGCAGGCGATGTTTACCAAATGCATTGTCGTTGTGGATGAAGACGTCAACATTCAAAATTATTCCGAGGTTGTCTGGAAGGCTTTAAATAATATTGATCCCGAGCGCGATATACAGTTCACGCTGGGGCCGATTGACGTGCTTGATCATTCGTCGCGCCAGCAGGGCTTCGGATCGAAGATGGGGATTGACGCCACACGCAAATGGAAGAACGAAGGCTTTGACCGTCGCTGGCCGAAAGAGAACAATACCAGTGACGAAGTGAAGCGGATGGTGGATGAGAAGTGGCGGAAGTTGGGACTGTGATTTTCACCGCTTCGGCTTAGCCTTGTCAGAGGGCACATCTGATGATTCAATTTCGTCGAATCGTTTCTCAGGTGACAATCGTCGAAAACATCGCGGTGGCAAGCGGCATCAGAGACCTTGCTCGATTGCGCCGCACCTACGGTGGGCGTCGCTGGCGCAAAGTGAAAGGCACTGCTCTGGTTGAATTGATGACGAGTGATGTTCGCTTGGCGGAATTGCACTGGTATGAAGCACACGGCGTTGGCAAGAAGGAGATGAAGATCAAGCGGATGTTGGATTGAAAGGGCAACTATGATTTTTGCACTTTGTCTGGACAATGAAGGCTATGAAGTTTCGCTCGAGTTGCGCAAGCTTTATCCCGTGCTGCCGCCGCTGCCGAATGATCCGGCAGGCTACATCCGCATTCTTGATGAATCGGGCGAGGACTACCTATACGCCGCCGCCGCCTTTGAGAGCATTGAGCTTCCGATGAAGGTCGAGCAAAGACTGGCAGCGACGATCAAGTAGCCCGCTTCAACCCTGGTTAGATGGGTTGTTTCAATTTTCGGTAACAACAACGAGGTAATCTGATGAAATCAATATTGTTGGCAATGTTCCTCTCAATTTCGATCTTTGCCGCGAATGCCGATTCGCAAGGCGAAAAACAAACGACAAAGGCGAAACAGAAAAAAGAGGTCGTGGTTTTGGCTGGTGGCTGTTTCTGGTGTTTGGAGGCGGTCTTCAACGATCTGCGCGGTGTTGAGAAAGTTGTGTCGGGCTATTCCGGGGGCCGCGTTGCCGAACCGACTTATGAGCAAGTCTCTTCCGGCACAACAGGGCATGCGGAAGTCGTGCAGATCAAATTCGACCCGCAGGTCATCACGTTCAAGGAATTGCTCGAAGTCTTCTTTACCATCCACGACCCAACGACGCTGAATCGCCAGGGGGCGGATCACGGTTCGCAATACCGGTCGGCGATCTTCTATCAATCGCCCGAACAGAAGGCCGTTGCCGAAAAGGTCATCGCCGATTTAACTACTGAGAAAATCTGGAAAAATTCGATTGTGACTGAGGTGGTAAAATTCGATGCGTTCTATCCGGCTGAAATCACTCATCAGGAATACTACAAACGCAATCCGGATCAAGCTTATTGCAAGATTGTCATCGAGCCGAAGGTCATCAAGTTTCGCAAGCAATTTCTGTCCAAGCTGAAAAAATAATCAGCCGGCAATTAGCCCGTTCGTCACTGTGGCCTTGCGAAAATCCAGGCCACGGTGAGCGCCCAATCAGTCACTGACTCCGACGGAGTCAGCCTCAGAAATAATCATCGGTTCGCCACAACAAACATCGTAACGCCTCATGAACTCCGTTGTCCGCAGGAGTTTTCATTGAAATTCCGGCCGCTAGCCAAACCATTGGGCGATAGGCATAATAACCGCGCTTTCATACGGTGTTGATTTATTTGGGTAATATGAAGGTGAAATATACGACGCGAGAGGAAGTCAATGAGTCAGATTCTCGTAGTTGACGATGATTCAGCCTTACACGAACTGATTAAAGCCACGCTGACCAGCGAAGGCCACACACTGCGGCATGCTTTCAGCGGGCCTGAGGGGTTGAAGATGCTTGCGCGGGAAGAGTTCGATCTGGCATTGATTGACTACGTCATGCCCGGGATGGACGGGGGCGAATTCCTGGAACAGCTTCGCCGCGATTATCCTAATTTGAGAGCCATGATGGTGACCGCTTTCGGCACGCCCGAAGCCGTCCTGAATGCTATGCGCAGGCGCGTCTGCGATTTCATCATCAAACCTTTCAGCATGGCTGACCTGAAAATCGCCGTTCATGCCGCACTGGCCGAGGCCGCGCCCATCGAAATTGAAGTGATCTCCGCCGAACCGCACTGGGTTCAATTGCGCGTGCCGTGCGATCTGGCCGCCGTCTCAATCCTGCAAAAACTGCTCATCCAACTGAAAGCCGATCTGCCCGAAGACACGCGCGAAGCGATGGCCTATGCCTTTCGCGAAATGCTCAACAACGCGATCGAACACGGCGGGAAGCTTGATCCGACAAAGTTTGTTGAAGTCCTCTGCGTGCGCATGAAGCACGCCATCATCTACTGGATCAAAGACCCCGGCGAAGGCTTCGACCCCGCCAACCTGGAACACGCCGCCGTCAACAACCCGGTCGGCGACCCCTTCCGCCACGTCACTATCCGCGATGAAAAAGGCCTGCGCGCGGGCGGCTTCGGCATTCTGATGACAGACCAACTGGTGGACGAACTGGTTTACAACGAACAACGCAATGAACTGATGTTCGTCAAATACTTGTAGCAAGACCCAAAACTCAGAACGCAATCACCCAAGCTCGCTTCCCTTTTTCACATTCGATCATCAGGAGACATGCTGTGTCCAAATTCACCGTTCTTTTTTTCATCGCGCTCTTTGCTGTCCTTGCTTTGTTATCCGCCAATTCAGCGACGGCGCAAAGACCGATTCAGAAGCCTGGTGAGATCCAAAAACCCGGCGAGATTCAACAACCAAAAGGCACGTGGCAAAAACCCGGCGAAATACAGGTTCCCAAAGGCATTCAGGCAATCAAAACGCAAACCAGCCAATGCCAGCAACGGCTGACCGTGGGCGCGGACACGTTGTTTGAATTCAACAAAGCCTCTCTGACCGGCGATGCTGAAGAAACCCTAAAGGCGCTGGGCCCGCTGATTGCCAAGGCAGGCATACACCCCATTCAAATCGAAGGTCATACCGATTCGGTTGGTAATAATGATTACAATAAGCGCCTGAGCGAAAGCCGCGCCAAGACGGTGAAAGATTGGCTGGCAACGCATCATTACGTTCCGGAAACAGCTTCGATCAAAGCCTTCGGTAAAACCAAGCCCATCGCGCCCAATGCCAAATCAGACGGTTCTGACAATCCCGAAGGCCGTCAGAAAAACCGCCGCGTTGAAATTGTTATTGATACCTGCCACTAAAAGATGCAACTGGAAAGCTTCATGCGCCGCATGCCGAAGGTCGAGCTTCACGTTCATCTGGAAGGCTCAATTCAGCCCGAGACGCTGCTGCAACTGGCCGAACGCAATCGCGTCACGTTACCCGCGACCACCGTCGAAGGTCTGCGCCAGTGGTACACCTTTACTGACTTTGCGCACTTCATCGAAATCTACATTGCCATCTCATCCTGCATCTGCACGCCGGAAGACATTGAATTAATCGCGCGCGAATTTCTGCGCGGACAGGCGTCACAGAACATCATCCATAGCGAAGTGACCTTCACGCCGTACACACATTTCAGCCGGAATCGGTATATTCCGTTTGAAGCGCAACTGGCCTCGCTGAGCCGCGCTCGCGCATGGGCAGCGGCGGAACTTGGTGTCAGCGTTGGTTGGGTGCTGGACATTTCGCGCAATGTGCGGCCCATCGAGCACAGCTTGACGGTAGCCGATTGGGCGATTAGCGGGATGGCCGATGGCGTCGTCGCGTTAGGTCTGGGTGGGGCGGAGATTGGTCATCCGCCCGAACTGTTTGAAATGGCATTTGATCGCGCTCGTGCGGCAGGATTAGCCAGCGTGCCACACGCGGGCGAAACCGTTGGTGCGGAAAGTATGTGGGGAGCGCTGCGATCATTGAAGGCACAGCGCATTGGTCACGGCGTGCGTTGTCCGGAAGATGCCGAACTTGTGGCTGAATTGCGCCAGCGGCAAATCCCGTTGGAAGTCTGCCCGACCAGCAACGTTTGTCTGGGCGTAGCGGCTTCAATCGCCGAACATCCTTTGCCACGATTGCTCGAAGAAGGTCTGTACGTGACGATCAACTCCGACGACCCGCCGATGTTCAACACTACGCTGACAGATGAATACCTGAAAATTGCAGACGCCTTTGGCTTCGGCGTCGAAACCATTGAGCAGTTGGTCATCAACGCCGTACGTGCCAGCCTGTTGCCCGAACCGGTGCGTAACAAAATGGAAGCGCAGTTCCGGCGCGAATTCATGGAGCTTCAGCGCTAATCTTCATCGCTAAGCTGGGGAGCGCTGCACATCTTTCTTACAGCACGTCTGCAAATGCTTTTTTTGTTCGCTCGAACCACCAGTAGCCGAAGCAAAAGCAAATCACCGCAAAGATCATCGTGACGCTCAAACCTCGCCAATCCGGCATTTTCCCTTCAAGCAAAATTTGCCGGTAGCTTCGAATCAAGGGAGCAATGGGGTTCAAATCCAAAAGCAAATGATACTCAGGAGGAATCAAGTTCTCAGGATAGAGAATAGGCGTCAGATACATCATGGCTTGTAGAGCGAGTTGGTTGACCTGTGTCATATCGCGAATGAAGACGCCGAAACTCGCCATTAACCATCCCAATCCAACCGTGGCCAGCAACTGTGGGACAAGCAAAACAGGCATCCACAAAACGGTTGCATGCAACGTTCGCTGCATAATCAAGGCTGCAATCAGCAGGACAATCGTGCCGAACAATTGCTGCATTAGCGCTGACAGCGCTAAGTTGACTGGCAGGGCTTCCAATGGAAAGACAACACGGCGGACTAAATTGATGTTGTCGGTCAAGACCGTGGTTGAGCGTTGAATCCCATCACTGAATGCAATCCATGGCAGCATTCCACAGAACAGATACACCGCAAATCGCAGGTACCCGCCTTCTGCGCCAAAGCGCGACTTGAAGATTCCTGAAAAGATTACCGTGTAGATGACGATCATCACCGCTGGCGTAATGATCGTCCAAGCCAATCCCATGACAGAACCCTTATAGCGACTGGTCAGGTCTCGTCGCACCATCGAGTTAATTAGCCCACGGTGCTCATGAACTAAAGACCAGGCTGGTTGCCAGAAAGGAATCTTTGCACTGGATTGGTAACGCATTTCAGTGAGGAGTGAAGACTGCGTACTGCAACCACGTGTTGCAATATGCAGCAATCTTCAATGAAGGGTTTTTGCGGTTGTTCGGGCTTTTGCTGGCTCTTCGGCAAAAGGCTTGATCGGATAGGAACGCAGTTCGGGAGATGCAGCAACTGCTGGCCTGCTAATGACGGAACCCGGCGCTTGAACCTTTACACCAGCCAGGTCTAATAGCAGTTCTTCGTACTGATCTGTGATCTGTTCCCAGTTATAAAGTTCCAGCACGCGAGTCATTGCCCGGCGACGGTATTCACCGATGGTTTCCGGATGATCAATGACTTGTTGCAGTTTCGCAGTCAGGTCTTCGACCGAATCGTAGACAATGCCGGCGCCGTTGATGACTTCTCTGTTTTCGGGAGTGTTCAGGGTCAGGGCGCAATTGCCCGCCCCCATTGCCTCAATCAGCGCCGGATGAGTGCCGCCCACTTCGGTCGCATGGACATAACAGTATGCGTTCTGTTGCAACGCGCGGTAATCTGCGCCAAAGACGAAACCTGGAAACTTCACGCGTGGATCGCAAGTGCTCTTCAACTGCGCAATGTACTCTTCAGCATATGGGGCACCGCCAACGATCACCAGCGGCATGTCGGTATTGACCTTTTTGAATGCCTCAATTACCAGATGTGCGTTGTTTTCAGGCTCCAGGCGGCTGACATAAAGCACATATTTGTTGGGTTCCAATCCAAAGCTTTCCAGCTTTTCAGGCGCTGCCCGGCGCGCCACTTCAGCACCATAGGCAATCATTGCCGATTCCTTTTTGTACCGCGTGGCGTAGTAGTCCTGGATGACTTGCGCGTCAGTCACGATTGCCGTTGGCAAAAAGGTCGAAAGCCACTCTGAAATCAGATAGTACGTCTGGCCTACCCAATTCCATTTTTTGCGTTTGCGCTCTAAACCATCAACATTGACCAGCGTCGGTGTTCCCAGAAGCCGTGGGATAAAAGAGAAGATGCTGTTGGCTGCATTGCAGATCAAGATCACATCGTATTTGCGTGGCGAGGCATGAAGGACAGAGAGAAAAGTGTGAATGATCGTGTCGAAGTATTTGTGACGGATTGTTGGCAGCGTCACGATCTCAACACCGCGGTAAAACTTGTCTGTAATCGTTAAGTAGTGATTCCGTCCATAAACCGTGACATCGTGTCCGCGCGCCGCTAACCTTGTTCCCAGTTGTTCCGCAAAGGTTTCAAATCCGCCGTAATTCGCCGGGATTCCTCGCGTCCCCAAAATAGCAATTTTCATAAAATAATTAGTTGCTCTTTCGTCATGGATTTTCTGGTATAGGGGAGTTCGAACGGCGGCGTTAGCTTAGCTTTAAGCGCCAGCGTTCGTGCGGCAATTTCAGTATAGCCTCCCCCAATTCATTTCGCCATCCCAAATTCTGTCAGGGGTAAAGACTTACTGCACAACCCCTTGAACGAAAGATTACCTTCCAGCCAAGGCTTGATTCTGCTCATCCAACCAGCTTTTCAAAGGTGCGAAATAATCCAGGATCGCGGTCGCATCCATCTTGTCTTCGCCTGTCAGCGCCTTGAGCGCTTCCGGCCACGGGTGGCTTTGTCCCATGGCCAGCATCGACTTCAGTTTTTCACCCGCAGCCTTGTTTCCGTAGATCGAACAACGATTGAGCGGCCCCTTGTATCCGGCTTCTCGGCATAGGGCACGATGAAATTGGAATTGCAGGATATGGGCCAGGAAGTAACGGGCGTAGGGCGTATTACTCGCCACGTGATACTTGGCCCCGGCATCAAAGTCGTTTTCGCTACGCGCGTCCGGAGCCGCAATGCCCTGATATTTCTCGCGCAATTCCCACCAGGCTTTGTTGTAATCATTTGGCCCGACTTCGCCGGAAAAGACTTTCCATCGCCATTGATCCACCAAATACCCAAACGGCAGAAATGCGATCTTGTCCAGCGCCAGGCGTAACAGCAACCCGATGTCGGCCTTCTCGTCCGGCACAGTGCTGATCAGGCCAAGCTGTTTCAGATATTCCGGCGTCACTGATAGTGCGATGGTGTCGCCGATGGCTTCATGGAAACCGTCATTGGCGCTGTTTTGATAGAGCGGCGGCTGCGGCGCGTAGGCCATCTGGTAAAAGTTGTGGCCGAGTTCGTGGTGAATCGTTGTGAAGTCTTCATTATTGATGTTGATGCACATCTTGATGCGAACGTCTTTCTGGTTGTCTAAGTCCCAGGCGCTGGCGTGGCACACAACGTCGCGGTCTTGAGGCTTCGTAAACAACGAGCGATTCCAAAAAGTTTCTGGCAATGAGGCAAACCCAAGGGAAGTAAAAAAGCCTTCGCCATATTTGACCATCTGTTTGGCGTCAGTGTTGCGGCTTTTCAGAATCCTGGTTAGGTCGTAGCCCGGATCACCAGTCGCTGGCTTCAGCAGTTCGTAGGTGTTGCCCCACTGTTGGCCCCACATGTTTCCAAGCAGATGCGCGGGAATTGGCCCTGTTGCCGGAACAACCGCTTCGCCATATTTCTGTCGCAGTTTCGCACGCGTGTAATCGTGCAACGAATCATAAAGCGGTTTGACCTGCTGCCACAGTCGTTCCATCTCGGCGGCAAAGGCATCCGGCTCCAGATCGTAATTTGACCGCCACATCACGCCCAAATCCTTGAAGCCCATCTCCTTTGCGCCATTGTTTGCCAGATCAACAAACTGCGCATAGTCCTTGCGATATTTTGGCGAAACCGAATGCCAGCCCAGCCAGGCTTCTTTCAATTCATCGGGATTGCGGCTTTCAGCCATCACACGTTCCAGATCGCCCAGAGCCAGACACTTGTTCTCCTTTTGCGACGGATTTTTTGCGGCACGTGCTTCTACCACTTTGCTCAGCAGGCTACTGGATTCAGGGCAATATTTTCCGGCACCATACGCGCTCTCCATGCCGACAGCGATCTTTGTCAGCTTCTCGCGTTCGGCAGGATTGCCAGGGGCAGGCAAGACCAACGCAAGTTTGAGCAGCTTTATTTTCCGCGTTATGTCCGGCGGCAAATTCAGGCCGTCGAATTTGCGGGACTCTTCCGCCAGTTCTTTGATCGTTTTGATCGTCTCGTCCTTTGCTTGCGCGGCGATGGCTTCGGTGTCATCGGTGATGAAGTTGCTCTGCACCCAGTCCGCGCGGCCTTCGTTGATTGTCACCGCCAGATACTGTTTTTCGGCATCCGCGACGAACTTTTCAGCATCCGCGACGGTCGCCTTCGACCCGCTGGCATTGTTGCCGGGATTGCCGGAACATCCCGCAAGTGCCACACAGACAAAGGCCGCCGCCAATAACGTCCTATTTTTGAAAAAGCTGGAAATGGAAAGTTTCATTTGCTGTCTCCCTGCAAAAGTTGATCTTGGTTTTTGACGCGCAGGCGTTATCGGGTCAAAATGCGCGCAGCGATTCACCAATCGCCTCAGTTCAATGGCTCTTCAATGCTATGCATACCAGTAATAAACGCGAACTACTGTCCGGAATTCAATACATGATGATCGGCATCGTCGCCGAAGGCTCTGTCATCCGCTGGTTCAGCCAGCGCCCGCCGATGCAGCGCATGCTGGTTTGGGGGGTGATTGCCGGGGTATTGAGCATTCTACGTTTCGTTGTTCTGGCATTGTCTGAATGGACGCGCCGGGACGATTGGCAATCGGTTTTGCGGCGGCATTGGTAATCGTTATCTGCGATAGACAACTTCGCCGCTGCTGATTGTTGCCGCGACCGCAAGCGTTTTCAACTTCTCATCCCAATCAAACAAAACCAAATCCGCCGCGTGCCCAACGGCAAGGCTTCCGATTCTATCCGCCACGCCCAGCAATTCAGCCGGATTCGTTGAAGCCATTTGCAGCGCGTCAGCAAGCGTTGCGTCAGAGTACGCCACCGTTTTCCCGATGGCATCCTGCATTTCCAATGCCGATCCCGCCAAATAAGGTGTTCCCGGCAAACAAACGCGACGCGCCTCGCTGACTTCCACTTCGACATTGCCGAGCTTGTACTTGCCCGTTGGTTGGCCAGCCGCCGAAATCGCATCGGTCACCAGAATGCTGCGTGCCATGCCCTTGCTGCGCAAAAAGCATTTGACCACCGATGGCGGCAAATGATGCCCATCCACAATGAAACTTGCCCACAAATCATCGTTGGCCAGTTGCTCCCAAATGTAGTTCGGGTGGCGGTCAATCTTGGCGTGCGAGCCGTTGCCCAAATGCGTGGACATTTTTGCGCCCGCTCTCACGGCATCGGCAATTTGCGCAGGCGTCGCAGCGGTGTGGCCAATGGCGACGATGACGCCGGATGCGGCAGCGCGCTCAATAAAATCAAAACTCTCCGGCCATTCCGGCGACAAAGTCACAATCCGAATCTGCCCACGCGCTGCATCCTGCCACCGTTGAAACTGCTGCCAATCTGGCAAGCAAACGTGTTGTTTTGGATGTGCGCCACGCGGCCCGTCTTCGGGCGAGATGAACGGCCCTTCCAGATGAATGCCGAGCATTGCGCGGGCGAACGCTGGCGATGTATCTGCCGCGTGAATCAAGTTCGCCAGACATTGTGAGATGTGTCCGGAAGATTCGGTGATCACGGTCGGGCAAAAAGATGTGACGCCCGTTCGCCACAACGCGCGAGTCACTTCGGCAACTTGTTCGGTGGTCGTGTTAGCGTCGTTAAAATCAATCCCGCCGTAGCCGTTGATCTGCAAATCCACAAAGCCTGATGCGAGCCGCAACCGTTCGCCGCCAAGCTCGCAATCAATCGCACGATCAGCGGGCGAGAGTTTACCGATTCGCCCTTCGGCAATCAGCACGTCAACGATCTCTTCGCTTGCACCGATGCGGCCTCTGACTTTCATTCATACTCCGATTGGCCAAACTCCGCTTGGCAAACTCCGATCTTCAACCCCCGATCTTCAAGCCCCGATTCGGGCAACCCACCATCCCAGCGCCAGCAACAGCACGACCCACAACCACGCCAGCAAAAAGCCGATCACATCCAGCCGGTATCGTTTGTAGCTGAATCGCTGCGGCAGTCGAAGCAAATCAACGATCAGCAGCGAATGGCCGTCTTCTTCTAATCGCGAATTGGGAATGGGCGGCGTCTCAGTTTGAGATTCTTGGCTTGCCATCGTCTCCTCCGTTCAATCAAGCGTGACTTTCAATCCTGCGCGTTCCAGATTTGCTTTTTCGCCGACCGGCGTGTGCAGCAAAGCGTAAAACCGCCGCAGCCGATCCGCCGATTCCGGCGCGGTCAGACCACTAACGACAATCATCGCTACGAATCCAGCCAACATTGGGTAGAGTAGTTCCCGTCCGTCTTTGACATTGTTCGTAACACCGAACCACCAGAAGACAGTAGTGCTGGCAATCAGGCTGGCCCACGCGCCTTTGCTATTGGCTCGCGCCCAGACAATGGCGACCCACATCGGAATGCCGACAAACGCGACGATCGTCACGAAATGCACCGTCGCATCAATCACCGATTTCAGATACAACGCCATCAGCAAGCTGCCCACGGTTAGCGCCGCCGAAGCAATGCGGCCCGTCAGCAGGTAATGCGCATCATCCGCCGCGGGCTTCAGATATTTTTTGTAGATGTTGCGCGTGAACAGCGCCGAGCCGGAGATCATAAACGCCGCGCACGAAGCGATAACGGTCGCCAGAATTGCGGCGATCATCAAGCCCACCAACCCCGAAGGCAGTAATTGCTTAATCATCGCGCCAAAGACCAATTCGCGTTTGGCAATCGAACCCTGCGTAAACATTGCGGCGGCAATCAGTCCTGCCAGCGCCCAACCGATTGTGCAAAGCCGCTTGATGAAGTTGCCATAACACCATCCGACACGGCAGTTCATTTCGCTCTTGCCGCTGCCCGCGACGGCCATGTGATGCGGCTGGGCGACAATGCCGACCAGGCCTGTAACGACCAGCATCGAGATTTTGAATGGCGTCAGCTCTTTCAACGCCACCAGCGAAAACATCTCCGGCTGCAACTTCGCGTGCAAGCCCGCAAATCCACCGACCGCTTTCAGGCCGAACGGGATGAGCAAAAACGACAGGATGACAATGAAAATGCCTTGAATGAAATCCGTATTGACCGTTGCAATCAACCCGCCCGCGACACCAAACAAAACAAACAGCGCCGTCACTCCCCAGATAATCCACGTTTCTGACAAGCCAGTGATGCCCGCGATGGTCAGCGCCGCGCCTTTGATGATCGTCCCCTGCCACAGCGTGAACAGATAAAGCGCGAACAGCGAATAAGCAAACCCCAGACTTCGGCTGAACCGTTCTTCAAAAAAATCCGCCGTCGTCGTGTACCGCAACCGGCGGAAGATCGGCGACAGCAGCCAGAAGAACGGCGTCGAAAAGATATACATCCACTGATACCAGATGCCCGCCATTCCAATCTCATACGACGCGCCGGCCACGCCAATCGCGTAATCGGCGCGGGTGCCGGTGGTCAGCGCTTGTGCGATCATCAGCGCCTTGCCGAAGCGGCGGTTGCCCATAAAGTAGCCGTCGGTGTCTTTGACCCGGCGAGAAACATAAAGGCCGAACGCAGTAATGCCTGCCAGGTAAGTAAAGATGACTGCCAGATCGAGCTTCGATAATCCGGTCATAGCGGTTTTCGTTCGCGTTTTGATTGAGTGCGGTGGAAAAGCGCGCGCACTCTAGCACATCTCAATCGCCGCTGCGTAGCAGTTGCGGTTATAATCCGACTGCCTTCCCCAAGCATTGTTCAAAGCATTTGAAGGTAGCGTTATGAATCAAGCTGTAATCCAAAAATGGCGTCAGGCTGCCGTGCCCATTACATTCGCCGCGCTGCTGACCTGCGTTTCTATATCTGCCGCAGCGCAGCCAATGTCCAATGCCGAACGCGCGACGGAACTGACAAAAATCCGCAACCAACTGCGCGCAAGCAATTCGTTCCGCAATGCCGATGCCGTCGTCGTGCTCAGCGAACGCGCCATTGCCGACGCCGTCCGGCAATTCACCGGGCTGGAAATTGCGCTGGCCAACGGCAGCGTGATGAAGCTGACTTCGATTGAAACGCAACTGGTGACGGGCGCGGCCATCATCAAAATCGGAGTGCAATCGAAGTCGGTCACGCTGCAACTGTCTGGCTTATTGACCAGCGGCGAGATCAAGGACGGCCGCATGCGAATGCCGTTTCGCGTCACCGAAGTAAGACTGTTGAACGGTCTGATTTCATCTGTCTTTATCAAAACATTGTTTGGCGCCTGGCTGAAACCGGAAACCTGGAACAACGAACTGCCTTCGCTGAACCTGCCGCTGGAAATCAACGAGACGATGGAAATTCCGGCCAGCCGCTTCAATGTTGAAGGCCAGATGCCAATGGAGATTGCAACGGCGGCCTATCACGTGCCGCTGAAGCTCTCGTTGACTTCGTTGTTGCTGCTTGACCGGCGCGCGGTGCTCGTGCTGCAAGCCAATTCGCCCGTGCCTATTAATCAATCTGTGGTTGAATCCGTTTTTGCTGATAACGATCCGTCTGCCCTGCTGCCAACGTTGCTCAACGAAGTGACTCAACTTGGCGCAAATTTAAGCCTGGACGGCGATGTTCGATTACGGCTTGGTCGCAACGTCATCAGCTCGCTGCTTTCGCAGATTGCCTGGCAGCAGAATCCCGACCTGAAATTCAAAATGAAGCAGGGGCGGTTGCGATCAAATGAAGTGAAGACCGTGGTTTCAATCGTCAATTACACTGACATTACAAACGGCGACGGGCAGGCAGACATCAGCGAGATGCATGTGGAAAGCATCGGCGATGGCAAAGTGAATCTGCGGCTAAGCGGGCAAGGCGTGATTGACGCGCAGATCAAAGGCCGCGAATATGGCATCCCTTACGGCTTTTCGCCGCGCACCAACTTCACAATCAAAGACCAACCGATCCCGCTGCAATTCGTTGGCGAAAACGGCAAAGTGATTTTGCGCGCCGTGGCCGGTTCGATTCTGCCGATTAACCTGCGCTTTAGCGTGCAGGTTGCCGGGCAGGAAATTAGCGTCAATCGCACCGAAGCCGTGCAGGTGGATCGCTGGTTGAATCGAATCGAAATGCCCGCGCTGCTCAATCGGGAAATCCTGCTGCCGCGCAGACTGGAAGTGGATGACGGCGGCAATCTGCACGTGACACAAAAAGACCGGCTCAGTTACGCGCTCTCGAATCTGCGCGTCGCAACCAGCGATGATGCAATTGAGATCACGGCGGAGATCAAAGTGAATCCTAAATGAAGACGGCTGGCGCAATTAGGCCGTATCCGAAATTCTGACCTCAACGTCTGTAACACAACTATGGAATTCAAAGAGACAATCAAGCTGGCTTTCGACGCCATCTGGGCGCACAAGCTGCGGTCGGTGCTGACGCTGCTGGGAATGATTATCGGCGTCACGGCGGTGGTTATTGTCGTGTCGCTGATTCAAGGGTTCAATCGTTACGTGGATGAAAAGATCGCGGGCATCGGCGCGAAATCGTTCAGTGTCCGCCGGTTCAGTTTTGAAGATTGGAAGAACACCGATTCCATTGCCGAAGCCCAACGCCGCAACAAGGATTTGACCTTCGACGATTACGATTACCTGCGCGAACGGGCAACGCTGGTGGACAAGCTGGGCGCGAAAGCGCTGGGCACTCCGGCCTTACTCAAGCGCGGTGTCGAAACGGCTGAAAACGTCAACGTAGACGGCGCGACCCCCAACTGCGTGGACATTGATAATTTGGATATTTCCGAAGGCCGCTACTTCACGCCCAGCGAAGACAGTTCAACACAGAACGTGATCTTCCTGGGCGCGGATGTCGCCACCAAGCTTTTTCCGAACAGTTCCCCAACCGGCCAGGAAGTCACCGTGAACGGTTTGCCTTATCGCGTGGTCGGCGTGGCTGCGGCCAAAGGCACTGTCTTCGGCATGCCGCAAGATATCTTTGCGACAATTCCGATCCGGACTTATGTCAAGAATTTCGGCCCGGCGGTGCGACAGCGCAGCTTTTATATGGTCGCCACGGCCAAGAACGACAACCAATTCCAGGATGCCGTCGAAGAAGTTCGTGGTTTGATGCGCATCCGCCATGGGTTGAAGTTTGGCGAAAAAGACAATTTCGGCATTGGCACGCCGGACGCGATTATGGAGATGCGCGATAAATTGCTCGGCCCGATCTTTATCGCCGCCATCGCCGTTCCCGCCATTGCGCTGATCGTCGGTGGCATTGTGATCATGAACATCATGCTGGTCAGCGTCACCGAACGCACAAAAGAGATCGGCATTCGCAAATCCCTGGGCGCGCGGCGCGGCGACATTCTGAAGCAGTTTCTGATCGAAGCCGTCACCCTGTCGGCGATTGGAGGCTCAGTCGGCGTCTTCATTGCCTGGGCGGTCGGAAGAATTCTGACCGCCGTCTTCTTTCCGACCTATCTTTCCATTGCCGCAGTCATCATCGCCGTCAGCGTTTCAGGTTTGATTGGCGTGCTCTCTGGCATTTTGCCTGCCAGCAAAGCCTCCAAGCTTGATCCGATTGAAGCATTGAGAGCGGAGTAACTCCCCTGGGAGCGCAGTCCTTCCAGGCTGCGGCGCGCGGGCGGCACACTCTTTCGTATCCCGAGCGGATATTCCAATCACGGCTCGCAGCCTGGAAGGACTGCGCTCCCAGGAACCTACTGATAGCTACCAACTACCATGAAAATCATCCGTAGTGATATTTGGGAAAATTTGAAGATGGCGCTCGACACGCTGCGCACGAACAAGGTGAGGTCGTTTCTGACTGTGCTGGGCGTGGTCATCGGCGTCTGGACGGTCATGGCAATCGCTTCGATCATCAGTGGCATTGATTATGCCGTCACCAAGCAGATCGAATCGTTCGGCACCAATTCTATCTTCATAACAAAGTTCAACAGCGGCATCCGCTTCGGACGGCCTTCGCGCGAAGAGCGGCTGCGCAAAAGTCTGAGCTACGAAGACGCCATCGCACTCGGCCAATTGCCGACCATCAGCGTCGCGGTGCCGACGCTGAACATCACCAACGACTACTTCGGCAAAAAGCTGGAGGTCAAAGCCAACGGCAAACAATCCGCCGCCATCGCGCTGCAAGGCGTCTTGCCGGAATATGAACAAGCGGGCATTTGGGTGCTCTCCGCCGGGCGCTTCTTTACCAAAGAAGAGAATGATTCGCGCGACGAAGTCTGCGTCGTTGGCGCTTCCGTCGTTGATCAGTTCTTCCCCTACGGCTCGCCGCTGGATAAATTCGTCACAGTCGGTGGGCGCGAATTCCGTGTGGTCGGTGTGCTGGAAAAACGCGAACAGCTTTTTGGCGGCGGCAATGGCAACAACGATCAGAACAACATTATCTTCATGCCCTTCACCGTCGCGCACAAACTGAAGCCGAACGCTGAAGACGTCTACATTCTGGCCGTGGCCAAACCCGGAATGCTGCAAAAGGGCTTCGATGACGTGACCAATTTGCTTCGCGTCCGCCGCCAGGTTCCTTTCAATCAGGAAAACAACTTCGGCATTTCGACCGCTGATTCAATTATCGAAACCTTCCGTTCAATCACCTTCGGCGTGGCGTTGGCGATGGTGGCAATCTCATCGGTTGGACTGATGGTCGGTGGCATCGGCGTCATGAACATCATGCTGGTCAGCGTCACCGAACGCACGCGCGAAATCGGCATCCGCAAAGCCCTGGGCGGACGACGTCGCGACATCCTGTGGCAGTTCCTGATCGAAGCCATGACGTTGACGGCGACCGGCGGACTGGTTGGATTGATCTTCGGCTGGCTGACGACCTTGCTGATTCGATTGATTGTGCCGTCGTACGTGCCGCTGTGGGCGCCAATTGCCGGCTTTGTTTCCAGCGTCGGCATTGGCCTGATCTTTGGGCTATGGCCAGCTTGGAAAGCAGCGAAGATGGATCCGATTGTGGCCCTGCGATATGAATAGCCGCGGCGATCTCCTCACTTCCATTCACCTTGAATGATGAAGCCTGCCCAGTAATATGGCGCTTCCCAGCGCGTTTCTTTCCACATTGAAATCCGCGCCGCGCGTAACTCATCACCGGCGATCTGCCCGCGCAACGATTCGGCCATCGGCAGCGCCAGGCCAAGTTTACACCGATGATTTATCACTTTGGCGGGACGGGGAAAGACTTTCCTTCAGTCTGGCGAAGCCGAAGAGTCCCGCCAGAAAATCACCACCAAAAAACATCCGCACTTGTGAGAGGAATTGGTGATCAGCCACGTCTTTGACAATGTGTGGCGAAATCTTACTGAAATTGAACAGACTCTGGAGCCAGCAGCGGGGCTTGTGGTTGAACACGTGAAAGTTAGCTACGGCGCAGGAGCCGAAGCAATCCAAGCGCTCGGTGGAGTGACTCTGGCTTTTGATGCCGGGCGTTTAACGCTGGTGATGGGGCCTTCCGGCAGTGGCAAGACGACCCTGCTTTCGGTACTCGGCTGCCTGCTCATTCCGGACAGCGGCAGCACCTTTGTCATGGGGCAACGGATGGCCGGGCTTGCGAAAGCTGAAAGAGAGCAACTCCGGAGTCATTGTATCGGTTACGTCTTCCAGGCTTTCCGTCTCTTCCGCTCACTCTCGGCATTAGAAAATGTGTTGCTGGCGTTGGAGGTCAACGGTTGTCGCGGGCGCAGCGCCAGAGAGCGTGCTGTCCGGGCATTGGAAAGAGTCGGGCTGGGCGACAGGGCGCGGTTAAAGCCGAACCAGTTGAGTGGCGGCGAAAAGCAGCGCGTTGCGATTGCCCGCGCTCTGGTCAATAACCCGCCGATCATTTTGGCCGATGAGCCGACGGCTTCGCTGGACAGTTCTTCCGGACGGCAAGTAGCCGAACTGCTTTTGAAACTGGCCGAGGAAGACCGCCGTCTGGTGGTGATCGTCAGCCACGATCAACGCCTGCTCTCGTACAGCCATCGCACCGTAGTGATGCGCGATGGAAAAGTAGCGGAAGATAGCGATTCAGGGTGAATGCAATGACTGATGATGAAACCTTACAGCACAGGCAGCGAAGCAAGTTGAGGGCGGCTTGCCTGGGCGGCTTTGTATTCTGCGCCCTGCTGGCATTCTTGCTGGCAGGGTTGCTGGCAGGGGGATTGACACTCGGTGGCAACACCACTTCGCCTGCGCCGGTCAATGCTGAGACGCCGCCTGCTCAGCCCACAACGCACGCGCTGACCAAGGTTGTGCTGGCTTGTCCGGGCCGAATCGAAGGGATGACGGATGTCGTCAACGTTGGCGCGGCAGTGGACGGAGTGTTGTTGGCGGTCAGGGTCAGCGAAGGCCAACGGGTGCGGGCAGGAGAATTGATTGCCCAAATGGACTGTCGCGATCTGGAGGCCGAGGTGCCTGTGGCCCGGGCCGCGACCGAAAGCTCCCGGCAAACGCGCGAGCGGTTATTGCGCGGCAGCCGGACGGAAGAGCGCAGAGTGGCGCGGGATCATCAGGCGCGCGAAGAAGCGGTGCTGCAACAGGCAAGCGCCCAATACCAGCGCATGTCAAAGCTTTATGAATCCGGCGACGTTTCGCGAGAGACCTTTGACAACGCGCGCCGCGATCTGGACGTGGCACAAGCCGCCCGCAACGCCGCGGAGAATCAACTGGCGCTGGTGAACGCCACGCCCTTGCCCGAAGAACTGGCCAAGGCCGAATCGGAAATCAAGATGGCCGAAGGCCGCGTGAACGCGCTGATTGAAAAGATTCGTAAGTGCGCCGTTCGGTCGCCCGTTGGCGGGACAGTGCTGCGCACGCATTTGCGAGCCGGCGAATCGTTCAGCGCGGCCTTCTCGCCACCCATCGTCAGCCTGGCGGACCTTTCGCGACTGAAGGTGCGCGCGGAGGTGGATGAACGCGACCTCGGCCACATTTTCATCGGACAGCAAGTGATGGTGACTGTGCCTGCCTTCCCTGATCGGCAGTTTCGCGGGCAGGTGACACGGCTCGGCGAACAGATGGGGCGCAAGCGTGTGCGCACCGGCGACCCGGCGGAAAAAAGCGACCGGGATGTCCTGGAAGTGATGGTGGATTTGGTCGAGACCGATCAGCGGCTGGTAATCGGATTGCGCGCCACCGTGCAATTTCTGGCGAAGTCAGGCGGCGAACAATGAGATTAGCCTGGCGAAACTTGAGTCATGACCGGTTGCGCTTTGCCGTCACGGTGATCGGGATTGTCTTCGCCGTATTTTTGATGGTGTTTCAAGGGAGCCTGCTGGCGGGATTTATCAAAGCCGCTTCCGGATTGATTGACGCCAGCGACGCCGATATTTGGATCGTCGCGCGCGGCGTCCCCTGTTTCGAATATCCGGCGCCGCTGCCGAATCGCTTTCGCGAACTGGCGCAGGGCGTGCCCGGCGTCGCCGCAGTCAGCCGCCTGGTCGTCGGAGCGACTTCGTGGCAATCGCCATCGGGCGGGCGGCAATTGGTCGTCCTGGTCGGAGCCGAAGCAGGCGCAGGTCATAATTTCCCACTCCCTCGGCTGCACACCGAAGGCGAGGCCCATACCGAAGGTGAGAGCATGCTTCCGGAGGCGGTGCTGATTGATCAAAGCAACGCCGCGACACTCGAATCCGTGGTGACGCCGGTCGAGGTTGAAATCAACCGGCGGCGCGCCCGCGTTGAACGCGCCGTGACGGGCTTCGGCTCCTTTCTCGGCAGCCCCTACGTTTTCGCGGCCTATGCCGATGCGGTGAACTACCTCGGATTGGGAAGCGAAGAGACGATGTATTTGCTCGTTCGCAGTGCGCCGGGGTACGAAGTCGAAGCGGTGCGGCGCGATTTGCAAGCCAGGCTACCCGAAACGGATGTGTGGACGCGGAACGGTTTCGCCAGCCGTTCGCGCACTTTCTGGCTCGATCAAACCGGATCGGGCGGGGCGATTTCGCTGGCCGGGCTGCTGGGCTTTCTGGTGGGGTTGGTGGTCGTCTCGCAAACGATCTATTCGACGACCATGGATCACCTGGAAGAATTCGCCACGCTCAAGGCGATTGGAGCTTCAAACGGCTATGTGCAGGGGGTCGTGCTGACTCAGGCGCTGGCAAGCGGCGTGGTCGGCTCCATCATCGGCATCGCCGTGACGATTCCGCTGCTGCGGTTGGCGCGGCGGGGGATTGCGTGGATTTACACGCCCTGGTGGTTGCTGGCCGGAATGGTTTTGGTCAGTTTGTTGATGTGTGGGCTGGCGTCGCTGGTTTCGATCAGAAAAGCGGTGACGGTTGAACCGGGCCGCGTCTTTCGCGCCTGATGCCCTGGGAGCGCAGTCCTTCCAGCATTAGTTTCTACACAGTGCTTAAAGCCCTGAAAGGGCTGGATTTAATAGCCGGGAACAGCGTCCCCGGCAGCTCGTTTGTTAGGTTTCCGACCCTGAAAGGATCGCATTCAACAACAAATTCGACCCTTTCAGGGTCGGAAATTCGTATTTTGCCCTGCCGAGGGCGGTTGCCCTCGGCTATTAAATCCAGCCCTTTCAGGGCGTTACAAACTTGTACACACTTGTGTAGAAACCAATGCTGGAAGGACTGCGCTCCTAGGAATTAAGCATACTCTTCATTCAACTATTGCGGACTTCAGATATGCCTGTATGAATGCAGAAACCACCCAATGCACAATCCGCCCGCTGGCCAGAGTCAGGCCGGGGGCTGAGGTCGCGATCCACTTCAGCCGGGACGGCCACACGGTTTGTGCCAGCACCTACCGGCTTCAGAGCGCCGACGCGCAAGGCGCGATCGTGCGCGTCGGCGAGGACAGCGATTGGTTCTTGACCGGCAGTTCATTTGACCTGGAGCTGGTAATCGGCGACCAGACCATGAAGTTCGTCAACGCCCAGGCCAAAAAACTGAACGAAGAAGGGAACGCGCATTTGATTCATATCGCCTGGGAGACGGTACCCGCCAGAGGCCGGACGATGGAAGACCGTCCGCCGCGCTGGATGTGTGATGAGCATCTGGCGCCAACTTGCGTGATAGAAAACCCCTATGAATTGTATGGCCAGAAATGCTTCAAGGTGGAGAATCTTTCGGGGACCGGAATGCGCTTGGTCTGCGGCCAGCCACTGGGTTTGCTGGTTCCGGGCATGAAGCTGAAAGCTGTTTTGCAGTTCCCCGGGATGGAACCGGAAACGGTGGCGCTGGAACTCCGCTGGGTTCGCCCCGTCAACCGTAGTGTCAGTCAGGTGGGAGCCAAGCTTGTTGAGGCAGCGTCGAGTTTTTACGCCAGCGCAGGCCAGTACCTGTTCCAATACGTACGCGGAACGGAGGTGGCGGAAATCAGGCCGCGGGGTTGTTGGTGCCGTCGGTTTCCAGCGGCTTGAGCTATGAATTCGCGCACTCGACCGAAGATTATTTCGAAGTCCTGCAATTGAGGAAGGATAACTATCGCTGGGCGCAAGCTTCCTCGCCCACACTTCGCCTGGAAGAGTTGGGAGATGAGCGCGATGCCAGAGCCAACCTTCTGATCGCCCGGCATCGGGGCAAATGCGTTGGAAGCCTGCGCATCATTTTCCCCGGCCCGAACGACCGGCTGGAACAATCGGAGCATGTCGCGTTGCCCAACTCTTTTCCGCCGAAGGAAGACATTGCGGAAGTCACGAGGATTTGTATTGACCCGGAGTATCGAAAAGGCGATCTGATGCTGGGGATGCTGAAACAGGCGTTGCTGACCGTGTTGCAAAACAACAGGTCATGGATCGTCGGATGCGCCGAAGACAACCTGCTGCCTTATTACCAGGCGATTGGCGCAACCGGGACAGACCTGAAATATCAGTGGCAGTTGGGCGATGTCACCCACAACTTAACCGTCATCCTGTTCGACATTGTGGATTATCTGAATCAGGTCGGTGTCAGCCAGGCCGCCTGGAGCCTGATCGCCCCAGACATCCTGACTTTCGCCAGCCACAACGGCATTCCCATTTCGACCATTCACTTCCATTCGCCCTGTAAAACGAAACCCGCCCAATAATAGGGCGCTCCCCAGCGGGCATCTTTCCACATCGAAATCTGCGCCGCGCGCAATGCCGCTGCTGGCCGCAAGTTGTCTTTTAGCATTCCGCGATAGAACCGCTTCATCAATTCGGCGGTTGCTTCGTCGCGCACGTCCCATAAACTGGCGACGACACGCGCCGCGCCGGCATACATAAAGCCGCGCGTCAGCCCCATCAACCCTTCGCCTTTGACATCTTTGCCCAGCGCCGTTTGACAGGCGCTCAAGACCACCATCTCCGCATTGAGCTTCATGTTGAAAATGTCGTGCAGGCGCAGAAAGCCGTCCTGCGGTTGGCCGCGTTCGTCAACAAGCGAAAGCACGATGCCGGACAGTTCCGGATGCTGGCTGTTGAGCAGCCCATGCGTGGCGAAATGGACGATGCGAAACTGGCTCAGGTCGGGACTCATCGCGGTTGTCTTACTGGCATCGAAATCGAGCGCCTTGAGCCGCGTGTTCGCGCCGGTCAACGCAGCAATCGCTTCGGCTTCCCGCCGCGTGAAAGGCAATCGTTTCAAACTCGCCACGCCCGTTTCGCGCGCCGATCTGACCAGATCGTCATTTGCGCCACGCGTGCTGTCGGCGGAACTGTCTAATTTAATAGCCGGATTCCGGCGCGCAAGCCCAGTTTTTTTGATTCGCGGATCATTTTCCTGCAACACCGGATCGGCCAGCACTGCCACGGCTTTGCCGGCCGGTTGTCGTCCCGCCAATTCCTTCCGCAAGACGGCCAGCGCCGAAGCCGAAGGTAGATGCACGATCTCGTGCTCGACAATTAAGGGCTGATTCTTCTTGGTCACCAACGCGCCGAAAGGAATGTATTGCAACGCCCCATCGGTCACGATCAACAACCTTTTGCCGCCGAGTTTGTCCGCCACCGGCCCCAGCGCCATCCGGCTCAGTTCGGCCGCGGCCAGCTTTACTTGCGAGCGGAGTTCGCGTTTGTTGCCGGCTTTCAGCAGCGCGGAAAACTTGATCGCCGCCGCTTCCATCTCCGCGCGCTTGGGCAATTCGTAGACGGTCATTTCAGTCGGCGTCACCGCCCACAAATAGCTGCGCTCTTTGCCCAGCGCATATTCCAGCAGCAACGAATCCGGATCGAGCACCTGCTGTTGAATTTCGCCGAGGCTGAGCGGCTGCGGTTGTGTCAGGGCAGCATAGCGCGGGCTGGCGGCGCGAATCTCCGCTTGGACGGTTTGGTATTCAGTCAGCAAGTCGGCCAGGCCTTCTCTGCCCTCCCTGCCCGCTCTGGAAACCCCGGCTTGCTCATCGGTCTGTGTTGTCGCCGAGCGAGCCAGCCAAACAGCCTTCGCGTTGAGTTGCCGGCGCAGTTGCGTTTCGCGCTCCAACAACTGTGGCTCGACGCCGTTGCGAATGTCTTCGCGCGCTTCCTTCAACAAATCCAGCAATCCCCGCGCCCGCGCCCGTTCGCTGACGTGCAGCGCGGCGGCGGCGAAGCCTTCGCCGGGCTGCCGGGCGTGCAGTTGCATCAGCAGACCAAGGTAGGATTTGTAAACCTCTTCGTTGGAGGCCAGGAACGCCGCGCGCAACTCATCGCCGGCCACCTGCCCGCGCAACGATTCGACCAGCGCCAGCGCGTCTTCAAACCGGGCGCGCGCCTCGATCAGTTGTCCCAGCGCCTGCCGGCTGCGGGCGATGGCGTAAAGCGTCGCCGCTTCGCCGATCCGGTCGCCCACGGCCTGTCGCAGCGCCAATGCCTGTTCGTAATCTTTCAGCGCCAGCACATGCGCGCCCGCCTCGCCGCGGCTGGCGCCGACGTTGTGCAAGGTCGCGGCCTCTCCGGCGCGATTGCTCATCCGGCGGTAAATCCCCGTCGCTTCTTCATAACAAGCCAGCGCTTGAGCGTGGTCGCCAAGTGATTGATAAACCTTGCCGAGCGTATTGAGCACATCGGCCTGCCCATCCGCATAGGCCGCCGCGCGATACAGCGCCAACGATTCCAGGCAACGCTTCTGCGCTTGCGTGGCTTCGCCAGCGTCGAGATCGAGCTTGCTCAGCCCGCTCAACGACACGGCAATGCCGACGCGATCCCGAATGGCGCGCCGCAGCGCCAGCGCCTGTTCGTAATACCGGCGCGCATTCTCCGCGTCGCCCAGCGAGCGGTAGACGGTGCCGCGATTATGGATGACCGTCGCTCGCCCATCCGGTTCGTCCATCTTCTGATGAAGCGCCAGAGCTTGCCGGTAACAATCCAGCGCCTTCTGCTTTTCGCCGCGCAGGCTGTAGAGCGCAGCCAGATTGTTGAGCGCGATGGCATGCCCTGCGGGGTTCGTGAAGGAATCGTAGAGCGGCAGAGCGGAGCGATAAACATCCAACGCCTGTTGGTTATCGCCCAGCGCATTGTAGGCCGTGCCGATGTTGCTGAGCGCTTTGGCTTGCCACATCGGAGCGCGAAGCTGTTGCGCAAGTCGCAGCGCCTGTTGCGAAGCGTCCAGCATCCGGTTCATCTCGCCGAGGTAATAGTAGATTTCGCCCAAATGAAGCTGCGATTGCATCACGCCCGCCAGATCATCGCCCGCTTGTTGCAGCGCCAGCGCGGCTTGATATTTCGCTGAGGCTTGCCGCAGCGCGTCTTCTGAGTCCAGCGCATACAACCTCCGCCCTTCCGCATAAAGCCGTTCGATGCCGGCCCGCCGTTTGTCTTCCGGCAGTGCCGCGCGCAGCGGCTCGATTTGCAGGCGGTAACGCCCGGCAGACGCATTTGGCATTGCCGCGCGCACCGTCAAGCGATACGCCCCATCCGCCTCTGCCACAATCGCCACGCTCACCGTGTCTGCAGGTTTGCCCGAAGCCGTCACGTCATTCAAAACACCGCCATCGGGCAGCGCGCCACCGTCCGGCAAAAGGAGGGAAATCGTCGCCGCAATGTCGCGTGCTTCCAAATTCGCGCGCAGGAATTGTCCGGCCTTCAGATGCAGCCGATAGACATGCGTTTCTCCCTTCGCCAACGCCCGTTCGACGGATGCGCCTGGTACAAGCTCGCGCGCCACTAGCGGGCGGCGTTGGCCGGAAGCCGTTGCGCCCGCCAGCATCAGCAGCATCAGCAAGACCACACGCCTGCGCATTTTTTGAAATCTCCGGTGGGATTATTTGTATTGCACCTGCACGGCATAAACTGCCACAGGCTCATGTTGCGGCGGCTTCGTGCCGTACAGCTTCAATTGGTATCTGCCCGCAGGCAGCAATCGGCTGGGCAAAGCCAGGGTGAAAGTGTTGTCGGGACTCTTGCGCAACCCCGCGCCTTGCCACATGGTCTGGCCGCGCTGGTTCGTAATCTTGAGCGAGTAATTCGTGAATGACGGTTGCCCCGTCACATTGAGCACACAGGTAAAGAACGACGCACCTTTCGACAAAATCACCCGCTTGAGTGCGCCGCCTGATTCGCCGCGATTGGCTGCGCCCGGCTCCAGGTCAATGATTCGAACGTTGAGTTCCGGTTTCGAAAGTTGCGTCCCCGTGGTTGGCAAATTTGCAATCTGAACCTCTCTCAAACCGGATGAAAGGTTTGGATCCGTTGTATCGATCACATCCGATTTGGCTGCCAGTTTCTCCATGGCTATCCGCTGCTCATTCACTTGCGCAGCCAGCCGCTGATTTTCGCGGCGCAATGAAAATACCCACCAACCGACCAGCAGACCACTGACAAGCAACGCCGCACCCATGGCATAGCCGAATGCAGGCAAGCGCATCTGTGCGCTGAAGCGTGGCCACCACCCTTTGCGCGCAGCGTCTGAACGGGCTTGAATTTCTGTGCTGGCCAGTTCGTTCCACATCGCCGGTGCCGTAGCAGATGCCGCATCCCAGGAATCAAGCGCCCGTAAAAGCTGGAACTCAGCGGCGCAGTCAGAGCAAGTGACAAGGTGGTCAACCCATCGGGCGTGCTCGTCCTCGCTCAATTCTCCGGCGGCGGCGCGCGTCATCGCTCCGGCAGAAGGACAATCCTTGACCTGCCGCGCGCTGCGCGCCGTTTCCGCCCGGTAAAGTTCACTCAGTTCCGCTTCAGTCAGTCTCACAGTCAATTCCCTTCTCGGAGAGCTTCTCGCGCAGATTCCGCATCCCGCGATAAACCAGATTGCGCGCTTTCGGCTCTGTCCAACCCGTCACATCCGCGATCTGCCGCGCGCCATATCCCTGCAAATGCAGCCCGACTGCAATCCGGCTCTCTTTGGGAAACTCACGGAGCTCCGTTTTAATCATCCCTTTTGCCTGTTCTTGTTGTGCGTGGCGTTCCGGCGAGATCATTCGCTCATCCCGAAGTTCTCGCCCCGGATGTTCAGCATCCATTGCAGCATCGAGCAATGGTTCTTCGCTGCGCGTTTTGACGCGCCGTCTCGCATCAATCGCCGCCGTCTGTGCAATCCGTCCTACATAAGACTTGGGATTGGCGATTTCCCTCTCACTGTGCAACGCGCGCCAAAGCTTGAGTTGAACCTCCTGCTCCAAATCCTCGCGCGAAATTCCCAGGCTGGGCGGACACATTTGGGCGATGATCCAGCGCACCAGATTTCCATACTCCTTCATCAGTGCCCGGAATCTTTCTTCCACTTCCACCGATTCCATCTGTTCCGGCTCCTGTTTCAATATTTTTTTCGGAAGTTTGAGAGAGACTGCTGCTGTCATTCGTCTTATGCCTTGCTGGCGGGAATTCTACAGCGTTTCCCGCTTGAAGCAAGAAATGTAACCGCAACCGCAGCTGATCAGGAGACTACAATGAAACAACGATCTATGCAGGGCAGCAGCGAGCAGCAACCTCCCATCGATCCGCCCTACGAGGGCGACGAGCAGCAGCCTCCGATCGAACCGCCCCAGCAACCTCCCATCAACCCGCCAGCGGGCGACGATGCTCATCAGTCACTTCATTGAGAGCGGCAACAGCGGCCAGACCAAGATTGGGCAATTCGCCACTGCGAATACGCTGATTTGGATTGGCCGCTGAAACCTCTTCGTCGTTGCGTCTGAAAACAACCTGGCTTTTGCGCCAGGTTCAAGGCCAAGAAATTAGCCAGCTATCGGCAACACCAAGCCAGACTGGCGCCAATGATTTACCGCTTCGGCGGGATGGGGGAGGACTGTCCCTCAGTCTGGCGAATGCCGAATGAGTCACGCCAGAAAATCACCGCAACAGAAACGACCATCAATCAATCAATAAAGGAGACGTTTATGAGCACGATTCAAATTCTGATCCCCGAAGCCACCGCCAACGACCAAGCCAGACGAGTGATCAACAACTCCCAAGTGGCGATGCAGGGTTCCGTCAATGCGCACGGCTTTTCCCTGAGTTGCGAAATCACGGCCAGATGCGGAAACACAACTCTGGCATTTCTCGATCCGCCCGCAACTCGTCAGGTGGAACTAAGGCATCTCGATCTGAGTGGCGCAGTCAAGCTAACGCAACTCGGATTCAGCCTGGCTGACTTTTTGGCCGGGGTCGCCATCCCATGTGCGCCAAGTTAAGGTCGTAAGTAATTGAGAAGAGATGGCAAACTGTGAGTGAACAAATCATCCTCGAAAGGAGAATCTCACAGATGTCATCTCTTCAAGAAGCAGATACCACTTTTGCGGAATTGCTCCAAGAG
>JBBQVH010000048.1:0-51820 GCA_038211695.1 Blastocatellia bacterium | reverse complement strand
TGTTCCCAAAGCTCATCTGAGAGTTCCCAACTTTGGACCTCTTTCTGCATAGACTTCTGGCTCACCTGCGCTTCCGCCATATAATTTAACCTCCTGTCTACGCACTATATGCATTGGGCAGCTTTAGAGATAGGCTCTTAGTCTCGCCGGTTCCCTGCAACCAAACTAAATCTACGAACCGATACGCCATCCACTGAGCTATTCGACCGTCACGGACTTCGCCAGATTGCGTGGCTGATCCACGTCGCAGCCACGACGCACCGCAATGTGATAAGCCATCAATTGGAGCGGAATGGCCGACAGCACGGGCGAGAGCAGTTCGCTGGACGGCGGGACTTCGATGGTGAAGCTGGCCACGTCGCGTGTGGCGCGGTCGCCTTCGGTGACGATGGCGACGACAATGCCGTCGCGCGCTTTGACTTCCTGAATGTTCGAGATGGTCTTTTCGTAGCGCAGCCGTGACTTTTCGTCGTCGGGATCAAGCGTGTTGATAACCACCACAGGCAAGCGCGAATCAATCAGCGCGTTCGGGCCGTGCTTCATTTCTCCGGCGGCGTAGCCTTCCGCGTGGATGTAGGAAATCTCTTTCAGCTTCAGCGCGCCTTCCAGCGCAATCGGAAAATTGATGCCGCGACCCAAGTACAGAAAATCAGTCGAAAGGACGAAGGCGCGCGAAAGCTCTTCGTAATCGGTTTCGCTGTTCAGAAGCTTTTCGATTTTCACCGGCAGTTCGGACAAATGCTGTGCGTGCCATTGCAACTTGTCTTCAGTGAGCGTGCCGCGAACCTGTGCCAGATACATTGCCAGCAGATACGCCGCGACGATTTGCGAGGTGAAGGCTTTGGTCGAAGCAACACCGATTTCCGGGCCAGCGTGTGTGTAGATCGTGCCGTCGGCTTCCCGCGTCACCATCGCGCCCTGCACGTTGCAGATGGCCAGCGTCTTGCAGCCTTTCGCCTTGCCTTCACGCAAGGCAGCCAGCGTGTCCGCCGTCTCGCCTGATTGCGAGATAACCATCATCAACGAAGTCGGCGTCAAAATTGGATTGCGATAACGGAACTCCGACGCGTAATCCACTTCGACGGGCAATCGCGCTAGTTCTTCGATCAGGTACTTGGCGACCAGCGCCGCGTGCCAGGCCGTGCCACAGGCGGCGATCTTGATGTCGGTAAGATTGCGAAAGTCGGCTTCCGTAATCTTCATTTCGTCCAGGAAGACATGGCCGGTGTCGAGCGAGATGCGGCTTTGTGTGGTGTCGCGGACGGCGCGCGGCTGCTCGTAAATCTCCTTGAGCATGAAATGCTTGTAGCCGCCTTTTTCCGCTTGAATCGGGTCCCAGTTGATGCGCTGCACCTGGGGTTTGATCTCGTTGCCTTCAAGGTCAGTCACGCGCACGCCGTCTTTGCTGAGCATGGCCATTTCGCCATCGCCCAGAAAGAAGATGTTCCGCGTGTGCGGCAGGATCGCCGGAATGTCAGACGCAACAAAATATTCGCCTTCGCCAAGGCCAACGACGACCGGCGGCCCTAACCTGGCAGCGACGATCTTTTCAGGTTCGTCCGCGGACATTGCCACCAGCGCATAGATGCCGCGAACTTCATTGAGCGAGCGGCGGAAGGCGGTTTCCAGATCAGCCTGTTTGTCTTCTTCTAGATGTTTCCGGATCAGATGGGCCACGACTTCGGTGTCGGTTTCTGATTTGAAGACGTGACCGCGCGCCAGCAAGTCGCGTTTCAGTTCCAGGTAGTTTTCGATGATGCCGTTGTGAACGACGACAATGCGCCCGCTGCCGTCGCGGTGGGGGTGGGCGTTCTCTTCGGTCGGGCGTCCGTGCGTCGCCCAGCGCGTGTGGCCCAAACCATAGTCGCCGTGGATTGGACTTTGGCGGATGACTTCTTCCAGGTTACGCAGCTTGCCGCTGGCGCGCCGGACTTGCATCTCGCCATCGCGGTTGACGACGGCGATGCCTGCCGAGTCATACCCGCGATACTCCAATCGCCGCAGCCCTTCAATCACAACCGGAACGACTTGCTGATTTCCGACGTAACCGACAATTCCGCACATTGGCTCTAACCTCCCCAAAATTTCCTAAGCGCCCGTGGCTGCTCAAGCTGCCTCAAGCAATTTGTCTGCGATGTTTCTGCCCACGGTGGGCGGCGGCAAAGACTTCCCGTCCTTCTTCAAAATCTCAATCCATTCATTCACAATTTGACAAAGCTCGGCATAAACCTGCGCTTCATCAGGGCCGTGGCAACAGGGGCCAATAATGCCGGGACATTGGCCGACGAAGCAGCCGTCTTCATCCGACCATTCAACGATTTTCAGATAGAGTGCGCTTTCGTTCATTGTTGTGCCTCCTCAATCTTCTTCTTTACTTCGTGTTCTTGATAAGATTTTGCATCATCACCAGCTTGGCCGGAGATGGTAATACGGATGCCTTTCGGATGCTCGTAGTTTCCATGACTCCCCTTGCCGCCTCGATTGATGAAGCCTGCTTTTTCCAGATCGCGAATTAGTTGTCTGATTTTGCGCGGCATACGTTGTTGTTCATGCTTTCAGCTTCTTGATGATCTTTGCGGGAACACCAGCGACAAGTGTGTCTGCTTGCACATCCTTCGTCACGACAGACCCTGCGCCAGTCATTGCGCCGCGCCCAACCGTGACCGGTGCAACCAGCATCGTGTCAGAACCGATCTTCACATCGTCCTCGATAAAAGTCGGGTTCTTATTCTTGCCGTCATAATTGCAAGTCACCGTGCCCGCGCCAATGTTGACGCGGTCGCCAATGGTCGCGTCGCCAAGATAAGTCAGGTGCATTGATTTCGTCTTACGGCCAAGCTTCGACTTTTTGACTTCAACAAAATTTCCAATCACAGCTTCTTCGGCCATTTCCGCATGCATTCTCAAGTGAGCAAACGGCCCGACGGAATTCTTGCCGGTTAGCTTCGTGTCAACAATCACGCACGAATTGAGAACTTTGCATTCGTCGCCGATTTCGACGTTGGCCAGGCGTGACCAGGAATGAATTTCGCAATTGCTGCCGATGCGGGAATCGCCTTCGATGATGACTTGAGGATGGATGATCGTGTCGCGGCCAATCACAACTGAACCGTCAATGTAGGTTGAATCAGGATCAACGATGCTGACGCCTTCAACCATCAAACGATTCAGCGTTTCGGTACGCACCTTTTTCCACATGGCGGCGAGTTCCACACGATTGTTGATGCCGTCGAGTTCATCCGCGTCTTCGTGGAAAACGGTTCCAACCGTCAATCCAGCGGCGAGCATGTGCTGTGGCACATCGGTCAGGTAATACTCGCCCTGCGCATTTTGCGGAGTCAGCTTTTCCAGCGCGTCCAGCAAGGCCGGAATGTCGAAACAGTAAAAACCAGGATTGAGTTCGGTGATTGCAACTTGCTCAGCAGTGCAATCGCGCTGTTCAACAATCTTCAGAAAATTGCCGCTGTTGTCACGGACGATGCGGCCATAGGCCGGAGGATTTTCGATGCGGATGGTAACCAACGTTGCGGCGTGGTTGCCCGCTTCGTGTTCAGCAATCAATTTGCGTAAAGTGTTGGCTTTGACCGCTGGCGTGTCGCCGTAAAAGACAACCAATAAGCCGCGCCCCTGTTTGATGGCGTCAGCCGCACATTTGACGGCGTGGCCCGTGCCAAGCTGTTTGTCCTGCAGCACAAAGTGCACTCGTTCGGCCAAGGCAGGATCTGAAAATGCGGCACGGGCGGCGGTTTCTACTTTGTCAGCTTGATGGCCGACGACGACGAAGATATTTTCGGGATTGAGCGCAGCGGCGGTGCGCAACACGTGAGCAATCAGCGGGCGGCTGCCGAGTTTATGCAGAACTTTTGCCTGCTCGCTTTTCATTCGCGTGCCCAGTCCGGCAGCCAGAATCAAGACGTTGACGGGTGTGTTCACGATTTCGACCTCATGTGTGATGGATGGAGTTATCGTCATTGGCAGTGGAATCCGGGGAGGGTCAGTGATCTAAAAGAGCTCGATTATAAGCAAGTTTCAGCGCGCGTAAACGTCAAAAATCGCCCGGCTTAACTTTTCAGGATCGTGGCGGACGGCACGCGATTCAGACGCCAGCGGCATCGCAATAAATTGAACATCGCCAAATTCCGGAGAGGAGCCTTTCGGAGGCTCAATCGGATAGGCACGTTCCGCCGCATAACGATGCAGCATTTCAGCCGAAATCGGCGCGGAGTTAAAGAGCGCGTAATCCAGTTTCAGTCCCGGCGCGTATGCCAGCAATTGCCGGACATGATCGTTCGCCGTGAAACCGTTCGTCTCATCAAATTCGGTCATCGCATTGCAGATGTATAGCTTTTTGGCGGGCGAAGTCGCGAGCGCATCGGCAATGCCTTTGACCAGCAAATTGGCGATGACGCTGGTGAAAAGTGAGCCGGGGCCAAGCGTAATCAGATCGGCTTCCTGAATCGCTTGCACTGCCGCCGGCAGGGCGCGGGCATCCGGCGGATCAAGCGACAATTCGCGGATCGGCGTCATTTGCGACTTGATCGCCATCTGGCCTTTGACTGATTTGCCGTTTAGCCGCGCGATCAAGTCCACGCCATCAAGCGTTGAAGGCAGAATTCGCGCCTTCAATTTCAACATCCGGCTTGCCACTTCAATGGCCGCCAGAAAATCCCCGTTCATCTGCGTCAAGGCCAAAAGAATCAGGTTCCCCAGCGAATGCCCGCCGATTGAACCGTCTCCGGAAAAGCGATAGCCAAAAAGCTTCGTCAACAACTGGTCTTCTTCGGCCAGCGCGACCAGGCAATTGCGTATATCGCCCGGCGGCAACACGTCAAATTCATGGCGCAGACGTCCGGAGCTTTTCCCGTCATCTGTCACGGTGACGATGGCAGTTAGCTCCACTTTTCGGGAAATCTTCGTGGAAGCAATCTTCAGGCTGCCCGTCGCTGTTCCCAGATGTCTCTTCAATCCGCCCAGCAACGTGGAAAGCCCCGTGCCGCCGCCAATGGAGACAAGTTTGATGGAATCGGTGGTTGGCATATCAACAGATACTTCTTGGGGCTACTTCGCGCGCGGTGAATTGTGTTCGCAACTGGGAGTGTTCACGCATCCTTCCGCCAGCCTCAATCGTGCAACAGGTATCCGGTTCAGAATGTGTGATTCAATAATTTCCACAGCGTCCTCTGTCCGGACGCCGCCATACCACACGGCTTCAGGGTAAATGACGACAGTGGGACCGTGCTGGCATTGGTCCAGACAGCCCGCTTTGTTGGCGCGCACGGTTGCTTTCAGCCCACGCGCGGCCAGTTCTTTTTTGAAGCGCAGTTGCAGACTGCCCAGTCCTTCGGGATCGCAACAGCCGCGCGCATTTTCCGGCGGACGCTGATTCGTGCAGATAAAGATGTGATGATCAAATTTCGGCATATTCTTTCGCTAGACAATGATCCGGGAACGCGAGGGAAGAACGAGATGCGGCGTCTTTGGGTGAATCAGGCGGGTGCAGTGTGCCTTTCGGGTTCGAGCACGTCAAGTAACCTAATTCCCTATTTTCCGCTTTGTCAGATGATGCACAGAACCACGAAAATAAATCGTTATACTCAACTGCCAAAGAGAGTTAAGAGGTTACAGGGAAGTGGCTGAAATTTAATTTCCCGCCCCCGCAATTTCGGGAACGGAAAATGCGGGAAAGTAGTATAAGCAGCGTTCAATCCCTTGCTTGAACAGCTTTGCTGAAAAAGCCCCTGCCTGATTAAAACAGGCCAGATCAGGGCAAGAAGAAACGGATTCAGAGAATAAGGAGGAAATTAGAGATGAAGATCACAAGTGATACATTGAAGTTGATCAATAGATTGCCCAGAAACAAACGCGAGAAAGTGGATGCCATTGTCTGCCGCCACGTTCGGGCATGTCAGGACAATGGATTCCTTCCGGAAAACCTGGAACGAGTCTACATTGAAGCTGCGGAGATGGTGGACATCGAAGAGAGATTTCCGGCGGAACCCGTGGTTGAAGACTTTCGCACGCGGGAGCCGTTCCGCCACTATGAACAATACGTTAGCCCAAAAGCTGCATAGCGGAATGAGTCCGGCACAAACGGGCACGACAACAGTCACCATCGGGGATGCATTTTACCGGAATGCATCCCCGATTTTTTTATCTCCGCAAGAGCAGTGTTCACTGGCCGTTCATCGAAACGCGGGGAGGACTTGATCGCGTCAGCAATCGCCAAGCACCAAACTTGCTGGTTCGACAAGCAAGAATCGGATTTGTATAATCCGCCGTCTTGAAATCACAACACTAATCTCAATATAGACAATCAGCGCAGACAACACGCCCGGAAAGTCCGCAGCCCGAAGCTGCCCCCGTGAGCGACGCGTTTCGATCAAGGAGTTTCAGAGAGTGAAAAGAATTTTTCCGCTTTTATTCATCTTCGCCATTTTGTGTTTTGCCACCTTCGGCCCCGCTGCCTCTCTCAATTCAACTGCCGCGCAGACGACGACCGACGAAGTTTCCATCGCCCTGTTGCCCGTCCCACCAAATGTGATCGGCACACAGGTGCGCGGCGTCAGCAACGACGGCAAGCGCATCGTCTTCGATTCGATCAACGACTATAACGGCAAGAACGTGGACAGCAATCGCGAAATCTGGGTGTATGACGTGGACACGCGCAGCATTATCCAGATCACCGACACAGCGGACATCAAGGATCCCACGGACGCCACCAAGACGATTGCCAGGATCAATAGCGAGACGCCAGCCATCAGCGGCGACGGCACCAAGATTGTCTTCGTTTCAAATGCCGCGCTGGGCGGAACAATAAACGACGATTACAACTACGAAGTCTATCTGGCCGATCTGCCGCGTAATGCCACTACTGCAACGATCAAACGGATCACCGACACAGGTAAGGATTCCGAGACAGAGTTCGTTCAAGGAATCTTCAGCAACTATACGCCGACGATCAATGACGATGGTTCCGTGCTTGCTTTTGTTTCGACCCGCAAGACGTTCAAGGCCGTTGACGGTGGCGCGGCGGCGTTTAGCGCAGCGAAAGAAGGGGCAACAAGTACCCTTGATCCTGACGGCAACAGCGAAATATTCCTTTACCGCACGGCGACCAAAAGCTATACGCAAGTCACGGTCACACGTGACACGGATGCGACCGTCAACTTCGTTGTCAAAGGTTTCAATGCGAACCCGTACCTGAGCGGCAACGGCCAACGGCTGGTCTTCCTTTCCGGCTTTAACTACCCCGGCGCGAATGCCAACAAGAACACAGACTTCAACGGCGAGATCTTCACGTACAAAGTTGGCGATCCGGTCAACACGTTTACGCAGGTGACCGACACGATCGGCTCTTCGACGAGTCCGGCAGTTCCGGCAAACGGCGTAGTGAATGTGCTGGTTGCCTTCACGCATCCGCTAAGCAGCGACGGCACAAAGCTGGTCTTCGAATCAGCAGGCGATTTTGCCGGAAAGAACACCGAAAAGCTGCGCGAGATTTTCCTGGCGGATTTGAGCGGCGCCAAGCCCACCTACACACAAATCACGGATCAAACCACCGTTGACGTGACCAAGAACGATTTCAATTATTTCCCCAGTCTCAATTCAACCGGTAAGTTCATCACGTTCACGTCGGTGTTAAATCTGACACCGGCAACAACCAGCGGCATCAGCTCCGATAACGCCGACAATAGCCGCGAAGTGTTCCGCTACGATATCGCCAACAGCAAATTCCGCCAGATCACCTTCACCGGCCCATCTTTGTTTGTGCTGGATCAGCGAGCCAACAATAATTCGGCATTCGCGGATGATGCCGGCAGCGCACTTACTTTTACTTACGATCAGAACTTGATAGGGACCAATGGTTCGGCGATTCAGGATGTCTTCCAGGCGTATGTGCGCCCGGTGACCAGTGCCAATTCGACCGCACCTGCTGCTGCCAATGCAGCCAGTTTCGACGCGACGCAGGTGGCGCGCGGTTCGATCGTCGCGCTGTTCGGAACGCAATTGGCAAACGCGACCATCAGCGCGCCCAACGCCAATCTGCCATTTTTCCTTGGCGGCGTAACGGTAACGGTCAATGGATTGGCTGCGCAGTTGATCTTTGTTTCCGCCGGACAGATCAATTTCGTCGCCCCGCAGATCATTGCGAATGGTGATACCGTTGAAATTCGCGTCAATAACAATGGCATTCAATCCACAGGCAAAGCCAAAGTCGTGGACGCCGCGCCCGGCGTTTTCACCGTGACGGGCGATGGCAAGGGCAAGGCCACCGCGCAATGCGGCCAAGTTTCGCCCGACGGATTAACGTTCCTGGTCACCAATCCGCCCTGCGCGGTCGGCAACGATTCGCAGTTCAACATTCTGACGCTGTACGGCACAGGCTGGCGCAACACGGCCAGCCTGCAAGTCAAGATCGGCGATCTGACGTTCACGCCTTCTTATGCAGGGCCACAGCCGGAATTCCCGGGACTGGATCAGATCAACGTCACACTGAGCAAAGACCTGGCGGCCAAGCTTGATCAGGACATCACCGTCAGCGTCGTTGCCGCAACCAACATTGACAGCAATAAGAGCACGACTTCGTTTACCGGATTCCAGGAAGCGGTGACCGTCTCCAACGCCGCCAGCTTTGACGGCGGCGCGGTTGCGCGCGGTTCGGTGGCATTTATACAGGGCACCAATCTGGCCAACGACACGGCGACTCCAACGGATTTCCCGCTGGAACTGAAAGGCGTGAAAGTAACTGTCGCCGGCGTGGCTGCCCGATTGACTTACATTTCGCCGACGCAGATCAACTTCATCGTGCCGAACGAAACCAAACCTGCGGCCTTGGTCGAGGTCGTCGTCAACAACAATGGAACCATCTCGCGTGGCCGAGTGAAGGTCTTTGACGCTTCGCCTGGCGTGTTCACCACCACCAGCGATGGCAGCGGGCGCGCACTGGTCAAATGCGGCAAGGTCAACGCCAATGGTTCGATCACCCTCTCCGATCCGCCCTGCTCGGTTGGGACAACCGAAACCCCGAACATCATCCGTGTTTTCGGTACCGGCTGGCGCAATGCGGATAAGGTCGTTCTGAAGATCGGTGATGTTGAACTGACCAACACTTACGCGGGTGGCCAACCCGCAGGCAATGGCGCACTCACGCCGGGAATTGACATCATTGACGCCAAGCTGGACGCAACACTGGCGGGCAAGACAGACGTTGACGTTGTGGTCACCACCACGGTCAATGGCGTGTCCACGTCCAGTAAGGCAGGCATCAAGGTGTCATTCACCAGCAACTGACGCCCAAACGGCTGTCATGCAAAATGGAGCGCCCGGGCGCTCCATTTTCTATTCTTGCATTAAAACACTGAGCCGCAAACGCGGCAGAAACGATCCTCGCTGCCAGCTTCGGTTCCACACCACACACAAACGCGGAACGCAGTCTTTGCGGCAGGAACCGCCGATTCGATCTCGCCAACTGTTTCTTCCCGCGCACCCACCGGCTCAGCTTCCGGCGCAATGACTGACGCTTCAACTTCGGCAGGGATCAATTCGGCTACTGCCGATTCGACCGCTTCTTCTTGAAGAGCCACGCCGTTTGAAGAGAGTTCAGTGGTTGCTGTCTGCAATGGCGACCCAACTGACGGACGAACCGGCGCATAATTGTTCAATCCCAGGATGGAGGGAAAGGGAGAACGGAAGTTGTCTTCTGCGGAATCGTCAATCGGAACAGTGCGCGGGGTTGGTGGCGCGTGCTTCATCTGCGGCAGCGCCGGCATCAGGCGATTGGCCAGCAGTTCGATATCGAATCCTTCCTTGCGCACGCGGCTGTCCAGATACAGCAGCGTCAGGCCCAGCATTGCCACGGGCGTAACCAAAATCTCGCTGATGGGCGTCAGCGTTTGATAGGCAATGACAAACCAGAGCGGGTTATTTTGGTTGAATGGATTTGGGTCTGTGCCAAACCAGTAAGCCACCGATCCCAATGGAAAGTACAACAACGACCAGACCGACCAGGCGACATACAGCCAAAAAAGCAGCAGCGCCACGATCCGCCAAATCTCCTTCCCTGCCAGCGAAAAACTGCGGCCTATTGAACTGAAGACTCCTTTTCCTTCGACCATCATGACCTGCGGCACATACACGACACGGCTGTACACCAGCATCGCCATCGCCAGGGCAATCAGCCCGATGAAGATGCCGAACCCAATCGCCAGTAAAGCCTGCAACCATCCTGGTGATCCCGTAAACAGGGTGGCGGAAAAAACACCGATCAGAATCATGATCGTCACGAAAAAGTAGATGATGATTCCCGCACCTGCCATCAACAACAGAACCATGCACAGTGCGCCAATCAGCGGCCAGAAACGCTTGAAGATGGCACAGTACACGTCACACGCCAGAATGGGCTTACCTTCAAACAAGTGATCCACCACCGAACGCGACGCCCCGCCCAGCACGGCGTAAAAAGCCGCCTTGCCCAGAATCAACAGACAGATTCCACCAATCACCAGCAGCAACGACAATGCGAAACGGCCATTGCCGCGCATCATCGAAAAGTTGCGAAAGCCGATGGTGTACAGCATCGTCCCCGTGTAATCCATCAGGCTCGGCCACAACACGATACGCAACAACGCCAGAAAGTTCTGCCGGTACAGCCGTGCGGCGCGATCAATAATGTCGCCCGCAGACATCGGGGCGAGCGTAAAGGAATCGAAGGAGTTCATAGCGTAATGAATCGCGTTGCCTGATGAATCGCGATGAATGAAATCGCGGTTGCGAATGCCGGGCTGAGACTGTTCATTCAGCCGGGCGCATCTTAACTAGGTTGGGCGGGATTTTCCACGCGCTTGAAAAACAATCATGCACAGGTTAGAAAGTTGCCCGCACCCTTCATCAAGAACAACTTTCAAAGGGAGACCTCTATGACTCGATTCGCTGTGTTTCTTTGTGTGGCATTCCTCTGCGCACTCACGTTGCCCGCCCTGCCCTCCTCCAATGCCGCCTCCAAAGCCGAAGAGAAAGAGCGCGCCAGAAAAGCCATCATCGCCTTCCGCGAAATTATGAGTGCCCCGGATCAGGCGGTTCCGCTTGAACTGCTGGATCGCGCGCAGTGCGTTGCAGTCTTTCCATCGGTAAAAAAGGGCGGCTTCATCGTCGGCGGCCAATACGGCAAAGGCTTGATCAGTTGCCGGCGTTCAGAAGGTTCGTGGGGAGCGCCGGCGTTCTTCACCATTGGCGGCGGCAGTTTTGGATTGCAGATCGGTGGCCAGGCCGTGGACCTGGTCTTGTTGATCATGAACAACTCCGGCGTCGAAGGGCTGCTGCAAGACAAGTTTGAAATCGGTGCGGGTGCGGCTGTTTCCGCTGGCCCAGTAGGCCGCAACACGCACGTTTCGACCGACGTACTGCTTAAATCGCAGATCGTCTCCTATTCGCGCAGCCGTGGGCTGTTTGCCGGGCTGGAAATAAAAGGGGCGGTGATTATGCAGGACAACACCGCCAACCGTGACATTTACGACCGTGACATTTCGGCCCGCGAAATCATTGTGGATGGCAAGGTGCGCACGCCACCGGATATTGAAGGCTTCCCGAATGTGCTGCGCAAGTTTTCTCCCAGAGGGGTTCGTAAGTAAGCAATGCAACCTTTGGGCATTTTTGAATTGAGTATACCGGCCCGCCTTTAATATTAAATTGCCTGATTGATAGGAACCGGAGAGAGGGCAGCGCGTTTAACCTTCGCGCAGTTCTCTCTCTTTTACATCCAATTGCCCAACCAAAGATGAACTGCCGCTTCATCTCATCGCCCCATAAAATCAGTGGATTTGATTTTATGCAGTTAGGCCGACCTGCCCCAGATCATCTCAGCCCCGAACGCCAACTGACTTCGGAAGTGGTATTGTTCGCATCTCAGAGTTAGCGTCCTCCCCCGATGTATACGGCAAAACCGCCAAAGTAAAATCAAGGAGCAGTTACCCGAATGAAATCCTTTCGTGCTTATACAAAATATCTTTTGTGTCTTCTCTTCTTATTCGCCTTTAGCGTCACGGCATTCAGTGCCGAACCCAGCGCGCCCGTACGTGATGCAGATGACGCACGCAGGCCCATGCCCAGCGATCAGCGTCCCGGTTCCATCCTCGTCTACAACTACTATACTTCCGGCCCAACCAGCGGGAACAAACAGGACACGGACTTTTCCCTGGCCAACACAAGTACATCGCGAGCTTCCTACGTGCATCTGTTTTTTATCGCCGATGGGGGTTCGACAGCGGATTCCTTTATTTGCCTGACACCGAACCAGACCACCTCGTTCCTATCCTCTGAGGTTGATCCCGGCATCAGCGGCTACGCCGTCTTCTTCGCGACCGACAGCATGGGATGCCCGGTCAGCTTCAACTATTTGATCGGCAGCGAACGTGTCAAAACAGAGGCTGGCTATGCAGCGGGGC
Source organism: Blastocatellia bacterium (assembly GCA_038211695.1). Classification (GTDB taxonomy): domain Bacteria; phylum Acidobacteriota; class Blastocatellia; order RBC074; family RBC074; genus RBC074. Next base: position 39,380 of record JBBQVH010000048.1, on the reverse strand, counting down.
TTTCGGCGGAAAGTTACGCCGCCCTTTTTAATGGGCCGCTTCCTGGTTGTGTGGCAACCTCCACAACCGCCGTGCTGGCGCTGGATGGCGTCAGATACACCGCCGCCCCGCAAGTGCTCGGCCTTGATAAAGTCCCCAGCCCCAGTGACGGCAATTCAACATTTCTGATCCTGAATGCATTGGAAGGTAACCTGACGCTTGCCATTCCGCCCATCAGGGCTGTCAGCGGAATCCTTTTTGACGATGCGGAAAGTGCCTTCGCCTTCGGTGGCACGCCCGCAATGTCCGGCGCTCAATTCAAAGTTTTGCTCAACGACAATTTTCCGCAAACGACTCCGAAGCTCTCGCAGGTGATCAGAGCAGGCAGGACGGGGTGGATGCGGATGATGGGCGACGACGGGCGAGCCATCAGCGGCGCGGTGATGAACCTGAATCCAAACGCCGCCATGCGTAAAGGTGCATTCAACGACGGGCACAACCTTCATCATCTGCGCTTTGGCACCGGCAGCTTCACAGTGCCCGTCTTCCCGCTGTCCTGCTAAGCACGGTGATTTTGTCGGCATTGCCAACAGATCGCATCCAAAGCGGACGAAGACTGCGCGTGTCACCCGGCGCAGTCTTCGTGTCTCTTCAGACTGCTTGACGGCTTGACCTGCTTGCCTCTGCCTCATTGCTTCATTAAATCACCGGATTTAATTTTAAGCAGAAACCCATATCCCGTTTGGGATCATCACAGCTCCGCAACGATTCAGCGTTCTGCCTCGCTGCTCGTAAATTCATTTCAACCTGCTCCGAAAGTGACCTTAATCAACTCGCCCATTGGGATTCATCCACGATGGGTGTCATATAAAAACCGCCGGCAAAACCGCCGGACCCAATAAAGGAGTATTTTCCCATGAAGAACTTTCGTTCTTTCGCAAACCATCTTTTGTGTTTTTTCTTTTTACCCGCTTTCGCCCTAATCGCGTTTGGAGCCGAGCCAGCCGCGCCGTTACGCACCCAGGAGGAATCTCGCATTTCTACGCTAAGTGACCAAAAGCCTAGTTCCCTTTTGATCTTCAACCTCTATTCATCCAGCAGCACGGACGCCGGCAAGCAAGACACGAGTTTGACGATCACGAATACCAACATCTCGCAGGCAGCGTTTGTGCATCTGACTTTGGTTTCTGACGGAGGCTCAGTCGCGGACGCCTTCATCTGCCTGACATCGAATCAGACCGTGTCGTTTCTGGCATCAGACATCGATCCGGGCGTCACTGGGTACGCGGTAGCGATCGCCACCGACCGTACCGGCTGCCCACTGAGCTTCAATTTTCTGGTTGGCAGCGAATACGTCAAACTGGAATCCGGCCATTCCGCCAGCTTCACGGCAGAAAGCCACGCTGCGCTCTTCAACGGAAGGCTGCCTGGATGTTCAGCGACTTCGACACTCGCGACCGTTCCACTGGACGGCATCCTGTACAACGCCGCAGCGCGCGTGTTGGCAGTGGATAAGATCCCCAGCAGCGCCGACGGAAACAGTACGATGCTGATCATCAATTCGTTGAGCGGGAGTCTGGCAGTCGGAGTAAATACCCTTAGAAACATTGAAGGCACGATCTTCGATGACACTGAGAACGGCCTTCAGTTCACCTCTGTAGCCAAACCTCAGTTCAGGGCAATTCTGACAGATCAGCTCCCTGTGACGGTGCCCAAATTCAGCACGTTCATTCCGGCGGGACGCACCGGCTGGATGCGAGTAATGGCCAGAGAAGACCTTGTAATCAGCGGTGCCGTTATCAACTTCAACTCTGACGCTGCCACAAAGAAAAACCGCTTCAACGGCGGGCATAATCTGCACGCGCTGCGCTATACCAGCGGCAGCTTTGCGCTCCCCGTCTTCGAACCTACATGCTAACTGCGCTCGTTTGACCAATGGTTCAAGGGTGAAGTCGTTGCCAGCGGCTTCACCCTTCCTTAACTGAGGGTGCCGTTTTTCCCCATCCATCAAACAACGAAGGGCGGTCAATGCCAGTCGCCTTTTTTTCAACTTTCATTTCGCCGACTACGCTCGATACCAGTCAATGGTCTGGCGCAAACCTTCGTCAAAGCCGATGCGCGCACGAAAGCCGAATTCGCGTTCGGCGCGTGAAGTATCCAGACAACGGCGTGGCTGTCCGTCTGGCTTTGAAGCGTCCCATTCGACGCGGCCTTTGAAGCCGGTCAGCGCGACAATCTTTTCCGTTAAGTCTTTGATCGAAATCTCAAAGCCTGCGCCCAGATTGACCGGCTCGGATTTCTCATACGTTTCCGCCGCCAGCAGCAAGCCTTCAGCACAATCATCCGCATGCAGAAACTCGCGCGTGGCGCTGCCGGTTCCCCAACAAGTGATGTGATCGGCATTTGTATCAATTGCCTCAACGCATTTGCGGATCAATGCCGGAATGACGTGTGAGCTTTCCGGATCAAAATTGTCGCGCGGCCCATACAAATTGACCGGCAACAGAAAGATCGAATTGAAGCCGTATTGCTGACGATAAGCCTGCGATTGCACCAGCATCATCTTCTTAGCCAGCCCGTACGGCGCGTTGGTTTCTTCGGGATAGCCTTCCCACAGATCATCTTCTTTGAATGGCACAGGCGTAAATTTGGGATATGCGCAGATCGTTCCCGTAGCGACGAACTTCTTAATGTCGCGCAGCCGGGCTTCGTCCATCAACTGCACGCCCATCATCAGATTTTCGTAAAAGTATTTGCCCGGATTGACGCGGTTCGCGCCGATGCCGCCGACGACTGCCGCCAGATGAATCACGAGGTCAGGCCGCGCATCGTCGTACAACCGCCGCACGTCTTCGATTCTGACCAGATCGTAATCCTTGCGCCGAGGGATAAAGATATTCTCAACGCCACGCTGCCGCAGCTTTTCAACCACGTACGAGCCAAGAAAGCCCGCGCCGCCCGTCACCACTACTCGTTCGTAAGGAAATTGATTCGTCATCTTCTTCAACTCGGGTTCAATTCGGGTTCAACTCAGATTGTGTTTCTTTTTCAAATCAGCCAGGTCGGCATCCACCATCGTCCGCACCAACTCTTTGAAGGTGATCTCCGGCTGCCAGCCGAGCTTCTCTTTTGCCTTGGTCGCGTCGCCGATCAGCAAATCCACCTCTGCCGGGCGAAAGTAGCGCGAATCAATTTCAACGCGCGGCCGCCAATCCAGACCAAGATGGCCGAAGGCTTCGCCCAGCAGTTCACGAATCGAATGAGTTTCGCCCGTGGCAATGACGTAATCGTCCGGCGCGTCCTGTTGCAGCATCATCCACATCGCTCGGACATAATCTTTGGCGTGTCCCCAGTCACGTTTCGCATCCAGATTGCCCAGAAAGAGTTTGTCTTGCAGGCCAAGCTTGATTGCCGCCGCCGCGCGCGTCACTTTGCGCGTAACAAACGTCTCGCCCCGCCGTTCGCTTTCGTGATTGAACAGAATGCCGTTGCAGGCGAATAGGTCGTAGCTTTCACGGTAATTGACTGTGATCCAATAAGCGTAGAGTTTGGCCGCGCCATAAGGGCTGCGCGGATAAAAAGGCGTCGTTTCGCGCTGCGGCACTTCCTGCACCTTGCCGTAAAGCTCTGACGATGAAGCCTGATAAAACCTTGTCTTGCTCAAGCCCGTTTCGCGAATGGCCTCAAGCAATCGCAAGGTTCCCAGCGCGCCAACCTCTGCCGTGTATTCGGGAATGTCGAAGCTGACGCGGACGTGCGATTGCGCGCCGAGGTTATAAATCTCGTCCGGCTGCACGTCGCGCAGAATTTTGTTCAGGGAACTGGCATCATTCAGATCGCCGTAGAGCAGCTTCAGCCGACGGCCCGATTCGTGCGGGTCTTGATAGATGTGGTCAATGCGTTCGGTGTTGAAGGTGCTGGCGCGGCGGATGATACCGTAGACCTCGTAATCTTTGCCAAGCAGCAGTTCGGTCAAATAACTGCCGTCCTGCCCGGTGATGCCTGTAATCAATGCTTTTTTCATAGTGGGAATGAATCTTCCTTCAAGATGAATATCTTTCAAGTGAGGGTCATCGGGGAGCAATGGGAACGCGCATACTACAAGTAACCGGCAAGCAGCGGCAATCTGAAAATTGAATTTCATACAGGCCGATGTTAGATTGCCATCTCTTTATGCCGGTCAAACTTCTCGCACTCGATATAGATGGAACACTGCTCACGCCTCGCGGAGAAATCTCGCCGCGCACCTCCAAGGCAATCAACGAAGCCCGCCAACGTGGCGTTTTCGTCGTGCTGGTCACAGGCCGCCGCTTCGGTTCGGCGCGCGAACTGGTGCTGCGGCTGGAACTGGACATCCCGTTGGTTTCCCACAACGGCGCGCTGACCAAAAACATCGAGACGCTGGAAACGGTAGACTTTCATCCCCTGGACGCAGACACGGCGCGCCAGATCATCAAGATTGGCCGCCATCAGAACGTGGATATGATCTGCTGCGACGATCCGCACGGAATGGGCACAATGGTCATCGAAGGCATTTCAGAAAAGAACCGCGCGATGCATCGTTACCTTGATAAGTATCGCGACGCAGTCGTCGAAGTCCCTGACCTGCTGGATTATGTGCAAACCGCGCCAATCCAAATGATGTTTTCCGGCTGCTGCGATCCGATTGATAAGCTCGCCGAAACGCTGACTGAAGCAATGGCAGGGCAAATCCAACTGTCCAAGACCCGCTACCGTTCGGTGGATCTGAGCATCCTGGATGCGTTGAGCGCGACGGCTTCAAAGGGAAGCAGCGTGGCGGTGGTGGCCGCGCAGCACGGCATTGCCCGCGAAGAAATTATGGCCGTCGGCGACAATCACAACGACCTGACCATGCTGCACTACGCCGGACTGGGCGTAGTCATGGCCAACGCCGAAGACGAGTTGAAACAGATGGGCTTTGCGCTAACCACCTCGAACGAAGAGGACGGCGTGGCGCAGGCCATTGAAAAATTCATTCTTTCTGTACAGCAACCTGTCTAGGTTGCTGAGGTTATCGCAAGTGGCGCTTCCCGAAGGCCACCGGCAGCCTCGACAGGCTGCTGTACATTTTAGTTAGAGGAGCAATCAATATGGCAAATCGCACTGCAACAATCGAAACCAGCAAGGGCACGATCAAATTCACGCTGTACGAAGATCAAACGCCGATCACGACGGCCAACTTCATCGAACTGGCCGAAAAGAAGTTTTATGATGGGCTGAAGTTTCACCGCTACGAACCCAACTTCGTCATTCAAGGCGGCTGTCCATACGGCACGGGTACTGGCAGTTCGGACAAGAAAATCCCACTGGAAGTCAGCGCCAGCCTGAAGCACGGCGAAGCGGGCGCGGTGGCGATGGCGCGGTCGAATGATCCGAACAGCGCCAGTTGCCAGTTCTATATCACGCTGGGGAAGGCGGATTTTCTAGATAACAACTATGCTGTTTTCGGGCGCGTAACCGAAGGAATGGATGCCGCGCAGAAACTTCGCGCGGGCGATGTGATGAATAACGTCACGATCAGCGACGAATAGCTCCAGGACAAATCTGATCTGGAACGCAGGCAATCGGCGCAAACATCGCCGTTGCCTGCGTTTTTGTTTTTGAAGGGCGATTGGATGAAGCGCCGAAAGTTCTGAAGTGGTTCCGCCCGGAAACCCAACGAAGTAAGCCAGCCAAGCCGCAATATCGAAGACCTCTCCTTCTTTCTTCTCGCCATCGCACTTATCATCTGCGATCGTATCAATAGATCAAGGTTCAAACATTTGCAGAGGGGAAAACCATGTCATTCGAGAAAACAAAGTGGATTTGGCAGGACGGCAAGTTCCTGCCGTTTGCGGAAGCGAAGATTCATTCAACGGCCTTCGGACTTCATTATGGCACCGGCATTTTTGAAGGCATTCGCTGTTACGACACCGCCGAAGGCGCAAACATCTTCCGGCTGAAAGAGCATATGGATCGGTTCTATGCTTCGGCAGCGGTTTATCAACTGGATGTTTCTTACACGCCGGAGCAGTTGAATGACGCCATTTGCGAAACCGTTCGCCGTAACGAACTCCACAACTGTTACATTCGCCCAACAGCCTACTTCGACAGTGGCAGCCTGGGCATTCGCTCCACCTGCCCAACGGGCATCAACATTCTCGCCTGGGAATGGCCCAACGATTTCGGCGCGGAAAAGCTGACCAAAGGCATGCGCGTGACCGTTTCGCCCTACCGCAAATTCCATTCGTCCATGATTCCAACGACAGCCAAAGCGACCGGCAATTACTTGAACTCGATTCTGGCCGTGCGCGAAGCAGCCGCGCGCGGATTCGACGAAGCTATCTTGCTGGACATGCACGGCAATCTGGCCGAAGGCGCGGTCGAAAACATCTTCCTGATCAAAGACGGCAAGCTGCTGACCAACGATCAAAACTCTTCGATCCTGCTGGGCATCACGCGCGATTCCGCAATTCAGATTGCGCGCCACTTGGGTTATGAAGTTGAGATTCGCGCATTGAAGCTGGAAGAACTGCTCAATGCAGACGAAGCTTTCTTGACGGGCACCGCGATTGAGATGACCCCGATCCGCGAAGTGGATGGAGAGCCTATCGGCAAAGGTACGCGCGGGCCAATGACGGAAAAGATTCAGCAGACCTTTTTCGAGATCGTCGCCGGGCACAAACCGGAGTTCAAACACTGGCTGCACCCAATTGGGCAAAAAGCCATCGCTGGCGCAGGAGCATAAGCCGAACCGGCGACTGCCGGGAGGGAAAGAAATGTCACGAGCAACCGCACGAACACAGGAAGATTTTTTGACGCAGGAGATTAGCGTTGAGCAGATCAGCCTGCTTCCGCTGGATCATCCCGGCGCGCACGATCCGGCCTACCGCGCACGGCGGGATTACATTGCCAGTCTGGCGCGCCAGTATCGTTTGGATGCCGAGCATCTCATTCCCGAAGTTGATTACACCAAACAGGAAACCGCCGTCTGGCGGCACGTATCTCGCCAGCTTGAAAAAGGCCATGCGCGGCACGCCTGTTCGCTGTATCTGGAAGCCAAACAGAAATTGGGCATCTCTTCTTTCCGCATTCCGCAAACTCGCGAACTGAGCGCCAAGCTGACCCAGGCGACGGGCTTTCGCCTGGCGCCAATCGAAGGCTTGGTTGAAACGCGCGCCTTCCTGAGCTGGCTGGGCAAACGGACAATGATGTCAACGCAGTACCTGCGCCATCATTCGCGCCCCGATTACACGCCCGAACCCGACATCGTTCACGAAGCCATCGGCCATATCCCGATGTTTACCATTCAGGACTTCGCGGACTTTTCGCAATTCATCGGCAAAGGCGCAGTCATCGCCAGCGACGAACAACTGGAACAGCTTGGCCGCTTGTACTGGTTCACGGTTGAATTCGGTCTGATCGAAGAAGCAGGCGAAGTCAAAGCCTTCGGCGCGGGTCTGCTGTCATCGTTCAGTGAACTGGAACACGCCTTTTCAGATAAGGTCGAACGCCGCCCCTTCGTGCTGGAAGAAGTCATCCACACTTCCTACGACTATTCCGACATGCAGCCGAAGCTTTTCGTGATTCCGTCGTATGCCTATTTGAAAGAGGTGACGCAGAAATTTATTCGCCGGTTCGGCAAGACTGGCGATCTGGAAGTCGCGCCGGTCGGCGTGCCGAATGTGGTTTGGTAGAGCCAACACGCTGCACAGGAGTAGAATCGCAGGGCATGGCAAAAGCGCATTTCCTAATTCTGAGCGATTCACGTGTTCGGGCGGCACTCAAAAAAGCCTGGACTGATTCACACCCCGGAGTTTTTGGCGGGCACGAAGAAGGCGGTTTCATTCTCCGGGATTCAACCGGCGAAGTAACCGTGTTGCGCTGGCAGCGAGGGACACAAGATACGATCAGTCTGCCGTCACACCCTGATTGCAAAATTGGGGAAGACGAGATCATCGCGTCGTTTCATGCTCATCCAAATACAGGCGATGATTATCTTCAAGAACCGAGTGAAACCGACAAACGCGCAGTGCGGGATGACCCGGATTTGAAAGGTGAAAACTACGTTGGAGAATTCGTCATTTCCGCCGAGACAATCTATTTGATCACTCCCGCTGGCCGCGTGCGCGAGTTGAGCGATACACAAGAGTATTTCTCTGAAGAATAGGAGTTAGTTATGGCTGCAGTTCTTAGCTCTGACGTTTTGCAAGATGACTTGGCTGTTTTACTGGCGCGCGTAGTTGCGGCAGCCAATAAGCGTGCGATTGAACTGGGCGTAGATGTGCGCCAAAGCATCGTTACCGTCACTCAGATGACCAATGGCGAGGCTTGCTGGCGAATTAACTACGGGCCGAAAGATTACATTGGACAGCGTGGCGGTGATTTGATTGTTGATGTTGATGGGACTGATACAAGCATCAAACGAGTACTCCATGGCCAATAACAGATCAGACACGCTCTTCGTCCCGCGAACGGAGGGTGACTACAACGATCTTGCCGCAATACTCGATGAACTGACTGATGAGGTCGGCGAAGATGAAGCCCATCCACTGGCTTCACTGATGGAGATTATTGGCGAAATGATTGAGCGCTACGAAATAGCCAATGTTCCTGAATTGGTTTAGAGGTTTTGCAATACCTGTTTGGGCAAAGTCGCCGATTGGGAAGTCGCGCCGGTCGGCATGCCGATGGCGGATTGTTAAAATACTTGGGGGCGTCCAATAAAAGTATGGGACTGAAGTCAAAAACACTTTTCAAACCACTTGGCTCAGCATTGCCATTTTCACAAGTTAACTCACATGTAGCGCGTCTTGCCGTTTTATATGAAGACCTTCGCATAGAATATTCAGGGATTATTGAAGAAAAAATTCTTTGCCTCGACCAGATTGGGGATAAATATCGTAGGCATTATTTTGTGCGCCGTTCCATCCTAACTTTAGTTGAAATGGCAGAAACATTCAGACTCTTAAACCAAGACTCAGATTTTCAAGAAATCAAGAATACTTTTGACAGAAGAAGCTGCATTCAATGGCGAAGAACCGTCTCATTTTTCGCTGGCCACGAACGATTCCTAAAAGATGTTCGTAATGATATTGGTGGCCACTTCGGGCACCCAGCAGCAATATCCTCACTTAAAGATATTCCTTACAGCACAGTCGGTAAAATGGAGGTAGAGCATGCTAGTAATGGCTTGCTGAATGTAAAACTATTATTCGCTGGTGAGATTGCAGCCGCCGCTTTCTCCAGGCAACGCAATAATAAACCGCCCTTGGAGTTTGCCAAATACTTAATCCGACTAACTAAACGGGGGTATAGACTGTCAACCCAGGCAGTTCAAATAATCAGTTATAACTACCTTTGGAAAAGGTTTGGTGGTTAATTTATGAACAATCCACTGAAAATCCGACAAGTCCATCACATTGAATTTTACGTCGGCAATGCAAAGCAGGCCGATTATTACTATCGCAATGCGTTCGGTTTTGACCGCATTGCCTACACGGGGCTGGAGACGGGCAACCGCGAACAGTGTTCGTATGCTATGCAGCAGGGCACGTTTCGGCTGTTGCTGACAACGCCGTATACCCCGCGCGACGGGTCAAGCCTGCACATCCTGAAACACGGCGATGGCGTGCGCGACATTGCGTTTGAAGTGGATGACGCCGATTTTGCATTTGAACAGGCTGTGGCGCGCGGGGCTGAGCCTGCGGTTGCGCCATACACGATCAAAAGCGAGCGCGGTGAAGCACGCCGGTCGGCGGTTAAGATTTACGGCGATACGATCCATTCGTTTTTCTCAAAGCGAAATTACGATGGGCCATTTATGCCGGACTTTGTCGAATCGAAAGCGCCGGGGCGCAACGCGGGCCTGCTACGGCTGGATCATTACGTCGCCAACGTCGAAGCCGGACAGATGCTCGTGTGGGAAGACTGGTACAAACGCGTGCTGGGACTGGAACGTTTTATGACCTTCGACGACAAAGACATTTCGACCGAGTACACGGCGCTGAACAGCGTGGTGATGGCCAACGAATCCCGCAGCATCAAGTTCCCAATCAATGAACCCGCGCCCGGACTGCGCAAAAGCCAGATCGAAGAGTACAACGAATTCAACCAGGCGGCGGGCGTCCAGCACATCGCGTTGCTGACGACAGACATCGTCAAAACAATCGGGCAGCTTCGCGCAAACGGCGTGGACTTTCTGGAGGTGCCGGATAGCTATTACGAACTGCTCGGCAATCGCGTCGGCAATATTGACGAAGACATTGCCATCCTGCGCGAACAAAAGATTCTGGTGGACCGCGACGAAGAAGGCTACCTGCTGCAACTATTCACCAAACCGGTCGAAGATCGCCCGACATTGTTTTTTGAAATCATCCAGCGCAAAGGCGCACAGGGTTTCGGCAAGGGCAATTTCAAAGCCTTATTTGAAGCCATCGAACGCGAGCAAGACCGACGCGGCAACTTGGTGTGATGCTGTTATGATGCGGCCAGATTCCAGATGTTGAGGTTCAAGGAATCTCTGATGCTGTGGCTGTTGACTCCCCAAATTCCAACAATAAGAGAGGGATTCTGATGAAAAAATTTCTATTGATTGCAGTGGCCGTCGTGGTGCTGATCGTCGGCGGCTTTGCGGCCTACACTTGGAGCGCTTTGCATTTGAGCTATTCAAAAGGCGAACGCTCCGGTTATGTGCAGAAGCTGTCGAAAAAAGGCTGGGTCTGCAAAACCTGGGAAGGCGAGATGGCGATGGTTTCGATCCCCGGCACGACACCGGAAATTTTCAATTTCAGCGTTCGTGACGACGCCGTTGCCGCCAAACTGAACCAGTCAATCGGTAAGCGTGTGGCGATCAGCTACGAACAACACAAAGGCGTCCCGACGCAATGTTTCGGCGAAACGGATTACTTTGTGACTGACGTGAAAGCCGTGGAGTAAAACCGGTATGGCCGATCCGAAGTTTCTTCCCCTGACAAGCTGGCATGAATACGCGCCGGATGAGATGCGACATCGCTCGACGGAGTTCGGCCAGCAGATGCAGCGGCGGCGCACGGTTCGCGACTTTTCCGACCGTGCGGTGCCGCGCGAACTGATTGAAGATTGCCTGCTCGCCGCCGGAACCGCGCCCAGCGGCGCAAACCTGCAACCCTGGCATTTCGTCGTGGTCAGCGATCCGGCGATCAAACATCGCATTCGCATTGAAGCCGAAAAAGAAGAGCACGAGTTTTATTCCCAACGCGCGCCGCAGGAATGGTTGGATGCGTTGGCGCCGCTGGGTACGAACGAAGACAAACCCTTTCTGGAAACCGCGCCCTATCTGATCGTCATCTTCGCGCAAAGCTACGGCGTGCTGCCTGACGGACGCAAAGTGAAAAACTATTACGTGCAGGAATCGGTCGGCATCGCGACCGGGATGTTGATTACAGCGGTGCACAACGCGGGGCTGGTTTCGCTGACGCACACGCCCAGTCCAATGGGATTCCTGAACGAGATTCTGGGACGGCCCGCGAACGAAAAGGCATTTCTGATCCTGGTTGTCGGCTATCCGGCAGATGAGGCGGTGGTGCCAGACATTGGCAAGAAGCCGCTTGATCAGATCGCGACGTTTCTGTGATGAACACACTTCAATACCAATCCGGTTTCGGCAATGAATTCGCTACCGAAGCCCTGCCCGGCACACTTCCGCAAGGGCAAAACTCGCCGCAGAAAGTCTCCTACGGTTTGTACGCCGAACAGCTCAGCGGCACCGCGTTCACCGTGCCACGCAATGCGAATCGCCGCTCGTGGCTGTATCGCATTCGCCCGTCGGTGCAGCACAAACCGTTCAAACAAATCCCGAATGGCCTGCTGCGCAGCGGGCCCTTCAGCGAAGCAACGCCAACGCCGAATCAACTGCGTTGGAATCCGCTGCCGATTCCGGCTGAGCCGACCGATTTCGTTGATGGTTTGATTACCATCGCAGGCAATGACGGCATCGGCATTCACATCTACGCCGCCAACCGTTCAATGCAGGATCGGTTCTTTTATAACGCAGATGGCGAATTGCTCGTCGTCCCGCAACTCGGACGGTTGCGCTTTCACACGGAGCTGGGCGTGCTGGAAGTTACGCCGGGCGAGATCTGCGTTGTACCTCGCGGAGTGCGCTTTCGCGTGGAACTGCTGGACGCCGAAGTTCGCGGCTACATCTGCGAAAACTACGGCGCGCTGCTGCGGCTGCCTGACTTGGGGCCGATTGGCGCGAATGGGTTGGCAAACGCGCGGGACTTTCAAACGCCCGTGGCAAGTTACGAAGATCGCGAAGGCGACTTCCGGCTCGTCACCAAATTTCAAGGCAATCTGTGGGAAGCGGAGATCGGCCATTCACCGCTGGATGTGGTGGCATGGCACGGCAATTACGCGCCGTACAAATACGATCTGGCGCGATTCAACACGATCAACTCCGTCAGCTTCGATCATCCCGATCCTTCGATCTTCACCGTGCTGACTTCGACACCCTCTTCTCCGGATGCCACGCCCGGAACTGCGAATGTAGATTTCGTCATCTTCCCTTCCCGCTGGGTAGTTGCCGAACACACCTTCCGCCCGCCGTACTTTCACCGCAACGTGATGAACGAATATATGGGGTTGATTACCGGTGCATACGATGCGAAGGAACAAGGCTTCGCGCCTGGCGGTGCCAGCCTGCACAACTGCATGTCCGGCCACGGCCCGGACGCCGATACATTTGAGAAGGCCAGTAGCGCCGAGCTTGTGCCCCAGCGATACGAAAACACGCTGGCATTTATGTTCGAATCGCGTTCGGTCATCTGCCCGACGAAGTACGCGATGGAAACGCCTGCATTGCAGCGCGATTACTTTGAATGCTGGCAAGGATTGAAGAAACATTTCAGCGGCATACAATGAGCGTCGCAGCACGGAGGACAAGTAAATGGAAAAAAGCTACGTCACACAAACAGAAAGTGGATACCGCCTGACAGACAGCCGTGTGTCACTTGATTCGATTGTTTACGACTGGCTGAGCGGGCTTTCGCCGGAAAGCATCGTTGACAACTTCGAGACGTTGTCGCTTGAACAGGTGTACGGTGCAGTCGCTTACTATCTGGCTCACAAGGGCGACGTTGACGCTTATCTACGGCAGACCCGTGACAAGTTCGATCGGTTGCTTGAACAATCACGCGTCTCACACCCGCTTTTATACCGCCATCTGGAAACGACGGAAGAGGTCTTCTCGTGAAGATTCGTTTTCAAGCCGATGCCGACTTGCGTTTCCCAATCGTCAAAGGCGTGAAACGCCGCGAGCCTGTGATTGATTTTCGGACCGCCAACGAAGCTGGACTTGAAGGCATTGATGATCTGAACGTACTGAAAATCGCGGCTGATGAAAACAGATTGCTGGTTTCCCACGATGTCAGCACGATGCCGGAGAACTTCGCACACTTTATCAAAACTCAACCCAGTCCGGGCGTTGTCTTGATTCCTCAAGAATTGCCGTATCACGACGCGATTGAACGATTGATTCGTCTGTGGGCGACCACGGAAGCTGAGGCTTGGCACAACGTGCTTTTCTTTTTGCGGCTCTGACGCAATTTATTCATAACCGTCATGAAAACCTTTCGTTTCCTGCTTGAACATTTAATTGATTACGCAGGCCTCTTCCCACCCGCCGAATTGAGCATGGCCGAAGCAGTCAAGAACTACGCCGCCTATCGTCAAAGCGAGCACACCTGGATGCTCGGACGGTTTATTGTCCCGGCAGCGCGGCTGGATGAATTTGAACAAGCCGCCGCCGAATACTGGCCGCACGAAAGTAACGATGGGCACTGGAAGCTGAGCGTGCTGGGCGGCGCAAACCTGGAAGCCGATATTGCCCACATCAATCGCTTCAGCCGACGGCGAACCTTTGGCGCAGATTGCATCGCGATGATTGACACCATCGAATTCAAAGCCGCGACCATCGCTGAACTCGAAGCCGCAATGCGCATAATGCATCCGACTCTGACATGCTTCATTGAGATTCCAATCCATGACGATTCAAAAGAACTGGCTGAATTGATCAAAGCCATCGGCGCGGTGGGCGCATTTGCCAAAGTCCGCACGGGCGGCGTGACAGAGGAGGCGTTTCCTTCGGCGCACAATCTGGCGCGCTTTATTTCAATCTGCGCCGAAGAGGACGTCGGCTTCAAGGCCACGGCCGGGCTTCATCATCCGCTGCGTTCGGTCAATCGGCTGACGTACAAGCCGGACAGCGCGACGGCGATGATGCATGGATTTTTGAATGTCTTCCTGGCGGCGGCCTTCGCGCAAAATGGAATGGGCGTTGAAAGTTTGACCGAGTTACTGGAAGAGACTTCGCCCACTGCGTTTCGCTTCGAACAGGGCTGCGTTTTCTGGAGAGATGAGATGCTGGACGTCGGACACTTGCGCAACGCGCGAAACCTGTTTGCCATCGCCTTCGGTTCCTGTTCGTTCACGGAACCGATTGAAGATTTACAACGACTTCATCTGCTTTGACCACAAATGATCATTCTGCTCAATGGTTCGATCAACGCTGGGAAGACCACGGTATCAAAACGGCTGTGCGAATTGTTGCCCCGCACGGCACACGTTGAAGTGGACAGCCTGCGCGACTTCATTGCCTGGATGCCGCTGGAAGAGAGCATTCCCATCAACATCGAAGCCGCCATCGCCGTCACCAAAGTCTTCGCCCGGCGCGGGCTGAACGTTGTGTTCAGCTACCCGCTGCGCCCGGAAGATTACGACGTGATTCTGCGCGAATTCGCTGAACTCAATGTGCCGGTGCATTGCGTCACGCTGCGGCCCCGGCTGGAAGTTTCGCTGACCAATCGCGGCACGCGGCAATTGACTGAGTGGGAACGCAGCCGCATTCAGTACCATTACCAAACCCGGCTGAACGATCCCGGCATCGGCATCATCATTGATAATTCGGCGCAATCGCCCGACGAAACCGCGCGCGAAATCCTGCGCCGTATTCAGGAAGGCAAAGAGCAAACCGAGAATTTATGAACACGACCATCAACGAAACGCACGATCCGAATTTGCGAAGCTGGGTGGAATCGGCGAATGATCCAAATACTGATTTCCCGATTCAGAACCTGCCATTCGCTATCTTTATGCGAAGGGACAGCGACAGCGACGCACTGCCATGTCTGGGCGTGGCCATCGGCGATCAGATTCTTGATGTAGCCGAGTGCGCCAACAACTGGTTGATTAACGGCGATGCTGATGTAGCAGTTTCGTCCTGCTTCGAACATGGCAGTCTCAATCCCTTGCTGGCGCTGGGTGCTGAATATTGGAAGCCGTTGCGGCAAGCAGTGAGCGAGCTGTTGCGCGCGGACAATCCCGAGTTTGAGGAGGGTCGGAAAAGGGCCGAGCCAACTTTGATGCCGCTGACTGAAGTTGATCTGCTTCTGCCTATGGCCGTCGGCGACTACACAGATTTCTATGCTTCGGTCTATCACGCCACCAACATCGGCAAGATGTTTCGCCCCGACCAGCCGCTGATGCCGAATTACAAATGGATTCCCATCGGCTATCACGGGCGAGCTTCGTCCATTGTCCCAAGCGGCACGGCGATTCGCCGCCCAAGCGGTCAAATAATGGCGGATGGTGCGCAAACGCCCAGCTTCGGTCCCAGCAAGGTCTTGGATTACGAATTGGAAGTCGGCTTTTTCGTCGGGCAAGGCAACGAACAAGGCCAGCCCATTCCGATCACTGAAGCCGAAGATCATATCTTCGGCTTGTGTCTGGTCAACGATTGGTCGGCGCGCGACATTCAGCGCTGGGAATATCAGCCGCTGGGGCCGTTTCTGGCGAAGAGTTTTGCGACTACCATCTCGCCATGGATTGTGACAATGGAAGCGCTGGCTCCGTTCCGCACGCCGTCGTTCCCACGCGCGGACGGCGACCCGCAACCGTTGCCTTATCTGGATTCGCCAGAAAACCGCGAACACGGTGGCTTCGACATTAAGCTGGAAGTATTGATTGCGACTGAACAGATGCGTCAGCAAAATCTCGCACCGCACCGCCTGAGCGCGAGCAATACCAAAGACCTCTACTGGACGTTCGCTCAGATGCTCACGCACCACTCAAGCAACGGTTGCAACCTGCGCCCGGGCGATCTGCTGGCCAGCGGCACTGTGTCAGGCGCGACGAAAGACAGCCAGGGTAGTTTGATCGAATTGACCGAACGCGGCGCACAGCCCATCACGTTGCCGACAGGCGAAGTCAGAAAGTTTTTGCAGGACGGCGATGAAGTGATCTTGCGCGGGTATTGTGAACGTGAAGGCTTCCGGCGAATTGGCTTCGGCGAATGCCGAGGAATTGTTATGCCTGCCATTACGTAGCTCGCGGCTTGGCTTTACTCGCAACACTGTGTTACGAAAGTCACCTGACGACCGGGTTTCAATACAAAATTTCATCAAAGGTTAATGTCATGCTTAGCTCATTAACGATCAAAAACTTTCGTGGCTTACGTGATCTCAAAATCGAGCCGCTGGCTCGATTGAATCTGATTGCCGGTAAAAACAATGCCGGCAAAACCGGCGTGCTGGAAGCATTGTATTTACTATTTGCGGATCAAAATGAGTTCAGCCGATTCCCTTCAGCGTTTCGAAGTAGCCAGGAAAAGACGAGCGGCGAACCGAACGAACAGGAGCAGAAGGACAACTTCGCGAGTTTTTGGCGATGGCTGCCACACCAAAATGATTCGGTCGGACAGATTCAAATATCGGCAAATGACTTTCTGGATGGAGCAGAACCATTCAAATCTCCAATCTTTGAAGTTCAGCTTGATCAAGAATCAATCCAAGCTCCAATCCGGAACCTTGTCTTTCACTATCAAATGAAAGGCTCTGAGACAGTCACTCGCGTAGCCGGTTCATTCAATATACCAAGGACAATGAAGGGTTTGTTACCACTGAAGGTCTGCTCCACTCGGCATTCACAACCAACCGAAGATGCCGAGCTTTTCAATTCATTAGTCTTGAAGAAAAAGAAGAAAAGACTGATTGAGCTTCTGAAAACAGTCGAGCCTCGTCTGGAAGATATTCAGTACCTAAAAGTCGGCAGCGAGCCATTGGTTTATGCGGATGTTGGCTTGAAGGAATTGATTCCTCTGACGCAACTTGGACAAGGCGTGATTCGCCTATTCAGATTCTTTGCCGAAATGCTGGTTGAAGAAGCCAGGATCATCTTGATTGATGAGATCGAAAATGGAATCCACCACAGCGCTCTGCCGGATGTATGGACAGGGATTGCCGAGATTGCAGCCAAAGAAGACCTGCAGATTTTTGCTACAACGCATAGCAACGAATGCATCCAGGCTGCGCACGAAGTGTTTCAGTCGAGAGAGCAATACGAGTTCGCCTTGCATCGGCTGCAAATGGTCAAAGGCGAAATTCAGGTTGTGACTCACGATCAAAGAATGATTGAGGTGGCCGAGAAGACGGAATTGGAGATTCGGTGATGAGTGAGAGAAAAAGCCTTTCGAGGCCGATCAAAGCGCCGGCCCAACTTCTCGTCGAAGGTCGCACTCCGGAAATCTTCTTCCGCGAAATGGTTGAGCACCTCGGTTTCAAAGATCAAATTCAAGTCAGGGATTTTGGCAGTATTGGTGATCTTACCGATTACCTGAAGGACTTCACGCAACTGGCCGACTTCATCGTAACCGTAACCCGCCTTGGCATCATCCGGGATGCTGAAGACAAACCTGCCCGCGATGGCTTCGCCAGTGTTTGCGCATCTTTGAAAGCAGTTGGGATTGAGCCTCCGGATAAGATTGGCGAAGTCGAACAAAAGACAATCAAGGTTGGTGTCTTCATCCTTCCCGACTGCCAAAATAAAGGAATGCTGGAAACAGTTTGCCTGGAAGCTGTAGCCGATGAAGTCAATGTTTTGCAATGTGTGGACGACTATTACAATTGCCTACGCGCGAAAAGTGTAAGTTGGCCCGTCAATCTCGCGAAGGCGAAAACGTGGACATTTCTGGCTACAAAGAATCTTTCTGATCCTCAGGTTGGAAGGGCGGCACAAGCAAAGATTTGGCCTTGGGACAGCAAAGCTTTTGAAAGACTCAGAGAGTTTCTGAAAAGGCTGAGTTAGGCCTGAACCAGACTGATAAGTTTGGGCAGCGTTTTTCCAATCTCTTCATTCAACACCAGGTCAGCAATCTCATCCAGTGGAGTCGGCGTGCGGTTGATGATGATCAGCGTTGCGCCCGATTGTTTGGCCAGATCCGGCAAAGAAGCCGCCGGATAAACCACCAGCGAAGAACCCACCGCCAAGAAAACATCACAGTCCTGACAGGCTTCGACCGCCGCCCGCATTGCCAGCGCAGGCATGGATTGGCCGAAGGAAACCGTCGCGGGTTTCAGCAAACCGCCGCACACATCGCATTCCGGCGCGAGATCGCCAGCCGAGACTCTTGTTACTGCCTCATCCATCGAAAGGCGCGCGCTGCAGGTCAGGCATTCGCATTCGACCGTAGTGCCGTGCAGTTCAATGACGTTGTTGCTGCCCGCACGCTGGTGCAGGCCATCAATGTTCTGCGTAATCATCGCGCGCAATCGGCCCTGCCGTTCCAATCCGGCAAAGGCACGGTGACCGGCGTTCGGTTGGGCATCGCGCATTTCGGGCCACATCGCTACTTTCTGCCGCCAGTATTCGACGCGGCCCGCGCGGCTGTTGATGAATTCGCTGTATTCGATGATGCGGTTGTTGGCCCAAATGCCATGCGGGCTGCGGAAATCCGGGATGCCGGATTCGGTGGAAATGCCCGCGCCGGTGAAGCCCACGATGCGCGCTGAGCGGGAAATAAGTTCTGCGGCTTGTTCAAAGTTCATAGCAACGCAGAGTCTAGTCGCGACAGAAACAGCCTTGCAACCAAATCTTGCAACCCCGTTTGCAACTAATGCAGGGATCGGCGTAAATCCGGGTTCCCCGCTTTGTTCGCAACTATTTTTTCATGAGGTGAGAGATGAGATTTCGGCAGTTGGCTTTCTGCTTTATTACGACCCTGAGTATATTTGTTATGGCTTGTCAAAAGAGTTCCACCGAAAAGACCGCCGCGCCCGCCATTCAAAGTGTGCCGCTTGAACCGGCGCACGACGTACATTCATACAGCAATCCTGACCAGGTGCGGGTGAAGAATGTTGACCTTGATCTGGAAGTGCTGTTTGACCGCAAAGTGCTGAAAGGTACGTCAACGCTGACGATTGAGCGCAGGCAGCTAGACGGGGGCAATGCCGACAAACTGATCCTGGACACGCGTGATCTGAAAATCACGAAAGCAGAAGCGGCATCAAGCCTTGGCGACGGCAATAATTTCACGCCGGCGAAATTTACCTTGGGCGCAACAGACAAAATCCTGGGTGCGCCACTGACCATTGAGTTACCTGCACAGGCCACTAAAGTCCGCATCGAATATGAATCCAACCCAACGGCTTCCGGCGTGCAATGGCTGGACCCGGCGCAGACCGCGGGTAAACAGCACCCGTATATGTTCACGCAATCAGAATCCATCCACGCCCGCAGTTGGATTCCATTGCAGGATTCGCCCGGCGTGCGCGTCACCTATTCGGCCCGCATTCGCACACCCAAAGAGTTGCGCGCGGTGATGAGCGCCGAAGAGCAACCCCAAGCGCCCGGCAGTGGCGAATACAATTTCAAAATGGCGCAGGCCATTCCGCCGTACCTGATCGCGCTGGCCGTGGGCAACATTGCGTTCAAAAGCTTGGGCGCACGCACCGGCGTGTACACCGAACCGGAGATGCTGGAAAAAGCTGCCAGCGAATTGGCCGACACCGAAAAGATGGTCGAAACGACAGAGAAGCTTTATGGGCCGTATCGCTGGGGACGCTATGACATTCTGGTTTTGCCGCCGAGCTTCCCGTACGGCGGAATGGAGAACCCGCGACTGACGTTTGCCACGCCGACGATTCTGGCCGGGGATAAAAGTCTGGTCTCACTGATCGCGCACGAACTGGCGCATTCGTGGTCGGGCAATCTGGTGACGAATGCGACTTGGCGCGATTTCTGGTTGAACGAAGGCGTCACGACCTATCTGGAACGCCGCATCGTCGAAGCCATCTACGGCCGCGCGAACGAAGAGATGCAAGCGGTGCTGGGCCGGCAAACGCTGGAAGGTTTGCTGGCCAAGTACGACGCCCGCGATCAGATTCTGCACATTGATCTGACGGGCCTTGACCCGGATGACGGATCAACGGAAGTGCCTTACGAAAAAGGCGCGCTCTTCCTGCGCCAACTGGAAGAAACTTTCGGCAGAGAAAAGTTCGATCAATTTCTGAAAGGCTACTTCGACAGCTTCGCCTTCCAAAGCATCACAACCGGCGATTTCCGCGCGTATTTGCAGAAGAACCTGCTGGACACCAATCCGCAGCTTACGGCGAAGGTTCCCCCGACGTTGATTGACGAATGGATCGAAAAGCCCGGCCTGCCTTCATCTGCGCCGAAGCCCCAATCCGATGCCTTTGCCAAAGTCGAAGAGCAAGCCAAAGCATGGAGGGATGGAAAAATTCCAGCAGCGCAGTTGCCCGCCAAACAGTGGACGACACAGGAATGGCTGCACTTCCTGAAATTCCTGCCGACAGGCTTGAGCGAAAAACAGATGAAGGAACTGGACGATGCGTTCGGTTTAACAAAAAGCGGCAATGCCGAAATCGCGCACGTCTGGCTGCTAGCAGCGATCCGCAACAAATACACGCCCGCCTATCCGCGATTGGAAGAGTATTTAACTTCAATTGGGCGGCAGAAGCTGATCAAGCCTTTGTATGAAGAGCTGATGAAAACGCCGGAAGGCAAGCAACGCGCAAAGACCATCTTCGCCAAAGCGCGCGCTGGCTATCATCCGATTGCGCAAACAAGCGTGGGCAAAATCGTGAATGGCTGAAAGAATTATCGGCGAAGAAGCTTTTCCAGGTCTTCGAGCAATTCTGGCATTTCCAGGGCTTCGGCAAATTGGCTGACCCAATGCCGGATTCGCTCGAAGTCCAGATTGGGTTCGATATTTAAGATGGCTTCGATGTCGGCGATGTCTCTGGGCCGGTGGGCAATGGCTTTGGTAATGACCAAGTCTTCCGGCGTTGCCACTTTGATTTTCAGTGAGCCGATGGTTAGAGAACGTGCACGCGAAATCATCTCTTCTTCAAATGGTAGTACACCGCAAGATAAGTCTATATTGACGCCCGTCGGCTGATGCTGAAGAAGGATGACCCGGCGTCTGCGCGCGAAATCTGCGGCGTCACTAATGCGGGGAGCGAAACCGTAAGAAGTGGCCGTTGAAAGAAAAGATTCAAGCAGATCAGTATCGAGCGAGATCACTGCGTCAATGTCTTCTGTCATTCTGGGCTGCGCGATCAAGGCTACCGCGACACCGCCAATAACCACTTGCTGAATGTTTTCGGCGTCCAGCCAGATGATCAAATCACGTAAAGATTCGATTAAAGGAATAGGCAGCTTAGGCACTGACGGCTTCTTGGCCATGGCTTTCTGCTCCACTGAGTTTTTCCCGCAGTCTTTGCCAACGGTCGCATATTGCTTCGTCTTCAGTTGCGCGCAATTGCTCATTCCAGTGGAATGATTGAGCTGAAAGATAAAGAGAATTGAGAACTCGCAATCGCTCTTCGAGTGTCGCACGGCGCGCTTCTTCAATAATTACCTGATTGACGACTGCCCAATTCTCTTTGAATCGAATTCCTTCTTCTTTGGTCATTTCGCACCCCATCGAATCTAAATTACTTCGTAAAACTACGTTGATCGTGGCCAGCATACCATGTCTTACTTCACACCATTTAGCGCCTGCAACGCCTGCTGGATGCGTTGCCGCGCAATTTCGACTGCCTGAGCTACCAGCACATCTTCCGCCTGGCGGGTGGCGCGGTCGTAGAATTCGACCTTGCCCTCTTTCAGCTTCTTCGGGCCGATGCGGATTTGGAAGGGGAAGCCCACCAGATCGGCATCGTTCAGTTTGACGCCCGCGCGTTCGTCGCGGTCGTCGTACAAAACTTCGACGCCAGCCTTTGTTAGCTCACTGTAAATGCCATCTGCCGTCGCTTTGACTTCGGCGTCTTTCATGTTTAGCGGAGAAACGACGATCTGGAACGGCGCAACCGTGATTGGGAATTGGATACCGGCTTCGTCGTTGTGCAGTTCGATGGCGGCGGCCAGAATGCGTTCCACGCCAATGCCGTAACAGCCCATAATCAGCGGGACTTCCTTGCCGTCAGAATTCAACACGCGCGCGCCCATTGAATCGCTGTATTTGGTTCCGAGTTTGAAGATGTGGCCGACTTCCAGTGCTTTCGCCACACGCAGCGTCCCAATTTCCGGACCGGCACACTTTGGGCAACCTTCGCCTTCAACGACGGTGCGCAGATCAGACCAGGCGGTAACTTTGATGTCACGTTCGATGCTGACATTGCGCAGATGATGATCGTCCACGTTTGCGCCGGTGGTCATGTTCCGGCGGCCACGCAGCGCTTCATCGGCAATCACCGGCAGCTTTGTCACGCCGACCGCGCCCAGGCTTCCAGCGTGCGCGCCCATCAAATCAAAAATCTCTTCGGCGTGCGCAGGGCGAACAGCGGTCTGCGTCCATCCATCTTTGTTCACAAGCCCAGCCGCCGCGTTCGACAGCTTCGCGTCGTTGACCTGATGATCGCCGCGCAACAATGTCAGAAACGGCGTGTTTTTGAACTCGCTGCCTTTTTCGGCGACGGAAACATAGACTAGCGATTTGATCTGTTTGTTGGCGGCTGCTCCGCCTTCAAAGTTGATCAAATCTTCAATCGTGCGGACGTTGGGCGTCGGGAATTTTTCGGCTGCCTCGCTGCCGTCGCCATCGTCCACTACGGGAATACTCGACTGGGCTTTTTCAGTGTTGGCCGCGTATCCACACTTCGGGCAACTGGCAACCATGTCTTCGCCTGCATTGGTATAAACCATGAATTCGTTCGAGGCCGAACCGCCCATTGCGCCGGAGTCGGCGTCAACGATCACAAAATCCAGCCCGCAGCGTTTGTAGATGTTGCAATACGCCTGGCGCTGAGCTTCGAACGATTTGTCCAAACCGGCCTGGTCAATGTCGAAGGTGTACGCGTCTTTCATCGTGAACTGGCGCGTGCGCAGCAGACCGGATTTCGGGCGCGCTTCGTCGCGAAACTTGGTTTGAATCTGATACCAGACCTGCGGCAGTTGTTTGTACGAACGCAGATGGTTGCGCGCAATGTCCGTGAAGCATTCTTCGTGCGTCATGCCCAGGCAGTAATCGCCGCCTTTGCGGTCTTTCAACCGGAACATATTCGGCCCCATCACCGACCAACGGCCTGATTCCTGCCACAACTCCGCCGGATGGATGGCCGGGAAGAAGAATTCCTGCCCGCCAACGGCGTTCATCTCTTCACGAATGATGTTGGAAACTTTCAGGACGGAACGCTGCGCCAGCGGCAGGTAACTGTAAATGCCAGCGGCAAGCTGGCGAATCAATCCAGCGCGCAGCAGCAGTTTGTGACTGACCACTTCGGCGTCCGAAGGGTCTTCACGTAAAGTAGGAATAAAGTAGTTTGACCAACGCATAATTGAAAACCTTAGCTCCCGGATTTCAAATTTGAAATCCGGGATTTGAAATTTAGGATTTAAAATTTGGGATTACTTCTGTGCGATTGCGATCAGCGACAGGCCGCACGGCGGGCCGATGAGCTTTTCCAGTTTGAGTAGCGGGACGAGTCGGTCGGCCAGATTGGCTTGGCCGGCGGGCAGATAGTCGCGTTTGAGGAATCGGCCATTAATAAGCCAGGGCAGCGTAGCCAACAAACTGAAAAACTTCATTTCGCGCACGGCGAAACCGGCCTGTTTCAATTTGCCCGTCAGTTCACGTTTTTCGTATCGGCGGTAGTGGCCGACCGCGCGATCAAATTCGCCGTACAGGATTCGGTGTGCTGGAACCAGCAGCGCCAATTTCCCGCCCGGCGATAACGCGCGATGCATCTGCTGTAGCGCGAACAGATCGTCTTCGATGTGTTCCAGCACGTTCAGGCAAACAACCGTGTCGAAAGGCCGGGCAATGAATTCTGCCGGAGCTTCGCTGTCCAAATCGAACTTGCCGATTTGGACATTTGGCTTGGCGCCGAACAATCGCTGCAATTCGTTTCGGTAACTGGGCACCACATCCGTCGCCATTACTTCATGGCCATTCGCGCACAGGAACTGTGTAATATTGCCGGTGCCGGAACCGACTTCTAGAATACGGCTGCCAATCGCCGCAGCAATCTGTTCGTAGATCCAATGATTGTAACGGTCCAGTTCAGCAAGCTGATTGAGCGTTGCCGTCAGGGCCAAACTCTCTTCTGCCATAATGCTTTTATCAGTATTAACGCTGCCATGCAGCCGTGGAAATTAAGACGCGTGATGATGCCCGCTGATATAGCCGAAGTCAAATCTTGCGCCAATGCTTCCGCGGCCTGTTTATGGGCGTTTATCGTGGTTTATACTCCGCGTGTTTTATCAAGCAGAACATATTCGGCAGAACATCACACGATACCTCATGAACCAAGAAGATAAACCTCCTGCTGGCGTCTTTGCGCGCGCGTTTGGCCGTGAAGACCGGGTTGCCCTGCTGACACTGGCCGCATTGTTCGTTGCGATGCTGGCCGGTTCGTGGCAGCGATGGACGCAGCCGCTGCTGGACCACGGACGCGAGATGAATCTGCCCGCGCGCATCGTGGCCGGAGAGCACCTGTATTCCGATGTCCAGTTTTTGTACGGGCCTTTCGCGCCACACTTCAACGCGCTGCTCTATCGCATTTTCGGCATTCAACTGGCGACGCTGAAATTCAGTGGCGCGATCTGCGCGGTTCTGATCCTGCTGATGATTTACTGGCTGGCGCGGCGGCTGATGACCGTCTGGGAAGCGGCGCTGGCAACGGGTCTGGTACTGGTCATCTGCGCAATCAAATCCACGGCCAATTACATTCAGCCCTATGCTTATGCGGCGCTCTATGGATTTGTGTTCGCTCTGGCATCGTTGGTCTGCACGATCAGATTCATGCAAGACCGGCGGCAAAAGGCGATGGCGTGGGCGGGTGTATTCGCTGGATTGTCGTTGATCTCAAAACCGGAATTGGCGTTGGCGGCCTGGGCGGCAGTGGGCGCGGCGTTGTTGATGGAAAGTGTTTCTTCGCGCAAACCGCTGGCGCGCGAAGCGTTGTTTTTTATCGTGCCTGTGATCATTATCGCGGCGGTTGCCTACGGCCTGATTCTAAGCCGCGTGCCATTGTCAGTGCTGCTGAATGACAATCACGTGCTCTTCACCAACATGCCGCCGCAGCTCGTCTACTTCAACCGGCACATCAGCGGATTGGCGAAGTTGCCGACATCATTGTGGTTTACGCTGACCGGAGGCGCGGTCTTTGGAATTTATGCCGGGGCCACGGCTTTGATTGGCGCAAGTCTTTCTTTCTGGCAACACAAGGGCCAGCGGCGCGAAGGGTGGGCACAGACGCTCAGGCTCAGCGGGCTGGTCTTGCTGATCTGCGTGTTCGGGCGCGAGGCGGCAATCAGATTCCTAAAAGTGCCCAACGATGTCACGCCATTCGCTTCAGCCGTTCTGGGATTGCCCTTGGTGATCGGCGCAATCGGCTGGCGAGCGTGGAAAGCGCGAAAGGCCGCGCAGCACACTTCATTGCAACAGCGAATTCTGTTCGTGCTGGCTGTGTTCAGTCTTTTTTCAATTTTGCGCGCGCTGTTGAACGTCACGACAACGGGGCCGTACACACCATTCTTCCTGCCGGTAGTAATCGTCGTCTATTTGTATCTGCTTTTTCGGGCTGCGCCATTATTTCTGTCGCCTTCCCCAGCCATTCGCGCCAAAACCGCGCGAGTGGTGATGTTCTTTATCGCCTTGCTTATCCTTGGACTGGGCATCAACTCCATCAGGCGATTTCGCAAGATCAACACGTTTACGGTCAGTTCCGCGCACGGCAGCTTTGTGACTTTGCCAGAAATTGGCGAACCGCTGCAGGCGGCAATTCGCTATGCCGAAGCGCATGCCAAACCAGACGAGTATGTGCTGGCATTGCCGGTTGCAACGACGATTAACTTTATGGCCGCGCGGCCTTATCCATTGCGCGAAGAAATCGTCCATCCGGGTTTTCTGACCGATGAGAAAGAGATTGACGCCATCGAACGAATCAAATCCCGGCGCGTGCCGCTGGTCATGGTCGCCAATCTGGTCACGTCTGAATTTCGTGACCGCATCTTCGGTGCCGATTACAACCAGGAAATGATGCGGTGGATCACAGAGAACTATCATTTGGTCGCGCGCTTCGAATCGCCGCACCGGCAAGGCGCGAATTTCGGCAACGAACCATTCTTCATCCTTGCGTACGAACGCAATCAGTAAAATCCGACGTATCACCCGGGTTGGCGGTTCAATCGCCTGAAAGTTGAATTCATTGATGGCCTGAGCGGAAGAAATGGCGCAAGAAATGAAAGATTGACTTGGCCGGAAAGGCTATGCTATCAACCCTGCACGTTGCGTGCTTGGCGATAAATTCGTGGGCGATTCTTTTAAGCAGCGCGCGCAAGTTGTTTCCGAATTGAGAGCCGTTAGTAGCCACATTTCGTTGTCATTCACTTTGGCAGTTTTGGCATTTTTGACGCCGTCACTCGCGTCATTTTCCGTCATCAACAGCATCCTTTATCCCCAAAAAGCCGTCTTCAAATTCAGTCGCAGGAGGCGTAGTGGTGCGAAGCAGGATTACCATTTTAACGTTTTTCTTTCTCATGTTTGGCGCAATGGCCGTGGCCGCGCAGCAAGATGGCCAACAGGGCAGCCAACCAGTTTCAACCCAAACATCCCCGCAACCAACGCCCCAAACCAAGCCTCAAAATAAGCCAGGCGAGCAAACGCCGCCGCCGAAGGAAGACAAGCCCCTGGGTGCGGCGGGGCCTTCACGCGACAGCCGTAAGCCATCCATCGAAGACGCCGATTTCAAAGTCATCGAAGATCGCTGGCGCGTAGGCATCCCCGACGATCCGCGATTCAAAAAGGGCGAGATCATAAATCCGTATCGCCAGAACGTGCTGAAAGGCGATTATCCCATCATCGGCCAGCACACCTTTCTGAACATCACGCTGGCCAGCGAGAGCAATTTCAACGTCAAACGTCTGCCCGTGCCGCAGGATGTCAGTTCGCAGCTTCCCGGCAGTTTTGAATTCTTCGGGCGCGGGCGGCTGGAATCGTTCAGCCAGAATTTCATTTTCTCTGCCGATCTCTTTCACGGCGACGCGTCGTTCAAACCGGTGGATTGGCGGTTCAAAGTCACAGGCGTCGCCAACCTGAATCTGCTCCGCGCGCGCGAAAACGGCATCGTCAACATTGACGTGCGCGAAGGGAAATCCCGTCTGGATGGTTTCAACTCGATTGAAGAGATGTTTTTCGAATATCGCCTGGGTGACACGACAAAACTGCTTCCGTTCCTGCGCGGCAAAGGCAGTAATGGGGGCCGTTCGCCGGAGTTCGATACGACTTCGATCCGCGTCGGCATTCAGCCTTTCACCAGCGACTTTCGCGGTTTCATTTTCAGCGATTCGAACCTGGGGGCGCGGCTGTTCGGCAACTTCCGTTCGAACCGCTGGCAATACAATCTGGTTTACTTCCACATGCTGGAAAAAGAGACCAACAGCGAGTTGAACACGATCAACTTCCGCCAGACCGATTTCCGCAATCAGCAGGTCTACATTGCCAACATCTTCCGGCAGGACACCTTCGTCAAAGGCTACACGACCGAGCTCAGCCTGCATTACAACGACGACCGCCCCTCGCGCCATTACGACGAAAACGGCTTTCTGGTGCGCCCCGCGAAGATCGGCCAGGTTACCGAACATCGCATCCGTTCGGGCTATTTCGGCTGGACGGGCGATGGGCATTTCGGGAAGCTCAACATCACGCACGCACTTTACCAGGCCATCGGACGCGACACGTTCAATCAGATCGCCAACCGCCCCACGCGCATCAATGCGCAGATGGCCGCCGGTGAAGTTTCGGTTGATCGCGATTACATCCGCTACCGCGCTTCGGTTTTCTATTCATCGGGCGATTCCAAACCGCTGGATGGGACGGCGCGCGGTTTTGACGCGATTCTGGACAACACCAGTTTCGCCGGTGGTAAGTTCAGCTTCTGGAATTCGCAAGGCATCCGGCTGACACAAACAGGCGTCGCGCTGGTCGAAGCGCGCAGCCTCATCCCTTCGCTTCGCAGCAGCAAGACCGAAGGCCAATCCAACTTCGTCAATCCGGGCGTCACCATTTACACCGCCGGCATTGATGCCGACGTGACGCCGAAGCTGCGCGGCTTTTTGAACTACAACTACATCCGTTTGAACCGCACCGAGCCGGTGGAACTGGTCTTGTTCCAACCCGGCATCCGCCACGGCATCGGCCACGATCTGGGCATCGGGTTTATCTATCGGCCATTGCTCAATGAAAACATTGTTTTGATCGGCGGCGCATCGGGCTTGCGCCCCGCCACGGGCTTCACTGACATCTTCAGTTCGAACTGCAACGGCACGCCGCGAGGCTGCGGCGCGGGCGCGCCGACGCTGTGGTCAACGTTTGTGACGGTGAAGTTCGTTTACTGAGTTGTTCTTATGCGCACAGTTTCAGCAATTTTTATTTTGGGGCTGATTTTCTTCACAGGAATTTCAACACCTAAGATCGGCAATCAAAGCCCACGAGCCAGGTCACGCATAAGCCAGAGTCAAACGAACAAAAGCACGATGTATCTGGTTACCACAAATGGCCAATATCGGTTCATTGATCAGACGGGGCGCGTCAAGATTGAACTACCTCCTGACACCTATTTCGCGCGCGATTTTTCTGACGGTCTGGCAGCTTTTGCTATCCGGTCTCCGCAGCATGCTGGTGGCTTATGGGGATTTATCAATCAGGATGGAAAGGTGGTCATTGCTCCGAAGCTGGACCATGCGACATTTTTTTCGGAAGGTCTGTCAGCAGTAGAGGTCAAACCTGATGAAAAAACTACTCGCAAGCTAGGCTACATAACTGCTGGCAAGCTAGGCTACATAGATCGCTCAGGTAAACTCGTTATTCAAACTAAATTTGGAGCCGGTCCGATGGGAACCAACACCTTTTCAGAAGGTTTAGCCGCTGTCGAAATCAAATATGGTCAATGGGGGTACATAGATAAAACTGGCTCGGTCGTAATCAAGGGTCCTTTTGGCAAAGCTGGAAATTTCCAGAGTGGCAGAGCCGGAGCATGCATATGCAAAACCCAGATTGATTGTAAATGTGGCTTCATAGATAAGAGAGGGGCATGGATTATCACACCTCAGTTTGTCGAGGTACATAATTTTTCCGGTGGGCTTGCATACGTGGCATTAGGTGAAGGTAGAAAAATTGGATATATCAATCTGGTCGGCAAGTTGGTCATTCAAGCACAGTTTGACTATGGGTTTTGCGGGGAGTTTGAAGGCTCCCCTAGTTCCAGATCATTCTCTGAAGGCTTGGCTGCGGTGAAAATTGGATTCAACTGGGGCTTCATTGACCGAACCGAGAAGGTTGTGATTGAACCCAAATATGACTGTGCGCACGGATTCAGAGAAAGTCTGGCAGTTATTGGCATCCGTAATGGCCTTGGAATGAAGTTCGGATACATCAATAGGGCAGGACAATATGTTATCGAACCAAAGTTCGCGGTGGCAGAAAGCTTTTCTGAAGGTGTGGCGAGAGTTAGCACGGGATTAACCAACGACGAGTTAGCTCTTCGTCTGCTGGAGGCTGCATCCAAGGAAAAGGATCCTGCACGAATCAAGCAGATCAACGAGGAGACGGAAACTCTAAGGCTGAAGACTGGTTACATTGATAAAACCGGCAAGTTTATCTGGCAACCCACGAACTAAAAGGAATACAAATTTTCTAGCTTATACTTGGAGAAACCTAAATGTCACAAGAAGCAATCACAACAGTTATCAACGATTACTTTACCGCCATCAGCACGCTCAACTGCGAAGCCTGGATTGCCACCTTCGCTGCCGATGCGGTCAGTTACGAACCGGGCAATCCGCCGCTGGCCGGGCACGATGCTTTGCGCGCTTTTTTCAATGGCGTGGCAGGCGGTTTTGAAAACATCAGGATGGTGCCGGATCAAATCTTCGCTGTCGGCAATGAAGCGGGTGTGAAATGGTCTGCGCGTGGGCTAGGCAAAACTGGCCGCGAAGCCACGTTTGAAGGCATTGACGTGTTCACCGTTAATGACGAAGGCAAGATTCAAACACTGAAAGCATATTGGAATCCGGCGGCGATGATGGCGCAGTTGATGGGTTGATCTTCCTGCCACCGGTTAATGCGAGTTTTTCATTCTTTCCACTGCATCTCTGCTGTAGATAGAAGGGTTGAAGCTATGAACCAAGCCAAGACAATTAAGCGCATCAAGATTCTTTTTCTGTCGTGCCTCGCAATCATCCTTGCGGTCAGCCTGCTGATGGCCAATCGCAGTAAGACCGAAGCGGTTTCATCTGTTGTGAGTGGTGTCGTTGGTCACAAGACCGACGACCAAGCCCCGGCACAGACGCCACGCCAGAAGAAGATCAATCCGAAAAGCGCCGGCTGCATTGTTTGCCACACCGGCTCGGAATCCATGCATGCAGATGGCGATGACGATCTGGGCATTGGCTGCGCCGATTGTCACGGCGGCAACCCGGCAGAGACGCAGGACAAGAAGAAAGCACACGTCCAGCCGAGCAATCCCGAATTGTGGAAGTCCACGGCTAATCCGGAACGACTGGCGGCTGGTTGGTTAAAAGAGAGTGCCGAATACATCCGCTTCATCAATCCCGGCGATTTTCGCGCGGCTGATCTGGCCTGCGGCAAATGCCACGAACGCGAAGTGGCCTGGAACAAGAAGAGCATGATGACGCACGGCGGAATGCTGTGGGGCGCGGCGCTCTACAACAACGGCGCATATCCGCTCAAAGACGCCCACTTCGGCGAAAGCTACAGCAAAGACGGCAAGCCGCAGATGATCTTGACCAATCCCGCGCCGACCGCCGAAGAAACATTGAAGCAAGGCGTTCTGCCTTACCTCATGCCGCTGCCGCGATGGGAGATCACACAACCGGGCAACATCCTGCGCGTGTTTGAACGCGGCGGCGAACTGAAGGGCTTGCCGTCGGACATCGGCAGCCCAAATGCATTCGACGTTCCCGGCAAACCGGACGTGAAGTTAAGCGACAGAGGCTTGGGCACGCGATTACGAACCGATCCGGTCTTTCTAGGTTTGCAGAAGACTCGATTGCTCGACCCGCTGCTTTCGATGCTGGGCACGAACGACAATCCCGGCGATTATCGTTCGTCAGGATGCACGTCCTGCCACGTTGTGTATGCCAACGACCGCGACCCGAAACATTCGGCTCAATTCGGGAAGTTCGGCAATACGGGCCTGACGCAAACCGCCGATCCGACCATCCCGAAAAACGAATCGGGACATCCCGTCAAGCATCAAATGGTGCTGGGCGCGCCTTCCAGCAGTTGCATGGTCTGCCACGTTCATCCGGGTGGAAACATGGTCACCAGCTATTACGGCATGACCTGGTGGGACAACGAAACCGACGGCAAGTTGATGTATCCGGCCAAACAACCGAACTTGAGCGAAGAGCAGAAGGACGAAATTCAATCCCGCAACCCGGAAGGCTCAGCCCTGCGCGGCCTGTGGGGACAAGACAAAAACTTCCTGGTCAATATCTGGCAGGACGTGAACCCAAAGGCCACTCGTACGCAGTTCGGCGACTTTCACAGCCACGGCTGGGTCTTCCGCAACGTTTATAAAACCGACCGCAAGGGCAACATGATCTCGGCGCGCGGATCGAAGATCGCACCTGACGATCCCGACAAATTCAAGAAGGGCGTCCATATGGAGGACGTGCATCAGAAGGTCGGTATGCAATGCGCTGATTGCCACGTCGGTTCGGACGTTCACGGCAACGGTAACCTGTACAACGAACCGCGCGCGGCCATTCAGATGGATTGCATTGATTGCCACGGCACGGTTGATAAACCCGCCAGCTTGACTGCTTCCGGCCCCGCGGCGGGCACTGCCCGCTTCAAAGGCAAAGTCATCACCACGACCAAAGACCTGACAAAAATCAAAACGCGCAACGAACGCGGGCGAACCGTTTCAATGTTCCAGCGCATCACCGCCGAAGCCAAGCGCACGGTGATTGGCGACGATGGCAAGCCGGAACTGGATAAAGACGGCAAGCCGCGCGAGGTGGCTTTGCGCGCGGGCGACGTGGTGCAGAATTCGCTGGTGTCGCCCGGTAAATGGTGGCGAGTGGTGCAGACAATGGACACCGCGGCGCAATCGCGAACGGTCAAGCTTGGCAACGACGATGTGCAATACCGCAGCCGCGATTACAACGAAGCTTCGGCCTGGGCCAAGACCGTACAGCGCGATGGCAAAACCTGGGGCGAAACCACCAACGAATCAAAGCTGGCGCACGCCAATAGCAACATGGCCTGTTACGCCTGTCATACTTCGTGGACGACCAGTTGTTTCGGTTGCCATCTGCCGATGACGGCCAACAAACAGAAGCCGATGCTGCACAACGAAGGCGAAGACAATCTGCGCAACTACACGCAGTACAACTATCAAACGCTGCGTGACGACATTTACATGCTGGGCAAAGACGGGACGGTTACCGGCCATCGTGTCGCGCCAACGCGTTCGACTTGCGCCGTGCTGGTCGGTTCGCAAAACCAGAACCGCGAATGGATCTACTCGCAACAGCAGACTATTTCATCGGAAGGTTACAGCGGACACTCTTTCAGCACCTTTGTGCCACATACCGTCAGCACGGCGGAAACCAAGACGTGCAGCGACTGCCACGTTTCAAAAGCCAACGACAACAACGCGATCATGGCGCAGTTGCTGATGCAGGGAACGAACTTCGTCAACTTCATCGGACGGTATGCCTGGGTCGCGGCGGGCAAAGAAGGCATCCACGCCGTCGCCGTCACCGAACGCGACGAACCCCAAGCCGTCATCGGTTCAGACCTGCACAAACTGGCCTACCCGGACGAATATGCAAAGCACGAAAAGGGCGGGCGCGAACTGAAGGAAGCCTACGAGCACAAAGCCAACGGCGAGGCTCTGGGCATTCAGGTTCGTGGCGAATACGCCTACGTTGCCAACGGCCCAGGCGGCCTGCGCGTGTACGACATTGCCAACATTGACAACAAAGGCTTCAGCGAACGCATCACCACCGCGCCGGTTTCGCCGCTGGGCCAACGGTTTTACGTGAACACGAAATATGCGACCGGCGTCGCTTCGCCTTCGACACTGGCGGTTGATCCAACACGCAAACATCGACCTGAAAATCAGGAAGCCGAATACCGCGACGACAAACAGCCGATCCATCTGATCTACGCTTTCCTCTACGTCAGCGACAAGCAGGAAGGCCTGGTTGTCATCGGCGACAAGAAGAAAGGTGTGGCCACGCTGCTGGACGGAAACCCGTCGAACAACTTTCTGAAACGCGCGCTGGCCTTCAACCCCGGCGGCGCGTTGAATGGCGCGTCGAACATCACGATTGCGGGCGTCTATGCCTACATCACCTGCGACAAAGGCCTGGCCATCGTCAATCTGAACAACCCGCTGGAACCGAAACTGGTCGCTGAAATTCCGGGCTTCAGAAACCCGAAAGGCGTGCAGATTCAGTTCCGTTATGCCTTCGTCACTGACGAAGAAGGATTGAAGGTGGTGGACATCACCGTCCCTGAAAAAGCCCGCCTGGTTGAATCGGCAACCGTCAAGATCGAAGACGCGCACAATCTGTATCTGGCTCGCACTTATGCTTACGTCGCAGCGGGCAAGAACGGAGTGGCCATCGTGGACATCGAAAAACCCGAAAAACCGAAGCTGGATCAAACATTCAACGGCGAAGGCAAGATCAACGACGCGCACGACGTAAAGCTGGGAATGGTGGCGAATTCGCTGTTTGCCTACGTTGCCGACGGCAAGAACGGTCTGCGCGTGGTGCAGTTGATGTCGCCGGAAGGAAACGCCAACATCTATGGTTTTTCGCCCAAACCCACGCCGAAGCTGATCGCGACCTTCCCGATGAAAGGCGAGGCGCTGGCATTATCCAAAGGCATTGACCGCGACCGCGCCGCCGATGAATCGGGCAATCAGATTTCGGTGTTTAACCGCCGAGGTGCGCGCCCCTTCAATTTGGAAGAGATGCAGCGGATGTACCTGCGCAATGGCCAGCTTTATATGGTCACCGACGACGTGCCCCCGCGTCCTAAAAAACAAACAAGTGCTGAAGCCTCCGGTTGGGGAAGTTGGCGTTTAAGCCTGCCAGGCCTATCAGAATTGGCTTCGCTAGGCTGGGTGCGCATGTTGACCGGCTTATTTTTGGTTGGCGGGATTATGGTACTGTTTCAGCGTAGAAAGAAAATTTCAGATTGAAGGGATATGCAATGAACTTGCAAAGCATCTTGACGGACATCCACGCGCTGGAAGAAGACCTGCTGGCCTTTGAGCGAAGGTACGGGGTGCGATCAGAAACCTTCTCCGCCGCCTACGCCACTGGCGAAGAGACGGAAGACGATGGCTGGGTGCTGAATCTTGGCGAATGGGCGAGCGTTTATCGCACCTGGCTGGTGCAGCAGTCGGCAGTCTGTAACTTCACGACGAAAGGATTAAAACAATGAGTACTGGAACATCAACTGCAACCGCTAAAGTCACTGTGATGGACGTCTTGGCTATCGTGCGACTGCTGCCCGACGATGAGCGCAGGCGATTGGCTGAATTGCTTGCGCTTGACGAAGATGATCCTTTGCCGGAGTACGCAACTATCGTTGAAGCAATCGAATTGTTTCTGGCTGATGCTTGTAGCATGAGCCGGGCGGCGGCTCTGGCTGGCGTGACGCGATGGGACATTCTCGACGAATTGAGGGAGCGAGACATTACGATCCCAATTAGAAGTCATCGAACAGCCAAGGAGATGGATGCGTTGGCAGAAGAACTACGGTGCGAGGGAATTTTGTGATTGTCATCAGCGATACCAATGTCCTCAGCTCAATGGCCGCCGGTGAAGTCCTTCCCTTGCTGCTCAGCCTTTTCGCACGCTCTGGCATAGGCATTCCACCTGCCGTTAAACAAGAATTACAGGCAGGTTTGGAGAGGGGCAATGCCTACCTTGAACCTGTTCTGCAAGCCATTCAAACCGATCAAATCAAGGTTGTCTCGCTTTCTCTTGAAGAGGAGCTTTTGACCTTCAACTACCCTGCCAGGCTTGGCGATGGCGAGCGAGAAGCCATCGCGCTGGCACAAATC
The DNA here is from genome assembly GCA_038211695.1 of Blastocatellia bacterium. Classification (GTDB taxonomy): domain Bacteria; phylum Acidobacteriota; class Blastocatellia; order RBC074; family RBC074; genus RBC074. The sequence goes on along the minus strand of JBBQVH010000048.1, from coordinate 4,008 downwards.
CGCAAAGCAGTGCTGCTATCCAATGATGAGCGCGCCATTCGTTACTGTCAGCAAAAAGGAATTCGCTATCTTGATTTGGGAAACGTACTACGTCTTCTTTGGACAGGGCAACTGCTCTCGCAAAGTGAAGTGCGAGACTTGATCGAGAAGCTGACTGAGATTGAAAAACTTGCGCTGTCAAAGAAAGACTTCAACAAGGTCTTTGCCGCAGATTGACTCGTCATAGAGATTTCGGCTTCGGTGCTTATAATCTGCGCCGTTTCCAGCTTCGGATTTCACCCTCAGGAGGAACATCGCAATGCGTGCTGATCTGGCCGATTGGATTGCGCTCAATATGATTCGCGGCATTGGGCCGCGCACAGCCAACCAACTGCTTGAACGCTTCGGTTCGCCCGCGCAGATTTTTTCGGCCTCGCGGCTGGCACTGGAAAAATCGGGATTGAAGCCGGAGACGATTCAAGAACTTCACGACTCTTCCATCTTGGACAAAGCCAACGCCGAAATCGAACGCCTGGAAAAGTTGGGCGCACAAGTCATCACGCGGGAAGATGAAACTTACCCTGAACTGCTGCGCGAGATTCACGATCCGCCGATTGCACTGTACGTTCGCGGTGATTTGCAGAAGGCTTGTGAACGTCCTGCGCTGGCGGTGGTCGGATCGCGGCGATGTTCGACCTACGGCGTGAACGTGGCGGAAAGCCTGTCGCGCGATCTGGCAGCGCACGGATTGACGATTGTTTCCGGCCTGGCCAGAGGCATTGATGCCGGAGCGCATCGCGGCGCGCTTGAAGGCAATGGGCTGACTGTTGCAGTCGTCGGCACAGGCCTGGAAACAACCTACCCCAAAGAACACAAGAAGCTGGAAGAGCAGATCATCGCGCACGGCGCAGTTATCTCTGAATTCCCACTGGGCACGCCACCGTTGCCGCAAAACTTCCCCTACCGCAATCGCATACTCAGTGGCTTGTGTTTTGGCGTCCTGATTATCGAAGCATCGGAACACAGCGGTTCTCTGATCACGGCGCGCATGGCTTATGAACAGGGGCGCGAAGTTTTCGCCGTGCCGGGCAACATCACATCACAGACTTCATTCGGCCCGAACTTCCTGATCAAAGACGGCGCGAAGCTGGTGCAAATCTGGCGCGATGTAGTTGAAGAACTGCCTTTGAACGTGAAAGAGAAGTTGTTCGGCATCGAACGCCCCTCTTCTGATTCAGGCAAATCGAATGTCCAACCGATTTTCGAAGCGGTGGATTTGTCAGACAGTGAGCGCAAAGTTTTGGAAATCCTTTCTGCCGACGTTCCCGCCCATGTCGACCAACTGCTAATTTCCAGTCAGATGAGTTCATCCGAATTGATGAACGCTTTGCTCGGTTTGGAGATGAAAGATAGAATCAGGCAACTGCCGGGCAAAAGTTTTATCAAGAGGATGTAATGCTGGACTGGTTAAAATCGTGGTTTCTGGAAATTTCCCATCAAGTGATCATCGCTCCGATGTATTGGGCAGCACCGCTCATGCTTCTGGTAGGCGCGTTGGACTCTTCGCTGTTGTCGCTGCCGGAAGTCAACGATTACATCACCATTGCCCGGATTGCCAATAACCCGCACGAGGTCTACTATTTCCCGCTCTTTCCGGCGATTGGCTCTGTGATTGGCTGTTTGGCCCTCTATCGAATTGCTCGCAGCGGCGAAAAGTTCGTCGCCAAACGATTTCATCCCAAGCATCTGGATCGCGTTCAAACGATGTATCGCAAGTGGGGATTGTTCGCGCTGGTTATTCCCGCGCTGTTGCCACCGCCAATGCCGTTCAAGATCTTTGTGGTCGCAGCGGGGGCGCTCAACTATCCACCGGCGCGATTTGCCTTAACGATCCTGATCGCGCGCACGGCCCGATATTATTTCTGGGGCATCCTGGCTTACTTTTACCGCGACGAAGTGAAAATGACGCTGGCCTGGATGGAACATCATTTTTTTGCCGTTTTGGCCGCGCTACTGGGAATCACATTCTTAATATTGATCGGTCGCTGGTTGACGGTCAGACTGAAAAAGCAGACACCGAAAGGTGAGGCGCAGGTTTCATTCACTGACTAACTCGTTACTTTCTCTCAGGACTCATATTCAAAAATGAAAACTTTTCTTTTCGGGATTGGCAGCACGCTAAAGTCGCTGCAGGTGATGCTGATTGGTTTCGGCGCGCTGGGAATTCTGGCAATCGGGTTTATGGATTCAGCGTTCATCCCGTTGCCGGGTGGGCCGGATGTTGTGATTATGGCGCTGGCGCACCACAACCACGCCATGATGCCCGTGTACGTCATCGCCGCCGTGGTCGGGTCAACCGTTGGATCGTTGATTCTGTATTTCGCCGCGCGCAAAGGCGGCGAGGCGGTGTTGCGAAAGTTCAGCCCGGAAAAGCGCGCACGCGTTGAAGACATGCTGGAACGCTATGACATTCTGGCGATGCTTCTCGCTTCTGTGTTGCCTCCCCCCTTCCCATTCAAACTTTTCGTGCTCAGTGCTGGCGCGTTCAAAATGCAGCTTTGGCGATTTGTTGCCGCGCTGATTGTGGGCAGAGGATTTCGGTTCCTGCTGGAAGGAATTATCGCGGTCAAGTACGGCGAACAAGCCACCGAGATTTTCAAACATAATTATCCGAAGATCGGCTTGGGTGTGGCCGCAGCAATCATTGTTATCTACTTGTTTAACAGCCTGCTCAAAAGACGGAGACGCGAAGCAACAAGCTAAAGGCAATCTGTAAATCCTTTGTAACCGTGGCAAGAGTTGACAGGTAAAAGCAGCGAGTCATTATGGGCTTCACTTTTTCTCTCTCAACTTTTGCCTTTTCACTTTTTGACCTCTTACTTTATCTATGCAACCAATCGTTCAAATTTCACTCGACCTGACAGACATTAAAGAAGCAATTGAAACCGCGCACATCGCCGTCGAAGCCGGTGTGGATTGGCTGGAAGCAGGCACGCCCCTGATTCTGGCCGAAGGCCTGCACGGCGTTCGCGCGTTGCGCGCAGAGTTCCCCAACCATCCCATCATCGCCGACCTGAAAACTATGGACGGCGGTTATCTGGAAGCCGAGATGATGGCCAGGGCCGGTGCGACACATGTCGTAGTGATGGCCCGCGCGCACGCGGAAACGATCAAATGCGTCGTCAAAGCCGGGCGCGATTTCGGCGTTAAAGTCATGGGCGACAACATGGTCTTCGACGACAAAGCCGCAGCGTCGAAATGGATGGAAGACCTGGGTGTGGATTACATTGTCCATCACACGGGCTTCGACGAACGCAATGGGATTTTCGCTGATACAGGCAAGATGCTTAGCCCGCTGGATGACCTAGAAGCGGTTGTCAAAGCCGTCAGCATTCCTGTCCAGGCGGTCGGCGGCCTTTCCATAGAACAGGCCATCAACATGCCGAAATACGGCGCTCCGCTGGTCGTCATTGGCGCTCCGCTGGCGATTGACGCGCATTCATTCAAAGCAACAGGCAGCAGCGATCTAAAAGGTATTTTGAGCGAAATCGTAAGGAGAATTCGAGAGTAGTGAAGATGAATCTGTTTGGACACATACCGATCGGAAAAATCTATGGTCAGAACTCTCAAGAAGAGCATTGAATACACACGTATTTTTGCTTCGTTAGTTGGCCTGCTTCTCTCAAACGAAAAGGGAGAATCAATAGTTAGTCATGTTCGAAGTGTCTTCAGTATGGTTTTGGGTAGTTGATTAGCGGTTCAGTCCGCACTTGGCGATGTCGTAATTCCGAGATTGATCGTTGAATTCAGGTGTCAGGATGTATTTTCTGAAACAGGTTGTTGTGGCAAGCAGGGACTGATCAAGCGGGTTAGTTTTTCCAGCACATCGCCGCCGCTCTTTTTCAAGGTGCCGATGACGCTTTTGAAAGCCGAATAAGCTTCCGCGCCGCTTTCGTTCTTTGAACACTGAGAGACTTTGCGCGCAATCACCGCCGGGCGTAAGGCGCGTTCGGCGGCGTTGTTGGTTGG